>NZ_JAGSOH010000167.1 GCF_018139625.1 Actinospica acidithermotolerans | reverse complement strand
GGCCAGGAAGATGGATTCGGGGACGGTGGGGGGCGCCGTCTCGTCCGCCTCGTCCGCTCCGGCGGAGTCCGCGGCGGCCGGGGACTCCGCGGCCGCGACCGTGCGCTCGACGGCGTGGGTGATGTGCTCGGCCAGCCTGGCGGCGTCGGCGGACGGGGTGGCGTCGACGGCGTGGGTGACTTCGAACCCTGCGTGCAGGCAGGCCTGCACGGCCAGGCTGACCATGCCGTGCGTGTTGCCGATCACGGCCACGCGGCGGCCGCGCGGGAGCGGCTGGTGCGCGGCCAGCGCCGCGGCGTCGACCAGGGCGCCGAGCGAGGGCACCGCGATGATGCCGGCCTGCGCGTAGAGGGCCGTGCGCGCCTGGCTCAGCGACTGCTCGGGGTCCACGGCGAGCAGCGGGATCAGCCGGGACAGGCGGCGGGCGGTGTGGGCGAACTTGCGCGGGTTGCCGAAGGATTCGACGTGCAGCAGGCCGAGCTTCGTGTCGGAGTCCTGCTCCCAGTGCAGCAGCAGGTCGTTCGCGCTCACGTCGTACTTCTCGCCGACCGCCGCGAAGGTGCTGACGCCGATGCCGAGCCGGTCGAGGTGGCTGAGCAGCGCGAGGCCGACGCCGCCGGACTGCACGGCCACGCCGGCGGGCCCCGGATCGGGGGCGGTGGCCGAGAGCAGGGCGCTGAATCCGTCGGCTCCGTGCGGGGCGGCGACGCCGAGGCTGCCGGGACCCACGAGGCGCATCCCGTTGGCGCGGCAGGCTTTCAGCAGGTCGAGGCCCTGCTCTCGGTCGAAGCCGGTCGCGGTCACGATGATCGCCCGGACGCCGCGATCGGCGCAGCGGCGGACGGCGGCGACGGCGCGCTCCGGCGGCGAGGTGACGACGGCGAGCTCGGGCCGCGCGTCGTCCGGCAGGTCGGCGCCCTCGACCCCGCCGTAGTACACGGGCCCTGAGAAGGGCGCGAGTTCGTCCATCAGGCGGCGGGTGGCGGGGTGCGCGACATCGCCGAGGACGGCGATCGACCCGGGGGCGAGCAGGCTGCGCAGGCTCGCCTCGTCGGCCAGGCCCTCGCGTTTCGCCGCCGCCTCCATCAGCGCGGCGCGGGCGGCGGAGTCGAGATCGAGGTCGATCGTCAGGGTGCAGACACCGTCGGACCAGTCGCGGTCCACCGGCACGCCGAGCGCGATGAAAACGCCGAGCATCTCGCGGTTGTCGCCCTGGGTCACCGCGAGCAGGCGGCGGATTCCGGCGCGTTCGGCGGCGATCATCAGGTGCTCGGCGAGCAGGGTGGCGACGCCCTTGCCGTGCAGGGCGTCGGAGACCGCGAACGCGATCTCGGCCACGTCCGTGCGGTCGCGGCTCGCGCGGTACCAGTCGGCGAGGCCGACGACCTCGCCGTCGAGGACGGCGAGCAGGCCGCCGTGGGTGGCCGGGCCGTGCTCCGGCTGCGGCGCGCAGACCAGATCGGCGAGGATCACGCCGGGATCGCGCGGCGAGCCGAAGAAGCGGCGGTAGATGCTGTCCGGGCCGAGGGTCCCGGCGAAGTCGTGCACGGCCTGCCAGTCGCCCGGGGTCGCGGAGCGCAGCCGGACGGCGCGCCCGTCGGTCAGCAACGCGTACGCGTCGGCCCGGTCGATCGTGGTCACGCTTCCAGTATTACATCACCCTTAGTGATCACAACGGCACGGCCAGCGCGATGCGGCGCGCGGGCGCATCCAGGCAGACCTCGAATTCAGCTACTGCGGACTCTCAACCGTTCTCCCGTCCCCCGCCTCACGCTCCGCGCGGACCGGCGCCGGCGCGTGCTGCGACCGAACGGGTGACGGGGATGTGACGTCGATCACGGCGGGCCGGTCCGGGTCCACGCCGAGGGCGCGGGCGGCGGCGACGGCCAGCTGCTGGCCGCGCACGGTGGCCAGCACGCATTCGGCGGCCCCGGGAACGAGCAGGTCGGGCAGCGGCAGGTCGGGGCGCGCGGCCTCGTCCGCGGCGTTGCCGATCACGACGACGCGCGCGCCGCGGATGCGCAGCCTGGCGCGGAGCGAGCGGACGGTGGCGTGGGCCGGCCCGAAGAGCAGCACGACGGCGGTGCGCGCGTCGAATCCGCCGAGCGGTCCCGCGCAGAACTCCTCCACCGAGAAGCCCTCGACCAGCAGGTCGGCGGTGTCCTTGAGCATCCGCGCGGTCTCCAGCGCGGCCGGGAGGTGGTGGCCCTGGCCCACGACGGCGACGCGGCGCGCGGGCACGAGGCGGGCGGCCGCGGCGTCGGCGTGCGCGGGGTCGGCGAGCAGCGCGCCGACGGCCTCCGCCATGGCCAGGGCCTGCGAGGGGTCGGCGATCGAGGGCGGCGTCGGGCGGGCGGTGGGCAGCCCGTCGACGAGGGCGAGGACGGCGAGCATCATGCCGGTGACGGACTTGGTGGGCGCGGGGGACAGTTCGAGGCCTGCGGCGATGTCCACGTTGAGCGCGTCCAGCCGGGCCAGCGGGGAGCCGGCGTCGTTGGTGACGGTGATCAGCGCCGAGCCGGAGTCGAGGGCGCGGCGGGCGAGCGCGAGCACCCGCTCGTCCTCGCCGGACGGGGAGAGCGCGATGACCAGCCGCCGGTCCAGCTCGACGGACTGCGGATCAGGGCCCGTATGCGGCGGCAGCGCCTCCGGCCCGAGCCGCGCCGCGACCGCGTGCCGGCCGAGGATCGCCACCGGCTGGGTGCCGGCCGGGGCGAGGAAGACGACGTCGCGCAGGCCGCCGTGCTCGGCGGCCAGGGAGCCGACCTGGCGGGCGAAGTGCTCGACGTGCCGGGACATCCGCGCGAGCACGTCCGGCTGCTCGTGCATCTCGCCGCGCACGTGGCGGCAGGCGAGTATGCGACGGGTTTCCGCGGTGGTGAAGGTGCTCGACGAGGATGCCATGATCCTGTTCCCCTTCCGCGTTCGTCGGCGGCGCCCAGTGGTTCGGCGCGCTGGGGTGCCATGCCCGGACCGTCGAACCGATGACCCTGCAGGGGGCCGATCGGTTGGCCGGGCACCGCCGTGTGGGTGACGAGCCGGCGGCCGGCCGCGGGGATGCGCCCGAGCGCGGGACGGGCCATCATCGACTACGTCGGGCCCCCGATTCGTGAAGGACAGATCGTGCAGCTGACCAAGCAGGGCCATTCGTGCATCCGCCTCGACAAGGGCGGGCCCGTGCTCGTCATCGACCCCGGCGGCTTCACCGAGCCCGGCGCCGTCGACGGCGTCGCGGCCGTGCTGATCACCCACGAGCACCCGGATCACTTCGACGAGGGCCACGTGCGCGCCGCGCTGGACGCGAACCCGCAGGCCGAGGTCTGGACGCTCGCCTCCGTCGCCTCGCAGCTGTCCGCCGCGTACCCCGGACGGGTGCACACGGTCGGGCACGGCGACGCCTTCTCGGCGGCGGGCTTCGAGATCCAGGTGCACGGCGAGCTGCACGCCGTGATCCACCCGGACATCCCGCGGATCACGAACGTGGGCTATCTGGTGGACGGCACGGTCTTCCATCCCGGCGACGCGCTGACGGTGCCGGAGCAGCCTGTCGAGACGCTGCTGCTACCGATCAACGCGCCGTGGTGCAAGGTCTCGGAGAGCGCGGACTACGTGCGCGCGGTGCGGCCGAAGCACGTCGTCGACATCCACGACGGCCTGATCAGCGAGAACGGCGTCGCCGTGTACGGCCGGGTGCTCGGCGGCCTCACCGACACCGACCGACGGCATCTCGCGTCAGGTGAGGCCCGGGAATTCTGACCGAGGGGACCCCGGCGCCGGAATCAGCGGTTGCACCGGGGGCGCCCGGAGTGCTGGGAGTGCCGGGAACACGGGGAACGTCGGTGGCTCCGGGAACGTCGGGTGCGTCGGGGAACATCTCCTCGGCACGCTGCTCCAGCCGGGCCATGTGCTTGCGCAGCAGGAGCGTGCCGAGGACGGTCAGCACGGTCGTGACGCCGAGGCCGACGAGCGTGACCGTCGATCCGAGCGAGGCGGCCGCGCTGCCGATCGCGAAGGCCGCGGCCGCGTAACCCACGGCCCAGACCACTCCGCCGGCGGCGTTCGCGACGGCGAAGCGGGCGAGCGGCATCCGGTTGAGCCCGGCCAGGAACGCGGCATATGTTCGCAGGACGCTGATGAAGCGGCCGAAGAAGACGACCGAGCCGCCGTGCCGCGCGAACAGGTACCGGCCGACCTTCAGTTTGCGCCCGTCCAGCCGGACGATGTGTCCGTACCGGGCGACGAGCGCTCCCCCGCCGCGCCGTCCGAGCCAGTAGCCCCCGTTGTCGCCGACGATCGCGGCCGCCGACGCGACGGCCGCGATCGCGGCGATGTTCAGATGGTGCGTCGAGCCCGCGTAGATGGACGCCGCGATCAGGGCCGTCTCGCCGGGCAGCGGGATTCCGAGGCTCTCCAGCGCGATGAGGGCGAATACCGCGAAGTAGCCGTAGGTGGCTATCAAATGGGTGATCACTCCGCCGGTCATCCCTCGCCCCTCCTGTCCGCGTCGCCGTCCTCCTCTCCAAGGTAGGGACGGCGGCGCGCCGGGGCGTCCGCCGCGAGAGCCGTTCCCGCGTACGCCGGAGGGTCTAGGGGGTAACCCCTACGTACGCCGCGAGGTGCTCGCCGGTGAGGGTGGACCGCTTGGCGACGAGATCCGCGGGCGTGCCCTCGAACACGACCCGGCCCCCGTCGTGACCTGCGCCGGGACCGAGGTCGATGATCCAGTCGGCGTGCGCCATGACGGCCTGGTGGTGCTCGATGACGATGACCGATCTTCCGGAGTCGACGATGCGGTCGAGCAGGCCGAGCAGCTGCTCGACGTCGGCGAGGTGCAGGCCGGCGGTCGGCTCGTCGAGGACGTAGACGCCGCCCTTGTCCGCCAGATGGGTGGCGAGCTTGAGCCGCTGGCGCTCGCCGCCGGACAGCGTCGTGAGCGGCTGGCCGAGCGTGAGGTAGCCGAGGCCGACGTCGACGAGGCGCTCCAGGATCGCGTGCGCGGCCGGCGTGCGCGCCTCGGCCTCGCCGAAGAAGTCGCGGGCCTCGGCCACCGGCATCGCGAGCACTTCGCTGATGTCCCGGCCGCCGAGCTTGTATTCGAGCACGGACGCGTCGAACCGCTTGCCCTCGCACTCCTCGCAGACCGTGGCCACGCCGGCCATCACCGCGAGGTCGGTGTAGATGACGCCGGCGCCGTTGCACTCCGGGCACGCGCCCTGCGAGTTCGCGCTGAACAGCGCCGGCTTCACGCCGTTCACCTTGGCGAACGCCTTCCGGATCGGCTCGAGGACGCCGCTGTACGTCGCCGGGTTGCTGCGCCGCGAGCCGCGGATCGCGGCCTGGTCGATCGATACGACGCCCTCACCGGCCGGGATCGAGCCGTGCACGAGCGAGCTCTTGCCGGACCCCGCGACGCCGGTGATGACCGTGAGCACGCCGAGGGGGATGTCCACATCGACGTTCCGCAGGTTGTTCGTCGAGGCGCCGCGGACCTCCAGGACCGCGCTCGGCGTGCGCACGGACTCCTTGAGCGAGGCGCGGTCGTCGAGGTGCCGGCCGGTGATCGTGCCGCTGGATCGCAGTCCCTTGACGGTCCCCTCGTAGCAGACCGTGCCGCCCTCGGTTCCCGCGCCGGGGCCGAGGTCGACGACGTGGTCCGCGATGACGATCGTCTCCGGCTTGTGCTCCACGACGAGCACCGTGTTGCCCTTGTCGCGCAGCCGCAGCAGCAGGTCGTTCATGCGCTGGATGTCGTGCGGGTGCAGGCCGATCGTGGGTTCGTCGAACACGTACGTGACGTCGGTGAGCGACGAGCCGAGCTGGCGGATCATCTTCACGCGCTGCGCCTCGCCGCCGGAGAGCGTGCCGGCCGGGCGGTCGAGCGAGAGGTAGCCGAGGCCGATCTCGCCGAAGGACTCGAGCGTCTCACGCAGCGAGTCGAGCAGCGGCGCGACCGTCGGCTCCTTGAGCCCGCCGACCCACTCGGCCAGGTCGCTGATCTGCATCGCGCATGCGTCGGCGATGCTGATCCCCTTGATCTTCGACGAGCGCGCGGCCTCGCTCAGCCGGGTGCCGTCGCACTCGGGGCACGTCTGGAAGGTGACCGCGCGGTCCACGAACGCGCGGACGTGCGGCTGCATCGCCTCGCGGTCCTTGGACAGGATCGACTTCTGCACCTTGGGGATCAGGCCCTCGAACATGACGTTGACGCCCTGCACCTTCACCCGGCGCGCCTCGCCGTGCAGGAACTCCCGCATCTCCTTCTTGGTGAACCTGTCGATCGGCTTGTCCGGCGGGAGCAGCCCGGACTCGGCGTACATGCGGGAGTTGAAGATGTTGTCCGCGCCCCAGTTGGGGATCGTGAACGGCGCCTCGGCCAGTGTCTTCGACGCGTCGTACAGCTGCGTGAGGTCGATGTCCGAGACCTTGCCGCGGCCCTCGCAGCGCGTGCACATCCCGCCGGTGCGGCTGAAGGTCGCCTTCACGGCCTTGGTCCCGGCACCGCGCTCGACGGTGATCGCGCCGCTCGCCTTGACGGAGGCGACATTGAAGGAGAACGCGTTCGGCGAGCCGATGTGCGGGGTGCCGAGCCGGCTGAACAGGATGCGGAGCATCGCGTTCGCATCGGTGGCGGTGCCGACCGTGGACCGCGGGTCGGCGCCCATCCGCTGCTGGTCGACGACGATCGCGGTGGTCAGGCCCTCGAGGACGTCGACCTCCGGCCGGGCCAGCGTCGGCATGAATCCCTGCACGAAGGTGCTGTACGTCTCGTTGATCAGCCGCTGCGACTCGGCGGCGATCGTGTCGAACACCAGCGAGCTCTTGCCCGAGCCGGAGACGCCGGTGAAGACCGTCAGCCGCCGCTTGGGGATCTGGACGCTGACGTCCTTCAGGTTGTTCTCGCGCGCGCCGTGGACGCGGATCGCGTCGTGCGCGGCGGTCTCTGTCTTCGCCCTGGTCGCCATTGCCTGCCGATGCCCGCTCTCTACCGTGGTCCGCTGTCCGCCCGGGTCCGCCGCCGCCTCAGCCGGCCTGCTGGATGCGGATCAGGTTGCCCGCCGGGTCGCGGAAGGCGCAGTCGCGTACCCCGTACGGCTGATCGGCCGGCTCCTGGACCACCTCGACGTCGCCCGCCTGGATGCGCTCGAAGGCGCCGTCCACGTCCGGGCTGGCGAGCAGCAGGGTCGCGTAGGTGCCCTTCGCCATCATCTCGGCGATCGTGCGGCGCTCGTCCTCGGTGACGCCGGGATCGGCGGCCGGCGGCGCGAGCACGATGGAGGTGTTCGGCTGGTCAGGAGGCCCGACGGTCAGCCAGCACATGCCGCCGTAGCGGACGTCCTTGCGGACCTCGAAGCCGAGCGTGTCGCGGTAGAACGCCAGGGAGGCGTCCGGGTCGGTGTGCGGAAGGAAGCTGGCGTTGATGGTCAGGTCGATGTCCATGCCTCGATGCTAGGCGGCGCCCGAACCGCCCGCTTCTCGATTCCTGATCGGTCTGGTGACCTGTTTCGCGGTACACGACGGGATGCCGTCCGTCTCGTCCGCGGATTGCCTCTGATAGGCGCTCGGCGGCATGCCGACCAGCTCGGTGAACCGCGTGCTGAAGGTGCCGAGCGACGAGCAGCCCACCTCGAAGCAGACGTCGGTGACGCTCAGGTCGCCGCGCCGCAGCAGCGACATCGCGCGCTCGATCCGCCGCGTCATCAGGTAGGCGTACGGCGACTCTCCATACGCCGCCTTGAACTCGCGGCTGAGGTGCCCGGCCGACATGTGCACTCCGCGGGCGAGCGCCTCGACGTCGAGCGGCTGCGCGTACTCGCGGTCGATCCGGTCCTTGACGCGCCGCAGCCGGGCGAGGTCCTGCAGCCGCTGCTGCTCGGTAGCTTTGCCGGTCACCCGAGCATCGTACGTGGGCGAAGTGGGGCATGATGGACGACGTGGATCTGGAGGCTCATCGCGGTGAGCTCTTGGTGCACTGCTACCGGATGCTCGGCCGGAAATCCTTCCCGCCGAGCGATGAGTACGGCGCGGCTCGCCGGTAGGTAAGGGTGTATCGGCAGCATCCACTCGATGGGAGCAGTTCCATGACCGCCAGATTCATCGTGCTCTGGGAGACCCCGAGCGATCCCGAAGCCTTCGACCGGCACTACCGGGAGGTGCACATCCCGATCGCGCGGCAGATCCCGGGCCTGCGGCGCTACCTGATCAGCCGGGACGCCGTGGCCGTGCGCGGCGAGCCGTACTACCAGGTCGCCGAGCTCGAATGGGACTCTCTGGAGGAGCTGCGGGCCGCGTTCGCCTCCCCCGAAGGGAAGGCGACCGCGGCCGACGTCGCGAAGCTTCAGGGCTACGCGGAGGTGCGCTCCATGATCGTCGCGTCCGGGGAGGACGTGCTGTAGTCGATCCGCTCTCGCGCGCCCACGCCGAGCCCGGCGAGGGCGCCGAGAGCGGACAGCGCGGACGCGGCGACCATCGCGTCGCCGAAGCCGGTGGTCACCGCGTGCGGCGTGGCGAAGCCGCCGCGTGCGCTGAAGACCGCGGACAGCACGGCGATGCCGAGGGCACCGCCGAGTTGGCGCATGGCGTTGTAGGTGCCGGACGCCTTGCCGATCTCCTGCGGGCGGACCGCGCCGAGCGCCGCGCTCTGGACCGCGGGCATCGCGGTGGAGACGCCGAAGCCCGCGAGCACCATCGGCGGGATCATCGCGGGGTAGCCGCCGTGCGCGGCGACGGCGATCCAGCCGAAGCCGACCGCCTGGCCGAGCAGCCCGAAGACGAGCAGCGGGCGCTCGCCGAAGCGGTTGATCTCCGCGCCGGCGAGCGGGGCGACCAGGAAGAGGGTGGCCGTCCACGGGAGCAGGTGCAGGCCGGCGCCGAGCGGGGTCAGGTGCCGGCCCGCCTGCAGGTCCTGGGCGAAGAAGAACGCCGCGCCGAAGATCCCCGCGGTCATCAGCAGCCCGGCCGAGTTGGCGGCGGCGAACGGCACGTTGCGCAACAGCCGCAGCGGGAGCATCGGCGCCGCGACCCGGGCCTCGACCACGACGAACGCGGCCAGCAGCGCGAATCCGCCGACCAGCGCGACCACGGTCTGCGCGGAGCCCCAGCCGACCGAGTTCGCGCGTACCAGGGCCCACACGACGCAGAACACGCCGAGCCCCGAGGTCAGCAGGCCGAGCGGGTCCAGCCGTAGCGCGGGTCCGGTGCTCTCGGTGATCCGCCGCGTGGCCGGCGGGATCAGCGCGATGCCGATCGGCACGTTGAGCCAGAAGATCCACTGCCAGGCCATGCCCTGCACGACGGCGCCGCCGAGCACCGGCCCGCCGAGTACGGCCAGGCCGGTGACGCCGCCGAAGACGCCCATCGCCGTTCCCCGGCGTTCGGGCGGGAACGCCGCGCCGACCAGCGCGAGCGCGGCCGGCATCACCATCGCGGCGCCCGAGCCCTGCACCGCGCGTGCGGCGATGAGCGCTCCGATGCCCGGCGCGAGCGCGCAGGCGGCGGAGCCGAGCGTGAACACGGTCAGCCCGATCACCAGCAGGCGACGGCGTCCGATGCGGTCGCCGATCGCCGCCGCGGTCAGCAGCAGTGCCGCGAACACGAGCGTGTAGGCGTTGACGGTCCATTCCAGGTCCTCGATCGAGGCGCCAAGGCGCAACCGGATCGTGTTGAGGGCGGTGGTGACCACGAGTGCGTCCAGGCCGACCATCAGCGAAGCCAGCGAGGCGAGTGCGAGGGTCCATCTCTGCGAGGTCGTCATGTGCTTCATGCAGGTATGTACCGGCGCGGCGCCCGAAACTCATCGGCATGTTTTGATGGAAGACATGACTGTGGTCGCCGACCGCATGACCAAGGCCGCGGAGTCGCACCGTGCCGAACTCCTCGCCTACTGCTATCGGATGACGGGCTCGCTGCACGACGCGCAGGACCTCGTGCAGGAGACGATGCTGCGCGCCTGGCGGTCCGCCGAGACCTACGATCCGGGCCGCGCGTCCGTGCGCACGTGGCTCTACCGGATCGCGACGAACCTGTGCGTGGACGCGCTGGCCGCGGCGAAGCGGCGCGCACTGCCGGCGGATCTGTCGGCGCCGAGCAGCGTCGCCGATGTCAATGAGCTGGCCCGCGCTCCGGAGATCCCGTGGCTGGAGCCGTTCCCCGATTCAGGGCTCGACCATCGTGATCCGGCCACGCTGGCGGCGGAGCGGGAGAGCGTGCGGCTCGCGTTCGTCGCCGCGCTCCAGCATCTTCCGCCGCTGCAACGCGCGGTGCTGATCCTGCGCGATGTGCTGGCGTTCCGCGCCGCCGAGACCGCGGCGCTGCTCGAGACCACGCCCGCGGCCGTCAACAGCGCCCTGCAACGTGCCCGGGCGCAGTTGGCCGCGGCGATGCCGGACGAGAGCGGGCTGAGGGAGCCGACCGGACAGGAGTTGCGCGGCCTGCTCGAGCGCTACGTGGCCGCGTTCGAATCGAAGGACCTCGACGCGCTCAAGCGCGCCCTGCGCGACGACGCGCTGCTCCAGATGCCGCCGTACGCGGCTTGGTTCCTCGGGCGCGACGCGATCGCCGAATTCTTCGGCACCGTCTTCGCACGCGGCGGCGATTACCGCTTCGTGCCGATCGGCGAGGCCAACGCGCGTCCCGCCTACGCCCTCTACCGCCGTCGCGGCACGCCGGGGTTCGAGGCGCTCAACCTTCACCTGTTCACGGTCGGCGCGGACGGCGTGGCCCGCGTCGACGTCTTCCACGCCCCCGACCTGTTCCCGGCCTTCGGCCTGCCCACGACGTTGTGAGGCAGGCCGAAGCCCGAAGCAACGGCGGGACGATCTGAGGGTCGAGTGGCCGTGGCTCAGCTAGCGGCGGTCCTGATGATGGTCATGATGGCGGTGATGGTCATGCGCCTCGGTGCCACCGGCTGATTCAGCGGCCGACGTCGCTCCAGACTCGGACGCCGACTCCGGCTCGCCGCCCATCATCTTGAGCATCATCATCCCGCCGGTCCGGAGGAAGCGGATCGCCAGCACGGCGGCCAGCAGGAGGAATGCGATGTTCAGGTAGGTCGTGTAGTCCCAGCTCACGCCCTGGTCCGGCACCTTCGCAGTGGACTGCGAGGGAATCAGGCCGAGGCCGCCGAAGACGAGTTCGACCACGTAGCCCGCGACGACCATCGCGGCGTAGAACGTGGCGGCGAGGAAGGCGGCCATGCGCAGGCCGTAGTACTTGCGGTAGATCGAGAGGATCGGCGCGATCAGCAGGTCGGCGAAGATGAAGGCCACGACGCCGCCGAAGCTGATGCCGCCCTGCCACAGGACCACCGCGAGCGGCACGTTGCCGATCGAGCAGACGAAGGAGACGACGGCGACCAGCGGGCCGACGAGCGGGCCCCAGAGTCTCGCGAGTGCCGGATGCCCGGCGAAGAAGAACCCGTGCCAGAACGAGTCGGGCACCCACGCCGCGATCGCGCCGGCCACCAGCAGCCCGACGACCAGGTCGCGCAGAATGGCGGCCCACTCCATCACGAACACGTGCGACACCGAGGTGAAGCCGCGCCCGGAGAGCAGCCGGCGCAGGAACGAGCCGTCGCCGCCGACGGACATGTCCATCGCCGCGTGCCCCTCCATCGATCCGGCCACGCCGCGCTCGGCCTGCTCGCGCGCCTGACGCAGCAGCCGGTCGCGCAGGAACAGCCGGAACAGCAGCGCGAGCACCACGATCATGATCGGGCCGCCGGTGAACTCGGCGAGCGTGAACTGCCACCCCATCAGCAGCGCCAGGATCACGCCGAGTTCCACGACAAGGTTCGTCGACGCGATCTCGAACGCCATCGCCGCCGTGAAGTCGGCCCCCTTGCGAAACAGCGACCGCGCCAGCGCCACCGCCGCATACGAACACGACGACGAAGCCGCCCCGAGCAGCGAAGCGATCGCGAGCGTCCTCGGCCGTCCGTCCCCGAGGACGCGTGCCACCGTGCTCTTCCGAACGACCGCCTGGACGACGGCCGAGAGCGCGAAGCCGAGAATCAGCGCCCAGGTGATCTGCCACGTCATCGACCCGGTGATGGTCAGTGCGTGCACAATCGCGTGCATGGGCATCTCCCCTCACGATCCGCCGGCCGGCTCCGGTTCCCACCCTATACCCCCAAGGGGTATTGAGGGGGTGATGGGGATTTGAGCGGGCCCGGCGACGTACCGCGACACGCCGCCGGTAGGCTTGGGCTCATCATGGCAACGCCTCAGGATCCGCCGGCCGACGGGCGACGCGCGGGCGGGGAGCGCAGGGTCGGGGGGCTGCGGCGGATTCTGCGGCAGTGTGTGATCGCGGCGGTGGTGATCGTCGTGGCGTTCACCGGGTTCAGCTT
>NZ_JAGSOH010000166.1 GCF_018139625.1 Actinospica acidithermotolerans | reverse complement strand
GGTCGGGTGTCGGGCGGCAGCGCTGCCGCCCGACACCCGACCCCTACCGAGCCTGGCCGCCTACGACGCCCTGCTGAACGACCGGAGGGACCCGAGACCATGCCCGCCCGAGCCCTGACCGACCAGGCCACCGACGCGGCGATCACCAGCGCTTGCCGCAGCCTGCGCCTGCCGGTCATCCGCGACACCTACTCGAAGATCCTCGCCCGCGCCCAGGACGAGCGTCTGAGCTACCAGGGCGCGCTGGCCGAACTGCTGATCGCCGAGTGCGAGGAACGCGAACGACGCCGCACCGAGGCCCGCCTGCGCCAGGCCGGATTCCCGCGCACCAAGTGGCTGGCAGACTTCGATTACAACGCGAACAAGGACGTCAACCCCGCCGTCATCAACACCCTCGCCGAATGCGACTGGGTACGCCGCGGCGAGCCGCTCTGCCTGATCGGGGACTCCGGCACCGGCAAGTCCCACCTGCTCATAGGCCTGGGCGCGGCCGCCGCCCTGGCCGGGCACCGGGTGCGCTACACCACCGCCGCGAAACTCGTCAACGAACTCGTCGAAGCCGCCGACGAGAAACTGCTGACCAAAACCATCAGCCGCTACGCACGCTATGACCTCCTGGCCATCGACGAATTCGGCTACCTCGAACTCGACCGGCGCGGCGCCGAACTTCTCTTCCAGGTCCTGACCGAACGCGAGGAGAAGAAGGCCATTGCGGTCGCCTCCAACGAGGCGTTCTCCTCCTGGGCGCGCACCTTCACGGACCCCAGGCTCTGCGCCGCGATCATCGATCGGCTGACGTACAACGCCACGCTCATCCAGACCGGCACCGTCTCCTACCGACTGACCCACTCCCGATACGCCGCACAAGCCGCCGCGAACGGCACCAGCACCGGAAAACGCTCCAACAAGCCCGCCGGAGCACGAACCGACGAGCCATCAGGTGGGTCCAGCTCAAACCGTCAGCACCCGAAACCGGGACCAATTCAAGCCGACACCGCCACCCCCGCCACCCCATAACCGGGCCCAGCTCGGACCGTCACACTGGGCCCAACTCAAGGCGTCACGGCCAACCGCGCTCATGTAGGGTGTCCGCTCGCTTCCCCGGGTGCTTGCAAGGGTCCGACGAAGCCGAGACCGTTGAGTGTAGGGGCAGAGTCCTGATCTCTGCTCGCAGGCGCGAACCGGGCCCGGCCTCGCGCGCGCCTTGGGGGAGTGGGGTTGCGCGGCTCCGGTGACACCGGCCCGACGGTGGGGCTTCCGAAACATGAATAGGATGGGGCATATCGTCCTTGTGGTAATGATTTCCGCAGGTCGGCCGCGGGGGAGCGGCGTGTGTGTCTGGCTATGCGGTGATCAGCGGCAGGTCGTCGGTGTCGTCGTCCTGGTCGTTTTCGTGGGCGAGTTCGTGGGCGAGTTCGTGGGCGAATTTGTCGGCGGAGGCTCGTTTCGACTTTCTGGAGTTGGGCGAACGTGCACGTGCTCCGGCTGAAGCTGTGTTTTGCGCGGTTCTGCGCGCGGTAGGCGGCGATGTCGGCGCGGCCGCGCGGCGTAGTCTCCGGCGTCAGTCGGCGCGGTCACTCGGGTCGCCTGCAGCACCCTTGACGCTCCGTCAGACGCGTTCAGTCACCTGTGCTTGGCTGTCGATCCTTCCGGCGGTATCCGCGGAAGTTGTCTAGTTCCCCGCAGCTAGGGCGATCCGGAGCAGCGCGTTTGCGGCGCCGGTCAGCCGTCGGCCCTCGGCCCACACGGCGTGCAGCCGCCGGTGCAGGTCGACGCCCGCGACCGGTACCTCCACGACCTGGCCGGCTGCCAGGTCCTCTCGTACCGTCACGGCGCTGAGCACTGCCGGGCCCGCGCCGTCGGCCACCGCGGCGCGCATCGCCGCGTTCGCATCCAGGACCATCAGCGGCCTGACAGGTTCGGCACCCGCACCGGACAACAGGCGCTCGAACGTCTCGCGGGTGCCTGACCCCGGCTCGCGCACGATCAACCGGGTACGGGCCAGTTCTGCCAGGTCCACCGGTGTGGTGCGTCGAGCCCACGGGTGTCCGGGGGCCACCACGACGATGAGCCGGTCGGCGCCGACCTGCTGGAAGGCGAGCCCGTGCGGCACCGTGGGGGCCTCGATGAACCCCAGACCGATCTCGCCGGCCGTGGCCAGGGCCGCGACCTGCTCTGAATTCGTCACTTTGAGGCTGACGACCACCTCGGGCGACGTGCGCTGCAGCGTGCCGATCCAGCGCGGCACGTAGTGCTCGGCCAAGGTCATGCTGGAGGCCAACCGCAGGTCGGTCTCCAGCTCGCCGCGCAGCGCTGCCGCACCCGCCAGCAGTGCGTCGAGCTCGTCGAGAACCCTTGCGGCCCATTGGCACACGGCCTTGCCCTCGACCGTGAGCGCCGAACCGCGCGTGTCCCGGTCCACCAGGCGCAGACCGAGTCGACGCTCGAGCTGGTCCAGGCGCTTGCTCGCGGCGGGCTGGCTGATCCCCATTCGCCCGGCTGCCCGGCCCAGGCTGCCCAGCTCCGCCACAAGCATCAGCAGCTTCAGGTTGGCGAGGTCTGGTGGCGACGCGCTCATAACCGGGCATTATCGCCGCATTCGCGATAGGCCGCTACCGGAAGCCGATGGTGCCGACCAGGATGAGCAGTGCGGATCACGGCTTCGGCCGACAAGTCGCGGACTCGCACCATACGTAGCACAGTTGTTGTGATTAAACGCAGAATCTCCGGGTGTACAGATTTCGGTGCAGCGTGCGGGTTCGTGCCGCGCCCTGTCGCGCAGTCTCATGTCCCGTAGCGCGGCAGCGCCTCACCCGATCGGGCAGCACAAGCGAAGAGGATTATTCATGTCGCATCATCTTGACACGCCTTTGGCGGCCCAGAACGGCCAGCTCTTCCTCGACGACCTCTATGTTTTCTCCGGTGAGAACAGCACCGTGTTCGTGATGGACGTCAACTCGAACATCACCGGCGTCTACGCGGAACCGGGCTTCCACCCGGAGGCGCGTTACGAGTTCAAGGTCCACGTCAACGGCGCCGACGTCGAGAGCCTCACCTACCGGTTCTCCTTCACCGAGGCCGACGCCGCCGGCAGTCAGAACCTCAGACTCGACGCCCTGACCGGTGGCGACGCCCGCGAGGACGGCGCCGCAGGCAAGCTCGTGCTCGAAGGGCGCACCGGCGAGACGGCAGCGGTCGACGGGGTGCGAGTGTGGGCCGGACGCATCGCCGATTCGTTCTACATCGACCTGTCCCTGCTCGCCCGCGTGAACGAGGCGGTGGGCAAGGGCACCGCCGTCGACCTGTCGGGCTGGCGGCCGAGCGAGGCGAAGAACACCTTCGCCGGAACCACCGTGGAGACCATCGTGCTCGAGGTCTCGCACGAGCACTCGACCCTGCGTCCTGGAACCCGAATCGGGCTGTGGGCGGCGACCAAGCTGGCCACCGACGCAGGCGGCTGGCGGCAGATCAACCGCGCGGGACACCCGATGATGTGGCCGATCTTCTGGCCCGGCGACACCGATTTCTCCAACCCGGCCAACACCCGCCACCCCTCCGAGGACCGCGCCGCCGCAGGCTCGTTCATCGCCGAGCGCGTCGCCGCCGTCGTCGCGGCCACCGGCACCTCGACCGACCCGGAGGGCTACGGCCAGGAGGTGGCACGACAACTGCTGCCCGACGTGCTGCCCTACGTCGTGGGCAGCCCGGCCCAGTTCGGCTTCGCCACCCGCAACGGCCGCACCCTGGCCGACAACGCCCCCGAGGCGATGCTCTCGCTGGTCACCAACATGGGCGTGCCCGCCGGCCTGACCCCGGCCACCGCCGCGCAGGCGCGCCGCGCTGAATTCCCCTACGTCGTTCCCGCCTGAGTACGCCGGAAGGATACAAGCACATGCCTTACGTGACCGTCGGCCAGGAGAACACCGCGCCGATCGAAATCTACTACGAGGACCACGGCCAGGGCCGCCCGATCGTGCTCATCCACGGCTTCCCGCTCAGCGGCAGGGCCTGGGAGCGGCAGGAACGGGCATTGCTGGCCGCCGGACGCCGGGTGATCACCTACGACCGGCGCGGCTTCGGCCGCTCCGGGCGGCCGTCGACCGGCTACGACTACGACACCTTCGCCGCCGACCTGGACAAGCTGCTCACCCACCTCGACCTGCACGAGGTCGACGTGGCCGGGCACTCGATGGGCGGCGGCGAGATCGCCCGCTACCTCGGCACCTACGGCTCCGGCCGGATCCGCAAGGCCGTGATCGTCTCCGGCGTCCCGCCCTACCTGCTCAAGACCCCGGAGACCGAGCACGGCGTGCCGCAGGAGGTATTCGACGAGATCGCCGCGGCGCTCACGGCCGACCGCTTCGCCTACTTCACCGAGTGGAACAAGAACTTCTTCAACCTCGACGAGACCCTGGGCGAGCGGATCAGCGCCGAGGTCGTCCAGGACGCGTGGAACACCGCGGTGTCCGCCTCGGCTGCCGGCACCGTCGCCTGCGTGGCGACCTGGCACACCGACTTCCGCCACGACCTGACGAAGATCGATATCCCGGTCCTGGTGCTGCACGGCACCGCCGACCGGATCCTGCCGATCGAGGCCTGCGGCCCGCGCACCCACGAGCTGATCAAGGGCAGCACCTACGTCGCGCTCGAGGGCGCCGGCCACGGCCTGTGCTGGACTCACGCCGACGAGGTCAACGAGCAACTACTGAAGTTCTTCGCCTAGTCCGTCGCACGTCGCAAGGCCTCCGAGCCCGGTCTTCCGCAGCGAGCACGAAACCGCCGCGGAAGACCGGGCTCCTTGCCGTCCCCGCAGAGGCGACCCGGAAAGCGCCTGCCGGGCGGAAGCCTGGCAGGCGAGGGGCCTCCGGCCGTAGTCCGCTGAACGCGGCGGCGTTGTGCCGGGCCCAGGCAGTGAGCGGCGCTGCCGGGTGGGCCGGGCTCAGCTGAACGTCCGGGCTGACGGCCTGCTCCTCGGCGCCGCGCGCGACCCGGCTCCCTCCGGAGCACGCAGGCCGCAGTTTGAGGCGGCGAGTCCCGCTCCAGCCGATCACCCGAGTGAAGCGGCCCCAGCCAATCTCGGCCGACCCGCCGAAGTTCGTATGAGTTGTGCACGCATTCGAACCATGACGTGTGCATCCAGGAGAAACCATCAGTAATATGGATATTGATAACGGAGTCGGCTGCCGCCCGGACGCGCCTACCAGTCCGTTCCGCTGACCCCGGCAGACCGGAAAGTGGGAACACGGCGAGAGCCCCCGAACACGGGTGCGTATGGTCCCCTGGGTGCGACGATCCGGCCCGCGAAATCGCTACGCGTGCGGCGGGGGCGCCGTTCCATAGGTTCAGATGGCTGAGAGTGTCAGGCAGCTGCCTCTTGACCGGGTTCGGTCTTTCGTCCGCAGAGTCACGCGCAGTATCGGCCAGTCGTAAGATTGTCTTGAACACCAGCCAGACCAAGGGCATGCGCGAGTTCATCGACACCACACCCAAGCGCGCTCATCGACGGCGACGTACTCGAAGAGCTCCGGCAGTCGCACAACCTCGTGGACTCGGCACTGAGAGCACCTTTCGACGCGGACCCGGACGCGGCCGGCTCGCCGGCGGCGCGGCCCGCCGAATACGCCATGGCGACGTCACGTAGATCGCGAACCAGTCGGTCTATCCGATGAGCTGCGAATTGGGCCGGATGGATGAAAGACCGGCTCGATCGCCATCCAGACGTGGCACCGCCGCGAAGACAAGCAGGTGTCGACTTCAGGCCGCGGCGAGAGCCGCGTCACTGCCGAAGATCCCGACCGCCCGCACCGTCCGGCGCGGGCGATTTCGCGAGTAGGAAGCGTGACAGCATGACCTACCCCCTTGCAGGCTCCGACCTCTCCCGCAGGTCCCTGGTCAAGACCGCCGCCACGGCGGCGGCCGTCGGCGGCGCACTCGCGCTGGCCGGGCCCGCGGCCGGCGCCGAGGCCGCCACCGTACCCGGGCAGACGGCCGCGGACGCCCCGGAGCACCGTCCCGAGGCCGGGGACGGCGTGCTGGTGCGCGTGCTCGACGCGCGCCTCGGCACGCTCGAGGTCTACACCGAGCACGGCCACCGGACCTGCACCGACCGGGCGCTCGCCGCGCAGTTGGCCCGGCTCGCGCGCTGAGCGCACCGAGCCGGCTCGCCTCACCGATTCCCCCAGCAGAGAGATTCGAAATCCGATGTCCTCCCACCGCGAAGCACCCGAGATCTCCAAGGACCCGGTCGCCGACAGCACCGACCTCTACGCGTTCGTCAGCCCCGACAAGCCCGACACCGTCACCCTGATCGCCAACTACCTGCCGCTGCAGGGCCCGGACGGCGGCCCGAACTTCTACGAGTTCGGCGACGACGTCCTCTACGAGATCCACATCGACAACGACGGCGACGGACGCGCCGACATCAGTTATCAGTTCGAGTTCACCACCACGGTCCCGAACAAGAACACGTTCCTGTACAACACCGGACCCATCGAAGCCCTCGACTCGCCGAACTGGAACCGGCGCCAGACCTACTCGGTCACCCGCGTCGAGTCGCCCGGGCGCTGCGCGGAACTCGGGCGCGGCCTGTCCTGCCCGCCGTGCAACATCGGGCCGCTGTCCACCCCCGACTACCCCGCACTCGCCGCCTCGGCCGTGCACGCGCTGGGCAACGGCCGCAGCGTATTCGCCGGTCAGCGCGCGGAGGGCTTCTACGTCGACCTCGGGGCGATCTTCGACCTCGGCGTCCTGCGCCCGTTCGCGAACCTGCACGCCACCTTCGGGCTGCCCGGGCTTGCGAAGATGCCGGGCGTCAACTCCACCGCCAGGGTCAACGTCCACTCGATCGCCCTGCAGGTCCCGATCACCGAACTGACCCGGGACGGCCACCGCGCCACCAGCGCCGCCGACCCGCGCGCGGTGATCGGCGTGTGGACCACCGCCAGCCGGCGCAAGGCCGTGATCCGCCAGGACGAGGCCGGGCACGACATCGAATACGGGGCCTACACCCAGGTCTCCCGGCTCGGCAACCCGCTGTTCAACGAGGTGCTGGTGCCGATGGCACGCAAGGACGAGTGGAACGCGCTGCCCCCCGCCGACGACAAGGCCTTCGCCCCGTATGTCGCCCACCCCGAACTCGCCGGGCTCCTGCCGGTCCTCTACCCCGGCGTGTTTCCCCACCTTGCCGCGCTCGACGCCGCGAAGACCGCTCGCGCGGACCTCGAGGCGATCCTGCTGACCGGAATCCCGTCCGGGGTCGTGCCCGGTTTCCAGAACTACACCGGCGACACGCAGGCCGACATGCTGCGGCTCAACGTGGCGATCGCCCCCACGAAGAACCCCAACCCGCTCGGCTTGATCGCCGGAGACGCCGCGGGTTTCCCCAACGGCCGCCGCGTCGCCGACGACGTCGTCACCGTCGAACTGCGCGCGATCGCCGGGGCCACCTATCCGCTGATCGACAAGACCTACACGCCCGACGCCGCGGTCGGCGCCATCACCGACGGGTTGACCGCGGCGGACGTCCCGTCCGGCTACCTGCCGAACTTCCCCTACCTCGGCGTCCCCTACAGCGGCTACACCACCGCGTAGCCACGAACCGGCGCGGCGCGCCACAACGCTGACAACGCCCCTCCTGTGCGCGCGCCGCGTCCCCAAAGGCCCGGTCCCGCCTCCACAGCGGCGGGACCGGGCCGCTTCCCACCGCTGGAAAAGCGATCAAGGAGTTTCATCCCGATGAGCCACGCGCATACCCACCACCACTACGGACCGTCCTCCACCGCCAGCGTGGTCCTGGACATTGGAGGAGACATCGGCGCCCTGATCCTGCAGTCCGACGCCTCCCACCTCGGCCGCGAGATCGAGATCAGCCCCGTATCGCGCCAGGGCGAGCCCGCGTCCGTGCGCACCCACTCCATGGTTCGCGAACGCCACACCACACCGCCTACCTACGACGCCGTCTACCCCGACTTGCGCGAGGGCGAATACGTCATCTGGCACGCCCAGGACACCCCGGCGGGCACCGTCACCATCACCGGCGGCGAGATCAGCATCTACACGTTTGCGTGACGGCGAGGCTCCCGAGGCCCCGAACCACGCGATCCTGCCGGCTTCCTATGCGATGCCCAGAGGGTTGAGCACGGCGAAGCGCCACGAGCCGTCGGGCGTCCGGCGGGCGACCGCCGTGGTCGTGCCGGTCGGGTTGATGCTGGTGCCGTCCGGCAGTGTCGCCGTCAGGGTCCAGTCGACGATCAGCAGGGCCGTGTCGCCCGCGATCAGGGTGTGCCGCTCCCTGTTGGTCAGGTGCGCCTTGGTCGCGATCGTCTGCAGGGTCTCCGCTCGCAGCTTCGCCTCGCCGGCGATGACCTCGCCGGTGACGGTGCGCATCGTCGCTTCCGGCTCGAACAGCGACAGGACGGCGTCGACGTCGCCTGCGTTCAGGGCCTGCTCGTAGACGAAGGGGAGGCGCGCGGCGTCGAGGGTCTGGGTGTTCATGCTGGGTTGCTCCTTGGATGGCTGGTACGGCGTGTTCGTTTCGGCGGCTCGTCGTGGTCGATCTCGTTATGGTCGATCACTGCCGCCTCACCAGGATCGCTCGACGAAGCCCTGTTAGACGAGGTAAAGTCCGGACCCACCATGGTCGATTCCGGACAGTCTGAGATCGTCGGGCTCACGTATGACAACCCCGACCGGCCACGCCTCGGCCTGGAGGCGATGACGTTCGCGCAGTTGCGGGCCCGGACGAAGGCTCACATCGCCGCCTCGCCGATCCGGGCCGACTTCCACCAGCTCACCGTCATCCGCTCCGGGGTCGCGAGCGCGGCGGTGGACTTCGTGCCGTACGCGTGCGGGCCCGGGACGGTGCTGCACGTCCGCCCCGGCCAGGTGCAGCGGCTTCCGGCCGGGGCGAACGGCAGGCTGACCGAGTTGGACGCGGTCGTTCTGCTGTTCACCGCCGACTTCCCGCCGCGCACTGGCAGCGTTGCGACGCTGCTCGATCTCGAGTTCGGGCCCGCGGCAGTGACGACCGACGGCGCCGAGGCCGACGCGCTGCACCGGGCCGCCGCGGAGATCCTTGCCGAGTACCGCCTCCTTGACACGCGGCGCGCAAACCCCGTGCGCCTGTCCGTCGGGGTGCTGCGGCACCTGACGACGGCGATGCTGCTGCGGGTCGCACGCGCACAGCAGCCGTCCGGCGACGACCACGCCAACGAGGTCTTCCGCGCATTCCGGGCCGCGGTGGAGCAGTCGTTCACGGTCACGCGGGACGTGCAGGTCTACGCCTCGCGGCTGGGCTACGCGCCACGCACACTCACCCGAGCATGTCTCGCGGCGACCGGCACGAGCGCCAAGCAGTTCCTCGACGCGAGGGTGGCGCTGGAGGCGAAGCGGCTCCTCGTGCACACCGACCTCAACATCGCCTCGATCGGGCGCGCAGTCGGGTTCAGCGAAGCCACGAACTTCGGGAAGTTCTTCATGCGGGAGGTCGGGATGACGCCCGGCGCATTCCGCGCGGCGCAATGAGGCTGATCTGTGGCGTCCACGGGCGAGCGACCGGTAGTCCGCGCGCCTGCTTAGTCAAGGTACGGCTGCGGTCGCAGGCGTTTGATGTCCCTGGTGCGGCGATGTGCCCGGGAACGCGGCGATGTGCCCGGGAACGGCGATGTCCCCGGGAACGCGGCGGGACCTCGGCTCACATGCGCTCCTTCCAGCCCAGCCGCACGAGTGCGACGTTGACGGGCCAGGCGGTGAAGAAGCCGATGATCATCGAGATCTGCATGAGCATCCAGTAGGTGGCGGTGGTTTTGGCCAGGCCGGGGGAGAAGATGAGGTCCTGGTAGATCCACATGCCGAGGAAGAGGCCGACCTGGAAGGCGAGGATGGACAGCGTGTCGGCTTTGATCGCGGCGGCGATTCCTTTGAGCACGCTGATGTCGCGCATGGGTGCGATCGTGAAGTACTGGAAGAAGATGCCCAGCACCCAGGCGAAGGCGAAGTCGAGCGCGAAGTCGGCGTACAGGGCCTTGCCGGCAATGGCCAGGCCGGTGCCGTAGACGAGCCATTCGGCGGCGATGTCGCCGAGAGTGCAGCCGGCGCCGCAGTGGCTGACGGCTTTCGCGGTCGTGTTCCACCGGGGCAGCTTCTCGCTGTCCGGCATGCCGTGCGCCCTGATCTCCGGCTTGGCCGTGCGCCGGCCATACCGCAGGTAGAACCAGAGAGCGACCGGCCCCCAGTACAGCGCGGTGATCGGATAGACCAGATTCATGATCCACATCTTCTGGCGGTGGCCGCGCAGGATGTCGGCGGTGATGATCAGGACGCTGGTGAACGCGGCGCTGAGGCTGAACCAGCCGATCGTCTCGATCCAGGCGGGCGGTCGGGTGAGCACGGGCGGGTTCCCTTCGGTTCGGGATCGTGCCGGGAGGTGGACCTGCGGGTGGCTAGGGAGAGGGCGGCTGACAGGGCGATGAGCGCGGCCAGGCCGGCGAGCATGCCGAACAGCGGCAGACCCGGCCGTGCGATGCCGGAGGTGATCAGCAGGGCTGTGGCGGCGGCCGGGGGGTGGTGAGCGTCGAGCAGTGTCAGCACGAGCAATGTGGCGCCGACAGCGAGTGCCTGGGCGAGGATCTGGGCCGGACTTTCGCGGTGGACGACGGCGACCGATCGCGCGTTCCAGAGCCCGAACGCGGCGAGCATCGCCAGCCCGCAGGCTGTCGCCGCACCGTGTCCGAGCACCGCGCTGCGCACGCGGGCTTGCTCGTTCTCCGGCTGGGCGAGCAGCAGGTAGGCGGTCGGGCCGAGTGTGGTGGTCAGCATGACCAGTCCGACCCAGTGGCCGAGGAAACCGACAGCCATCAGCACGGCGGCGGACAGCACCAGCAGCCGGACGCCGTTACGCACTCTCCGGCGTGCTCTCATCGAAGAGACGGATGCGGGCATGGTCTGGGCCTTCTCTCGTGTTTTCGGTGTCCACCGCGCGCGGGTTACCGGCGATTCCGCCGCTAAAACGTTGCACACTGCAATTTCGATCTGGGATCGGATCGGGACCTGGGCGGAGCGACCGGCCTCGCGGCGAGGGCGGGCGCGGTGTCCGGAGGCTCGGGGGCCGGCCCTGCGCGCGGGGCACGGGCCGGCGCGGTTCTATGGGCCGGATTGCGAGCTCGGCGTCGCGGAGCAAGACTGGAGAAGGCGTATCCGCACCCTGCGGTCGGGGAGGTCGCCCGCCCCTAGCGGAGAGTGTCATGGCCGTCTTGATCGAAACCGAGTTTCAGGGAGTCACGGCGCAGCAGTACGACGCCGTCGACCAGCGCGCGGGTACGCGCTCAGGGCGACCTGTCGAGGGGCTCATCTGCCACACCGCGATGGTTACGGGTGCGGGTCTGCGCGTCGTGGACGTGTGGGAGTCGCCCGAGGCGTTTCAGGCGTACTTCACGCAGCGGCTGGAGCCGCTGCTCAAGGAGCAGGACTTTCCCGACCCGTCTGCTCCGCCAAGCGTCTCGGAAGTGCACTATCACTACAATCGGGGCTGATCCGGGCTGATCCGGGCTGATCCGGGCTGATCCGGATCTGGGGGCACTCCCGCGGCCGAGCGACCACGCGTGTGTCGAAGCGGGCTCTCTGCGAGTCGCTTCGTCAAGTGCGTCGATTGCCGCTGGTCGCGAGGCTGGATCGTCCGTGCTGGGGGAGCGATCGTGGGCGTGATCTTGCGCCTCAGTGCCAGCCGGGCAGTACGGGCAGGCGTTCGGGGGGTTCGCCGCCGGCTTCGGTGAAGGCGGTCAGGGCGGTGACGAGCTGGGTGCGCTGTTCGGCGGGCATGGCGGCGACGATGCGGGAGAGCTCGGTGCGGCGGGCCTCGGTGACCTGGCGTACGGTCTGCCAGCCGGCGCCGGTCAGGCGCAGGAGCACTTCGCGGCGGCGGGCGGGGTTCGCGGTCTTCTCGACCATGCCGGCGGTGGTGAGCCGTTCGACCATGCGCAGGGCGGTGGAGGGGTTGACCTCGAGGGCCTCGGCGAGCCCGGCGAGGCTGGAGGGGCCGCGGGAGTCGAGGACGACGAGCAGGCGGTACTGGGGCAGGGTGAGGGTCTCCTCGACCGCGGTCAGCGACTTCGCCGCGATGGCGACGAGCAGGCGCGACGCCGTGAGCAGCGCGGCGACGACCTGATCGGGATCCTCGGCGCGTCCGGCTGTGTGCTCGGGTGAAAGCCCGGAGGGTCGCCCGTCAGGAGTGCGCATTCGTCCTTTCTACCGGCTCGGGCGCCTTCCGCGCGACGCGGACCCGCCGCCGGCGCCGGGAGCAGGGCGGAATCCGGAACGTTGCACCTGCGGGCAGCTGATCCTATAGTTATTGCATACTGCAATCTGTTCGGCGCCGTGAAGGCGCTGCCTCGGCGTGCGGTCCATCCGTATGCATTCGAGGCCGAGATGAGACGAGAGGGCGAGGATGGCACAGGCGGCTGTCGCGGCGGGGGCACCGGAGCGCTCGGGTCGGGCGGCGGCGGCCGGGTATCTGCGTTCGTCGCAGGGTGGCCTGTTTCTGCTGGCGGTGTTGGTG
>NZ_JAGSOH010000165.1 GCF_018139625.1 Actinospica acidithermotolerans | reverse complement strand
GGACGACGGGGAACTCACTTCGCGGACTTGAGTAACGCCGTGACAGCCATGAGCGCAGGGATCTCAGGCCCACGCAGCGGCGAGGCGATCGGCGTGGGCGCGCAGGTCGCGGAATGACGGCGGACTGCCGCCGCTGATCACGATGAGGACGATCGGGCCGCAGAGTTCGGCTGCGGCGAGCCGGTCCTGCGGCATTCCCGGAAAGTGTCGACGGACGTGTTCGAGTGCCGCGCGGGCCGGTCCGGCGAGCAGTTCCGCCTTGTCGAAGAGGCCGGCGACTTCAGCGTCGTGCTGCGCCTCGCCGAGCAGGGCCCGATAGGCGGCGCCGGCTGCGGAGGTCGTGAGGAACTGGACCAGCGCGACCAGGAAGTCGGTGATCGTCCGCACAGGGTCCTGATGGGCGGTGACGGTGAGCACCGTGCGTGCGTCATCCGCACAAGCCTCGATCAGGATGTGTGCCTTGGTCGGCCACCAGCGGTAGACGGTCTGCCTGCCCACTCCGGCGCGCTCCGCGATCCCCTTCATGGTCATCGCCGAGTAGCCGGTCTCCACGAGCATGTCCTCCACCGCATGCAGAACCGCGAGCCGCGCCGTCTCGCTGCGCGGGCGTCCCGGGGTGGCGGTTCTGGTCATTCCATCAGCATATCGGGCCCATGCGGCACCGTTCCGGTCTTGATCACGGCGAAGAACGACCTGGCCAGCCCGAGGTGGGCGAGCGAAGGTGGGCCGAGGGAGTTCCCCGGCGGCGGTCCGGTGCATCGTGGGACTTTGGACCCCCTCCTGCTGCGTGCGTGGGACGGGTCATGCTGAAACCTGTGACAGACGGAGGGAGGTGCCGTCGCTGATCAACGCCGGTCTCGAGGCGAACGAACGGGCGAAGTACTATCTCAGCCTGCTGCAGGCGGCACGGAACCGGGCCCGGCAGGAAGGAACGCCGTGTCCGGCAGGGAGCGGGGATCGCGCTCCGTGAGCCCGGTTCCGCATCCGCTTCCTACGACCGCGGCTCCCAACTGAAGTAGCGGGCGGCGATGAGCAGTCCGGCGAGTCCCCAGCCGGCGACGACCAGCACATCGCTCCAGGCGAAGGAGGTCCCGAGGAACGCGGCTTGGAAACCGTCGCCGAAGTGCTTGACCGGGAAGATCCTCGCCACCCAGACGATCCAGGCGGGCGCGTTGTCGCCGAGCGGAATGAAGATCCCGGAGAGAAACAGCAGGGGCATGATCGCCGCGTTGACGATGGGCGCCGCCGCATCGAAGTTGGGGATCGCCGCGGTGATCGCGAAGCCGAGAGCGCAGAAGCTCGTCGCGCCGATGACCAGCATCAGCAGAAAACGCAGCAGCGTCGCTCCGCCGGGGATGTCGGCCTGGTAGGCCGCGCGGCCGAACGCGGCGGTGATCACGACCAGCAGCACGGCGACGAACACCGCGTGCAGGACCCTGGCCCCGAAATAGACGCCGGCGGGCAGCGGGGTGCCGTCGGTGCGTTTGAGGACCCCGGCATCGCGGCTGAATGTCATGCTGATCGCGGTGTTCGTGAAGCACGCGGTGATCACCGCGAACGCGCCCATGCTCGCGACATAGTACGTCGACTGATGGACCGGCCGGCCGCCGATCACCACGGTGCCGTGGCCGAGCAGAGCAGTGAAGATCACCAGGAACATCAGCGGGAAGGCGAAGGTGAAGAAGGCCGAGGCGGGATTACGCCAGAACATCTTGTTGACGTAACCGACCTGCCTCAACGTGGCACCGATGCTCATCGCGCCGCACCTTCTCCGGGTCCGCTCGCTGTCGGGTCGGTCAGGCTCAGGTAGACGTCCTCCAGCGACGGCCGGACGATCTGCAGGCCCTCCAGTTCGACGCCGCGGTCGATCGCCCAGCCGGTCAGCCGGTGCAGGGCCGCGGTCAGGTCGTCCGGCGCGAACTCGAGGAACCCGTCCGCCGCGGGTGCCGCGGCGAAGCCCTCCGGCGCCGCGACGCCCCCCGGAAGCCGGCAGCGCACCCGGGGCCTGACCCGGTCCCGGCCGGCCAGGCTGTCCGGGGTGCCCTCGGCCACGATCCGCCCGGCGGAGATCACCGCGACCCGGTCGGCGAGCTGCTGGGCCTCGTCCATGTAGTGCGTGGTCAGCAGCACGGTCTTGCCCAGGGCGGCGAGGTCTCTGACGATCTGCCAGGCCTCGTGCCGGGCGGAGGGGTCGAAGCCGGTGGTCGGCTCGTCGAGGAAGAGCAGTTCCGGGTCCCCGGCCAGGGCCACAGCCACGTCCAGGCGACGCTGCTGCCCGCCGGACAGCTTGACCACCCGGCTGTTCCGCTTGGCGGACAGGCCGACCAGATCGATCACCTCGTCGGCCGGGCGCGGGTGCGGGTAATAGCCCGCGTACATCCGCACGGTCTCCGCCACGGTCAGATAGCGGTCGACGCCCGTGGACTGCAGCACGATGCCGATCAGCGGCTTCAGCCTGGCCCGATCGCGGCCCGGGTCGAGGCCGAACACGGAGACCTCTCCCCCGTCGCGTCGGCGATAGCCCTCGAGGATCTCCACGGTGGTGGTCTTTCCGGCCCCGTTCGGGCCGAGCAGCGCGAACACCTCGCCGCGGGCCACGCTCAGATCGATCCCGGCCACCGCCGCGACGCCCTCGTAGCTCTTGGACAGCGCGCGCACGCTGATGGCCTCAATGGTCCGCGAAGGGCTTTCCATAGCCGGGACCTCCCGGATTGCCGGCGTCGATCCAATCATGGCCCGGTGCCGAGATCGTCCCGTAGGCGCGCCGGGCGTTGCCCTCGGTGCTCGTCCTCCATACGAGCGCGATCGGGTGGTCTGCGGAAGGCCGCTCTACCGCTAGGAAGACGGCGACGGCGGTCGGTGCGGCAGACGTCGACCCGAAGGGGTGCGCAGGTCGACGGGCTCGATTTCGCGGTGGCGCCCAGCGCGTCGCAGGAGCCGACGCGCGGCGGCGGGTGGTTGTCCGGTGCGGGTGATGAACGGGTGCGTCATGGTGATCGCCTCCGGACAGCGTCTCGAGTGGCCGATGGAACAACCGGCTTTCAGTCTGGCCGCCGCCCGGCGCCGTGGTCAGGACCGTTCGGCCTTGCCTGCGCGGGCCTTTCGGCCCTCGCGGCGGGCCCGGCCCCGGCGAGATGCGCGGCGGCCGGGATCCGCGGTGACGGTGCGTAGCAGGGGTCTGCTCAGCCCGAGCGCCAGAAGCATCCCGGCGGAGCCCAGCAGGACGCAGCCGGCCAGGAGCAGGGCCGTGCCGCGGTCGACACTCGTGTGCAGGGCGGCGTTGAGCCTGAGCCCCGCGTACACGCCGATCAGCGTCGATGTTCCCGCCATGACCGTCAGGGGGATGGCTGTTTCGCTCAGACGCGCCCGATCGATGATGCCGAGCGGGGTGCCGGACAGGCGCAGCAGGCGGTAGACGCCGCGGCGGTCGAGCACCGTGGCCGCCGCGGTCAGCCCGGCGGAGGCGATCGCGATGACGAAGCTCAGCACGAGCACGGCGATCGAGATGCTGGACAGGTCCCTGATGCTCTGGGCATCGTCCCAGCCGAGATACGCGCCCGCGGTCGGGTATCCGGTCGGGGTCAGGCCGGTCAGCGCGGTCACCGCGCGGTCGAGCTGTCCCGCCGCCGCGGACGTTTGGACGTCGAGCACGGTCTGGTCGTCATCGACGTAGAGCAGCTGGTCCTGGTCGTTCAGGGTCACCGCGGCGTGCACCCCGGCGGCTTCGAGGCGCTGTTCGGCCCGGGCGACCAGCGCGGTCGCGCTCGCCCGGGGGACCGCGAGCGCGATCTCGGACGCGCTGGAGTTCTGTCCGGTCCCGCCGAGCTGCGCAATGCTGAAGAAGCCCGCGACGAGCCCCGCGAGAGCGAGCCCGTTGACGGTCCGCCATGCTGCGCGCGGATCGTCGGCGAGTCGCCGTCCAGCGAGCAGCAGGACGGGGCCGCGCGCGAGGCGGCACAGCAGGCGTCCGAGCCGGTCCACGGCCCAGGGGCCGACGATGCCGAGTGCGAGGAAGACGAGCACCACCAGGGCGAGCAGTCCGACCCGGTCCAGCCTGCCGGACTGTTGCGCGAGGGCGCCCGCGGCGAGGATCAGCAGGAAGGCGATCGCCCGGCCGCGGCGCGTGCCACGCGCGTCCTGGCGGCGCGCGGCGGCGAGCGGTGCGACGACGACCTGGCGCAGCGCGCTGACGGCGCTGGCCACCGTGAGCAGCGTGACCGCGGCCGGCACGGCCAGAGCCCAGGGGACACCTACCCAGAGGTCTGAGATGAACCAGGTGCCGCCGCCGACCCGGTAGCTTCCCAGCAGCGGCAGCAGCGCCGCGTACGCCGCCGCCCCGATGAGCGCGCCGATCAGGCCGGTCGCGGCGGACTGGACGGATGCGAGACCTAGAATCTGACGGGGCGTGGCCCCGGCCAGGCGCAACCCGGCGAGCTGCTGTTCGCGGCGGGCCGCGCCGAGTCGGCCGGACGCGGCGGCGAGCACCGTGATCGGAACGATGAGCAGCGCTCCGGCCAGCAGGAAGGCCCAGCTGACGTTGGTACTCAGCGTGCCGGAGGCGGTCGTGGCGTACCCGGCGATGCCCACGGCGGTGGGCGACTGGTCCTGTGTGCTGCCGCGTCGCGCGGTCATCTCGGGATCGGCCGCGGCCCGGCCGATCACCGCGATCAGCGCGTCCGGGCTGCTCAGTCCGGCTTTGCCGAGCGTGCCCGGGCGGGCGGCGCGCGGGAAGCGGCCGGCCAGCGACGCGGCGGGGAGCCGGTGGATGAGCGCGGCCAGGGCGGGCGAGTAGTAGACCTGGCCGGGGCGCGGGAACCCGGTCAGGCCCGGCGGCGCGGCCGTGGCGGCCTTGCCCGGCAGCTGGGCGAGCTCGACGACGGTGACCGGTCTGCCGCCGTCGACGTACATCGTGGTGGCGGCCTGTAACGCGGTCGGCTCCGCGGAGGCGGCCGGGGTGAGCCAGCCGGCCCGGTCCGCGCGCTGCCAGGAGCCGAGGCCGAAGCCGAGCAGGGACAGCAGAACCAGGGCGCTGACGGCGGCGGCGGTGATCGCGAGCAGTTGGTTCTGCATGCCGCGCCGACCGCCGAGCCTCGTCAGCCGCCACGCCAGCGGCAGGACCGCGCGCGCCGATCCTCGGGGAGGCGAAACGTCAGGCATGTGCGGTCACCTGCCCGGCCCGCAGCTCGTACTGCTCGACGATCAGGCCGTCCCGGACCTGCAGCAGCCGGTCGCAGTGCGCGGCGATGTCCGGGTCGTGCGTGACCAGGACGAGGGCCGCGCCGTGCTCCCGGGTCACGCGGGTGAGCAGCGAGACGACCTCCTCCCCGGTGGCCTGGTCGAGCGCGCCGGTGGGCTCGTCGGCGAAGACCACGTCCGGCCGCACGGCCAGGGCGCGGGCGATGGCGACGCGTTGGGCCTGACCGCCGGACAGCTGCCCCGGTCGGCGGCCTTCGAGCCCGTCGAGGCCGAGCGGTGGGAACCACGCGCGGGCCCGGGCGACCGCCTGCCTGCGCGGGAGACCGCCGAGCATCATCGGCAGCGCGACGTTCTCTTCCGCCGGAAGCTCGGGCAGCAGCTGCCCGGCCTGGAACACGAAGCCGAAGCGGGTGCGGCGCAGAGCGCTGAGCCGGTTCTCGCCGAGGTCGTCGATGCGCGAGCCGGCGAGCCGCACCTCGCCCTCGTCCGGACGTATGATCCCGGCCAGCACGTGCAGCAGCGTCGACTTGCCCGAACCGGACGGGCCCATGATCGCGAGCCGGTCGGCCGCCGCCACAGCGGCGTCCACACCGGCCAGGGCCCGCATCGACCCGTACCTCTTGACCAGCCCGGACCCCGTCAGAATCGGTTCGCTCATCGGTCGAAACTCCAGGTCACCGAGCCGGTCGAGACCGCCGTGACGTGGACCGGGATCGTGATCTGACCGCCTGAGGCACGCGAGCCGAGGCAGTCGATCGACGCACCGACCCGCGCCGGCAGCCCGCCCGGGCAGGTGACCGTGCTCAGTTTCTCGCCGACCCACGGCAGCGGGTGGTACCTGCTCAGTATGCGACCGGCGACGACCCTCCCGTCGAGGGCCGTGGCGCCGTCCACGTGCACGGTGCTGAACCGGTCGAGCGGCGTGGCGGACTCGGTGCCGTCGAACACATACGTGGCCACGAGACCGGTCGCGACCGCGGCGAGCACGACGCCCGCGCCGATCGCGGTGCGCTTCGGGGTGAGGATCCTGTTCATGTTCTTCATCGTCCGGGCCGCCGGGAGCCGGCCGCCTCGGCCGAACGGCCACGATCCTTGCCACGCCGACGGCCCGGTCTCGACCGTTCGGCCGATCTGCCGGGCCCGGGTTCCGCGTACCGTGTGGGCATGCGAACAGCCGACCCACTCGCCTCGACGCCACCGGGCACGGTCCCGTTCGGCCTGTTCGGACGGGTCATGCGCGGGCTTGGCATCGCGTTGCTCCTCGCGGCGCTCGCCCTCGACCTGCACTCCGTGCCGGACTGGCACGCGGTCGACGGTCCGGCGACCGCGCTCGTGTCGACGGCAGCCGTCTGCGCACTCCTGTGGCCCGCACGGCTGCGGCCGGCGTCGCTGACCCCTGCCCTGCGCGCGGCGATCCCGGCGTTGCTCACGATCGCGATCAACGTGGCGCTGCGGGCCAGCGGCTCCCCCGTCGGATTCGCCGAACGGCCCGGCCTGCTCGCCGCCCTGCTGTGCCTGCTCATCGTGGCCCTCCGCGGCTGCGCGAACCCCTGGCACGCCGCCGCATGCGTCGCAGCCCTCTGCGGAGCACTCGCCAGCATTCCGCTGACCGCCGACGACCTCGGGAGCAGCGACCAGGCCGGCTCGCTGACCGTGCTGACGCTGCTCGCCTCCGGATTCGTCGGGCTCGGCGCGTTCCTGCGCAGCTCGGACACCCGCCACCGCGCGGCGGTGCGGCAGGTGCAGCTCGGCGAGCGGCTGGCGATCGCCGCCGACCTGCACGACTTCGTCGCCCACCACGTCACCGGCATCCTCGTGCAGACCCAGGTGGCCCGGCTGATGGCCACGGCCGACGCACCGCGCCTCGACCCCGTGCTGGCCGACGTCGAACAGGCGGCCGGAGAGGCGCTCGCCTCCATGCGCCGCCTCGTCGGAGTCCTGCGAACCGGCGACGACGAGGACGACGGGCAGCGCCCCGCGCCCGCCGCCGAACTGCGCCCCACCGGAGACCTGGCACAACTCACCCGAACGGTCGACACGTTCAGCCGGGTGGGCCCGCGCGCGATCCTCCGCCGGGACCCGGCGGTGACCGAGGATCTGCCGCACGTCATCCAGTCCGCGGCATTCCGCATCGTGCAGGAGTCGCTGACCAACGTCCGCAGGCACGCCGCTGACACCACCGAGGTCCTCGTCGAACTCGACGTCGCCGACGGCGCGCTCGAGGTCCGGGTGACCGACGACGGCGGTGGCTCGACCCCCTCCCCCGCCGCGCTGCGCGGCGGCGGCTTCGGACTGATCGGCCTGCGCGAACGCGTCACCGCGCTCGGCGGTGAGATCATGACGGGACCGGCGGAACACGGCTGGCGGGTACGGGCCAGGCTTCCCCTGGACCGCCCCGGACAGCACCGCACGAAGAAGACGGGAACCGGAAAACCCTTCGATGCCTGAGCACAATTCGGCCGCCGCCGGCCGGCAGCCCGCCCCACGGCCGCCCCGCAAGCCCGACCGGCAGATCAGCGTCCTGATCGCCGACGACCAGCCGATGGTGCGCACCGGCTTCCGGTTCTTCCTCGACGCCCAGCCCGACATCACCGTCGTGGCCGAGGCCGAGGACGGCGAACAGGCTGTCGAACTCGCCCGCCGGCTCAGGCCGGACGTTTGCCTGCTCGACATCCGCATGCCGAAGCTCGATGGCCTCGAAGCCACCCGCCTGCTCGCCGGACCCCGAGTCGCCGACCCCCTGCGCGTGGTCGTCGTCACGACCTTCGACCTCGACGAGTACGTCTACGGCGCCCTGCGCGGCGGCGCCTGCGGCTTCCTGCTCAAGGACGCCGGAGCGACCCTTCTCGCCGAAGCGGTGCGTGCGGCCGCGGCAGGCGACGTACTCGTCTCCCCGTCCGTCACCGTGCGCCTGCTCAAGCACCTCACCGAAGCGCACCCCGGGCAGCAACCCGCGGACGCGGCCCGCCCGTCCGCCGCCGAACCGCTGACCGAACGCGAACTCGACGTCGTCCGCCTCGTCGCGCAAGGACGCACCAACGCCGAGATCGCCGCGGGCCTGCACGTCTCGCTCTCCACGGTCAAAACCCATCTGAACAGCGTTCAGCTCAAACTCGGCGCCAGAAACCGCGTCGAAATCGCCGCCTGGGCCTGGCAGAACGGCCACGGCACGGCATAGCCCCACTTCACCCCGCCACCTCCATGTCCAGTGGCGGGGCCAGTCGGCGCGGAACTTTGTCAGGGCTGAACGACGCTGAACGCTTGCGACGCGGTGCCGTCACACGTGTTCTGGTCGAACTTGGCGCCGCTACTCGTGGAGGGGGCGGCGACGCACAGGCCCGAGTTGTCGGGGCTGAAGGAGTAGTAACCGGAATACTGCAGGGTTCCGGAGAACAGGGCGTTGGTGTTGCCGGTGCCGCCGTAGTTCCAGATCTGGAGCGTGTCGCCGGGAGCGGTCGCGCCGACACCCCCGGTGATGTTCCAGCTCTCACCTTCCGACTGGGCGTTGTCGTTGAGGACCTCGTAGTAGCCGCTCACCGAGGTCGGCACGAACTGCCACAGCTGATTGGTCGCGCCGGTGCAGGCCAGTTCCTGCACCGCGGTGCCGTTCGCGGCCGAGCTTCCGGCGGCGCTCGCGCACAGACCGGAGGCCTCGTTGACCACCTCGTACCATGCCGAGGTGTTGATGCCCGAGTTCGGCACGAGGCTGAACGACTGGGCGGTCGAACCGTTGCAGTTCGCCTGGTCGAGCTGGGCTCCGCTGCTCGTGGACGGAACCGACAGACAGAGGCTCGAGTTGTCCGGGCTGAAGGTGTAGTAGCCCGAGGAGCCGGCGGTGGCCGAGAACAAGGCGTTCGTGTTGCCGGTGCCGCCGTAGTTCCAGATCTGGAGCGTGTCGCCGGGGGCGGTGGCGCCGACGCCGCCGGTGATATTCCAGGTCTCGTCCTCGGATTGGGCGTTGTCGTTGACCACGTCGTAGTAGCCGCTGACGGAGGTCGGCACGAACTTCCAGAGCTGACTCGCCGCGCCCGTACAGGGCTGCTGCACGACAGCGGTGCCGTTCGCGGTCGAGCCCCCGGAAGCGGTCGCGCACAGGCCGGAGCTCTGATTGACGACCTCGAACCAGGACGACGTGACGCCGGTCGGAGCGAAGTCCATGGAGTGCACGTTCCAGCCGCCGTTGTCCTCGTCCAGGACCAGGGTCTGCGTTCCGGCGGGCAGGGTGAGGTCGGCGGTCACCGTCGTCCAGGTCTGCCAGCCGCCCGTCGGAGGGATGCTGATGTCGCCGGACAGGTTCGTGCCCGCGAGATTCGCGACGTGTAAGGCATCGGATACGCCGTTGGGGGACGCCACGCGCAGGCTCACCTTGTACGTGCCGGCACCTGCCGAGTTGACGGTGTACCTGAAGGACTGTCCGCTGCCCGTCCAGCCGAGGTCGTACCCGCCGCCCGTGCCGGTCGCGTCGGTGGTGTCGCTGGTCGCCTCGAGGTCGACCCCGTCGGAGCGGTAGCCGTCGGCGGTGCCGTTGACCGAGCTGACGTTGTAGGCCACGCCCTGCCCGCCTGTGTCGTAGTTGGCGGCGTGCACGGTACCGGGCACCTCGGCGGGGGTGCCTCCGTAGGCTGCCTCGTTCGCGGGGGTCTGACTGTAGCCCGCGGCGACGATGTTCGCCTGCACCGCGCTCTGCGTGGCCTGCGACGGGAATCCGGCCACGTCGGCGGCCTCGTAGAACTGTCCGGTGCCGAGGCTCGTGTTGTCGCCGCCGGTGCCGAGCTCGATGGAGCTCTGGATCTTCATCGGGTCATAGCCGCTCGGCAGCGCGCCGGAGTACGTCTGCGTCAGACCGCCCGACTGGCCGTTGCCGTATTGCAGGGTCATGTTGGTCGAGCCGTTGTTCTCCTCCCACGCGGACAGGAACGTGGCGTTCTCGCTCGGGTACGCGGTGGGATTCGCGCCCGTGTTGCTGAAGTACATGCCGTTCTCGATGTCCGCGCCCACCCACGGACCGGGGCCCGTGCAGTTGCCCGTCCAGCAGTCGGTGCCGTAGTAGATCGCATTCATGGTCGCGTTGCCGTCGTCCGAGTCGTTGGACTCGCCCTGGCCGAAGTCGAAGCAGCAACTGCTGTCGGTCAGATTGGAGGAGGTGAGCATGTAGAGCCCGTCGGCCTGGGAACCGGTGGGCAGGTTCTTCGGGGAGTTGTCGCGATATCCGGTACCGAACTTGTCGAACTCGATCCCGTACGCGGGCCGGCCGCCGACGTACACCGGCAGCGCCTCGGCGGGTGCGCCGATGTCCGCGCCGTTCGGGCCGGGCCCCGCGTTTCCGCCGCTGCACCCCGAACAGGAGGTTCCGGGCGAGATCGGCATGTCGTTGGCGTTGGAGGTCTGGTCGTACAGTTCGGTGATCGTGCACGACGTGCCGGCGCAGAACGAGTTCTCCGGCGCCACGTTCACGACCCCGCCGGCCGCTTCGAGGCCGACGTTGAGATAGGTCGAGTCAGAGGCGCGCTGGACCTGGTAGAGCGGCCCGTCGTAGGCCGCGAACAGCGCTCGGGTGGTGCTGTAGGCCGCCTCGCACGGGGTACCGCCCGAGGCGTAGATGTCGCAAGGCTCGGACGTGGACGCGGCGCGCGCGGGCGCGGGCGCGGCGGTGACCGCGAGGGCGGCGAGCGACGCCACGAGCATGAAGGCGGCGGCCAGCCGTGCCCACCGCCATGTGGGTGCTATCGAGAACATGTGCCAGCTTCCGTTTCGTGGGTTGCGGCGATGCCGAAGTCAGACTTCGCGGCCGTCCGGCAGCGAACAGCACAGCCGCGATTGATGTGCATGTTCGCAACCCTCTACAGGCGAGGGCAGCCGAGGGTGGGTGACCGGAGGGAATGTCTAGAACTCAAGATGCGTCCTCAGCAGCGGTTTCGCTTCTTCTCCCCTATGCACTGAAACGAAGCTGCGGAGACCGCGTGGCCTCTGCAACTCACAGACTCAGGGACACGGTACATCCGATTTCGTATGTCGACCTGATTTCAGCCGGTTCCGGAAGTTCCGCAACTTCGAAGCCGAAGTTCCGGAACCTTAAGGCTCGAAGTTCGGAACTCGTCACGCTGATGCACTTTCACCGGACAACGGGCAGTCGCTCGATCAGCACCACCTCCAGCCACGATGCCTGACGCTGGAAACGGATCGGCGGGCGCTGCGCGCCGTCGGAATCCAGCCGGAGGACGGCGCCGCGGCCCCGGGACACCACCAGGAGGCAAGAGCCGCGGCACCGAATCCCGTCCCGGGGCCGAGCACACGGCACGGACCCGGGACGGGCCACCCGGGATGGGGACCCGGAAAGGCCGCCGGCCCAAGGAATACGACCACGCCTTCTCGCCGTACCCGCCCATCGGGGCAGGCACGGCATAGGCACGTTGCCGATCCTTGGTCGGCGCCTGACGTAGAACGCTAATGCGGGTGCCAGTCCGCCCGCATCCGTCAAACGACCGATTCCACCGGCTTCCGCGCGGCGCCGCCACACTTCTGCAGGCGCGGAATCCGATCACGGCGCCTACGGGCGGTAGGCGGACCCCGACCACGGCCCGGACCGTGCGGACGGGGCCACTTCTTCACGATGCGCGGCCGCGCGGTGCGTGACTTCGTGCTCGGCGAACGATTTGACTTGGCGACATGCCGGGCTTGAGTCTTAGTTAAGGTCTCTTACATTAGGCTTGCCGTCCATGAGCAGAGCCGCATGGATCGTCGCAAGCACCACGGCCGCTGTCGTCGTCGCCGGGGTTTCGGGGGTCACGCTTGCCGAGGCGAGCCCGCCGAGCACAACGAACATCAGCAGCACCCAAAACCCCGGCGCGAGCCCGGCGTCCTCGTCCGCCGACGGATCCTCGTCCGCGTCCTCGTCCGCCGCCGCGCGCGCGGCCTCGAGCCCGATCTCATCCTCGGCCGCCCGGACTTCGAGTCCGGACATCACGGGGACCACCGCGCCGGCGGCCTCCGCGATCAGCCTGTCGGGCTGGGCCGGGCTGATTCTTCCGATCAGCAACTCGGGCACGCTCTCCGGCAACGACGCCAAGGTACTGAGCTCGGCCGAGCTCATCTCGCCGTGGCTGTGGAGTGACCCCCGGGACATAGACACCGGGTTTCATGCGGCTATGGATATGAGTGTAGCAGTACCGTCAGGGCGCTGAGCCTGGCGGCGGTGCTGCTCGTAGTTGGCGGGTGGGAGCATCCCGGCTCGGCGGTGCCTGCGTCGGTGGTTGTAGAACGCGATCCAGCGGAAGGTCTCGCGGCGGGCCTCGGCCTCGTCGGCGAAGCGGCCGCGTTCGGTCATGGTGACGGTCTCTCTTTTGTAGGCCGCGAACAGGCTTTCCGCGGCGGCGTTATCAAAACACGAACCTACTCGGCCCATGCTTCTGCGTATGCCCTGGCCTGCGCAGTAGTCCGCGACGAGACGGGAGGTGTATTCCTTGGGTTCAAGGGGTCGTTGCAACACCGGTTGCTGATACCGAGTATAGTTGTTCTTCGAAGACTTCGGCCGGGGTTCGCCAGCCGAGGATCTTGCGGGGCCGATTGTTGATCGCCAGGGCGACAGC
>NZ_JAGSOH010000164.1 GCF_018139625.1 Actinospica acidithermotolerans | reverse complement strand
CCCCCTCGCCGCCCCCGGCCGCAGCGAAGCGCCCGGCCGGGGGCCTGGCAGAGCCTTGCCTTCTTGGAGTCGAACCGTGAACACCGCGAACCGCGCCGCCGGGCCAGCGCCCGTCTACGAACCCCGCCACGTCCCGCAGCTCGCCGCCGACCTCGTCGCCTGGCTATCGAGCGACCAGGCCGCCGAATCGGAGGAGGAAACCCAGTTCGACCCGGACGGGCAGGACGGCCCGCGCTGCTCGACCCACCGCACCGCCGAGTTCATCCGCTCCGGACGGCTGTTCGCCGTCAGCGCGGAGATGACCGGCGAGTCCGTGCGTGCAGGCGGGCAGCTGACGGCCTACCGCCTCGAGGAGCGCACACCGCCCTACCCCTCGGGCCTGGTGGTCTGGCACGCGCCGATCACGAACCAGATCCCCGTGCAAGACGACGTGCACGTGCCGGTGATCGCCGCCAGTTGGGGCCGCTACAGCCACGGATTCGAGGTCCGGTTCTGGACGACTCGCGAGCACATCGTCGAGGCCCTGGTCACCGTCAACGCCCGCGCTCTCGCCCCCGCGGCGCTCGGGCGGCTGCGCGCCGACGCCCGCGCCCGCTTCGTCGCCCCGCTCGTGCCGGTCTCCTCCACCGTCATGTACCTCGACGACGCCCCCGAGTGGCCGTGCCCGCCGCTCACCACGAGCGCGCCCCCCGGCGCGGACGTCGCGCTGTACCTGGTGGAGTACATGAGCGCGATGGAGTCGTGCGAGCGCACCCTGATGGCCACGTGGATGCGGATGGGCGAGGAAGTCGCGGTGCAGTCGCGCGAGCAGGCCGACCGCGCCGCACGCAAGCGCATCGCCCGGCTCGACCCGCGCCTGCCCTCCGAGGTCCGGCTCGTCACCCTCCGACGGGTGAGCGAGCCCCCGGCGGCGCCGGTGGCCGGGGAGCGGCGGCCGCGCGGCCCGCTGACCGAGCTTCAGCCCGTGCGCGGCCACTGGAAGAACGTCTACTTCCCCTCCACCGGCACCTATGAGTACCGGGAGATCGCCCCCTACAAGCGCGGCCCCAAGGACGCCCCCGAGCGCCAGACCGCGGTGCCCGTCGGCGTGCTGCGCCGCTAGCCCCGAGGTCGCCGCCGCGGCGAACGCCGCGGCGGCGACCCGGCCCGACCTGCGAGGCCCGTGACCCGCCGGCCTGCGTATCACACCCAGCGAAGGAATCCCCTGATGACCCCTGCATCCCGACGCCGCCCCCGGCCGGCCGCTGCGACGGACCGCGCGGACCGGTCCGCAACGTCACAGCCACTGAAGTTCAAGGGGGTGCCGGTCCCCTATATCGCCGCATGGAGCGGGGAGATCACGACCGACGCCGACCTCGCCTGCACCGACTTGGTGATCCGCACCAACCTGGTCACCGGCGGCAAGCAGGTGCGCTACACCGACGAGCGTCCCGAGGACCGCGACACGAACGGCGTGCTCTGGCACCGAGTCCCCGACAACCTCGGACGCGGGGAGCCCCACTTCGCCAAGATCCACACCGGCCGCCAGCGCCGCGCGATGGACTTCGGTCTCTGCCAGGTGTGCGCGGGGCCGGCGCAGGTATGGATGACCACCGAATCGATGTGGCAGGAGTACCGCGCCGTCTTCGGCCCGGCCGCCGTCTCCTACCCAACCTTCGACCCCCCGGTCTGCCTCCCGTGCGCCGAGGCGGCCCGAGCCTACTGCCCAGCGATCGGCCGTGGCCACCTCTACCTCGCCACTCGTGCCTGGGCCACCACCTTGATCCGCGCCCATGAGCTCGACCCGGTCGGCGAGCGCCTGAGCGAGGTGCGCACCCTGCGGCTCGCCCCGCCCGGTGCCGCCGGACCCGATCCCGACCTGTTGATCGCCCGGGCGCTGGGCGCGAGCTTGATCGGTCCCGTAGTCCACAGGGACCCGACCGCCGTACCCGGACTGGGACGCCGCGTGCAGATCGCGGCTCCCTCCCCCACCGCCGCGACGCCGGGAGCTCCGAGACGTCCCAGGACGTCCGGAGACGTCCCCCCAGGTTCCGCGTAGTCGCGGGGTCGAGCGGCGCCGAACCGGAGACCACCTCAGCCGGGCGGCCGCCGCGCAGGCGCCGCACTCGGCTCAAGGCATCTGCACACCGCATCCACTTCCACAGATCGGAGCCAGCGTGCCCACCAGGCGCGAAGAACGACACGAAGAAATCCTCCACGCCATCGCCCGCGACATGGCCGACGCCAGGACGAAGTCCCTCGAGCACCTGCTGAACCCGGGCAGCACCGGCGAGGTCTACGACACGGCCCGCGAGGCAGCCGACGCGATCCCCTGGGACAACGACCTGCCCCCGCGCCCCCGGGTGTGGTGCTACCGGATCCGTCTAACCGTGGACGGCATCAGCCAGCACGACACGGTCTGACCTGCCGCGCTCGCGCGGCGAACCCGCCCGGTCCGGCCGCGACGGTCGCCCTCGGCCCCGCGGCCGCTGGAAGCGCCGGCGGGTAGGCCCGTCCCCGGCCCCTGCGTTTCAGGGTCGTGACGGGGCCTATTTCTTCGCCTTCGCCGACTTTTTCGCAGCGCTCGTCTTCGCCGGCGCCGGCGCGCCTTCCGCCGCCGCACCTGCTGCGGGCCGACGGGAGCTGTTGGTGTGGTTGCCGCGCCCGCGCATCGCGCCGATGTGCTGGTCCACCGTGGAACGCTTCCACTTCAAGGTCGAAACGTCCGGGGTGCCGCCGTCGCCGGGCTTGCGGTCCGCATCCGGGATCACCTTCCGGGTGATGTAGGCGTACATCGCCTCGTCGGCCGCGGGCTCCCCGCCGACCCGCGCGGCGCGCAGCCGCGCGAACTCGCGCATGTCGACGAGCTCGTTGGGATCGTCGCCGGAGCGGTAGGGCGCATCACCCTGCTGGTAGGCGGCCCACACCGCAGGACGGTACTCGCGCACCCAGGCCTCGACCTCCCGGTCGGGGTAGGTCCTGTTGCGTCGCGCGTCGCCCACGGCCGACGGAAACCGCTCGTGCTTGATCCAGTTGTTGATGACCGTGGTGACCGACACCCCGAACCGGGCAGCGATCGTCTTGGTAAACGACGCGTTCGCGTCGGACGCGAGCATCGGGCACTCCGTTCCTCGCGGCGGACGGGCGCCGGCCGGCGCCCGCAGGGGGCACCGTCAAAGTACAAGCACTATTGCTAAAATGCAAGGCTGACGCCCCCGCGTAGCGCGGCGGCGGCGACACTGCGAAGTGGCGGCTTCGGCGGCCTGTCTGGAAGAGTGCGCGGTGCGATGGCGCTCGCGTCATCGGGTCTGGCGGCCCGCGGGGCTGCCGATCTCCTCGGCGCCTGGCGCCGTCTCCGCGGGCCGAAGAGCCCTCGCCCGAGCGCGAGCACGGGCGAGGCTCACCGCGCCGGCACGCGCGTTGCGGGAGTGGGCAGCGCCGAATCTGCCGGCCACGTGCTCGACTCGGGGTCGGCGGCCACCGTGTCGAGCAGTCGCTGGGCGACGTCGAAACCAGCTTGTTTGTGGCCGTATGACGGGCACTTGACATGCATGAACTCGTGGGCGAGTACTTGCTCGGCCGCCCCGCGGTCGGCGAGGCGGGCGGGGTCGAGGTAGACCACGGGCCGGCGGAGCCTGGCGCCGCGGGCGTAGATGCACGCGTGGCCGGCCGCTCCCGGAGCCGGGCTCAGCCCGGTGAGCGCACGGTAGGCGAGGGGGGTGAGCGCCAGGCGCACGCGCACGTCGGCGGCCTTCGCGAACAGCGCGGCGCGCCAGCGCAGCCAGGTCTCGTCCGGCGCGAGCTCGGCGATCCCGGCCGGCAGCGCGTGGCGCAGCGCCTCGGTGCGTTCGATGGTCACCGCGTGGGCGCGGCGCACGGGTGCTGTCACGGCTCCGGCTCCTTCCGGGTGTTGTCGGCCGGTGTGCGTACCCGCTGCACATCGCGCCGGTGCGCGGCGTCGATCTGCTCGGCGGGGACGCCGATCGCGTCGGCGAAGGCGGCGAGCACCTGGGGTTTGAGGCGCGCGGTCCGCCCGGATTCGATCATTGCGTAGGTGGTGCGGCCAAGCCCGGCGTGCGCCGCGAGTTCCTCCTGCAGATACCCCGCGCACTCGCGCAGTTCCGCGAGGCCCGGCGCCGGGGAGGGCTCGCACAGGCTGGCCGGGGCGATGCCGAGGGCGTGAGCCAGCGCCCGCAGCACGTCGGGCTGCGGGCGCCGGTCGCCTGCCTCGAGTTGGATGATGTTGGTCCGGGGGACGCCGCTTCGCCGGGCGAGGGCCCCCTTGCTAACCGGGGGGTCCGCCTCGGTCCGGGCGGCGCGCAGCAGCGCGCCGCGGAACCGCGCGACTCCGGGCCTCCCGCTCACCGCCGCCCGCCTTACGCGGTCGCGGGCAGCGCGAACCAGTAGGTCTCCGGCACGGTCAGGGCGATGCGCTCCGCCCCCGCCGTCGAGCCGCCGGCGGCGGCGATCGCACCGGGCACGAGCTCGGCCAGGGCGCGGCGGGCCGAGGTGGGGGTCTCGCCGTAGGCGAACAGGCCCGAGACTCCCTCCGGGCCGGCGGTGACCCCGGCGCGGTAGGTCAGACCGTCGCTGGCCTGCTCCGCCGTGACGCTCGCCGTGATCTCGATCATGTTGGACGTGGTGTTCATGGTCGGGGTCCTCCTCCCGAGAAATTGACATGCGAGCTACGTAGCCCACATGTCAATTGTATGCGGGCCGCACGGAGTGTGTCAACACTCATACTTCAGTCGGTCTCCAGGGAGTCGAGTTCGGCCTCGGTGTCGGCGGGCAGGACCTCGAGGGTGAACGCGTCCCACCGGGCGATCTCGGCCATGGCCTCGGGACCGGCGGGCTCGATGCGCACGCGCGCGCCCTCGGTCGTCTCCAGCTCCACCGCACCGTCCCCGGCCACGCGCGCGGAGGTGTAGTGCAGGGCGCGGCGGCGGGCGAGGTCGAGGTCGTAGGCGTCGGTGCCGTCCTCCTCTTGGTAGTGCCCGCGGATCGGGCGTACCCACAGCGTCGGCGGGTCGCCGGGCTCGACGCGGTGGTGGCGCGCGAGCGGCGCCGGGTGCTGAGTGCCGGGCACGCGGATCTGCGCGCCGTGCTCCCACCGGTCCGCCCCCTCCGGATAACGCCCGGTCAGCAGCGCGTCTAGCTGCTTGAGCCACTCGGGGCCCTCGCTGTGCTGCATCGGTCAGCCTCCCTGCTTCACGATCTGCTCGACGGGCGTCCCGCCGAGGTGGGTGATGCCCTGGGCCTTGAAGATCTCCAGGACCTCGGTGCGCTGCTCGGCGCTGGACGTGATGATTCTGCTCGGTGCCGCAGTGCCGTGCAGGTCCAGGCCGTTGCGGAACATGACCTCGTTGTCGCCCGCGGTGAACTTGGCCATCTGGTGCGGGTCGCGCGTCATCGAGCTCAGGTTCTTGCTCTGCGGGTTGATCGCGCCGAACATGTCCGAGTTGTAGCCGTACACGCTCGCGTCGGCGAACATCGCCGCGGGCTTGTCCCACACCAGCGTGATCCCGTGCCCGTGGGTGAAGGCGGTCTTGTCGCTCTTGACGCGCAGGAACACGGAGTTCGCGCCGCCGGTCGTCATGTCCGGCCCCTCGCTCATCCCCACCTTCGCCACGCCCATGGTCCGGCGCCGCTCGGTGCTGGCGAGGAACCCGGTGCGCAGCATCTCCTTGACCGACTGCGCCTTCCCGGTGTGCGTCAGGGCCCTGTTCTTGAAGGACGCCTCCATCTTCTGGGGGTCGCCGGTCACGTCGAACCGGGACCAGCTCAGCCAGCCGGCGGTGGCCTGCGGGGTCGGCTGGTAGCCGGGGCTTTGGGCCAGCGCGTCGCCGCTCGCGTGCCCGGTGGCGTTGGCCACCGCCTCGCGCAGCAGCGCGGTGTGCGCGGGGACGGCGGCCTTCGCTCCGCGCGCCTGGAACTCGCGGGCGAGCGCGTCCAGGCCGTGGGCGTCGAGCCCGACGGCGCGGTGGGCCTCGGCGTGGAAGAGCTCTTGGACGTGCATCTCGGTCAGCTGCGCGCCGGCGCTGAGCGCGGAGGAGACCCCCGCGTCGCCGGCCAGGCCCTGTGCGGTGATGTTCGCCTTCAGATAGGTCAGCTCCGCCTCCGCGGCGCCCGCAGGGGCCGCGGGCAGGTTGAGTGCGGCGAGCTTGCCGACCAGGGTCTGGCCGTGGCCGGGGCCGGCCGGCGCGGTGATCTCGAGCTGCCCGCGCATCGAGAACGGCACCTGGCCGTGGCCTTCGGGCGCGTGGTGGGGGCGGTAGACGCCGCTGTAGCCCTCGCCGAGGTCGACGACGTACTCCTTGGCCTTCGCGTCACCGGTCGCGTCCGTGCGGGACTTCCCGTCCCAGTGCACGCCGCCGTCGGCGTCCATCGACGCCTTGATCCGGCTCGCGTTGCGCAGGGATGCCGGCAGCTGTCCGATCCCGGCCTCCTCGGGTGGCGCGGGAACCATGGTGGTCACGACCTGTTCGGTCGGGTAGAGGAACGGCGTGGTGTGTGGCACCTTCCCACCGCTGAGGTAGGGCTGCGGGTCCTCGTTTTGCTTGTAGATCGCCGCGGTCGTCGCCTGGTAGTGCTCGACCATGCTCGCCACGGCCTGAGCGGTCGCCGGGTCCTCGCCCGCCATCGTGGTGGCCTGTTGGCTGGCCTGGTTCACCGCGTCGACGGCCGCGTTGAAGGCGGCCCAGCACGTCTCGTCCATCTTCTCGCCGTGCTTGAACTTCCCGTTGGCCGCCTTCGCGGCCTTGGCCATCTTCTCGTCGATCTGCAGGAGCTTGTCGGTGGCCAGGCGCGCCTGGACGACCTCGGTGGACTCCACCGGGATCATCTTGACGCCCGAGACCGAGAGCGCGTCCAGGAGCGCGGCCTCGGCTTCCGGGGAGACGGTGGCCATCAGGACCTCGCGCGAGCCCTCTCCATCCGCGTAGGACATCAGCGTGACCGCGGAGTCCTGCAGCTCCAGGCCGCCGACCATCACCGGCACGCCGAAGGCCTTGCCCACCGGCAGCTCCTCGGGCAGCGGCGTCGCCGCCTCCTGCCACAGTTCCTGCTGCGCGATGGCCTCGGCGTCGAGCGCGACGTCGGGCGGATCCTCCGCCGGCTCGGGTTCGGGGTCTTCCGCTGGGGTTTCGTCGACGGGCTCCGACTCCGCTTCGGGCTCGGGTTCCGGTTCCGGTTCCGGTTCGGGAGCCGGGACAGGTTCGGGGACGGGCTGTTCGGGTTCGACCGCCTCAGGCCCGGCGCCCGCGCCTCCGATCTCCAGCCCTTCGAGCCCGGCCAGGATCGCGGGGCTGAGCAGGTCCGGGTCGAGAACGGCTTGCCCGGCGCCGGGAGGCAGCACGGCCGCCTCGGTCGGGGCGGTGGGGGCGGTGACGTAGGACTGGTGGGTGGACTTGGAGTTGGTGCCCATCGGCTAGCTCCCCAGGGTCTTGAGATGGGAGCCGGCGTGGAAGCCGGCGGAGGTGAAGAACTCGGCGAAGGCGGCGCGCAGCCCGGCCTTGCGTTCGACCGCGTAGTCGAGGAACGCCTCGGCGGTCTGGGCGGCGGTTACGGTGGAGGGGTGCACGCCGAGGGACTTCGCGGCGCGCTTGCGCATCGTCGAGGTCCAGGGGGCGTCTCCGGCGGCGCCGCGTTGGGCGGTCTCGTGCAGGATCGAGCGCCACTGGGCGTCGGGCATCTGCTCGTACTTCTTGATCACCGAGTGGGCGACCAGGGGGTTCACGCTGACCCCGGCCGCGAGCTTCCCGCCCTTGTGCGCCTTGATCATCGACTGGAAGGCGGTCTGCACCTCCATCGGCTGGTAGTCGACGGCGAGCCTGTCCTGCCCGTAGTGCTTGAAGGAGGCCCCGTAGTCGCACGGGATCAGCCCGCCGCCCGCGGTACGCAGCAGGTTGCCCGGCTTGCTGTCGTGGTCCCCGATCATCCACGCGCCCACCTGGCAGCGCACGAGGTGGTCGACGTCCGCCTGGCTCCAAGCGGACGGCTGCTCGGGGAACGGGCTCGTGCCCTTGATCAGCGGCTGGACCGAGCTGAGGTGGCCCTCGACGGTGCGCGCGTAGACGGGGATCGCGGCCAGCCCGCCGGCCGCGTATCCGGCCGAGCCGCCGGCGTCCGCGCTCACCCGCCACTTGCCCGGGGTGTCGTCCGGCTTGACCAGCCAGGTGCCGCCATCCGAGCCCTGATGCAGGGTCATCACGTGGTGGCCGCCGATGTTCGCAGACTTGCCCGGACCGAAGGTGAGGGCCTTAACCTCGGCCGCGGGCAGGCGCTCGGGCAGCGCGGCGTGCGCGGCGCCAGCATGGGCGAGCGCGGCCACCAAGTTCTTGCGCTGCGCACCGAACCCCGCCGCCGGCGTCGCGCCCGCCTTGACCGGCGCCGCCGCGCCCTTGACCGGCGCCGCCGCGCCCTTGACCGCGGCCGCCGCGGCCTTGACCGGCTTCGGCGCAGCGGGCGGGCTCGAAGGCGATGCGGCCGGCGCCGCGCCGGGGTTCTTCGCCAGGTACTTGGCGCCCACCTCCGCGGAGATCTCCTTGCGGCTGAGCGACTTGTCCCAGCCCGCAGCCAGGTAGTTCTGCAGCTGCGCGCGGGTGGCCGTCTCGGCGTGCTCGAGCCCTGCGGCCGTCGCGGTCTCGCGCAGCGTCGCCACCGACAGGCCCTTGGCGTAGGTGCGGAAGTCCTTCGTCAGCGTGCTTGCATTCCCGGCCGGCGTGAGCGCGCCGGGGGCGAGCTTCTCGACCGCGTCCGGATGCACGCCGACGGCCGCGGTGATGGAGTAGGCGGCCTTAGCGGCGTTGTCGTAGTGCGCTGTCGCTGCCGCACCGAGTTCGTCGAGTGCCGCGGGGAGCTTCGCGGGGTCCTGGGGAAGGTCGAAGGAGTGGCCCTGCGGGTCGTAGATCCCGGTGAGCGCGGCGCGCGAGGCAGCGAGTTTCGCGGCGATCTCGGCGCGGTTCTCGGCCGTGGTCTGCAGCTGTTCGCGCGTGTCCGCGGGCGTAGACTTGCGCAGCAGCGCGACCTGGGAGTCCCAGCTCAAAAGGGCGGTGGCCGGGGTGGAGTCGGGGTGTTCGGCCAGGGCGCCGAGAAACTCCCCCACCTTGGGCAGCAGGTGCAGCTGGTGGTTGAACTGGTAGGTGTACGTGCCCTGGATCGCGTTGTCGACGCTCTTCTTCGCGCCGGCGATGACCCCGTCGATGCCGGGGATCGACGCTGCGGGGTCGGCGCCGCCGGCCTCCACGAGCGCGTTTTCCGCGTCGATCAGGGCCAGCAGCGCCTGCGCCTTGCCGGCTTCAGGGGAGGCGTGTCCGTGGTGGCCATGGAAGCCCTTGACCTTCTCGTATGCCGCGGCGGCCTCGTGGATCGCGCCGAGGGCGGAGAAGACGTCCGCCGCGGCGCCGACCTGCGCGGCGCCGGAGGCGGCCGGCGGCGCCGGCTTGGCCGCGCCCTCGATCGCCTGGAGGTCGGCGAGGGTCATCCCGCCGACCGTGCCGCCGGCGGCCAGCTCGTCGTACCGGGTCTGCGCGACGGCCTGGATCTTGTTCTTGGAGGCGATCCCCGCCGGGTAGGCCGGGTCGAGCCAGTGCACCAGCGGGTGCACCGCGGAGTTCTTCATCCCCACGAGCGCGGGGTGCTCGAAGCCCTCGGCCGACGCGATCTCCCGCAGCTGCTCCGGGCTCAGATCGCCGAGCACCTGCACGGTCAGCGCCTTGACCATCGGGACGTAGTCGGTGCCGTACTGCGCATCGAGCCACTGGGCGTCCGCCATCGCCTGGGTGGCGGCTGCGGCGAAGGCCTCGTACCAGCCGACCGGGTCCTGGTCCGGGTCGATGTAGCCCTCCCCTTCGCCTTGGCCGAGCGCGAGGTAGAGCGCGTTCTGGTACGAGGGCGGCGGCTGCGGCGGGGCGTCGGGCTCGCCGTCGGCGGCGCCGGCGGGCTCGGTGACATAGGCCTGGTGCGAGCTCTTGGAGTTGGTGCCCACCCGGCTACACCTCCTCCGGCGCAAGGACCGGGTCGGGGATCATCGGATCAGCCAGCCGGGCGTCGAGGACCACGGCCACGGCGGTGCGCAGGTCGAGTTCCGCGCCGGGGTCCTCGGCCTCGGCCATCCCGAGGCTCGCGCGCTCTTCGAGCCACGCCTCGAGGCGCTGGGGCTCGAGGCCTTCGGCCAGGCGCCAGTACCAGCGCACGCAGGCGTCGGGCTCGCCCGGCACCCACTCGGTCACGGCCTCGCGCCCGGGCTCGGTGCCCAAGACGCCGACCACCTTCGTCGCCGCCCCGATCTCCTCGTCCCACTCCAGGAGCACCAGCAGCCGACGCGCGCTCATCGCCGGCCGCCGTCTACGAGCCCGGCCATGTAACGCACGGTCGCGGCGAACGCGTCGGCCGGGCGCGCGTGCACGTCCTGGCGGCCCTCGGCGGTCATGATCGCGCCGTGCAGTGCGTATTGGTGGGGGTTCTGGCTGATCAGGTGCAGGCGGGGCCCGAACAGGCGCGAGGCCTCGGCGATCCGGTCCGCCCGCGAGAGCCCGGTGATGATCACGGGGAGGTCGGGCGGGAGGTTCTCTGCGAGATAGTGCAGCCCCGGACGCAGCCAGGACTCCCAGTTCGCGTTCTCCCTCACGGTCTGGGCGTTGATCGCCACCGCCGGGGTCGCCTCGTCCAGGGTCCAGTCGACCCATCGGCGCAGGTCCTCGAGCCGGTACCAGTAGAGGTTGGGCACCGCCGTCACCCCCGCCTGGGCGAGTTCGCTCGCCAGCAGGATGGATCGGCGCATGTTGATCAGATGCTCGACCCTGGGCCAGTTCCCGTAGATCGAGTAGTTGCAGGCCAGCACGAGATCCCAGCCGCCAGAGGCGATGCCCTCGATCAGGCGGTTGCGGTGCCGGTTGGTCCACACGGCCTCCACCAGCGGGTCCTCGCCGTATCCGACGAGCACCGCGAGGGTGCCGGGGCGCAGGTTCAGGGCCTGGTGGGCGGACTGCTCGGCGAAGCGGGGGTAGAGCGCGGCGGTGTCGGGAGAGACGACCCGGCGCAGCCCGACCGCGTAGGCCGGCCAGTGCAGCTGCTCGTCGAGCGCAGTGACCGCGGAACCGTCGACCTGCGGGGTGAACGCCGGCAGCGCCGGCAGTCCCGGCGGCAGCGCGAGGTCGTCGAAGGCGAGGCTGCCTCCGACGTCCGCCATCCACGCGCTGATGTCCTGCCGGGAGGGGCAGCGGATCGGGCAGGTGCGGCAGGCGTCGGCCGGCGCGGCGAGCTCGGCGCGGGCGCAGCCGCAGTAGGAGCAGTCCGCGTTGCTGCCCGAGCACAGCGGTTCGACGGTCGCCGGGCCTCCGTTGCCCTCGGGCCCGGCCCAGAACGCGCACCGGGTGCAGTCGCAGCCGGGCCCGGGCAGGGGCGGCGGGGGGCCGAGGGTCGGGAAGGACAACGGGGTGGTGCTCATGCGCTCCTCCGGGCGGGTGCGGGGTCGAGCAGGCCGTGGACTTGGTCGAGCAGGAGCCGCAGGGACCCCCGGTCATAGCGGTTGATCTCCGTGCCCTGATGAAGGGCCCGGACCAGTGAGCGCAGCGCCTGGCAGGCCTCGGTCACCGCCGCGGCGCCCTCTCCGGCTCTCTCCTCGCCCGTGTCCGACTTCGGCCTGTCCGCCGGCGCGGCGGCACGGGCGACGGCGCCCGGCGCCGGGTCGCGGGGCCGCTCGGTCTCGTCGGCCTCGGGATCCGCCGGCCGGCCGGGTCCGGCCGGCGCGGCGATGGCCGGCGGGCTGGAGCGCAGGGCGGCGGCGCGGGCCTCGGCGGCCGCGTGGTGGTCCTCGGCCGCGGCGGCCAGGGCCTGTTCGGCCGTGATCTCCGGGTCCTCCAGGGCAGCGCCGGTCGCGGCGTAGAGAAGCTCGGTGCGCCCGGAGGTTTTGACCGCGGCCCAGATCTCCGCGGCGGCGTGGGCGCGTCCCTGCTGCAGCTGCACGAACCGGATCCGGGTGTGCAGCGCGACGCGCTCAGCGTCCATCTCCTCGGAGACGTCTGCGGGCAGCGCGGCGAACGCGCGCACCAACTCGCGGGCCCGGCGAGGGCTTAGCTGCAGGCCGAGGCGGGAGAGCACCTCGCCCCACGGGGCCGCGGCCGCGGTGTCCGCGCCGCGGATGCGCTCGAGCGCCTTGTACCGCTCGACCGGGTCGGTCAGGCCCGCGACCTCCCGCGGCACCGGCTTGCCGCACCGCAGGAGCTTGACGGTCAGCAGGGCGCAGCGCTGGTAGAGCAGCGCGGCGGCCTGCTCGCCGGGCTGGAGCGGCTCGCGCGCGAGATTCTCGATCAACTGCCAGATCCGGCGCTCCTCCTCCGAGAGCGGCCCAGGGCACACGATCGCGGGCAGCGCGGCGAAGTGCGGGTTGTCCTTGAGGTTGACCGCTCCCCACCGTGCGGCGCGCAGCCGGCGCTCCCCTGCGACGATCCGCATCGTCGGCGCCGCCCCGTCCTGCCCGGGGATCTCCTCGGCCAGAACAGGCTGGAGCAGTCCGACCTCGCTGATCGAGGAGATCAGGTCGGCGAGCTCGGCGGGCGCGGAGGAGTCCCCGGGCGCGCGGCCCTGCGCCTCGGTGTACGGGGCGCCTTCCCCGCGAAGAGGAAGCAGCTCGAACCGGCGGCGGCGCAGACGCGGCGAGGCGAAGCTCCGCGCAAGGTCCGCCGCGTCGGGCATCGTCGTCGAGGGCATCTCACCATCCCCTAGAAGTCGTGCGCGCGGTGTGCGGCTAACCCCGCTAGGGGACGGCTCCGCCGGAAAGCGACAGCAACCGCCGAACTTCGTGCCCGCAGCCGAGGACACCGGGACCGCCCACGCGGCCATCGCACGCGCTTACGCGCCGGAGCTGTCCCGTCCCACCCGACGCCGCTCCCGCTC
>NZ_JAGSOH010000163.1 GCF_018139625.1 Actinospica acidithermotolerans | reverse complement strand
CCCCCTGCCCGCCGACGAGGCCGTCCGCCTCAGCCGCGCAGCGAACGACGCCGCCGCCGCGGCCGTCACCCGCCACCCGACCCGTTTCCGCGCCCTCTCGACGCTCCCCATGTCCGCGCCCGGGCACGCCGCCGAAGAGCTGGCCCGCGCAGCCGCCCGAGGCCACGTCGGCACGATGGTCTACGGCCGCTCAGGCGACCGCCTCCTCGACGACCCGGCGTACGACGACCTCTTCGCCGCCGCCGCGGAGCTCGGCCAGCCGGTCTTCATCCATCCCCAGATCCCCTCCGACGCGCTGCGCGACGCCTCCTACCGCGGCTTCGACCAGCTGACAGACCTCGGACTCGCCACCTTCGGCTGGGGCTGGCACCTCGACGCCGCGACCGCGGCCCTGCGCCTCATCCTCCGCGGCACCTTCGACCGCCACCCGGCCCTGCAGATCGTCCTCGGCCACTGGGGCGAGATGCTGCTGTTCTGGCTGGACCGCGCCGACAGCCTCTCCCGCATCGCCGGCCTGCAGCGCTCCGTCTCGGACTACGTCCGCACGAACTTCCACATCACCGTCTCCGGCATGCTCAACCCCGCCCTGCTCCAGCACGCGCTATCGGTCACCACCGTCGACCGGCTGATCTTCTCCACCGACTACCCCTTCCAGCACCCGACCGGGGAGCAGATCAGCCGTTTCCTCGACAATTTCGAGACTGAGGAAGACCGCCGGAAGTTCTCGTCGGCGAACGCGGCGGCGCTCTTCGGCATCGAGGTCTGATCAGGGAGCGCTGACTACAAACCCTGCGTCTGGTCGCACATGTACGCCAGGACGCCGGGCCAACCGCTTTCGGCGAGCACCCGGCGTACGCGGATGGCGCCGTTGCCCTCGTCGAGCATGCGATCGACGACCTGGCTCACGTAGCGTTGATCGCCGGCGCGGTAGAGGGCCGGCTTCACGTAGTCGAGTGCATCGTGCAGGACCTCGGCCGCCGGGCGCAGGCACAGGTCGTGGGGGTCGTGGACGTCGCCGGCGAGGCCGTAGCGGGCGGCGTGCCAGGTGGCGGCCTCGAGGAGTTCGGGCGGCGGGGCGGGGGCGGGCAGGCCGGCGTCCGACTCGGCGAGCACGGTCATCACCACGGCGCGGACCAGGCCCGCGAGGGCCGCCGCCTCGTCGGCGCGCATCTGCACGTCGCAGGCCCGCACCTCCAGGGTCGGGAACCTGGCCGACGCCCTGACCAGCCAGTACAGCTGGCCGATGTCGGCCACCATCCCCCGGTCCACCAGGTCCGTGGTGCGGCGCCGGTAGTCCTCGGCGTCCCGGAAGCGAGGCGGGACGCCGCTGACCGGCCATCGGGCGCTGACGAGGTAGCGCCAACTCGAGAAGCCCGTGTCGCGGCCGCGCCAGAGCGGCGAGTTCGCGGCCAGGGCGACCAGCAGCGGCAGCCACGGGCGCATCCGGTTGAGGGCCTCGATGCGCTCCTCGTCGTCGAGGATCTCCACGTGGACGTGCAGGCCGTTGATCAGCTGCTCGTCCGACAGGAGTTGCGCCTCCTGCCGCATGCGCGTGTAGCGGGGCGTGTCGGTGATCGGCACCGGCCACGCTCCGCCCGCGAACGGGGACGAGGCGCCTGCGACAAGGAGGCATCCCTCGCGCATGGCCGCCTCGGACAGGGCGTGGCGCATGCGCAGCAGGTTGCCGCCCACCTCCGGCAGGGTCTCGCAGACCGGCGTGGAGGTCTCCAGCTGCGCGAGCAGCATCTCGTGCTGCACCTCGCCCTGGTCCAGCTCGGCGTACAGGCGGGAGCGGCTGCGCACCTGGGCGGCGCGCGCGAGCAGGCCGCCGCCGACCGGGTCGAGCAGCAGGAACTCCTCCTCCACGCCTAGCCGCGGGGGCACGTCGGCCGTCCCCGCGGTTGCGTCGTCGAGGCGGCGCAGGCGGCTTCTGGTCGTCGATCCGTTCCTCGTCGGGCGCGATGCAACCTCGGTCATGGAACACCGTCCGCAGTAGGGGAACCAGCCGGAAAAGCTTCGGATTACCCGCTTCGATCGCAGGTCGCGGGGGCTTTGTACGCGTCTTCACGCTACGGTCCGCCCGGCCGGGCCGGTTCACCCGCGCGGGGTGATCCGGCCGCGGGCCCGGCGCCGGAAGGTTGAGGGACAGTGAGCGGCGGCGTGGCCGCTCGTTCCGGAGGGAGTGGGGCAGATGTGTCGGTGGCTCGCGTACTACGGATCGCCGATCCTGCTGGACGAGCTGCTTTACAAGCCTGAGCACTCACTGATCGACCAGAGCAAGCACGCCCGCATGGGCGTCGAGACGCTCAACGGCGACGGCGTCGGCATCGGCTGGTACCCCGAGCTGCTGCGCGGCACGGACCGGGAGGAGGTCACCCCGGCGCTGTTCCGCTCGATCGGGCCGGCCTGGGGCGAGACGAACCTGCGGGAACTCGCCGACCACGTCCGCTCGCCGCTGTTCTTCGCGCACATCCGGGCCTCGACGGGCACGGCCGTCCAGCAGACCAACTGCCACCCGTTCCGGCACGGGCGCTGGCTGTGGATGCACAACGGCGCGATCTCCCACTTGTCCCAGCTCAAGCGCGACCTGCTGCTCGCGGTGGAGCCGGCGCTCCTGCCGGAGATCCAGGGCTCGACCGACTCGGAGCTGATGTTCTACCTGGCGCTGACCTTCGGCCTGGAGGAGGACCCGCGCGCGGCGGTGGCCCGGATGATCTGCCACGTCGAGGAGACGGCCGCGAAGCACGGCGTCGAGAACCCGCTGCAGATGACGGTGGCGACGAGCGACGGCGAGCGGGTCTGGGCGTTCCGCTACTCGACCGAGCGCCACTCGCGCAGCCTGTTCTTCAGCTCCGCGCCGGAGACGCTCGCCCGGATGTACCCGGAGATTCCGATGTTCGCGAACCTGTCTCCGGAGACCCGCGTCGTGGTCTCCGAGCCGCTCGGGGGCCTCGCTGGTGCCTGGAACGAGGTGCCGGAGTGGAGCTGCGGCGTGATCCAGCCGGGCCAGGACGAGTTGCTTCCGCTCGGCCCGTTCCTGGACGCCGCCCGTCGATAGCGGTCGATAGCGAGAGAGAGGGTGGTTCCCATGCCGAGGATGCCGGCGGTGCGCCGCGATGAGCGGGTCCAGCCGACGCTGCGGCGCCGCATCGCGGTCCGGGCCAGGCGGCGGCCGCGCGAGCCCGAGCCTCTCGACCTGCGCACGCCCTCGGGCCGGCGCCGTCTGCCCTACTGAGCACGAGCGCTGAGACGGCGTTCCGAGCGGGCGCGCCGCCTCGGCGCAGTTCGCCGAGTCGGCGTTCACCATACTTCGAACCTATGGCAGGGGTATGTCTCCCATGGACGAGAAGAGAGCGCAGCGTATCGCGCACTTCGTCAAGACGCTGCAGGTGAAGCCGGGGTCCGCGGTGGACCTCGGCGAGGACTTCGATCCGCGCGACAGGCACGGCATGAAGAAGAAGGAAGGCGTCCGGGCGCTCGAGGACGGCATCTCCATGCTCGCCGAGTACCAGGCGCGGCTGGCCGCGCAGGACAAGTACGGCGTGCTCGTGTGCATCCAGGCGCTCGACGCCGGCGGCAAGGACGGCATCATCCGGCACGTGATGAGCGGGGTGAATCCGCAGGGCGTGCACGTGAACAGCTTCAAGGTGCCCTCGGCCGAGGAACTCGACCACGACTACCTGTGGCGCTACGCCAAGCGGCTGCCCGCGCGCGGCGACATCGGGATCTTCAACCGGTCGCACTACGAGGAGGTCCTGGTCGTCCGCGTGCACCCGGAGAACCTGACCCGGCAGAAACTGCCGCCGGAGGCCCTGGCCGGGAACATCTGGAAACGCCGCTACCGGGAGATCAACGACTGGGAGCACTACCTCACCGACAACGGGTTCAAGGTGGTCAAGCTGTTCCTGAACATCTCGAAGGAGGAGCAGCGGACCCGCTTCTTCAAGCGGCTCGACCTGCCGGAGAAGAACTGGAAGTTCTCCGCGGCCGACATCCGCGAGCGCAAGCACTGGGACGAGTACCAGCACGCGTTCTCGGAGATGCTGTCGGCCACGAGCACGCGCTGGGCCCCGTGGTACGTGATCCCGGCGGACCGGAAGTGGTTCGCCCGGCTCTCCGCGGGCGCGATCCTCGCGCACACGCTCATCGACATCGACCCGCAGTACCCGACGGTCGACGAGCGGGCCCGCCTCGACCTCCTCTCGGCCAAGATCGACCTCGAGGCCGAGGCGCCGAAGGGTGCCGCCGAGGACCCGTACGCCGAGGCCCACCCCGACGAGGTGGCCCCGGCCGAGGACATCGACTCCGGAAACGAGGGCTGACGGATGACCACGCAGTCCGCGAGGCGGTCCGGGGAAACCCAGGCGGCCGCTGCGGGAACACCGTACGCCGGCGCCGACCGGTGGTACGCGCACCCGGCCGAGTACGTGACCGCGGCCTTCCGCGTCGACCCGGAGAGCGGCCTGTCCCAGGCCGAGGCAGCCGACCTGCTCGCCCAGAACGGCCCGAACGCGCTGCCCGAGGAGCAGGGAACGCCTACGTGGCGGCGGTTCATCGAGCAGTACCGCAGCTATATGCAGATCATTCTGGTGGGTGCGGCGATCGTCTCGCTGGCGATCAAGCAATGGAGCACGGCCGTGCTGCTGATCGTTCTGACCCTCTTCAACGCCGTCGTCGGGCTGCGCCAGGAGGGCAAGGCGGAGAGCGCGATGAACGCGCTCAAGTCGATGATGAAGACGACGGCGCGGGTGCGGCGCGACGGGAACGAGTCGCAGATCCCGGCCGAGGAGCTCGTCGTCGGGGACATCGTGCTGCTCGCCGCCGGCGACCAGGTCCCGGCCGACGGACGGATCATCGAGGCGCACGCCCTGCAGATCGACGAGTCGGCGCTGACCGGCGAGAGCACTCCCGCCGCGAAGCACGCGACCGCCCTCGCGGACGAAGCGCTCGGCCCGGGCGACCAGGCCAACATGGCGTTCATGAACACGCCGGTCACGCACGGCAGCGCGCTCGTGGTCGTCACCGCCACCGGCTCCGCCACCGAGCTCGGCAAGATCTCCGGGATGCTGACCGCGACCGCCAAGGAGCAGTCGCCGCTGACCCGGCAGCTCAACAACCTCACGCTGTGGATCGCCTCGGCGGCCGGCCTGACGATGATCGTGATGTTCGCCGCCGGGCGGGCGCGCGGGCAGGCCTGGGACGCGCTGTTCATCAGCGCGGTCTCCCTGGCGATCGCGGCGATCCCGGAGGCGCTGCCGACGGTGATCCAGATGATCCTCTCGGTCGGCAGCCTCAACCTGGCGAAACGCGACGCGATCGTCAAGGAACTGCCTTCGGTCGAAACGCTCGGGTTCACGTCGGCGATCAACTCCGACAAGACCGGAACGCTGACGATGAACCAGATGACCGCCGTCGAGGTGGTCGACCCCGTCGACCGCTACACGGTCTCCGGGACCGGCTACGGCCTGGAGGGCAAGGTCCACCACGCGGCGGGCCGCGGCGCGGGGATCGAGGACGCGATCCTGCCGTACATCGTCGCCAGCGACGCGGAGCTGGTGGACGGCGCCGTCGTGGGCGATCCGACCGAGGGCGCGCTGCTCGTGCTCGGCCACAAGGCCGGGCTGGACGTGGACGCCACGCGGGAGCGGCACCCGCGCCTGGCCACCCTGCCCTTCGACCCGACGTACAAGCTGATGGCCACGTTCAACGAGGCGACCGACGCGACGGGCAAGCCGATCGTCCGCTGCTACGTCAAGGGAGCGGCGCCGGCCGTGACCGCGCGGGCCGCCACCGCGCTCGCGGACGGCAAGGAGATCCCCTGGGACGCGGAGCTGAACGAGCGGTCCGACGCCGCGACGCGCCGGATGGGCGGGCTGGGCGAGCGGGTGATGGCCGCGGCGACCCGGGACCTGGACCCCGCCGACTTCGACCCCGAGGGCGACCTGCTCGGCTACGTCTGCGACCTGCGGATCACCAGCCTCGTCGGCATGGTCGATCCGCCGCGCGCCGAATCCAAGGCCGCGGTCGCCGACGCGCACGCCGCCCACATCAGGGTACGGATGGTGACCGGCGACGACGTGACCACGGGCGCCGCGATCGCCCGGCAGCTGGGCATCCCCGGCGAGGCCATCCTCGGCGCCGACTTCGCCGCGCTGCCGGAGAACGAGCGGCTCGACCTGATCGAGAGCGTCGGCGTCGTGGGCCGGGTCGCCCCGGAGCACAAGGTCCTGCTCGCCAGCACGCTCAAGAAGAAGGGCGAGGTCGTGGCGATGACCGGCGACGGCGTCAACGACGCGCCGGCCATCAAGGCCGCGGACATCGGCATCGCCATGGGCAGCGGCACCGACGTCGCGAAGAACGCCGGCCGGATGATCCTGTCCAACGACGACTTCGCCACGATCATGTACGCGGTGCAGCAGGGCCGGAAGCTCTACGACAACCTCACCAAGTACATCCGCTTCGTGCTGCTCCTGCTGGTCGCGTTCGTGCTCACGTTCCTCGGCGCGGTGATCCTCAACATCGCCGCCGGCGAGCCCTTCAACCCGGCACAGGTGCTGTGGGTTCACTTCGTCGTCAACGCGCCGTTCGGATTCGCGCTCGGCTTCGACGAGGAGAGCCCCGGCCTGATGGGGCGCAGCCCGCGCCCGCGCGGCGAATCAGTGCTCACCAAGTCGCTGCTGACGACCGTCTCCCTCGTCGGGCTCGCCATCACCATCGCGCTGCTGACGCTGATCCACCTCGGCGAGACGGTGTTCGGAAGCGTCGAGACCGGTTCGTCGATCGCGTTCACGGCGTTCGCGCTCTGCCTGATCGTGGCGGCGTTCGAATGCCGGAGCGAGACCGAGACGATCCTGGCTCCCGCCACCTTCAACAGCAGGCAGATGAATCGGGCCGCGCTCGGCGAGTTCGTGCTCGCGGTGCTCACGACGCAGATGGACGCGTTCCGCCGGATGCTCGGCACGACGCAGATCACCATCCAGCAGTTCGGCTGGGCCGTGCTCGCGGCGCTCGCGCTGCTGTGCCTGTGGGAGCTCGGCAAGCTCTACGCGCGCCACGTCCGTGACGCGCACGCCGCCGAAGCCGGCGGCGCCGCCCCGCGTGCCGCGCGGGACCGACGGCACCTGAGTCCGCTGGCGCACTGACATGTCCGCGGCCGCGGCGGCCCTTCGCGCGATCCCCGGCGTGCGGGCGGCGTCGGGATATCGCCGCAGCTGGCTGACGAAGGATGTCGTCGCGGGGGTCGTGCTCAGCACGCTGCTGGTCCCGCAGGGCATGGCGTACGCGGAACTGGCCGGGCTGCCGCCGATCACCGGGCTCTACACGTCGATCGCCTGCCTGCTCGCGTACGCCGTCTTCGGGCCGTCCCGGATTTTGGTTCTGGGCCCCGACTCCTCGCTCGGCCCGATGATCGCGGCGGCGATCCTGCCGCTGGTCGTCGCCGGAAAGGATCCCGCCCGCGCGGTCGCCCTCGCCTCCATGCTGGCGATCATGGTGGCCGCGCTGATGCTCATCGGAGCGGCCGGCCGGCTCGGCTTCATCGCGGATCTGCTGTCCAAGCCCACGATGATCGGCTACATGAACGGCCTCGCGCTGACGATCCTCGTCGGGCAGCTGCCGAAGCTGTTCGGCTTCAAGGTGAGCGCCAACGGTCTCATCTCGGAGATCTCCGGCTTCTTCCACGGCCTCGCGCACGGAGAGGCCGTCGGAGCGGCAGCCGCCGTGGGCATCCTCGGGGTGGTCGTCGTGCTCGCGCTGCAGAAGTGGCTGCCCAAGGCCCCGGCCGTGCTGATCATGGTGCTGCTCACGATCGGCGCGACGTCGGTCTTCAACCTGGCCGAGCACGGCGTGAGCCTCGTCGGCACGCTGCCCTCCGGCTTCCCGCCGCTGACGATCCCGGACGTGAGCTGGTCCGACATCGGCGCCCTCGCCGGAGCGGCCGCGGGCATCGCGCTCGTCTCCCTCGCCGACACCATCTCCACCGCGTCGGCCTTCGCCGCACGCACGAAGCAGGAGGTCAGCGGCACGAAGGAGATGGTCGGGATAGGTGCGGCGAACCTGGCGGCAGGATTCCTGCAGGGCTTCCCGGTGAGCACCAGCGGCTCGCGCACGGCGGTCGCGGAACGCTCGGGGGCGCGCACCCAGCTCACCGGCGTCGTCGGCGCGGTGATGATCACCGTGATGATCGTCGCCGTACCCGGCCTGCTGCGGAACCTCCCGCAACCCGCCCTCGCCGCAGTCGTGATCGCCGCGTCGGTCTCGCTGGCCGACATCCCCGGCACGCTGCGCCTGTGGCACCAGCGCCGCACCGAGTTCCTGCTCTCCATCACGGCGTTCCTCGGCGTCGCCCTGCTCGGCGTGCTGCCCGGCATCGCCATCGCCGTGGTGCTGTCCATCCTCAACGTCTTCCGCCACGCCTGGCAGCCGGCCGAGAGCGAACTCGGACGCGCGCCGGGCGAGCACGGCTACCGCGACATCGCGGCCGACCCGGTCGTCGAGCACCTCCCCGGCCTGCTGATCTACCGCTTCGCCGCGCCGCTGTTCTTCGCCAACGCCGCGACGTTCCGCGACCACGTCTCGCGCCTGTCCCGGTCCGAGCCCGAGCCCGCCTGGATCCTCATCGCCGCCGAATCGATCACGGACGTGGACGTCACCGCCGCCGACATGCTGGAGGACCTGGACAAGGAGCTCGCCTCACGCGGCATCAGGCTCGTCTGGGCCGAACTCCAGGAGGGCGTGCGCGAGAAGATCGAACGCTACGAGCTGCCGCTCGCCCTTGGCCCCGACCGCCGCTACCCCAGCATCAACTCCGCCGTGGACGCCTTCCGCGCTCAAACCGGCGCGGACTGGTGCCCGGCACCCGCGCCTCCGGCGCAGGAGCAGCCGGATGAGACGACAAGTGAAAGCAAGAGTAAGAGCGCTTAAGTGCGTGCAGGGTTCGTCACACCACTGGGCCATCCGGGATGCGCGGCGCACGGCGGCGGCCGACCCTTGAGCAGGGCGGCGGATTCGAAGGGCGATCGAGAGATGCGCGTACCGCAGGGCGTGAACGTTCCGCGAATCAGAGCGCCGCGCGCGCTCGCCGCCGGCGTCGGAACACTGCTTCAGGCGGCCGACCTGATGACCGAGCTTGGCACGGAGACGGTCCGGGCCGCGCTCAGCAAATCGGCGGACTTGGTCTACCGCGCAAGCTGCGGTTACCAGGACGCCGCCGACCGCGGCGAGCTGGTCTTGAGCACGTGCGCGGCCGAAGCCTCGCGCCGCCTGGTTCGGACCGCCGACGACCTCGCCGCGTGGGCCGACCGGCACGTCGTGCGCCGCGTGATCGAGTCGATGACGCCGTATCTCATCGACCAGCTCGTCCCCACAGTCATCGACGGCGTCATGCCGAAGATCCGCACGGACGTGATCCCCGTCGTCATCGAGGACCTCGCGGACGACGAGCGTGTCCGCGCCATGATCGCCCAGCAGAGCCAGGATGTGCTGACCTGGGGCGTGACAGAGGTACGCCGCGCCAGCGCCAACGGCGACGACCGCGTCGAGTCGGCGCTCCACCGCGTCCTGCGGCGCGACGCACGGCCATGAGCGACATCGTTCCCGGGCCGGGAGATGCGATCCCAGGTGCGGGAATCCCCAGGCCGGGAGACGCGATCCCCGGGCCGGAGGACCTGGCTCCGGTGCCCACCGCTGCCGCCGAGACGTCCGCCGCAGTCCCCCCGCCGACCATGTTTCGCGAGCGGACCTTCGGGCGGGAGGCGTATGCCGGGCTCGTCACCCGGCTCCTCGCGCTCTGCGTCGACGCGGCGCTGCTCGCGGTCGCCGTGCCGGCGGTCGCCGTCGGGGCGCCGGACGTGTGGGGATCGATCACCGGTACGACGCCGCGCTGGCTCCAGGTCGGCGCGGGGGTCGCGGCGGCCGCACTGCCCTTCGTCTACTTCTCGCTTTGCTGGTGGGCCTCGGGCCGCACGGCCGGCGGAGCACTGCTCGGTGCCGCGGCACGGCGCGTGGACGGCTCGCGCCTTGGCGTGATCCACGCCGGCGTCCGCGCGGTTCTCGGCCTACTGTTCGCACCGGTCTGGCTGGCCGGCATGGTCCTGATCGCATTCGATCCCCGCCGACGCGCCCTGCACGACGTGTTCTTTCACACGGTCGTGCGACGCGTCGGCAGTTGATCGACGTGCGATCGGGCGTCGCTCACAGTCCTCGTTCGACCTTGACCCGCCCACTGCGTTCGGCCTCTTGGAGCGCGGCGTGATCGCGCTCGTTCTGATCGGCGTAGGCGACGGAGAACTCGGCGATCGCGTTGGCGAACGTCGTGTCCTCGCCGAGGTACGCGGCGATCGCGATGCGGTCACCCGAGCGCGCGTGGGCGCGGGCCACGGTCCAGCCGCACAGGCGCGCGTACGCGACCATCCCGGCCGGAATCATCGTCTCGGGCACCGCGCCGCCCTTCCAGTCGGCGAGCTGCCGCACGTAGAAGTCGCGCCGGCCCCCGCCCGGCAACTGCCGGCTCTGCCAGCCCAGGAAGATGTCGCTGGAGGCCTGCATCAGCCGCTGGCCGGTCACGACCCGCTCCCCCTCGTTGTCCGGCACCGCGGCCCGGATGCCGCCGTACTCCGCGATGACCGACCGCTGCGCCTCCTTGACCTGCAGGAACAGCGGGTCGCCGTCGTCGCGGCCGCGCATCAGGATGATCCAGCAGCGGGTGCCGACGCTGCCGACGCCGACGACCTTGCGCGCCATGTCGACGTACTCGAACCCTTCGAGCAGCACCCGGCGGTCGGCCTGCACGCTGCTGCGGTAGCCGCGGATCAGGTCGCGCATCTCGGCGACCAGGTCGGCCCGCTCCGCGTCCGTAATGAGCTCGCTGACGGGCACGATGAGCGGCGGGTCGGAGATGATGCGTCGCTGGCCGTCCACCACCTCGGTCAGCTTGGCCACCGCGCGGTGGCTGTCCCGGGTGCGGGCCTTCGTCAGCGTCTTGTCCAGCTTCTTCTTCCTGGCCTTCTTGAGCTGGGCGGTCAGCTCCGCGCGCTGATCCTCGACGTCGGCGCGCGCGTACCAGACGTCCAGGTCGTGCATGCCGGCGAACTCGTTCATCGCCTCCTGGTAGCCGCGGGCGGCGGCGAGCTGGATCTCGCGGCGCTTGGTGCGGCTGAAGCCGTTCTCCCGCGCCGCGATCTCCAGGCTGGCCGCGAGCCGCTTGACGTCCCACTCCCACGGGCCCGGGTGGGTCTCGTCGAAGTCGTTGAGGTCGAACACGAGCCGGCGCTCCGGGGAGCCGAACAGGCCGAAGTTCAGCAGGTGCGCGTCGCCGCACAGCTGCACCTCGAGTCCGGACGAGGGCGTGCGCGCGAGGTCTGCGGCCATCACCGCGGCCGCGCCGCGGTAGAACGTGAACGGCGAGACGAGCATCCGGCCGTACCGGATCGGCACCAGCTCGGGCACCCGCGAGGCCCCCTGGGCCTCGAGCACCGCGACCGGGTCGAGCCGGCTCGCGTCGACCGCGAACTGCGCCTGCGACGCGGGCGGCACCGCCACCCTCGCGGCGCCACCCGTCGCCGCGCGCTGTTCGGGGGTCGGGTGCGGCAGGACCGCCGGCCTGCTCGGTGTCGTGGTCATCGCAAAGCCTCCTTGGTAGGACGGGAACGCGGCGCGTCCAGGAACTCGCGGATCGCGAACGCGGCGAGCACGATCACCGCCAGCCACAGCACAACGGACACGGTGGCGTGGTTCCAGAAGAACAGCGAGATCGCGGCGCCGGCGAGGATCACCGCGCCGATCCAATGCTTGTACTGGTGCACGAACGGTCCGACGGGTCCGGTACGGAAGCCGACCGATTCGCAGGTCGAGCGCACCGCGCCGATGCCCGTCCGGCAGGCGGTCCGGATCGCGACGGCCGAGCGCGAGGGGCCGATCACGTAGGCGCCGATCGCGGTCACCACCGCGAGCGCGCCGATCGCGCGCACCGACTGGCGCAGGAAGTTGACCAGCGCGTCGTACACGGCGCGGGCCGCGCCCTGGTTGACGCCGGGCGGCAGCTGGTTGAGGTAGATCTGCCGGAACGCGGTCAGCCCCAGGCCCAGCGCCAGCATGGCCAGCGCGTACCCGATCGCCGTGCGCAGCAGCGCCTTCCGGTGGTCGCGGGCCAGGTAGATGCCCCACGCGCCGATCAGCACGGCGACGATAGGCAGCCAGTTGCCGGCGATCTCCAGCAGCTGGACGTATGTCTTGATCTTGCCGAGCTGCTGCGACTGGAAGACCACGAACGAGGTGTGGACCGCCGGAATGTGCGACGCGATCGCCAGGCCCGAGTCGACCAGGCGGGTCTTGACCTGCGCGATGATCGGCCCGAGGTCGATCGTCACCTGGTTGTTGGCGAGCGAGACGGCACCCCCGCCCTGGCCGGTCAGCGCCTTGACCATCGTCTGGTGGATGGCCCGGTTCGCGTTCGACCAGATCGTCGCGAACGCGCTGCTCGTCACGACGCCGTGCACGACCGAGCTGACCGCGGTGGTGAGCCCGCTGGTGATCGGCCCGGAGAGTCCGTTCACGAGGTTGGTCGCCTGAGACGGCACGCCGCGCTGGCTCAGCGTCGTCTTCAGCTGGTCGACGACCGCGTTGACGTCGATCTGATCGAGCACGACGGTCGTGACCCGATTCGTGATCGCGTTCTGGACGTCCGGGTTCGACGCGAGCGGAGCGACCGTCGCCACGTAGCGGTCGGTGTCAGTGATCTCGTCGTTCGCCCAGACCGCGACCACGGACAGCATCGCCAGCAGGCAGGACAGGACGATCAGCAGGGCCGAGCTGAACACCCGCCAGCGTCTCTTGCGCGGGTGCGCGGCCTGCTGCGCCTCCAGGTTCCGGACGCGGACACGCAACTCCTCGACCTCGTCGGCGCGAGGGGCGGCGCCCTCGGCGGAGAGCGCGGCGGGCTCCGGGGAGGCGGCGGCACCATCGCCGGAGGG
>NZ_JAGSOH010000162.1 GCF_018139625.1 Actinospica acidithermotolerans | reverse complement strand
GGCGCGGCCTGCGGCTGCTGGCCGGGGACGCGGCGGCGCGGCGGGGACATCGAGTCGCGCACGGCGCCGGGGGCCGGGGAGGCGGCGGCCTGCGGCACCTCGCGGTTTCCGGCGGACTGCGGGTCCTGATACTGCTCGTGCTGCTGCGGCTGGGCCGCCGGCTGAGACTGCTGGACCGGCTGAACCTGCTGGACCGGCTGGGCCTGCGGCTGCGCGAACTGCTGCGGCTGGGCCTGCGGCTGCGCGAACTGCTGCGGCTGGGCCTGCTGCCGTTCCTGCTCGTCCTGCGGCTCGGGCCGGCGCGGCGCGGCGGCCTCGAACACGGACGGCGCGGCCTGCTGCGGCACGGCCTGCGCGGCCTGCTGCTGGGGGGCCTGGGCCTGCGCCGGAACCGTGCGCTGGCCGGAGGAGCCGAGCGGGTCGGTCTCGGTCTGCACCGCCGCGTCGGCCTGCTGCTGGCGCAGCGCGGCGCGTCCGGCGGCGACCGCTCCGGCCGCGGCGATCCCGCCGGCGCGCTGGGCGGCACGGGCCGCGCCGCGCTCGGGCAGCGGCGCCGGCGCGGGCATCGGCTGCTCGGGCACGGCCGGGCGCTGGGCCTGGGCGGGCCGGGTCTGCGGGTGCTGCATCGTCGGGGCCTGCGCGGCGCGCGGCGGCGCCGCGGACCAGGAGGAGCCGGAGCCGGAGAGCGGGTCGCCGCCCTGCTCGTAGGGGCCGAGCTCGTCAGCGTCCTGCGGAAGCTGCCGGCCGAAGGCCGGGCCGGGCGCGGGCTGCTGCGGCATCTGCTGGCGCGGCATCGGGGTCGGCTGCTGCAGCGGCGCGTGCAGCTGCTGGACCGGCACCTCGGCCGCGTGGCCCTGCAACGGCGGGGCGGCGGCAGCGGCGGGCGGGACCTCGTAGTCCTCGGGCGCGCCGGCGTCGTAGAGCGGGAAGAACTCGGCGGTCGGCGCGTCCTGGCCCGGGCCGGGCACGGGCATGACCAGCCGCGGCTGCGGGGCGGTCGCGTCGATCTCGAACTCGCCGGAGACTCCGGGCAGGTCGGGCATCGCGGCGTTCGGGTGCTGCGGCGCGCCGAACGCGGCCTCCGCGTAGCCGATCCCGGAACCCTGCGCGGTCCACGGCGCCGGCTGCGGGACGGCGCCCGGCATCGGGCCGAGGCCGGGGTTCGGGCCGAGGCCTGGATTCGGGGCGAGCGGACGTCCCGGCACCTGCTGCACGTGGGCCTGCATGGGCCGGCCGAGCGGCTGCGGTCCGCGCGGCCGCTGCGCGCCCGCGCCCTGCCCCGCGGCAGGCTCGTAGCCCTGCGCGTCGAGCTCGTGGCCGAACTCGTCGGTGCCGGTCATCGTGCCTCCTCGTTCCATGTCCACAGCGCCGTGCCGTCGATCCCGGCCGATGCCCTGTCCCCCGCGGGAACCGTGCGGACCTGACGGATCCCGATGCGCGCCCACCGCGCGGCGATCACGTACCCTACCCGGAACGCGCGCCCGGCGTCATCGCGACCGGAACGTACGGAGGCCCGCCCGGCACCCGGTATCAGGCCGTGCGCGGGCCGTGCGCGGCCGTCAACCGGCTGCGCGGGTGACGCACGCCACCCGTCCGAAGGACGTGGCGCGCGAAGCGTTGCCGTAAAACGGAAATTAGCGGCAACCCGGGACCTTCCCGGCGCCCCGGGCGCGGCCCCGGCGGCACGCGCGGGCAGACGCGCCCCCCGCTGACCGGCCATCAGGAACGCTCGCTCCAGAGCACGAACACCGGATCCTGCGCGGCGAAGCGGTGGGCGTCGCCGGGCAGCGAGACGAGCCGCGAGGACTGCAGCAGCACGCCGTCGACGCGGCGCCGCTCCCGGCCCTCGCCACGCAGCGCGGCCTTCACCTCGGCGACCTTGTCGATCGCGGTGGTCGCGGCGACGACGATGCGCGGGTCGCGGCCGGTGACCGCGCGGACCACGTCCGCTCCGCCGCCGCCGAGGAAGACGGCGTCGGGCTGCGGCAGGTCGAGCAGCGCCTCCGGGGCCTGGCCGCGCACCACGCGCAGCCGCACCTGGTGCATCGTCGCGTTGAGGTCTATCCGCTCGCAGGAGTCGGCGTCGCGCTCGACGGCGACGACGGCGGCGCCGAGCCTGGCGCACTCGATGCCGACGGAGCCGGACCCGGCGCCGACGTCCCAGACGAGGGTGCCGGGGCGCGGCGCGAGCCGGGCCAGCACCAGGGCGCGGGCCTCGGCGGGCAGCACGCGGCCGGAGCGGTAGACGAAGGCGTTGTCCGCCGACGCCCAGCCGCCGCTCGGCCCCGGCCAGCCGGCGACCGGCACGGCACCGGCCCCGGCGGCGCCCGGGGCGAGCACCTGCGCCTCGTCGAGGCAGAGCACGATGCACGGATCGCCCCAGATATGCCGTTCGGCGGCCTCGTCGAGGCTCAGCCACTCCACGGACTCCTCGGGCTCGCCGAGCCGCTGCGCGACGACGAGGGTGCGTGCGGGGCCTGATTTGTCCGGGCCGAGCAGTTCGACGGCCAGTTCGCGCGGGCCGGCGCCCTCGCCGCACATGACCGCGACCTTGGGGTAGGCGCGGCACAGGTTCGCGGCGGCGCGGAGGGTGGCGCCGGGCCCGTTGCCGAAGCCGCCGTCCTTGGCCGCGCGCCCGCCGGTGCGGACCTTGCCGGGGTCGCGGTGCTCGGTGCCGTCCACGCCGTCGGCCGGCGGGTCGACCGCGACGACGAAGGCGTCCTCCCAGGCGAGGCCGATCCGGCCGAAGGCGGTGGCGACGGAGGAGACCGCGGGGATCGTGCGCACCCTGAGTCCCTGCTCGCGCAGCGCCCGCACGACGCCGAAGTAGCCGGGGTCGCCGGAGGCCACCACGACGGCCGGGCCGTCGTGCAGGGCGAGGCGGGTCAGGGCGGCGCCGAGGCCGCCCATGTAGATCCGGCGCGCGGTCTCCGGGACCGGGATCAGGTCGAGGTGCCGGATGCTGCCGATCACCAGCGTCGCCTGCTCCAGCGCTCGGCGCGCGGCCGGGCTCAGCGGGGAACCGTCGAACCCGAGTACCGTCACCGTCACCCTGGGCGATGCGGCCCGGGACGCCCCGCGCGGCCCGTGCTCCTGCTCAGTTGCCATATCAGTCCATCATCCCACGGAGGGCGGGGGCGGGCCGACCGGACGCGAAACCCGCGTTTCCTGGACGGAACGGGCCTCGGGCCGGGCCGGGGCGCCCGGGTGCCGGGGCGCGTGATGCGGGTGATGGTGGTGGCCGTGCTGGTGGGAGGGGTCCTCGGGGTGGTCGTGCGGGTGCTGCTCCTGGCCGACGCGGGCCTCGAACCCGGGCATCGCGATGCGGTAGACGCAGGCGTCGCAGTTCATTCCCACGGGGGCGCCGCCGCGGCCGTCGGCCTCGATGTAGCGCTCGATGACGAGGTCGGCGAGCTCGTCGCAGTCCCCGATGACGTCGGCGACGGCGGCGGGGATCGCCGACTCCGTCCGCCACTGCGCGACCTGGGTGTGGATGCGGGTCGGCAGGACGCCGGGGAAGAGGAAGAACGGCAGCACCAGCACGCGTTCGGCGCCGAGTGCGCGCAGCCGGTCGAGGCCGTCGGGGACCGAGGGCTGGGCGAGCGAGACGAACGCCGCCTCGACCTGCCGGACGCCGAGCTCGCGCGAGGTCTCCCAGAGCAGCCGGGCGGCGCGGAACAGGTCCGCGTTGGCGTCGGGGTCGGTGGTGCCGCGGCCGACGAGCAGGACGGCGTCGGGCCGCTCGCCGGCGTGTTCGGCCACGCGGCGGCGCAGCAGGTCGAGGATGACCGGGTGCGGGCCGAGCGGCCGGGCGTACCTGGTCCGGACGCCGGGGTGGCGTTCGCGTTCGCGGGCGAGCGCGGCCGGGATGTCGCCCTTCGCGTGTCCGGCGGCGAGCAGGATCAGCGGGACGGCGGTCAGGTCGCGGTGCCCGGCGTCGACGAGGCCGGTGACCGCGTCCTTGAGCGGCGGCGGGGAGAGTTCGATGAACCCTCCGGCGACGGCGTCGGCCGTGCCGCGCTCGACGGCGCGGGTTTCGACCCTGCGTACGAACTTCCGGAACTCGTCGGCTCCTTCGTCGTCCCGGGTGCCGTGACCGACGATCAGCAGAGCACTCATGCCACGACCTCCCAGTACAGCAGTGCGTTGAGCGCCGCCGCCGCGACGGCCGAGCCGCCCTTGCCGGATACGTTGCTGACCGCGGGCAGTCCGCTCTCCCGCAGTGCCTGCTTGGATTCGGCCGCGCCGACGAAGCCGACGGGCAGGCCGAGGACGAGCAGCGGATCGTAGGTCTCGGCGCGCTCGATCAGCTCGAACAGGGCCGTCGGGGCGCATCCGACGACGTACACCGCGCCGGGTCCGGCCTCCTCGGCCGCGAGCCGGAGGGCGGCCGCCGAGCGGGTGAGGCCGGTCTCCTTCGCGAGTTCGGCCGCGCGCGGATCCGTGATGCGGCACAGCGTCTGACGCCGCGTGATCCCCGCCGCGACCATCGCGACGTCCGCCACGACGGGCGCGTCGGCGCGCAGGGCCGCGACGGCCTGTTCGAGTACGGATTCGTCCGGCAGCACCAGATCCTCGGCGTATTCGAGGTCGGCGCTGGCGTGCACGACGCGCTCCAGGACGGCCCGCGCGAGCGGCGGACGCCCGGCGGCGTCCGGGTAGCGGGCGGCGAGCTGCCCGCGCAGGATCGCGTAGGACTCCTGCTCGATCGGGTGGACGAGTCTGTTCACGTTCTTGCTCTCATATCGATCGCGTCCACCGGGCAGACCTCCACGCACTGGCCGCACCCGGTGCACTTCGCGGCCAGCACGAACAGTCGGCCGCCGTCCGGCCGGATCGCGTGCTCGGGGCAGGTGAGCAGGCAGCCGCCGCAGCCCTGGCACGCACCGATCTCGGCGATCGGCTCGCCCGCCCGGCTCACCGGTCGGCCCACCGGTAGCCCCGGGGGGTGACGAAGCGCCCGGCGACGATGCGCGACTGCGAGCAGCCGACGATCACGGTGGTGTACATGTCGACGACGGACGGGTCGAACTCGGCGAGCGTGGTCAGGCCGTGGGTCTCGTCGGGGCGCCCGGCGTTGCGCACCCAGCCGATCGGCGTGGTGTCGGGCCGCTGCCCGGCGAGGATGGCGAGCGCCTTGGGCAGCTGCCAGTCGCGCTTGGCGGAGCGCGGATTGTAGAAGCTGACGACGAAGTCGCCGTCGGCGGCCGCGCGCACCCGCCGCTCGATCGCGGGCCAGGGCGTGTGCAGGTCGGAGAGCGAGATCGAGCAGTGGTCGTGGCCGAGCGGGGCGCCGAGCACGTTCGACGCCGTGGTCGCCGCGGTGATGCCGGGGATGCAGACCACGTCGATCTCGGCGGTCTCCGCGTGGTCGAGTGCCGGGGAGGCCATCGCGTACACGCCGGCGTCGCCGGAGCCGATCAGCGCGACGCGGTATCCGGCGCGCGCGAGGTCGACGGCGCTGCGGGCCCGCAGCTCCTCGGCGCCGAGCCCGGTGGCCTCGACCCGCACGTCGGCGGGGAGCACGTCGCGGATCTGGTCGACGTACTGGTCGAGCCCGACGACGACCTCCGTGGCGCGCAGTTCGGCGAGCGCGCGCGGAGCGGTCAGGTCCCGGGCGCCGGGGCCGAGCCCGATCACCGCCAGCCGGCCGCGCCTCTCGAAGTGGTCGCTGTGCTCGGCCACGGCGGCGGTCGCCATCGGATACTCCCTCGCGGATTTCTTCTTGTGCACCAGCAGCCGGCCCGGAGCGCGCCCGGGCCCGGCGTAGATCGCGGCGGCCTCGGCGACGGACGGGGTGCCGACCGCCGCGCGCACCGCCTCGGACGGGTTCGGCACCTCGACGGCGGCGAGTTCCTCCGCCGTGCGGTAGTGGATCGGCCAGCCCCAGCGGCGCGCGGCCTCGGCGATACCCGCCTCGTCGGCCTTCACGTCGGCGGTGGCGAGCGCGGAGACGTCGGCGGGGGACAGGCCGGCCTCGGCCAGCGCGGCGGCGACGGTCTCGAGCACCTCCGCGGCGCTCACCCCGCGCGAGGCCCCGACGCCGACGATGATCCGGCTGCGCGGCAGCGGCGGCAGCGGCCTTACCCCGTCCGCGTCCTTCGCGTTGCTGATCACCGGTTCGGCGCCGATCGCGTCGGCGACCCGGCGCGCGAGGTCGTTCGCGCCGTAGTGGCCGCCGAGCAGCGCGATCGCGAAGCGTCGGCCCTCGTCGACGCACACGACCGGCGCGTCCGTGGTCTTGTGCCCGAGCAGCGGGGCCAGGATCCGCACCGTCGCCCCCGTGGCGAGGAACGACACGACCGCATCGCAGCCCTGGAACGCGGCGCGGAGCGAGTCCGCGACCGTGCCCAGTTCGACGACTTCGACCTCGTGCGGCCACAGGGCCTCGAGGTACGCCGCCGCCTCGCGACCTGAGGCGGTCGCGGCGATGCAGCCGATCCGGGTCACAGCAACTCACCCCACACGAGGAACACGGGATTCTGCGCCGCGAGACGGTGCGTGCCGTCGGGGAGCGGCGCGAAGCGGGAGGCCTGCTGGAGGATGCCCTCGGCCTTGTAGCCGTGGCCGGCGAGCAGCGGCAGGACGGATCCGGCGCGCTCCAGCGACGCGAAGGTGGCGACCAGGCGCGGCGCGCGGCGGTCGAGCACCGTGCGCAGGACGTCCATCCCGCCGCCGCCGATGAACACGGCGTCGGGGTCCGGCATCCGCGCGGCGTGGTCGGCCGCGTCGCCCTTGCATATATACAGTCCTGTGCCGCCGTGCCTGGCGGCGTTGCGCCCGATGCGTTCGCAGGACTCTGCGTCCCGCTCGACGGCGAGCACGGCGGCGCCGCGGCGCGCGCACTCGATGCCGACGGAACCGGAGCCGGCGCCGAGGTCCCAGATCAGCCGGCCGAACTTCGGCCCGAGCAGCGACACGGCGAGCGTGCGGGTCTCCATCTTGGTGATCTGGCCGTCGCGGTGCTCGAACTCCTCGTCCGGGAGCGGCACGAGGGAGCGGTCGTTCGCGGTGATCCCGCCGGCCCGGGCTCCGGCGAGCCAGCCGGAGGACTCGCGCGCCGGGACCGGGGCCAGCAGCAGCGCGACGTTCGGCTCCTCGGCCCTGACCTTCGCGGCCTCGGCCAGGTCGTAGGAGGAGACGCGCTCCTGGTCGGTGCCGAGCCGCTCGGCGATCCACACGACCCGGTCGCCCGCGTCCAGGCCCGCCGCGAGCAGCGCCTTCGCCAGGTCGCGCGGCGTGGCCCGGGGGCCGGTGAGCACGGCGACCTTCGGGTGCGCGAGGCAGGCGTTGACCGCGCGCCGCAGGCTCCTGGTGGATCCGGAGATCCCGCCGCCGTGCGCCGAGACGACGGCGGCGTCGTCCCAGTCCAGCCGGACGGCGGCGAACGCGGCGGCGATCGAGGAGACCGCCGGGATCACCCGGGCCACCTCGAGTCCGCCCGCGCGCAGCTTGCGCACGATGCCGAAGAAGCCCGGGTCGCCGGACGCGAGGACCACGGCGTTCCCGTCGTGCCGGCCGAGCGCGTCGAGCGCCGGCTCCAGCGCGCCGAGCTGGATGGTGCGGGCGCCCTCCGGCACCGGCACCGCCGCCAGATGCCGCGCGCCGCCGACGACCAGCGTCGCCGACGCCAGGACCGCGAGCGCGTCCGCGCCCAGGTCCGCGCCGGAGTAGCCGATGACCGTGAGTTCACCCATGCCGTACGTCCCCACCCTCTGCCCAATCCGCACTCGAGCCGACCATCACCGTTCCGGTGAAGTCGACGAGCGCCACGCGGGCCCGCAGGCAGCCGCCGCACTCCACCCGCGCGAAGCGCTCCAGCACCTTCGCGACCTGTTCGCACAGCACGTCCGCGCATGCGCCCAGGACGTGGGAAGCATCCCAGAGTTCGTATACATGCCGCGCGGTATTAGCTTCCCGCACGGCGGCGGCCAATGCGGGCTTTTCCGGAAAGGCGCGTGTCGTCAGGTCGGCGAGCACGTCGGTGTCGACGGCGGAGCGCGTGTAGTGGGTCATCAGGATTCCGGCGGCGAGCTTGGTGAGCTTGCCGATCATGCCGACGAACACGACCTCGCGCACGCCGTGCTCCACGCAGCGGCGCAGCGCGGCGCCGGTGAAGTCGCCGACCTCGACGAAGCTGACCTCGGGCAGGTGCGGCAGCAGGGCCATCGCGCCCTTCTCGGTCCGGCCGCCGGTGCACAGCACCAGCGTCGCGTCGCCGCCCGCGGTCCCGGCGGCCTGCGCGGCCAGCACGCTCACGGCCTGCTCGACGGAGGCGCGCCAGGCCGCGGTGGAGAAGGGCCGCACGATCCCGGTCGTGCCGAGGATCGAGATGCCGCCGATGATGCCGAGCCGCCGGTTGGTGGTCTTGCGGGCCATCACCTCGCCCTCGGGCACCGAGATGACCACGCGCACGCCGCGCGACGCGAGGTCCACGGCCTCGCCGACCGCGCGGGCGATCATCGCGCGGGGCACGGCGTTGATCGCGGGGCCGCCGACCTCCAGGCCGAGCCCCGGCTTCGTCACGACGCCCACGCCGACGCCGCCGTCGAGCTCGATCCCGGGTTCGGCGCGCCAGGAGACGGTCGCGGTCAGCTGCGCGCCGTGCGTCACGTCCGGATCGTCGCCGGCGTCCTTGACCACGACGGCCTCGGCCCGCGCCGGCGAGACCTCGCAGCGGTCGACGGCGAAGCGCACCCGCTGCGTCCAGGAGCCCTCCTTGCCGGGCAGCGCGATCTCGACCTCCTGCTGCGGATCGCCGGTGGACAGCGCGAGCGCGGCGGCCTTGGCGGCCGCGCTCGCGCAGGACCCGGTGGTCCAGCCCGAGCGCAGCGCCTTGCCCGCACGCTGCTTCATCGTGCGCGGCAGGTCGGGCTCGCGGAGGTCGTTCACGGACAGAAACCTAGTGCCCCTCACCTGGACGCGCGCAACGCCCGGCGCGCCGCCGGGTCGGCCCGCCGGTGCTCGTGGAAGTGGCCAGGGTGGTAGAGGTGGGAGCGGGTTCCGCAGGAGCCGAGGGCCGGGCCGATCAGGAACAGCGTGTGCTTCCACAGCTTCCGGGCCTTCACGGTCTCGGCCATCGTGCCGACCGTGCAGTGCACGATCTCCTCGTCCGGCCAGGTCGCGCGGGACGCCACGATCACCGGCGTGTCCTCGGCGTACCCGCCGGCGAGCAGCTCGGCCGCCAGCTGGCCGCAGCGCGCGGCGGACAGGAAGACGGCCATCGTCGTACCGTGCGCGGCGAAGGATCGGATGGTCTCCTTCTCCGGCATCGGCGTCTTGCCGCCTTCGAGCCGGGTGAGGATGACCGACTGGGCGACCTCGGGCACCGTCAGCTCGCGCCGGGCCAGCGCCGCGACCGCCGAGAACGCGGAGACGCCGGGCACGACCTCGGTCTCCAGGCCGAGCTCGGCGGCGCGTTCCAGCTGCTCCTGGATCGCGCCCCACAGCGCGGGATCGCCCGAGTGCACCCGCGCGACGCGCAGGTTCTCCCGGGCGGCCTGCTCGTAGTACGGCAGCACGCCCTCGATCGGCAGCGCAGCCGAGTCGACGGTCACGGCGTCGGGCCGGGCGTGCTCCAGGATCTCCTCCTGCACCAGGCTGGAGGCCCAGATCACGATGTCGGCGGCGGCGATCGCGCGGGCGCCGCGGATGGTGATCAGGTCGGCCGCGCCGGGGCCCGCGCCGATGAAGGTGACCTTACCTGTGCTCACAGCTTCTCTCCTCGCCCGCCGCGCGTCGGCGGCACGATCAGCGTCGTGAAGTACGGCGCCCGGTCGCCGTCGGTGGGCTTGCGCAGAACACCGATGTTCTCCGACGCGAGCCCGAGGTCGGTGCCGAGGACGGCGGCGTCCGCGCGGCCGGCTTCCTCGACCGCGGCGGTCAGCTCGCCGAGGAACCGGCCGCCCTTGTAGACGACGACGGTCCCGTGCCCGGCGAGTACGTTTCGCACCTCGTCGAGTCCGGCCGTCGCGGGCACGAGCGTCAGCGGCTCGCGTCCCTCCGCGAGCCGCACGTCGGCGCGCGCGGCCAGGTCTTGCATCGCGGTGATCCCCGGCACTGTCTCGATGCGGATTCCCGCATCGAGCGCGGCGACGGTCTGCGCGAGATACCCGAACGTCGAGTACACGTTCGGGTCGCCGAGGGTCACGAACCCGACCGTCCGCGCACCCGACTCGAACGTGCCGAGCACCGCGTGCGCAGCTTCGTCCCACGCCGCCGCACGCTCGGCCGTCACACCACCCTGGTCATCGAGCGCGAACACCAGCCGACGCGCCCGGATTCCGGCTGCGGCGTGCACGATCTGCTCGGCACGCGACTCGCGGTCGAGCGACGTGGTCGGCGCGAACACGACGTCGGCCTCACGCAGCAGCCGCGCGGCCTTGAGCGTCAGCAGCTCCGGGTCGCCCGGCCCTACACCGATCCCGATCAGCGTGTTCATCGCACACTCCCCGCCGCGGTCACCAGGCGAAGCGGCAGCTCCGGCGCGCCGGCCCAGTGAAGGTGCAGGTAGGAGGCGTGCAGGCGGGCCGACGCGTACCCCTCGGCAACCTTCGTGCCGTCGTGCGCACGCCACATCCACGCGGGGTCCGCGGACGCGGCCGGAGTCAGCTTCGTGCGATGGAACTCGTGCCCGTTCACGCGCATCCCCGCATCGCAGAGCACTGAAGGGGTGGCGGCGACGGCCTCCCGGTAGCCGAGCGTCAGCCGCTCGGTCATCACCGCCTCGGCATCGATGACGCCGCACATCGGCACGCCGTCGAGCGACTTCGCCAGGTACAGCAGCCCGGCGCACTCGGCCGCGATGGCGCCGCCGTCCGCGGCCAGCGCGCGCACGTCGTCGAGCAGGGACTTGTTCTCGGCGAGCGCCGACGCGTAGACCTCGGGGAATCCGCCCCCGATGACCAGCGCCGACGCACGCTCCGGCAGTTTCGCGTCGTGCAGCGGGTCGAATGTGACGACCTCGGCGCCCGCCGCCGCGAGCAGTTCGGCGTGCTCGGTGTAGGAGAACGTGAACGCCGCTCCCCCGGCCACGGCCACGACCGGCCGTCCGCGGACCGGTCCGCCGAGCTCCGCGACCGCCTCCTCCGGCGACCAGGCGACAGCGGCGACGGCATCGCTCGCCGTCGCGCTCCCCGCGATCCGCTCGACCTGGTCCAGATCAAGGTTCTGCGTCATCAGATCCGCCAGCGCGTCCACCGTCGCGACCGCGTCCGGCGCACGCTCGGCGACGGGCACCAGGCCGAGGTGCCGCGACGGCGTGGCCACGGCATCGGACCGGTGCAGCACGCCGAGCAGCGGCACGCCGATCTCGTCCAGCGCCGACGCCAGGATCTCGCGGTGCCGGTCGGAGCCGACGCGGTTGAGCACGACCCCGGCGATGCGGACGCGGCGGTCGAACCCGCGGAACCCGTCGACGAGCGCGGCGACCGAGCGGCCCTGGGCCGTCGCGTCCACGACGAGGATGACAGGAGACCCGATCAGCGTCGCGACCCGCGCCGTCGAGGCGAACTCGCCGCGCCCGACCGCGCCGTCGTACAAGCCCATCACGCCCTCGACGATCGCGATGTCCGCGCCCGCCGAACCGTGGGCGAAGACGCCGACCGTGCGCGGCTCGCCGAGCAGGAACGGATCGAGGTTGCGACCCGGCCGGCCGGCCGCGAGCGCGTGGTAACCCGGGTCGATGTAGTCCGGGCCGACCTTGAAGGGCGCCACCCGGCGCCCGCGCCGGGCGAACGCCGCGATCAGCCCCGTGGCGACGGTCGTCTTCCCGTGGCCGGAGGCGGGCGCGGCGATCACCACGCGCGGCGTGCCGAGACTCACCACTCGATGCCCCGCTGGCCCTTGCGACCCGCGTCCATCGGATGCTTGATCTTCGTCATCTCGGTCACCAGATCGGCGTACTCGACGAGGGCGGGGGCGGCGTCGCGCCCGGTGATGACGACATGCTGCGTCCCCGGCCGCTCGCGCAGCACGGAGACCACCTCGTCCGCATCCACCCACCCCCACTTCATCGGGTAGGTGAACTCGTCGAGCAGGTAGAGCTTGTACGTCTCGGCGGCGAGGTCCCGCTTGATCTGCTCCCAGCCGGCCCGCGCGTTGTCCGCCTGCATCTCGGGGTCCGTGTGCAGATCGCGCTGGATCCAGCTCCAGCCCTCACCCATCTTGTGCCAGGCGACCGGCGCGCCCTGGCCGGTCTGCTCGTGCAGCGCGCCGAGCGTCTTGAAGACCGGCTCCTCGCCGATCTTCCACTTGGCCGACTTCACGAACTGGAACACGCCGATCGGCCAGCCCGCGTTCCAGGCGCGCAGCGCGAGCCCGAACGCGGCCGTCGTCTTGCCCTTGCCGTGGCCGGTGTGCACGACGGTCAGCGGCAGGGCGCGGCGCTGCCTGGTGGTGAGCCCGTCCTCGGGGACGAGTTCCGGCTTGCCCTGGGGCATGGGAGATCAGGCCGCCTTCCGCATCGAGGTCACGCTCTCGCGCACGGTCCGGTCGAGGGTCTGCGCCGAGAGCGAGCCCATCGGCACATGCTCGCCGCCGAGGTGGTCGGCGAGCTCGGCGGCGAGGCCGAGCCGCACCGGCCCGGATTCGCAGTCCACGACGATGCTCGCCACGCCGGCCGCGGCGAGAAAGGCGGCGGCCCGCCGCGCCTGCGCGACCGCGCCCCTTTCCCCGGTCGCGCGGCCGTCCGTGACCAGCACCAGCAGCGCCCGCCGCCGCGGATCCCGCAGCCGCTCGCGCCGCACGACGTCGTACGCCGCCATCAGCCCCGCCGCCAGCGGCGTGCGCCCACCGGTCGGCAGCGCGGCGAGCCGCACCGCGGCGGCCTCCACCGACCCGGTCGGCGGAAGCGCGACCTCGGCACCCGAACCGCGGAATGTGACCAGCCCGACCTTGTCACGCCGCTGATACGCATCGAGCAGCAGCGACAGCACGGCGCCCTTCACGGCCGACATGCGCGCCCGGGCCGCCATCGACCCCGACGCGTCCACCGCGAACAACACGAGGTTCCCCTCGCGGTCCCGCCGCACCGCCGTGCGCAGATCGGAGGGCCGCAACCGCACGACACGCCCGTCACCCCCGGGGTCGTCCCCCCGCCGCTCGGCCTGATGCGGCGCCGCGGCCCGCAACGTGGCCGGCAGGTGGACCACCTGCCCCCGCGCCCGGCCCGGATCAGGC
>NZ_JAGSOH010000161.1 GCF_018139625.1 Actinospica acidithermotolerans | reverse complement strand
CACCCGCCCCGAGCCTTCGGCCCGCTACCTCCGCCGCCTCGTACCTCGGCGGCTACGTCCGCGGGCCTGCGGCGTTGCGCGCGGCTTCGTAGGGGTCTGATGATGCGTCGGCGGCCTGCGGTCGGTCGTCGGCTTTGACTTTTTCGCCGGGACTCAGCCCTGACGCACGCTCTGTCGCATCGGTGCTGTCGAGCCGGGAGCGAGGCAATTGATCAGCTTCCCTCCGGCGGTTGCGTGGGAGTGGCGATCAGGGTGCCGATATCCTCGCCCTCGCAGATCCGGCGCATCGCGCCGGGTGCCGAGACGTCGAAGATGTGCATCGGCAGGCTCTGCTCGCTCGCCAGCACGAACGCGCTCTCGTCCATGACCTTCACGCGTGCGGCGACGGCTTGTTCGTGGGTCAGTACGGAGAAGCGTTGCGCGGTCGGATCCTGGTTCGGGTCGCGCTCGTAGACGCCGTCGACGCCGCGCTTGGCCACCAGTAGCGCGTCGGCCTCAAGCTCGAGGGCGCGCTGGACGGAGGGGTAGTCGGTGGTCACGTACGGCTGGCCGATCCCGCCTGCCAACACGACGATAAGTCCGCGACGCAGGTGCCGCTCGGCACGCAGCCGGATAAAGGGCTCGGCCACGCTCTGCATGGGAACAGCCGTCATCACTCGGACATCGCCCGCGCCCTTGCCGGTCAGCGCGCCCCGCAGCATCAGAGCGTTCATCACAGTTCCGAGCATGCCGATGTTGTCCGCCTCCGCGCGCCCGATCCCCCACCCATCGGCCATCCGCCCACGGAAGTAGTTCCCGCCGCCGACGACTACACCCAACTCGACACCGAGTCGGTGGACCGCAAGCAGTTCCTCGGCCATCCGAGCCAGGCTCCCGGGATCGACCCCCGTACCCGCCGCCCCGGCAAGCGCCTCACCGCTGAGCTTGACCACGACCCTTGAATACCGCGCCACCGCTGCCTGCCTCCCAGGCCGCACCGGCGGCGACCCGACACAGCCTACCGGGCGAACCTGATCCGCCGTGGCACAGGGAATCAGCTTCTGCGCGCGTCAGTTCGAACGCTCCGCCAGCCGCACCACACGCTCAGCCAAGCGGATGGCACCCCAGGCCGGAGCGCCGGCACCACGTCAGAACCAATGAGTCGGGACAGCGACCCGGCTGCGTCAATCAGCCGTGCCGAGGTCCCATCGAACACGTACACCGGCTCGTGATCCACGGTGCAAGATCTCGCAGGTCCGCAAAAAGTGCCTACTGCCCGACGCGGCCGTCGATGCACTCTCGGAGCAGGTCCGCGTGTCCGCAGTGGCGGGCGTACTCCTCGATCATGTGGACGAGGACTTCGCGCAGCTGGAGGCTGGTGCCGCTCGGGATCCGCCCGAGGGTGCCGAGATCGGGTGTCGATGCGACGAAATCCTCGGCGAAGGCGACCTCTCTGCGCCACGTCGCCCACGCGTCTTCGACCACGTCCGGGTCGGCGATCGCGCCGTTCCAGTCGGCGTCGCGGTCGTTGTCGGCTGCGTACGGGCGCGGGGAAGAATTCTCGCCGGACATCACGCGGCGGAACCAGTTGTGCTCCACGGCGGCCATGTGCCGCAGCAGGCCGAGCAGTGACATCGTGGACGGCGGGACCGAGCGGCGGGCCAGCTGGTCGGCATCGAGATCGGCGCACTTCATCTCCAGCGTCAGCCGGTAGGCGCGCAAGTACTCGATCAGGGTCGCGCGCTCGTCCCGGAGTTCGACACCCGAATCGCGCGGATCGTCGTCGGGATCCACCCACATGTCCGCGTACACCGTGGAGGCGGTCCAGCGGTCCGGCGTCGAGACTTCGGAGCTGTCGGCAGACTCGGTAGACGTCACCCGCGACATCCTCGCATCGGACGCGCGTCCGCTGACAGCGATTTTCGGGGGCGGCGAAGAGCTGCCCCTCGCGCCCGCACGCGCGAGGGGCTGTTCAGGTGTGGTCAGGAGACGCGGCGGCGCAGGACGGTCGCCACGGTGACGGCGAGGACGAGGACGCCGCCGTAGAAGACGCTCGACACCCAGTCCTGCAGGCCGAGGAGCTGGAGGCCGAGGATGCCGGTGGCGAGGAAGTAGATGCCGACGAAGGTGCCGACCGGGTTGAACCGGCCGGGGTCGACGACGGCGGTGCCCAGGAAGACCGAGGCGAAGACGGGCAGCAGCAGGCTCGACGAGGTCGTGGCGTTGAAGCCGCCGAGGGCGGCGACGTCGATGACCGCGCCGAGGCCCGCGAGCGCGCCCGCGGCGACGAAGGAGCCGAAGCGGATGCGGTTGACGCGGATGCCGGAGAGCCTGCTGACCTCGCGGTTCGCCCCGACGAAGCGCATGTGGCGGCCGAGCGGGGTGAAGCCGAGCACGTAGGCGAATCCGAGGACGAGCACGACGCCGTAGTAGAACGAGATCGGCAGTCCGCCGACGTCGGTCAGGGCGATCTTGCCGAAGCCGGCCGGCAGGCCACTGATCGTGTTCATGTCGGACATCCACAGGCTGATGCCGGTCAGCAGGGTGCTCATACCGAGCGTGACGACGATCGTGTTCACGCCCATCTTCACCACGAGGAAGCCGTTGATCGCGCCCACCGCGACGGCGCCGAGCACCGCGACCGCCGCCGCCGGCCACACGCCCCAGCCGTGGTTCACGACGAGCACCGGCAGGATCGTGGCGGCGAAGCCGAACACCGAGGGCACGGACAGGTCGACGAACTCGCCGACCGAGATCGTGCAGAGCAGGGCCATGGCCAGGAAGACCAGCGCCTGCTGCGAGCCGAAGATCGTCTGGAACGTCGAGCCGGTGAAGAAGACCCCTGGCTCGGCGGCCGTGTAGACCACGATCAGCGCGATCCACACGCCGACGATGACGTAGCGCGACACGAGGGTGCGGGCGATCGCCCCGACCGGGTTCGAGCGCGCGGGCAACTGCGGCTCGGGCCCGGCCGGGGCTGTGCCGATTTCTTGGTCGGGGATGGTGCTCACTGGTCGGCCGCCTTTTCCGCTTCCGGAGGTGTCGGTACAGGTACAGGTGCAAGTACGGGTTCTGGTACAGGCGCAGGTGCAGAAACAGGAACGGGAACAGGAACAGCTGCAGGTACGGGTGATGACACGGGTCGGGATGCGATCTCGCCGCCGTCGCCTTCGCCGGCCCCGTCACCGTCGCCATCACGGTCACCGTCGCCATCACGGTCACCGTCGCCGTCGCCGAAGATCGCGTGCGCGATCACGTCGGGCTCGAGTTCGCCGGCGAGCTCCCGTGCGGCCAGGCCGTCGCGGATCACGATCACGCGGTCGCAGAGCACCGCCAGGTCCGCCGGGTCGATCGACGCGAGCACGACGCCGCATCCGCCGCGCGCGGCCTCGCGTACGGCGTCGATGATGTCGTGCCGCGCGCCGACGTCGACCGCCTGCGTCGGCTCGTGCAGGACCAGCAGCTTCGGCTCGCCGGCCAGCCACTTGCCGAGCAGCACCTTCTGCTGGTTTCCGCCGCTGAGCGTGCCGACGGGGGCGTGCGGGTTCGGCGGCCGGATGTCGAGCTTCTCGATCATCGCGGCGGTCTCGGCCTGCTGCCAGTCCCCGCCGATGCGGAATCTCCCGCCGCGGCTGCGCACGCGCGGCAGCGTCAGGTTCTCGGCGACGCTCATCTCGCCGGCCAGCCCCTCCTCGAGACGGCGCTCGGGGACGAAGGCGACGCCGGAGCGCACGAACTCCTCGGTGGAGGCGTTCCTGCGGGTGAGCGGGATCTCCCGGCCGTCGACGGTGAGCGTTCCGGCGTCCGCGCGGCGGGCTCCGGCCATCGCCTCGGCCGCCTCGACGAACCCCGATCCGACGAGCCCGGTCAGGCCGACGATCTCGCCGCGTCGCACATCGAGGTCGAACCCTGACACGAGGTCCGCGGACAGGCCGCGCACGGCGGCGACCGACTCGTCCTTGGCGTGGCTGACGGCGCGGCCGTGGGCGACGAGGTGCCGGCCCAGCATCATCGCCGTGAGCGCCGTCTCGTCGACGTCCTTGGTCTCGACCGCCGACTCGACGACCGCTCCGTCGCGCAGCACGGTGACCCGGTCGGTCGCCTCGACGACCTCGTCGAGCTGATGCGAGATCAGCAGCACCGACGTGCCCGCCTCGGTCAGCGACCTGACCAGCTCGAAGAAGCGCCCGCGGGCCGCCCGGCCGAGCGCGCGGGTGGACTCGTCGAAGATGACCACCCCGCCGCCCGGTCCTGCGCGGACAGCCGGCCGACCGGCGCGTCCACGTCGAGGTGGTAGCCGAGGCCCTCCAGGATCCGGGCGGACTCGGCGCGCTCCGCCTTCCGGCTGATCCGCCGGGTGAAGCGCGCGGCCTGATACCGGCCGAGGCGCACGTTCTCCCAGACGGTCCGGTCGTCGACCAGGCCGAGGTTCTGGTGCACCACCGAGACCCCGGCCGCGCGCTGCGCGGCCGGGCGGACCGGCAGGCCGAGAGGCTTGCCGTCCACGGTGATCGAGCCGCCCGGGTCGGGCGTGTACACCCCCGTCAGGATCTTGACGAGGGTCGACTTGCCGCAGCCGTTCTGCCCGACCAGGCCGTGCAGCTCGCCGGGGGCGAGGGTCAGCCCGACCCCGCGCAGAGCGCGGGTCGGGCCGAAGGTCTTGGACAGACCGGCCACCTCGAGGCGGCCGGTCACCCGACGCCCCAGAGCGCCGAGTACGACGTCTCGAACGAGGCGTCGCCGAACCACAGGCCGGAGGACTCGGCGGCGGTGGTCACGCTGATGCTGCCGATGTTGTCCGCGGTGAACAGGCGGACCGGGTACGGCTCGGCGACCGGCGCGGACTTCGTCATCATGCGCAGGATCTCGTCGGTCAGCGCGTAGCCCGCGTACGCCTCGTCCACGGCGACGACGGCCTTCACGGTGCCGTTCTTGAGCAGGCCGAGGCCGTTCACCGAGCCGCCGGCGACCGAGAGCGCGACGCTGGTGGCGTGACCGGACTGCTGGATGCCCTGGACCGTGTCCTGCAGGCTGTCCTCGAACTCGGTGTAGTAGTACTCGACGCCCGGGTCCCTGAGGATGTTGGAGCTGGTGTCGCTGGCCAGCAGTGCGTCGGTCGTCGCGGTGATGTCCTTGACCTCGATGTCGCAGCCGGGGCAGTACTGCTTGTAGATCGACAGCGAGTTGGTGACGTACTGCTTGGAGGAGGGCGAGTCGATCTCCTCGGCGATGATCGCCTTCGCCTTGCCCTTCGACGCGTTGATGATCCACCACGCGATCGCGCTCGGCTGGTCGGTCGCGCCGGGCACGTAGGTGACCTGGTCGGTGTTCGTCGTGCTCGTGGTGGGCGCGTACTGGTCCGCGATGATGATCGGGATGCCCTTGGCCTTCGCCGCGTCGAGCGCGTTCTGCGCCATGCCGTACGGGATCGCGTCGAGCACGATGCCCGCCGCGTTCGCCGCCACGGCCTGCTGCACGCACGAGGCGATCGCGCTCGGCTGTCCCTGGCCGTCGCACACCTGCTGGCTGAGCCCGGCCGTGCCGAGCGCCTGCTTCATCGACTTCGCGGTGTCGACGAAGCCGGGGATCGCCTGGGCCAGCGGGATGTAGTAGACCTTCCGGCCCTTGAACGAGGAGACCCCGGACACCTTCGCGGTCGGCACCGGGTACTTCGTGGTGACGGCCTCGAGGCTGGTCACCTCCTGCTGAGCCTTGGCGAGATCGGCCGAGGATCCGCCGCTGCTCGACGAGGAGCCGCCGCTCCCGCTGGTGCCGCTGGATCCACAACCGGCCAACGTCGCCGAAGCCAGGACCGCCACCGCGGCGGACGCGAGCCATCGTTTCCTGATAAGCGTCATTGCTCATACCTCCATGGCCTGTTCACTTGGCCGAAAGTCTGGACAGAGACGTAGATGATGGGTAGCGCCCTCACGTACAACTAAGGTTGAGCAGCTACGGAACGGCCGCGCGGCCCGCGCCCCGACGCTGACGCAAGGCACTGCCACAGCTCGGCCGCACCGGGGAAATGCCAGGTCAGGGGCGGTCTGCCGGACTCTGAGGGTCCCCGCATACGCTGCCCGGAGCAGGGCCGGGCAGCGCCGGAGTCCGAAGATCGAGGAGCCGCGTGTCGAACCGTTACCGTCCGGCGTGGGCGCCGGACACCATCGATATCCGGACCCCGTCCACCGCGGGTCCTGGACCGCTGCCCGGCGAAGGACACGACCGCTCTCGTCTGCCCTCGAAGGGCGCGACCGCACTCGTCGCGCGCGGACGCCGACCGGCGCGCGCACCGCGTGATTATCACGCCGTCACCCACCTTCCGCGAGTCCACCGCCGCCCGCCTCCGCCAGCTGAGCCTGCCTCCGTCGGCTGAGCCCGGTTCGGGAAGCGCGAACGCGGCGGCCGAGGCAGGATGAGAGGATGCTCTTCGCCGACGTCGTCGACGCCTCAGCCGTCGTCTCCGCCACCCGCTCTCGCCTGGAGAAGGTCGACGCTCTCGCCGCCGTCCTGCGCACGGCAGGCGAGGCGGAGATCCGCCCGGTCACCGGCTACCTGACCGGAGCACCCGTCCAGGGCCGGATCGGCACCGGCTGGCGCACGCTCGTCCAGCTGGAACGGCACCCGGCCGAGTCGCCCACCCTGACCGTCGCCGACGTCGACAGCGGCCTGGCGGAGTTGGCCGCGACCAGCGGAGCGGGCTCGCAGGCTCGCCGGGCCGCGCTGCTGACGGCGCTGATGATCCGCGCCACGGCCGCCGAGCAGGACTTTCTGCTGCGCCTGCTGACCGGCGAGCTGCGACAGGGCGCGCTGGAAGGTGTGATGCTCGACGCGGTCGCGCGGGCCTCCGGAGCCCGGGCCGAGCAGGTGCGCCGCGCGTTCATGCTCTCCGGATCGCTCCCGGACACCGCGGCGACCGCGCTGCTCGTCGGGCCGTCGGCGCTCGGTGAGTTCGGGCTCGAGCTCGGCCGACCGCTGCAGCCCATGCTCGCGTCGCCCGCCGACTCGCTGGACGCCGCGCTCGAAGAGCTCGGACCCGGGCTGCGCCTGGAGTACAAGCTCGACGGCGCGCGGATCCAGGTGCACCGCAACGGCGACGACGTGCACGTTTACACCCGTACGCTGCGCGAGATCACGACCGGCGTCCCGGAGCTCGTCGCGCTCGTGCACGGCCTGCCCTGCCGGTCCGTGGTCCTCGACGGGGAAACGCTGGCGCTCAACGACAGCGGCAGGCCGCGGCCGTTCCAGGAGACGATGAGCCGCTTCGGGGCCACGACCGAGCGAGAACTGCTGCTGCACCCGTACTTCTTCGACTGCCTCCACCTCGACGGCGTCGACCTGCTCGACGCGCCGCTGTCCGAGCGCGCCGAAGCGCTGCGACGCGTCGTCGGCGAGCACGTGATCCCGGGCATCGTCGCTCCGAGCGGCGAGCAGGCCGCCGAGTTCCTGAGGATTTCGCTCGCGAGCGGCCACGAGGGCGTGATGGTGAAGAAGCTCGACGCGCCGTACGCGGCCGGGCGGCGCGGGCGCTCGTGGCAGAAGGTCAAGCCGGTGCACACGCTCGACCTGGTCGTACTGGCCGCCGAGTGGGGCCACGGCCGACGCTCCGGCCTGCTCAGCAACCTGCACCTCGGCGCCCGCGACCCCGACGGCGGTCCTCCAGTGATGGTCGGCAAGACGTTCAAGGGCCTGACGGACCAGTTGCTGGCGTGGCAGACCTCGACGTTCCCGGAGTACGAGAGCCGCCGCACGGACTGGACCGTCTACCTGCGTCCCGAGCTGGTCGTCGAGATCGCGCTCGACGGCGTGCAGGTCAGCCCGCGCTATCCCGGCGGCGTCGCGCTGCGGTTCGCCCGCGTGGTCCGCTACCGCCCTGACAAGACCGCGGCCGATGCCGACACGATCGAGACGGTCCGCAAGATGCTGCCCGGCCAGGCCACGATCACGTGACGTGACAACGGTGAGGGCGGTGGCGGCGGGCTCGAACGGATCGAGTCGGCCGCCACCGCATCGCTCGATCAGCGGTCTATATCAAGGGAAATACCTGCGCGGCCGAGCCGTTGCAGGTGTAGATCTGCAGCTGGGTGCCGTTCGCCGTGTTCGCGCTCGGGTCGTCGAGGCAGAGGCCTGACTGCGGGTTGAGCAGCGAACCGTTGGACTGCTGCTGCCAGACCTGTCCGCCCACGCCGTTGCAGGTGTAGAGCTCGACCTTGGTGCCGACGGCCGTGCCGTCGCCGTCGATGTCCAGGCACTTTCCGAGCGTCTCGAGCGAGCCGTTGGAGTTGTGGAACCAGTGCTGGTCGACCGCGTAAGGCTGGCAGGTCCAGAGCTGGACGATCGTCAGATTGGTGCCGATGTCGTCACCGGCCACGTCCACGCACTTGCCGCCGTTGCCGACGATCGGGCCGCCGCCGTTGACCGTGAAGTCCTGCGCGGGGGTGCCGTTGCAGGTGTAGATCTGCAGCTGGGTGCCGTTGGCGGTGTTGGCGCTCGGGTCGTCGAGGCAGAGGCCCGACTGCGGATTCAGCAGCGAGCCGTTCGACTGCTGGATCCACTTCTGGCCGCCGACGCCGTTGCAGTCCCAGAGCTCGACCTTGGTGCCGACGGCCGTGCCGTCGCCGTCGATGTCCAGGCAGCGGCCCAGGGTCTCGAGCGAGCCGTCGGAGTTGTGGGTCCAGTGCTGGTCGATCGCGTAGGACTGGCAGGTCCACAGCTGGACATGCGTGAGGTCGCCGCCCGAATCGTCGCCGGCGACGTCCACGCACTGGCCGCCGGGCAGCGTGATCGTGCCGCCGGACGACTGCGAGGTGCCGCCGCTGTTGCCGGAGTAGCCGGCCGCGACGATGTTCGCCTGGACCGCGGCGTCCGCGGCGTCGGTGGGCTCGCCGGACGTGACCACGCCCTCGAAGAACGTGCCGATCGAGCCGTTGCTGTTGTCGCCGCCGGTGCCGAGGACGAGCGCGCCCTCCAGCGACATCGGCGTGTACCCGCCGGACGGGAGCGCGCCGTTGTACCAGGTGGAGAGCGAGCCGAACTGCGAGTTGCCGCCCTCGATCTCGAAGGTGGTCTGGTCGTTGCTCTTCACCATCGCGGTGACGAACTGGCTGTTGTTGCCGGTGTTCGCGGTGTTCGAGCCGGAGCCCTGGTAGAGGCCGTTCTCCAGGTCCGCGGCGACCCACGGCCCGGAGCCGGAGCACGGCGACGCCCAGCAGCTCGTTCCGAGGTTGACCGACTCCATGTGCCCGTTGCCGTTGTCGTCGTTGTTGGTCTCGGCGTTGCCGTAGTCGAAGCAGCAGGCCGAGTTCACGTGCGTGCCGGACGCGACCATGTAAGCGCCCTGTGCCGCGCCGCCGGTCGGGATCCCGCTCGTGCTGTCATCGCGGTAGCCGACGCCGGGCCCGACGTAAAGGCCGTAGGCCTTCTGCCCGTTGATCGTGACGTGCACGGCGTTGGGGTTCGCTGCGACGTCGGCGTTCGGGTTCGCCCCGCCCCCGCCCTCGACGGTCAGGTCGTTGTGCTTCGATGACTGGTCGTAGACCTTGATGATCGAACAGGCCGTCGACGCGCAGAAGGCGTCCTGTGAATCAGTATCAGCATATCCCCCGGTGGAAGTAACGCCGATGTTCAGCGTCGAGCCGTCGGAGGCGCGCTTGACCTCGTAGAGCGAGCCGTCGTAGGCCGCGAAGAGCGCGCGGACGGTGCTGTGCGCGGCGACGCACGGCGTGCCGGCGGCGGCGTAGATGTCGCAGGGCAGCGAACTCGTCGCGGCCGTGGCGGTTCCGGGCAGGGCAGTGAGCACACTGATCAACAACGCCAGAATGGCGCTGACCGTGAGTGCGCGCACATGACGACATGAGCGCATGGCAATGCTTTCTGCGAGTGGGTATAAAAACACGCTAATGCGTGGTGATTGCGCCGCCGGCGAAGGTGGTGGGTGACGGCGTCTGCGGTTGGAAGTTACGGCGGCCGTCGGGGTCCGTCAAGAACCGATCCGCCCGTTGCGCTGCGGGCACCGGTCGTTTCCGTTTTCCGTTCGCGTCTTTCGCCGAAACGGTTGACGCGGGGCCCGAGCCTTTTCATACTCTGACTCGATTGGGTTCCGTAAACGCTTCCGGCCCCCGTACGGAAGGAATGCCCACGCCATGGCCAGGATGTCCGACAACGTTGTCAAAGCGGGCTCAGCACATCGCAAAGTCCTTATTCTGCTGACCGCCGTCGCCCTCGCGCTGGTGCCGGTCCTCGGCACGGCGCCGCAGCGCGCGTCCGCCGCCACCACGGTGTGCGCGCTCGACTGCGACACGCTCGACCCCTCGCAGGCGCAGTCCGAGACCTTCCCGACCGCCAACGTGCACGAGAACGGAGACGTGATCGAACTGCACGTCGACGACGTGCTCGGGATGGCGTGGGCCAGCATCGACGACGGCCGGCTGAACGACTCGATCTGGATCGACCGGTCCTGGGACGGCGGCAGCACCTGGGACGGCCTGCTCGGCAAGGCCGCGATCCCCAGCGGCTGGACCGGAACTCGAACCCTGATGTACAACATGTACGACCCCGCGGACCACGCCCGAGCCGTCGTGCGCGCGTGCGGCGACGCCGGCGGCGTCGTGTGCACCAGCTGGGTCCACCTGCAAGTCTGCACCGCCTCCGCGCAGTGCGACGGAGCGAGCTCCACCGGCGCGACCGGAACCGAGCCGGTCCCCGGCACGACGCTCGACGGCCGCGACATCTCGCTGCACGTCACGTCGACCGGCATGGCGTGGGCCACCATCTCGAACGGCGCGGCCGGCGACGAGGTGTGGATGGACCGTTCCTGGAACGAGGGATCGAGCTGGCCCGACGGCTCATCCGAGGAACGGGTCAGCGTACCGTCCGGCGCGACCGGGACCAGCACGGCCGAGATCAACATCGACGACACCTTGGGCAGGCTGTACGGCGGCGCCGTGCGCGCATGCGGCCGGGCCGTCACCGGCGAGAACGGCAGCTGCACCGCGTGGACCCGCGAGGACGACAAACCCGCGGCAGCCGCAGCGGACGCGCTGATGTACGACTACGACCCGTACACCGCCTGGTGGCCGTCCAGCTGGTGGAACTCCGCCGTCGCCCTGACCTCGATCATCGACTACACGAAGAAGACCGGCGACACGGCCTACAAGTGGATAATCGACCGCACCTTCCAGGTCGACCAGGCGGCGTTCGCGGCCGGTGTCCGGGCCACCAACCAGATCTACGGCGACTTCATCAGCGACTCCACCGACGACGACGAGTGGTGGGCGCTGGCCTGGATCGACGCCTACGACCTGACCGGCGACCAGTCGTACCTGAACATGGCCGTCACCATCGCCGACTACGTCGAAACCATGTGGGACGGCACCTGCAGCGGCGGCCTGTGGTCGGACACCTCGAAGTCGTACAAGAACGCGATCACAAACGCGCTCTACGTCCGCCTCACCGCCGAGCTGCACGACCGCATCTCCAGCGACGCGGGCTGGCTGACGCAGGCCGACAAGGAGTGGAGCTGGTTCCTCAACAGCGGCATGATCAACTCCTCCGGCCTCGTCAACGACGGCCTCAGCTCCTCCACCTGCGGCAACAACGGCGGCACCGTCTGGACCTACAACCAGGGCATGACCATCGGCGCCGCCGTGGAGATGTACCGCGCCACCGGCTCCCCCGCCGACCTCACCGAGGCCAAGTACCTGGCCGACTCCGCGATCAACTCCACCTCCCTGGTCACCAACGGCATACTCACCGAGTCCTGCGACACCCTGACCGCGACCTGCGACGATGACCAGAAGGAGTTCAAGGGCATCTTCATGGACTACCTAGGCGACCTCAACTCCGTCGTCGGCGGCACCTACAGCTCGTTCATCAACACCCAGATCAATGCGCTCTGGGCCGACGACCGCACCACCCTCAACCAGATCGGCGAACGCTGGTCCGGCGGAACCTCCACCTCGAATCCCAACGTCTTCGACTGGCGCACCCAGTCAGCCGCGCTCGAGGCCCTACTAGCGGCCGAATAGCAACCTGTCCACGGGTCGGACGCCCATCAAATGCCTGATTCCGGCGGATTTCCGCGTCGGCGCCTGGTCAGAACGAACCCGGCGCCGACCGCCAGGGCCAGGAGCACGCCGACGATCGCCGCGACGAAGGTTGCGGGTCCAGCGCCGCCCGAGTGAATATCGGCAGCCGGAACGAGGCTCGGCGTCGCGACAGGCGTGGCGCTCGCCGAAGGACTCGCCGGCGTAGGTGTCGTGGCCGCCGCCGAAGCCTTCAGCCGCGGGCTCGGACTCGCGCTGGTGCTCGCGCTCGCGCTCGCCGTCGAGCCCGTCGCGCTGGCGTGCGCCGAAGCAGTGGTCCGCGAGCCGGATGCCGTAGACGCGCTGTGGCTGGGCGTGCCACTCACACCGCCTCCGGTAGAACTCCCAGCCTGGTACGCCCATGCCACCATGGCTCCGTACGCACCGTCGTCGAGCGACGCCTGGCTGGTGTAGTAAACGGCACCCGAGAAGAAGCCGTGGCTGAGGCCGGAGTGGAAAATGACGGCGAGATCGATCGTGTACGTCGTGTGAGCCGGCACGTCGAGCGTGACTATGCCGGCCTTCCAGCACGGGCTGGCGCACGAGGCGTTGCCGTTGACGACGCCGTTGTCCCACGAGAGATAGGCGCCGTGCCACGACCCGCCGTCGACGCGCCACTCAAGCGTAGGCTCCGGCTCGCTGACGGGGCTAGGCAGCAGCAGCACGATGAACCCGCTGTCCGGGCAGTCGGCCGAACCGGTGTTGCGCAGGACGACCGGATCGACAGCGCGCGTACCCGTCGAATAGACCGTCGTGTCCTCGCCGGAAGACGCGCCCGACATCGCCAGATCACCCGTGCCGCAGCTAGCCACCGCCCGGATCGAGCTCGCCGGGCTGGCCCCAGCGACGATCCCGGTCGCCGCAGAGGCCACCGCCCCCGACATCCAGATGGCGCCGAGCCACAACGCAATCAACAGTGCAGCCCGCCTACGCATGCCGCTCCCCCGCCCCGCTGTTCAAAATCGCCCGATCAGACGCCGCATAGTATCCGTCCGAGGTTCGCCAAGGGAAGATGCGCATCTCAACGTCCGCCACCGAGCAGGGCTTCACCTACCAGGCGAGCAGAATGCGACGACGACACCGACGCCAGCGACGGCAAACTTCCACACCAGCCACCCGGCCCCAGC
>NZ_JAGSOH010000160.1 GCF_018139625.1 Actinospica acidithermotolerans | reverse complement strand
TGGGGAAGGTGGTCGCCACACCGGCGCTGGTGACGGACGCGGACTTCGCGGCGGGGCGGGCGGCCGGGCTGAGCGAGGATCAGCTCTTCGAAGTCGTGGTGTGCGCGGCGGTGGGACAGGCCACGCGGCAGTACGAGGCGGGGCTGGCGGCCTTGGATGAGGCCCTCGGCTCCCTCGGCGACGGGCAGGTGGGGTGATGCGGCTGGAGATTCTGGAGCGGGGGTATCGGCCGGCGACGAAGGCGCTGTTCGCGGTGGTCCGCCTGGTCTCGCGGCAGGACATGCCCGACGCCGCGAAGCTGATGTTCTACCGGCCCGACTTCTACGGCGCACGGGCGAAGGCGTTCACCCAGGAGGCGATGCGCGGGCCGTCGGAGTGGTCGGTCGCGGAGCGGGAGTTGATGGCGGCGTACGTGTCGGCGGTGAACTCGAGCGCGTTCTGCGTGGGGGCGCACACGGCCACCGCGAGCAGGGCGTATGGCGACAGCGGGCTTGTGGCGGCGGCGTTGGAGGACGTCGAGACGGCGCCTGTCTCGGATCCTCTGCGGGCCACGCTGCGGATGCTCGGCAGATTGACGGTCGACGGGACGGTCAGCACCGGGCAGGTGCGCGGAGTGCTGGCGGCCGGGGCCACCGCGTCGCAGGTGGCGGACGCGCTCGCAGTGGGTGCGGCGTTCAATCTGACCAACCGGCTCGCCGATGCGTTCGATTTCGCCGTGCCGAGCGCGCAGGGCTTTGAGTCGGGGGCCAAGTACCTGCTCAGGCGGGGGTACCGGTAACCGGGGGACGGTGCTCGGCGGCCCACTGGCGGGCATGGGCCAGGCGCGCCGGGATCGGGGGATGGGTGGCGAACAGCAGGACCGACACCGGGTTCGGGTCGAGGTCGGCCAGGTTGCTCACGGCCAGCCGGCGCCAGGTCGTGATGACGGCGCCGGGGTCGCGGGTGAGGTCCATGCCGAATTGATCGGCGCGTCGCTCGATGCGGCGGCTGTAGGCGTTGAACAGCGGGCCGCCGATGATGCCGAGGACGGTCGCGACGGCGAGGAACTGAGCGAGGGCGCGCGGGTCCTGCGGCCCGGTGATGTGGGCGGCCGTGTGCAGGGCGTGGCTGGAGAGCGCCCAGGCGAGGACCGCGACCGAGACGATCGTGCCGACGGCGGCGACCGCCGTGCCGACCAGGACGTCCTGGCGTTTGGCGTGGCCGAGCTCGTGGGCCGCGACGCTGGCGATCTCGGGGGTGTCCAGGTGCCGGATCGTCGTGTCCCACAGCACGATCCGGCGCGTCTTGCCGAAGCCGGAGACGTACGCGTTGTCGGCCGTTGTCCGCTTCGAGGCGTCGGAGACCAGGACGTCCTGCACCTTCACCCCCGAGTGCGCCGCCAGATCGGTCAGCCGGGTGCGCAGCTCGCCGGCCTCCAGCGGGCGGAACTTGTTGAACAGCGGCTCGATCACGACCGGAAGCAGGAAGGAGAGCACGAAGACGAGCGCGACGCCGCAGGCCCCGGCGATCACCGGCCAGCTCCCCGGAGCGGCGCGGGTGATGGCGAAGAAGCCGAGCGACACCGCGGCGAACAGGATCGCGCCGATGAGGAAGCCGCGCAGCGAGTCGAGCCAGAACAGCTGCCGGGTCCGCGTGCTGAGGCCCCACTCCGTGTTGATCCGCTCGCGCCACAGCGAGAACGGCAGGTCGATCAGCCAGAACACCACGCGCAGGGCCACGGCGCCGAGCAGCGCGGTCGCGATCCAGCCTCCGCCGGCCAGGGTGCCCGCCGCGTGGACGAGGGAGCTGCCCAGCGGCGTGAAGCCGAGTACGAGCACGGCCGCGAGATCGACGGCGAGCGAGGTGTACCGCACGGGTGCCGTGGCGCGCTTGCGGGCCTTCGAGCGCGCGTATTGCTCGGGGGTGAAGTCAGGGGCGTCGAGGGCGTCCAGATCGGCGGTCACAGCACCATTGTCACTGGGTCGGGATGCTGATGTCGGATACCGAGCCCTGGAATTCCGTGATGCCTTCCGTCGTCGCGGTATCCATGGAGAAGGTCCACGAGCCGCTGCCCGCCGGGGCGCTCGCGAAGTACTCGGAGCCACTGAACGTCTGACCTGCGTTCATGTCCCAGGTCTTCGACGGGGCCTTCGTGCAGTCGCTGGCCGTGGACGAGTCCTCGCCGTTGTCGCCGATCTGCAACGTCGCCTCGCCGGCCTTGGAGCCGCCGCAGCTCCAGGTTCCGGAGACGGCGCTCGTGTAGGTGAGCTTCACCGCGACGCTTCCGTCGTTGTTCACGGTGACGCTGTCGACGTCCACCGTGTCGCCGAGGAGGTCCACCGCGATCTGCTGGTCCACCCCGTACGTGCCGGGCTTGTACGTCGTGGACCCGGAGTCCGAGCCGGACGTGGACGAGTCGGTCGCGCCGGTGGCGGTGTCGCTCGTCGCGGAATCGGTGGCGGAGTCGGTGGCCGCGCTCGACGAATGGACCACGGCGACGCCGGTCGTACCGCCGTTCGCCGAGTTGGACGAGCCGTTCTTGCCATGGTCGAGGAGCAGGACGCCCGCGATCGCCCCGGCCATCACGACCGCTCCCGCAGCGGCGAGCAGTGCGTAGAAGCCCGTGCGGCTGCGCGCGGGGGTCGGCGTCGGCACCGGCACGCCGCCGTGCATCGCGGCGAAGTCGTTCGGCGGCGTCGGCGGGAAGACAGACTGCTGATACGCGGGCGCGGGCTGCTGCGGGTGCGCGGGCTGCGGAGCCTGCACCCCCAGCGGCCCCTGCGGCGCCTGCACGGGCTGCGAGCCCAGCGCCTGCTGCAACTCCCGCTTGCGCTCGCTGAGCAGGCCCCTGACACCGTCCGGCAGCCACTGGCCGTCATGCAGCATCACGTTCGAGGACACCGACACGTGCTGCAGCAACTGCGCCGGGCTCGGGCGACGGCTCGGCTCCCGGTGCAGCATCGGCGTGACGAGCGCCTTCACGTCCCCGGGGACGCCGGTCAGGTCCGGCTCGCCGGTGGCCGAGCGGTGGGCGATGGCGAGCGGGTCGCCGGTGCCGAAGGGGCCCGTGCCACGCGCCGCGTAGACCAGCACGCAGCCGAGCGAGAACACGTCGGACAGCGCGCTCGGGTCCTTGCCGCGCAGCACCTCGGGGGCGATGAAGCCGGGCGTGCCGACGACCATGCCGACGGCCGTCAGCGACGTCTCGTCGCCCATCGCGATGCCGAAGTCGATGACCACCGGGCCGTCCGCGGCGAGCAGGATGTTGTGCGGCTTCACGTCGCGGTGCACCAGGCCGGCGCGGTGGATCGCCACGAGCGCCTCGGCCAGGCCGCCGGCCAGCGCGAAGACCGTCGCGTTCGGCATCGGTCCGGTCTTGGCGACGGACTCGGCCAGCGACGGCGCGGGCACGTACTCGGTGGCGATGTAAGGACGCTCACCCGCAGTGTCGGCGTCCACCACGCTCGCGGTGTAGAGGCCTGAGACCGACATCGCGGCCCGCGCCTCGCGCGCGAAGCGCTCCCGGTAGCCCGGCTGGTTCGCCAGGCCCGGCCCGATGACCTTGACCGCGACCGCGCGACCGGCCTGCGACGTGGCCAGGTAGACCCGGCCCATGCCGCCGTCGCCGATCACCGCGCGCAGCCGGTACGTACCGAGCCGCTGCGGATCGTCCCCACCCAATCTCAGCACGGGCGACAGCGTAGTACGAGGTGGGGACAGAGCGGGGCGGCGTTCGCCTACTCGGTGCCGCGCAGTTCCGCGGCCGCCTCGCGCGCCTCCTCCAGCAGCAGGAGCAGCTCCGCCTCGCCGACGGCCGGGTTGATCAGGCACGCGCGCAGCACCGGACGGCCGCGGTAGAGCGAGTCGGTGATGAACACCCGGCCGCGCTGCTGGATCCGCACGGCCAGGTCGCGGGTGATCCGGTCCGCCTCGGCGTCGTCGATTCCGGCGGGGGAGAAGCGGAACGCGACGATGGAGACCTCTGTATCGGCCGCGAGCTCGAAGTCAGGGTCCTTCGCGACCAGTTCGTCGAGCCGCCGTGCCGCACTCGTGCAGGCGGCGATGTCGGCGGCGACGCCGCTGCGTCCGCGCGCCGCCAGCGCGGCCCAGACCGGCAGCGCGCGGAACGGACGGGTCTGTTCGATCCCGTACTCGCTGTACCAGCCGAGCTCGTCGGCCGAATCGTCGCGCAGGTACGCCGGGACCAGCGAATAAGTGGCACGAAGCTGCACGCGGTCGCGTACCAGCAGGCATCCGACGCCCGCCGGGACCTGCAGCCACTTGTGCGGGTCGAGCGCCACCGAGTCGGCGAGCTCCATGCCCGCGTACCGGTCGGCGATCGCCGGATCCAGCACGCCGAACGCGCCGTACGCGCCGTCCACATGGAACCAGATCCCCGACTCGGCGCAGACCGCGGCGATCTCGCGCAGCGGATCGACCGCGCCGGTCGTGACCGTCCCGGCCGAGCCGACCGCCAGGAACGGCAGTGCGCCGGCCTCGCGGTCCGCCGCGATCGCCTCGCGCAGAGCAGCCGTGTCGAGGTGGCCGGCGCCGTCGTCCGCGACCACCCGCAGGTTCGCCCTGCCGATACCGAGCAGTTCGATCGCCTTGCCGACGCACGAGTGCACCTCGGCCGTGGCGTACGCGGTCAGCCGCGGCGCGCCGGACAGGCCGCGCTCGCGCACGTCCCATCCCGTGGCCAGCAGCGCGCGCTGCCGCGCCGCGCCGACCGCCACGATCGTCGCCATCGACGCGCCGGAGGTCAGCAGTCCGGCCCCGGTCTCATGCGGGAAGCCGACCAGTTCGGCGATCCAGCGCACGACGCCGCGCTCCAGGTAGACGTCCGCGTGGTCGCCGCCCGCCGAGGACGGGTTGACGGCCGCGGCGAGCAGCGCGCCGGCGATCCCGGCCGGATGCGGTGCCGCGTTCACCCAGCCGAAGAAGGCCGGATGCCCGTTCCCCATCGGGTATGCCAGCACCCGCCGCTCGATGTCGCCGAGCAGCGCGGCCGGATCCGCGCCCGTCTCCGGAAGTTCCTGGCCGACGAGCCCCTCCGCCACCCCGGCCGGCACCCGCTGCCACACCGGCCGCTCGTCCAGCCCGCCCAGGTGCGCGGACGCCGAGCGCGCCGCCGATTCCAGGAACTCCCGCACGTCCGTCATGAGCCCACCTTAAAGCCCCGTGTGGGAGGATCACTCCCGTGACGACGATCCGCTTCACCCCGGAAGAGACCGCTGCCTGGTACGCGTCGGTCCCGAAGGTCGCGCTGTCCGCCAGCGCCCTCCTGCGCGACGAGCAGGGCCGGATCGCCCTGGTGCGCAACACCTACCGCGACGGCTGGTCGCTGCCCGGCGGCGTCGTGGACGACAACGAGGCGCCCGCGATGGCCGCCGTCCGCGAGGTGCACGAGGAGATCGGCCACGCCGTGGACGGCCCGGCGACGCTGCTGGTCGTGCAGTGGGCCGGCCGGGGCCTGGGACCGGTGCAGTTCCTCAACTTCACCTTCGACGTCGGCCGCGTCGCCGACCCGGCGAGGCTGGTGCCGCAGGAGGAGGAGATCGCCGAGATCGCCTTCTTCGCCCCCGACGCGCTGCCCCAGGGACTGCGGCCCTTCATGCGGCACCGCATGGACGCGATCATCGGCGGCGGCTTCCAGGGTGTCGCGTACATCGAGGAGAACGAGACGTTCTAGGCCGGGTCTTCGGACACCGACCGCTCCTATCCGATCGGTGCCACCGCGGCGAGCTCGGCCGCGAGCTTCGGCAGCGACTCCGAGATCGGCTCCCGGATCAGCTCGGCGGCCAGGTCGTCGTACCGGGTGGGCTCGTCGTTGACGATCACCAGGTCGGCGCCGTGCATCACCGCGAGCTCGCACAGGCCGGCCGCCGGCTGCACCCGCAGCGAGCTGCCCACGGCCAGGAACAGCGCCGCGCCGCGGGCGATCGCGCCGGCCAGGCCCAGCACCTCCGGGTCCAGGTTCTGGCCGAACATGACCGTCGCCGCCTTGAGGACGCCGCCGCAGCGCTCGCACGGCGGGTCCGGCTCGCCGGCCTCGACGCGGTCGAGCACCCCGCGCATCGTCCCCGTCCAGCCGCAGCGCGAAGGCGGCCGGGTGCATACGGCCTCGAACATGTTGCCGTGCAGTTCGAGTACCTTGCGCTCGGAGGAGCCCGCCCTCTGGTGCAGGCCGTCGATGTTCTGCGTCAGGATTCTGACGGAGCGGTGCCGCTCCAGCTCGGCCAGCGCCCGATGACCCTCGTTCGGCTCGGCGCGCCACGCCGGGTTGTCCCGCCTGGCCGTCCAGGAGCGCTTGCGCAGTTCGGGATCGCGCAGATAGTCGGCGTAGTTCGCGGTCAGCTCGGCGATCGGGTTCTGCGTCCACAGGCCCTGCGGGCCGCGGAAGTCCGGGATGCCCGATGAGGTGGAGATCCCCGCGCCGGTGAGCACGGCGATCGGGCCGCGCCGCTCCCGCCAGTCCGTACGCCTGTCGGCCGTCCCCGCCTGGTGCGTGGCGTCGTTCATGGGTGCACGCTACCGAATGCGCTACTGATCCTTCACCGAAATTCCCAGAGCCTGGGCGAAGTCGACCGCGAGTTCGACGGCCTGGCTGCTCTCGATGACGGCGCCGCGCAGGTTCTGGTAGCCGTCGACGACCTCGATGACGGTGGCGTCCCGGAGGTCCACCTTCGCCAGCTTCGCCTTCGCGAACTTGCTTCCGCGCAGCGCGCTGCCCGGGAATCTCACCTCCATCAGCTTGGCGCCGGAGAAGTCGACGTCCCGCAGGATGCAGTCCTCGAACACCACCTCGTACAGCGCGGCGCCGCGGAAATTGACCGCGTCGAGCTTGCAGCGCTGGAAGACGACCCGGCGCAGCTGCGCGCCGAAGGCCTCGATCCCGGCGAGCGCGCTGGAGAGCATGGTCACGTCCAGCCACTCGCTCTCCGCGACGTCCGTCGTCAGCAGCCGCGAGCCGCGCCACCACACGTCGGTGAACTTCGCCCGCCGCAGCCGCACGGTGTCGACCTGCGCGTTCTCGAAGGCGCACTCGGTGAACCGGCTGCTGCCCACGTCCGCGTCCCGCTCGTCCGCCGACTCGAAGTGGCACAGGTCGTAGTCCCGGTCGCGCTGCAGCGGGCTCGGGCCCGGCTCCAGCGCGTGCGCGTACGGCAGGTCGGCCACGTCCTGCGGGATCTTCGTCATGCCACCACCGTAAAGGGCGCCACCGACACGCGCCGACCTACCCCCGACCCGCCTCCGGGCCGCCTCCGAGCCGCCCCCGGGCTACCCCTCGGCCATCCCGGTCAGCGCGACGATCTCCGGACCGGCCTTCGCGGGCGATCCGGCGTCGAACGGCGGCTGCGGGTCGTACTCGATGCCCAGTTGGAGCGCCTTGGCGATGTCGTCCCCGGCGATCTGCGCCGCGAGCGTGAGCGCCATGTCGATGCCGGAGGAGACGCCGGCCGCCGTGACGATCTTGCCCTGCTGCACGACGCGCTGCTCGGTGTACTTGGCGCCGGTGCTCTCCAGCAGCTTCACCAGCGACCAGTGCGTCGTCGCCTCGAGCCCGTCGAGCAGTCCGGCCCCGCCGAGCACGAGGGAGCCGCTGCACACGGACGTCGTGTAGCGCGTCGTGGCGTGGATGCGGCGTATCCACGCGAGCATCGTCTCGTCCTTCATGGCCGTCCGGGTGCCCCCGCCGCCCGGCACGACCAGGACGTCGGCCGATTCGATCTCGCTCAGCGCGGCGGCCGCGTTGATGGCGAGCGCTGGGTTGTCCGCGTGCACGAGGCCCGGCTCAGCGGCCGCGAAGGTGATCCGCGCTCCGGGGAGCGAGCGCAGCACCTCGTACGGGCCGATCGCGTCGAGCGCCGTGAAGTTCGGGAAGAGCGGAATCACGATATCCATGCTCTGAGTCTGGCCGCCGGAGCGGGATGGCGGCAATGACGCGTGGACGACAGATTCCGCCACGCCCGCGCTTACGCCACGCCCGCGCTCACGCCACGCCCGCGCCTAAGCCACGCCCGCGCTCACGCCACGCCCGCGCGGGCGAACCGCTCCCGGTACTCGTGCGGCGCGATGCCGAGCACCCGCTGGAAGGAGCGCTGCAGCGTCCGCAGCGTCCCGAAGCCGCAGACCCGCGCGATCCGGTCGAGCCCGCCGTCGGTCGTCTCCAGCAGCCGGCACGCGGCTTCGACCCGCACCGCCTCGACGTACGATGCGGGACTGCGCCCGGTCTCGGCCGGGAACACCCGCAGGAACTGCCGCTCGCTCAAACCGACGCGCGCGGCCAGCGTCGGCACGCTCAGATCGGCCTCGGGATGCTCCGCGATGTGGCCGAGCAGCTCCCGGATCGGCTCGCGCGCCGGACGCTGGGCCGTGAGCTGCGCGGAGAACTGGCGCTGATTCCCCGGCCGCTGGACGAACACGACCAGCTGCCGAGCGATCCGCCGGGCCAGGGCGCTGCCGAGGTCCTCCTCGACCAGCGCGAGAGCGAGGTCGATCCCTGACGTGACCCCGGCCGACGTCGAGATTTCACCCTGACGGATGAAGATCGGATCGGCGTCCACCACGACGTTCGGGTACCGCTCGGCCATGTCGGCGGCGCGGGTCCAGTGCGTCGTGGCACGGCGTCCGTCCAGCAGCCCGGCCTCGGCCAGCAGGAACGAGCCGTTGCAGACCGAGGCGATCCGGCGCACCCGCGTGGCCGCGTCCCCGATCCACGCCGCGTACGCCGGATCGGCCAGCGCCGCGTCCATCCCGCTGCCGCCGACCACGATCAGTGTGTCGGCACCCGAGAACGGCCGTGCCGCCTCGGCGTGCACCGAGAGCCCGCTGCTCGACGTGAGCGGGCCGGGCTCGAAGGCGAGCGTGCGCAGCGTGTAGGTCCCGCGCGTGTGCCGCTCGGCCTGGGAGAAGACCTCCAGCGGGCCGGTCAGGTCGAGGATCTGGAAGTCCGGGAATGCCAGGAAGACGATGTCGCGCGGCATCTCACACCGGCGCGTTCGCGGTGAGGCCCGTCGCGATGGCTTCGAGCCGGTCCGCGTACTCGATCCGCGCGCGCCAGCCGTCCGGGAAGGCGTCGATCCCGTACGCCGCGCCCGCGAACGCGCCGGCCAGCGCCGCGATCGAGTCCGAGTCGCCGGACGTCATGGCCGCGCGCCGCAGGGCCGCGTGTGGATCGTCCGGGAACAGCAGGAAGCAGAGCAGCGCCGTGGCCAGCGCCTCCTCGGCGACCCAGCCCTCGCCGGTAGCATCGCAGGGGTCTGTCTCGCGGTCGGCGGCCTTCAGCGCGGCGGCGACCTTCTGCAGCGCGGCGATGTTCTCGTCCCAGCCGCGGACCATGAACGACTCGGCCGACCCGTCCTGGCTGCGCTTCCACAGGTCGCCGAGCCAGCCGTAGTGGTAGACCTCGCGCTGTTCCTCGGCACGGGCCAGCAGCGCGCTCACCAGGTCCTCGGGCCGCATGCCGCCGAGCAGCCACCAGGTCGCGTACGCCGTCAATTCGCTCGCCGCGAGGCCGGTCGGATGCCCGTGGGTCAGTGCGGCCTGCAACTGCGCGGCGCCCGCCCTCGTCGACGACGAGATCCCCTCCACCAAGCCGACCGGCGTCACGCGCATGTTCGCGCCGCAGCCCTTCGAGCTGGCCTGCGTCGCCCTGAGCCACGGCAGGCCGTCCGCGAGCCCGGCGCACGCGCGCAGGCACGTCCTGCCCGGCGCGCGGTTGTTGTCGGGGGACCGGGCCCACTCCACGAAACGCCGCGACCAGACCGGCGCCAGAGTCTCGGCCGTCAGCGCGGCGCCCGCGACTTCGACGAGGCCTTCGCCGACGGCCAGGGCCATCTGCGTGTCGTCCGTGACGAGCGCGGGCTCCGGCAGCTCGGACGGCCCTTCGGGGCCGAAGCGCCGCTGGATCTGGGCCACCGAGAGGAACTCCGTGTCCTTCCCCAGCGCATCGCCGTAGGCCAGACCGAACAACGAACCCGTGACCCGCGAGACCTCGACCGTCATGGAGTCGATCGTACGGTCTCCGTCACGGCCGCCGCGGTGACCGTGTCAGTGCTCGTGCGCTTCCCGCGCACGGTCACCATCACGCCGGCCTTCAGATCGGTGCGGCTGAACGGATGCGTCTTCGTGCCGTAGCGCGTTGCCGCCTCCAGGTTCACCGTCACCGTCTGGCCGGTCGAGAAGACCGTGCCGGTGAACGAATCAGTGCCCACGGAAACGATCGTCACCCGGAACACCGTGCCGGCGCGCTTGGCGGTCGACTTCGGCGACGCGGACGGCGACGGGGTCACCCCGCTCGGCGCCGTGCTCGCCGCGGGAGCCGAGGACGACCCGAACGCCAGCCAGGCGCCGAGGCCGATCACGCCGGCCACCGCCACCGCGCCGGCGAAGATCAGCACCGAGCGCGTCCGCTGGGGCTTCGGCCCGGCCTGCGCGGGCTGCGCGGCGAAGACGGCCTGGGCGGGGAAGGCGCCGGTCGGCTCGGGGCCGGCCACGTACTCCTGCGGGAACTCGTACTCCTGCGGGAAGACGTGGGCGCCCTCGGCCTGCTGCTGCGCGCGCTCCTCGGCCTGCCGCGCCCGGAAGGCGTCGAACTGGCCGATCGGATCCTCGTTCTCGTCGCTGGACATGGCACCAGTGCACCGGATCGGCCGTAAGGACCGCGTCAGAGTCTGCGCCCGCGCCGCGCCGCAGGTGGAAAACCGCTTGCCGGGACCGGTTCCGCTCTGCCAGCCTCGGCATTTCGCCCTTTTCCCACTGCAGCCGACCGCTCGCCCTGTGGAGTCCCGCATGCGCGTGTACCTGACCGCTGTCCGATTATCGCTGCGCCGCTACCTGGCCTACCGCTCCTCCGCGGCCGCCGGCGCCTTCACCAACACCGTCTTCGGCTGCATCCGCGCCTTCGTGCTGATGGCGCTCTGGAAGCAGAAGCCTGAGATCGGAGGCTGGGACCTGGCCGACGCCGTCACCTACGCCTTCCTCACCCAGGGGCTGCTGGCCCCGATGGGCGTGTTCATGACCAGCACCGAGCTCGGCCCGCGCATCCGGACCGGCGACGTGGCCGTCGACCTCTACCGCCCGGTCGACTTCCAGACCTGGTGGCTCTCCCTCGATCTCGGCCGCGCGCTCGGCGGCGGCCTGCTGCGCACCGTGCCGCCGGTGCTCTTCGGCGCGCTGCTCTTCCCGGTCCGGCTGCCGTCGAGCCCGCTGCGCTGGACCGAGTTCGCGGTCTGCTGCGCCCTCGGCTACCTGATCAGCTTCGGGCTGCGCTACCTCGCCAGCCTGGCCGCGTTCTGGACCATGGACGAGCGCGGCATGAGCTCGATCCTGGTCGCGCTCGGGATGTTCTGCTCCGGGCTGATCATCCCGCTGAGCGTCGTCCCCGGCGCGCTCGGCACCGTCCTGCTGCACACGCCGTGGGCCGGGATCATGCAGATGCCGATCAACGTGCTGCTCGGCACGCAGAGCGGCGGCGTCGGCTACGCGCTCGCCTTCGGCACCTTCTGGGCCGTCCTGCTGCTCGCCGCCGGCCGGATGCTCACCGACGTGGCCAGGCACAAGGTGGTGGTCCAAGGTGGCTGATACGACCACGGAGCCGGACGACCGGCCGCTGTGGGGGCCGACCGCCTACCTCCTGCTCGTCCGCATCTGGATGCGCGCCGCGTCGCAGTACCGCGTCTCGCTTCTGCTCACCACGGTCGCGCAGCTCTTCACGACGTGCCTCGACCTCATCGCGATCCTCGTCATCTACTCGCACGTGCGGACGATCGGCGGCTTCACGCTGCCGGAGACCCTCTACCTCTACGGCACCACCCGCCTCGCGTTCGCGGTGTCCGACGCCCTGGCCAGCGGGGTGGAGAACCTGGCGACGATGATCCGGCTCGGCAACTTCGACCTCGTCCTGATCCGCCCGGTCAGCTCGCTCGCCCAGGTGCTGGCCGACCAGTTCACCCCCAAGCGCTTCGGCAAGCTCGCCGCGCCCGTCCTCACCCTCGGCTGGGCGATCGACGCGCTGCCGCTGCACTGGACCGCGGCCAAGGCGGCGGTCGCGATCGGCACGGTCGTATGCGGCCTCGTCCTCTACTGCGCGCTCTGGGTGCTCACCGGCTGCATCAGCTTCATCGCCGTGGACGCCCAAGAGGTCGCGAACAGCTTCACCTACGGCTCCGAGAACGCGACCGAGTACCCGCTGAGCATCTTCGGCAGGCCGCTCGGCCTCGCGCTGACCTTCGTGCTGCCGGTCGCCTTCGTCACCTGGCAGCCCTCGCTCTACGTGCTGGGCCACCCCGACCCCTTCGGCCTGCCGGAATTCCTGCGCTTCGCCTCGCCGGCGGCCGCCGCGGTGCTCTCCGGGCTCGCGGCGCTCGCCTGGCGCGCCTGCATCCGCCACTACCGCTCGACCGGGAGCTGAGCCGCCGTGACCACGACTTCGACCACCGACCCGATCATCCTCGCCGAGGGCCTGACCAAGGCGTTCGGCTCCAGTCCCGGCCGGTTCCGGCGACGGCGGACCACGGACGGCGGCTTCACGGCCGTCGACGGCATCGACCTGCGCATCGCGCCCGGCGAGCTGGTCGGCTACATCGGCCCGAACGGCGCGGGCAAGAGCACCACCATCAAGATGCTGACCGGCATCCTCACCCCGACCTCCGGCCTGCTGCGGGTCGCCGGATTCGAGCCGCAGCGCGACCGGGTCCGGCTGGCCCGGCGGATCGGCGTCGTCTTCGGCCAGCGCACGACGCTCTGGTGGGACCTGCCGCTCAAGGACTCGTTCACGCTGCTGCAGCGGCTCTACCGGATCCCGCCGGACCGCTTCGGCGAGAACCTCGCCTACTACACCGCGGCGCTCGACCTCGGCGAGTTCCTGGACAGGCCGGTCCGCCAGCTCAGCCTCGGCCAGCGGATGCGCGGCGACATCACCGCCGCGCTGCTGCACGACCCGGCCGTGGTCTACCTCGACGAGCCGACGATCGGGCTCGACGTCGTCTCCAAGCACGCCGTGCGCGAGTTCCTCAGCGACCTGAACCAGCGCACGGGCACCACGATCCTGCTCACCACGCACGACATCGCCGACATCGAACGCCTGTGCTCGCGCGTCGTCGCGATCGACCACGGCCGGGTCACCTACGACGGCTCCATCGACGACCTGCGCGCGGACCGCGACCTGGAGACCGTGGTCCGCGAGCTGTATCTCGGGAGATCGCTGGTTGATACAACCGAGTGAGTGAACGGCGTGCCTCCGCGATCACCTCGCCCGGGAGGGTGACGATCAACTGAAGATCTTCAGGCGAGGTGCGGAGGTGCCCGATGAGCGGCTCGGCGAAATCGAGGCACAAGGGCCGGCCCCGGCGCGGGCCGGCCTACCGCCCGGCCGTCCCCGGACAGCGCCACCAGGCGGCGTCCGCCGCGTCTGAGACTCACCCCGCAGTCCCCGGCC
>NZ_JAGSOH010000015.1 GCF_018139625.1 Actinospica acidithermotolerans | reverse complement strand
CGGTGGGGCATGAGGGCCTTTCCGGTAGCCGGTGCAGATGTCGCAATCCACACCAAGCCAGAAGGCCCTCACCCATTACAAGATCAACCGGCCGTGACCCCCGTCACCAACCTCTGTGGTCAGTACAGCTAGCGGAGCGTCAGTTTGAAGACGCGGGCGCCGTGCTCCCAGGCGCGGCGCATGTCGTCGGGCTGCGGATTGCCCGAGCCGTCGAGGCCGACCTTGTTGAACTTGGCGAACTGGTGGTTGTCCCGGCACATCACGTCGAGCAGGGCGACGACGTCGGTCTCGTCCTTCGCCACCAGGACGTCGGCGGTGCGCCGCTTGCCCTTGTACGTCACTTCGAGCGGCTCTCCGGTGCGCAGGTTCCTGCCCCACGCGAAGGGCGTGCCGACGAGGATCGAGTCGCCGTGCACGGTGTAGGCGACCGGGACGTCGATGTGCCGGCCGGACTTGCGGCCGACGACGTGCAGTGTGATCAACCGCTTGCCGACGCCGCCCGCGATGCCCGGCGTCTTGAGCAGTGTGCGGATGACGACGTTCATCGGCTTCTGGATGGCCATCGGCTGCGCCAGCGGCGCGTCCGCGGAAGGTGTCTGAGGAGTCATGTTTCGACGCTAGGCCCGGCTCTCCCGGCCCGGCAACGGCTGTGCGCGTTTACTGGCAAGTCCCCAGGCGCCGCACAGCCGTTTCACAGCGCGGGCGGCGCGTCCACGGCTCTGACCTCGTGGAACCGGTGCCGGCGCGGGCTGAAGTCGAGCATCACCGCGTCGCCGACCGCGAGCTCGTGCCAGGTCCGCTCCGGGATCGCGAAGGTCCAGGTGAAGCTGGAGGCGCCGTCGTCGAAAGCGCAGCAGTAGGCCGGGTCCCGCTCGCGGCCGCCGGGGATCGACCAGCGCTTGACCACCTGGCAGGGCAGCGTGCGGCGCTCCGGCAGCGAATCGCGGATCTCGCGCGGCAGCCGCCGTACGTCGCCGAAGCGCGAGCCGAGGCCGACGATGCGCCAGGAGCCGCCGAAGCCGGACCACACGTGGTCGGCCGGGAGCGGCGTGATCCCCGCGCGGACGGCGCCGGCGGGCGAGCGCGGCGACTCCGCGTTCGTCGCGATCGCCGCCTCGGCCTGCTGGACCGCGCGCCTGCCGGTGTCGGACAGCCGCCAGTCGGAGAGCCGGCCGACCGTCACCGACAGGACGATGAAGCCGAACAGCGCGGTGGCGAGCGCGGCTCCGAAGCCGGGGCTCGGCCGGAAGAGCACCGCGACGGTCGTGCCGACGGCCGCCGCGGCGATCAGCGTGAGACCGCAGACCACTGCCATCGTCTGCCGCGCGCCGAGCCGGCGCCGTATCAGGCCGTCCTGCTCGGCCCGCTTGACCAGCGCGGTCTCGAAGCGCAGCCGCCAGTCCCAGAAATCCGTGCCGTCCACCGTGGTGAGCACCGAGAGGGGGGTGGGCGCGTCGGGCAGGGCGCGCGCGTCGAGGCGGTCGAGCACTGCGACGCACCACGGCGTGAGTCCCGCGAGGTCGTTCAGCTCGGGCGCCACGGTCGCGGCGGCGAAGTCGCCGTCGTCGTGCTCGATGCGCAGCCAGCCGGCCGCGGCGAGCTCGATCACCGCCTCCGCGACCACGGCCGGCGCGTAGCGGATCCGGTTGCGCAGCAAGGACGCGACCACCGGATCGAGACCGGTTGAGGCCACCGCACCGCTCACAGCTCGCTTCCCTTCGCCCGTAGACTGGCCGGGTGACCAGGATCATCGCAGGCCAGGCCCGGGGCAGGACACTGAAGACGCCGCCGGGGCAGGGCACCCGCCCGACCTCCGACCGCGCCCGCGAGGGCCTGTTCTCCGCGCTCGACTCGCACCTTGGCGGCATGCCCGGGATCCGGCTCATCGATGCGTACGCGGGCTCGGGAGCCGTCGGACTGGAGGCGCTCTCGCGCGGAGCGGCCGCCGCGCTGCTGATCGAGTCCGACCGGCGCGCGGCCGAGGTGATCCGGGGAAATCTCGCGGCGCTGGGCCTGAAGGACGGTCGGCTGGTCGCCGACCGGGTGGAGAAGGTGGCCGCCGAGCCGTGCCCGGAGGAGCCTTTCGACGTGCTCTTCCTCGATCCGCCCTATGCGCTCGAGGCGGCGGCGCTCGCCGGGCAGATCACCGCCTTCGCGGAGCACGGCTGGCTCGCGCCCGACGCGCTCGTGTGCGTGGAGCGGGGCGCGCGGGATCCGGAGTGGATCTGGCCGGAGGGCTTCGAAGCACTGCGGGCCCGGGCGTACGGCGAGGGCGTGCTCTGGTACGGTCACCGCCGTGAGCAGTGACGCTACGAACGAACCCCGCGCGGTGCGGCGCCGGGTCGTCTGCCCTGGTTCCTTCGATCCGGTGCACAACGGGCACCTCGACGTGATCACCCGGATGACCGGGCTGTTCGACGAGGTGGTCGTCGCGGTCGGCAAGAACGCGGGGAAGAACGGCCTGTTCTCCTACACCGAGCGGATGGACATGATCCGCGAGATCACCAGCCATCTGCCCAACGTCACCGTCGAGGTGGTCGAGGGACTGCTGGTGGACTTCTGCGCCGAGCGCGAGATCCGGGCCATCGTCAAGGGGCTGCGGGCGGTCGGCGACTTCGACTACGAGCTGCAGATGTCCCAGATGAACCACCGGCTCGCCGGGGTCGAGACGCTCTTCGTCGCGACCAACCCGCTCTACAGCTTCATGTCCTCCTCGCTGATCAAGGAGGTCTGCGCGCTCGGCGGCGACGTCTCCGGGCTGCTGCCCGAGCCGGTGCTGGCCAGGCTCACCGAGCGGCTGCGCAAGGATTGACCGGTACTTCAATGTGCTGATTCCCGACCTTGCGTGACGTATGCGCCACGGTACGCAATGCTTTGGTATATCGGGATAAAGCTGACTAGTCCCCCTGGGCCATACTTCCGCTCCGCTGTTCGGGGTACCGTGGACCGAGCGCCGCCACAAGGCGGCGCCCGGCCATGCCCAGGGAGTGCAGTCCGTTGGACGTCAACGCCAAGATCGACGAGCTCATCGAGATCGTGGAGAGCGCCCGCGCGATGCCGATGTCCACATCGTGCGTCATCAACCGGGCCCAGGTGCTCGAGCTGCTCGACCAGCTCAAGCACGGGCTGCCGGAGGAGATGGACCGCGCCCGGAAGGTGCTCTCGGACCGCGAGTCCGTGCTGGAGGAGGGCCGCCGCGAGGCCGAGCGGCTGCGCGACCGCGCCCGCGGCGAGCGCGACTCGATCATCAACAACACGGACATCTCCCGCGAGGCGCAGGACGCTGCGAGCCGGATGCTGAGCGACGCCCGGCGCGAGGCCGACCAGATCCGCGCCGACGCCGACGAGTACGTGGACCAGAAGCTCGCCAACTTCGAGGTCGTGCTCACCAAGACGCTGCAGGCCGTCGGCCGCGGCCGGGACAAGATGAAGGGCTCCAGCAACCCGATGGAGGAGCTGGGCAGGCACGTCGACGAGCAGGACGCGGCCGCGGCCGAGCGCAAGCGCTCCCGCGACTTCTCCGGCACCGGCGAGATCCCGCAGGTGCGCGAGTTCGAGGAGGAGCCGGCCTTCGGCCAGGGCGGCGGCTACCAGGACAGCGGGTACCAGGACGGCTTCGAGGCGACCGGCGAGTACACCCGGGTCGCGTTCACCGAGGCCGAGCGCCCCTACGAGCCGCACCCGCACGGAGGCTACGGCGACGCGCCGGGCTACGGCGAGGACCAGGGCGGCTACCAGGAGCCCTACTACCCGGCGGCCCAGGGCGGCTACGAGCAGCAGGGCTACGACCAGGGCGCCGTGCAGGGCTACGGCACCGGCGAGTTCGCCGAGCAGCCGCAGTACGGCGAGGGCGGCTACGACCAGTCCGGGCAGTGGGCGCCGGGCCCGCAGGGCTACGGCCACCCGGGCCGGGCGCAGGGCCCCGGCCCGGACTACCCGGCCGACGAGACCTCGTACTTCGACACCGGCCTGATCGACGTCCGGCAATTCCAGCAGCAGCAGTACCAGTAGTCCGGGGAACGAGTCGTCCGCGGTGCCAGTGGTCCGCGGTGCCGGTAGGCAGCAGTTCCAGCAGCAGCAGTGCCAGTAGTCCGCCGCGCTACGAGGCGTCCGCGGCGCCAGCGGCCCGCGGTGCCAGCGGTCCGCGGTACGAGGCGTCCGCGGTGCCAGCGGTCCGCGGCAAAAAACGCAGTACCGGTGGTCCGCGGTACGCATACAGTGTGTGATCGGCGGGGTGCCGGCGGTAAAGCCGTCGGTACCCCGCCCTCGCGCGCCGTAGAATCGTGGATATGCCTCCCGTAGCCAAGCCGAAGCGACCCGACGCGCGTTCACCCTTCGTCTTCGAGGTGCGCGAGTTCGGCCGGCGTCCCGGCGCGATGCGCCAGTTCGACCGCGACCTGCCCGCCGGGCAGCTGATCGGCGGCGAGGGCTCCTCGCTCGACGGCCTCTACACCGCGGAGGGCGCGGACCTGCTGCTCGACCTGCGCCTCGAGTCCGTGGTCGAGGGCGTGCTGGCCACCGGCCGGGTCTCCGGCTCGCTGGTCGCCGAGTGCGTGCGCTGCCTCGACCCGGTCGAGGTGGAGGTGGACGCCGACTTCCAGGAGCTCTTCTACTACGACCTCGAGGACCTCACGCCGGAGGAGCTGGAAGAGGCCGTCTCCGTGGTCGAGGATCTGCTGGACACCGAGGCCCTGGTGCGCGACGCCGTGATGCTGGAGCTGCCGCTGCAGCCGCTGTGCGAGCCGGACTGCCCCGGGCTGTGCCCGGAGTGCGGCGCCTCGCTGGCCGAGGATCCGGACCACTCGCACGAGACGGTGGACCCGCGCTGGGCCGCCCTCGGCGCCCTCAAGGACGCCTCGGACAGCTGATTTCCCGCTGATTTCTCCCACCCGCCGACTTCCGGTAAAGTCGACGGGTACGCCCGATTGACGTTTGCAGTAACTGACCAGGAGTTTGAGAGCCGTGGCCGTTCCGAAGCGCAAGAAGTCCCGCAGCCGTACCCGTTCGCGGCGCGCCCAGTGGAAGGCCGCCCCGCTGACCCTGGTCGCCTGCGACCGGTGCCAGGAGACCAAGCGTCCGCACACCGTCTGCCAGAACTGCGGCACCTACGACAAGCGCCAGGTGCTGGCCGTCTGAGCCGGCCCTTGGCCCCCGCCTGACGGAAGACGGTCGTGACCGATTCCCTCAAACCGCCCGCGCTCCTGGAGCAGCGGCTCGGTCTCCCGATCGATCCGGTGCTCCTGGAGCAGGCGCTGACGCACCGGTCCTTCTCCTACGAGAACGGCCACTGCCCCACCAACGAGCGCCTCGAGTTCCTCGGCGACTCGGTGCTGGGCGTGGTCGTGACGAGCACGCTCTACCACGCCCACCCGGATCTGCCGGAGGGGCAGCTCGCCAAGTTCCGCTCGCACGTGGTCAGCGCCAAGGCGCTCGCGGCGGTCGGGCGCGAGCTCGAGCTCGGCGACTTCCTGCGGCTCGGCAAGGGCGAGGAGGCCACCGGCGGGCGCGACAAGTCCTCGATCCTCGCGGACGCCATGGAGGCGGTGCTCGGCGCCGTCTACCTGGACCACGACCTCGACACCGTCGGCGAGCTGATCCACCGGCTCTTCGACAAGCTGATCGAGGCCTCGGCCGGCCTGGGCGCCGGACTGGACTGGAAGACCTCCCTGCAGGAGCTGACCGCCGAGCACTCGCTCGGCGTTCCGGCGTACCTGGTCGACGAGGAGGGCCCGGAGCACGACAAGTCCTTCACCGCCCGCGTGCACGTGGGCGAGCAGGACTACCCGGCCGGGCAGGGCCGCTCCAAGAAGATCGCCGAGCAGATCGCCGCCGAGCACGCGTACCGGTCGATCCGCAAGGAGTTCGGCTCCGCGAAGGCCGAGCCCGAGGAGACGGCGAAGCCCAAGCCGGGCGCCCGGGAGCCGAAGGACGGCAAGGACGTGCGCGGCCTCAAGGACGCCGTCGACGCGGCCGCGCCCGTCAAGGACGCCGAGGGTGCCTGAGCTCCCCGAGGTCGAGGTGGTCCGCCGCGGCCTCGACCGCTGGGTCTCCGGCCGCCGCGTCACCGACGTCGAAGTCCTCCACCCCCGCGCGATCCGCCGCCATGTCGCGGGCGCGCAGGATTTCTCCACCCGCCTCGCGGGCCAGCGGATCCTGGCCGCGGCCCGCCGGGGCAAGTACCTCTGGCTGCCGCTCGACGGCGGCGGCGCGCTGCTCGGCCACCTCGGCATGAGCGGCCAGCTGCTGGTCCAGCCGGCCGAGGCCGCCGACGAGATCCACCTGCGCGTCCGGATGCGCTTCGAGGACGACGGACCGCAGCTGCGCTTCGTCGACCAGCGCACCTTCGGCGGCCTCAGCCTGGAGCCGATGAGCGGCGGCGTCCCGCTGCCGATAGCCCACATCGCCCGCGACCCGCTGGACCCGGAGTTCGACGACGAGGCCTTCATCAGGGCCCTGCGGGCCAGGCAGACCGGTGTCAAGCGCGCCATCCTCGACCAGAGTCTGATCAGCGGCGTCGGCAACATCTACGCCGACGAGTCGCTGTGGCGCGCGAGGCTGCACTACGAGGCGCCCACCTCGGCCCTGTCCCGGCCGAAGGCGGTCGCCCTGCTCGCGGCCGTGCGCGAGGTGCTCGCCGAATCCCTCGGCCAGGGCGGCACGTCCTTCGACTCGCTGTACGTCAACGTCAACGGCGAGTCAGGGTACTTCGCTCGCTCGCTGAACGCGTACGGCCGGGCCGACGAACCCTGCGGACGCTGCGGCACGGGCATCCGCCGCGCGGCCTTCATGAACCGCTCCTCCTACTACTGCCCGCGCTGTCAGCGGAGGTAGGGACGAGGCCCGTCCCGCCGGATGGAACAATGGCGGCATGAGCAGCGAGAGCAGCCAGGAGATCGAGGCGCGGTACCGGGCCGCCGAGGCGGAACTGCTACAGCGTTGGCCCGAGACCCGGATGGAGCCGTCGAAGGACCGGATCGAGGCGATCCTCGACGTCCTGGGCCGGCCGCAGGACGCGTATCCGTCGATCCACATCACCGGCACCAACGGCAAGACCTCGACGGCGCGGATGATCGACGCGCTGCTGCGCGAACTCAACCTGCGCACCGGCCGGACCACCAGCCCGCACCTGAGCGAGATCCGCGAGCGCATCTGCGTGGACGGCGAGCCGATCGGCCGCGAGCGCTTCACCGAGGTCTACACCGAGCTGCGGCCGTACGCCGAGCTGGTCGATTCGCGCCAGCCCTTCAAGCTGTCCTTCTTCGAGATGACCACCGCCATGGCGTACGCGGCGTTCGCCGAGGCGCCGGTGGACGTCGCGGTCATCGAGGTCGGGCTCGGCGGGACCTGGGACGCGACGAACGTCATCGAGGCCCCGGTCGCGGTCATCACCCCGATCTCGCTGGACCACACCCACCTGCTCGGCGACAACGTGCGCGACATCGCCGAGGAGAAGTCCGGCATCATCAAGGCCGGCGCGGTCGCGATCCTCGCGCAGCAGCCCCTCGAGGCGGCCGAGGTGCTGATCCGCAATGCGGCCGAGATCGGCGCCACCGTGGCGCGGGAGGGCATCGAGTTCGGCGTGCTGGAGCGGCAGCTCGCGGTCGGCGGCCAGCAGCTGACGATCAAGGGTCTGTCGCAGGAGTACACGGACCTGTTCCTCCCGCTGCACGGCGCGCACCAGGCGGGCAACGCCGCGTGCGCGGTCGCGGCCGTGGAGGCCTTCCTCGGGGCCGGGCGGGGCGGCGCGGTGCTGGAGCCCGAGGTGGTGCGCGCGGCGTTCGCCAAGGTCACCTCGCCCGGCCGGCTCGAGGTCGTGCGGCGCAACCCGGCGGTCATCCTGGACGCCGCGCACAACCCCGGCGGCGCCGAGGCCACCGCGCAGGCGCTCAGCGAGGAGTTCACCTTCGAGTACCTCGTCGGCGTCTTCGCGGCGATGAAGGACAAGGACGTGCGCGGCGTGCTCGAAGCCTTCGAGCCGGTGGTCAACGAGATCGTCGTGACCCGCAACTCCACGCTGCGCTCGATGCCGGTCGAGGAGCTCGCCGCGCTCGCCGAGGACGTCTTCGGCGAGGACCGGGTGACCCGGGTCGAGCGCCTCGACGACGCCATCGACCGCGCGCTGGAGCTGGCCGAGTCCGGAGTGCCAGATCCCAGCCTCGGCGGCGCCGGTGTTCTGGTCACCGGCTCGGTCGTGACGGCCGGGGACGCGGGGCGGCTGCTGCGCGGCTGAGCCGATGCCGTAGCGTGGAGTCAGCAGAGCAAGTGAGCACGTCGAGCCCGCGAGAGTCAGGTGAAGTCCCATGCGGAGGATGGCCGCGGCGGTCCTCGTCTTCGAGGCCTTCATCGCGCTGTTCTTCGGCCTGGTCGCGGCCAAGCTGACGCAGGGCAGCGGCTGGCAGCTCGCGGTCGGCCTCGGCGTGGCCAGCGTGCTGCTGAGCGGTCTGCTGCGGTTCCGCTGGGCTTACCCGCTCGGCTGGGCGCTGCAGGTCGCGTTCATCGCCGCCGGGTTCTGGGTGACCATGATGTTCCCGGTCGGCGTCATCTTCGCGGCCCTGTGGTGGGCCGGGCTGCACTACGGCGCGAAGGGCGAGGCCATCAAGGCCGAGCGCGTCAAGGCCTGGGAGGCCGCGCACGGCAGCGATTGAGCGCGTGGCGGCGAGCGGGCAGGGCGTGGGGTCCCCAGGTCCCGCGGCTTTCCCCGGGGAAGCCGGACCCCGGGTGTGACCTGGCGTGACCTAGGTCATAACATCTGTTGAACGCACCTCGTCGGCGAGGACGGGGATCTTGGATCGTGGGCGCCCGATGACGGACGCCCACCACGCACGAAGGGACAAAAACGTGGCGACCCTCGTGGAGCGCTCGCTCGTCTTGGTCAAGCCGGACGGAGTCAAGCGTGCCCTGACCGGCGCGATCATCGACCGGATCGAGCGGAAGGGCATGCGGGTGATCGCCATGGACCTGCGCTCCCTGCCGCGTGAGCTGGTCGAGGAGCACTACGCCGAGCACCAGGGCAAGCCGTTCTTCGAGCCGCTCGTCTCCTTCATGCTCTCCGGCCCCGTCGTCGCGATGGTGATCGAGGGCCACCGCTGCATCGAGGCCTTCCGCACCCTGTCCGGCGCCACCGACCCGGTCAAGGCCGCCCCCGGCACCATCCGCGGCGACCTGGCCACCGACGTCGGCACCACCGTCGTGCAGAACCTCGTACACGGCTCCGACTCCCCGGCCTCCGCCGAGCGCGAGATCAAGCTCTTCTTCCCCGACCTGGCGTAGCACGAGAGTATCCACAGGACATGCCGCACGGGCCGGCCGGGGCGGGCGGTCCTGATTCGCGGGCGTCGGCGGGAGGGCAAGTCCCGTCTGGTTGAGGAGTTCGCACGTCGTTCTCGGCTGCCGCATGTGTTCTTCACGGCCTCGGGCATGCCGAAGACCGAGGAGTTGGTGAGCTTCGCCGAGCAGGCAGATGGTCGTGCCGCCGCTGAATCCGGCCGAGGTTGCGGCCATGCTCGGCACCGGGCCGGCCGACGCCTTCGACGCTTATCTCGTCTCCGGCGGAATGCCCTAGATCTTGGACGAGTGGCCACGCGGCGCGGGCCTGTGGGACTAGCTGGAGCGTGCCGTCAGCCGTCCGACCTCAGCCGTGCTGATCTCCGGCGAGCGTGCGCTCGCCGCCGAGTTCCCCACGGAAGCCCAGGCTCGCCTCGTGCTCGGAGCGATCGGCCACGGAGAACGCACCTTCTCGCTCATCGGCCGAGCGGCAGGTGGCTTGAACTCCGGGTCTCTCAAGCGCTCGTTGGATCTGCTGACCGAGAAGCGGATCGTCGAGGCCGACGTGCCGCTCTCGACCAAGCCTTCCAGGGAGACGCGGTATCGAGTCGCCGATCCTCACCTGCGGTTCTGGCTGTCCTTCCTCGGCCCTGGAATGCCTGCGATCGAGCGAGGACGCGGTGATCAAGTCCTCGCGGCAATTCGCAAGAACTGGCCGTCGTGGCGCGGACGTGCCATCGAGCCGGTCATCCGCGAGGCGCTGATCCGCCTGCCTGCAGGCGTTCTTCCTGAGGGGACGGATGCCATCGGCGGCTTCTGGACCCGCTCCAACGATCCCGAGATCGATCTCGTCGGTGCCGATCGCGCGCCCGTTGCACAGCACGTGACCATGGTCGGCTCGGTCAAGTGGCTGGAGAACAAGCCCTTCGACGCTCGTGACCACGCTCGTTTGATCGTGCACCGCTCGCAGTTGCCCGGAGCGGACGAGAAAACGCCTCTTATCGCCGTCGCACGTGCCGGGTGCAGTATCCGGGATCTCACCGCTCTCAGCCCTGAGGATCTGCTTCAGGCATGGCAGTGATCAGCCGACCAGCGGCGAAGCCGGTCGATCCGTTCGATTCTCCCGCATGGACGGAGCGAGCTCCTTCCCCGACCCGGCCTGACCCGCTCAGTCCAGGTCGTCTTCCTCGTAGCCCGGGTGGTCGAGACCCCAGCGGCCCGAGGCGTCCCGGGTGACGAGCTGGAAGAGCGACTCGTCGCCCTCGAGGATCTTCGCCGAGGTGAATTCGACCTCGAGGAAGGTCTGCGACCACCAGTTCTCGTCGTCCTCGAACACCTCCGGGTCCGCGGCCACGGCGTGGATGACGGTCTGGTTGATCAGGTTCTCGCGTTCCTGGACGTCGAGGTCCTCGGACTCGTCGCGCACCCACGCCTGGTAGACGGCCAGCACCGACTGCAGCGCCTCGACCGACGTGTTGATCCGTTTCATGTGGTCGACGGGCTCGTCCGGACCGCCGTAGCGCATCCAGACGGACCCGTCGGCCAGGCTCAGCCAGTAGCTGTTGTTCTCGCCCTCCCACACGTGGCCGAGGAACGCCGCCTTTCCGCACTCGGGCAGGTCGGCCTCCTCGAGCTCCCGATCGGCGACGCGGACGAAGTGGTCGAACGCGCCGTCCGGCAGCCCGCGCCCGGTCAGGGCCGACGCGGCCGGCCCGGGCGCGCCGAGCGCGGCGAGCCGCTCCGCGTCGTAGGGCCGCCAGGTCGGCACGCTGTAGTCGAACGGTTCGGCCTCGATGCGCATGATCACTCCATCGTCGCTGTTACTTGGGCAGGTTGCCTTGCCGGACCTGGGTCAGCGCCTTGCGCAGCGCCTTCATCCCCGCGGTCTGGCCCGCCTTGTCGGCGCCGTAGTCGAAACTGTATTTGACCGGGATGTCCTTCATGTTGTTCGACAGCCACTTGTCGCAGTCGTGGTAGATCGGGCCGCAGGGCTGGAGCTCGGTGTAGATGGAGTCGATCTGGTTCTTGCCGATGCCCATGTTCTCGCTCAGCGCCTTCCAGCCGAGCCGCTCGGAGTGGACCATGTCGCTCTGGATCGCCAGCGCCTTCGTGTTGCCCTCGCCGTCCTTGTAGAGGTAGACGGCGACGTTCTTGCCGCTCTTCAGCCCGTCCTTGAAGGACCGGCGCGCGGTGATGGCCAGCCTGCTCATCGGGTCCTCGCCGTACGGCACGCGCTCGGCGTTGGACAGGTTCTTGCCGGGGACCGCGTTGCCGGAGCCGGACGCGCCCTCCCCGTTCAGGCCCAGCGGGTCGGACTCGGTGAGCGGGTTGCCGATGTACGCGCGCGGGTTCGGCGCGGGCAGCAGGCCGAGCGGATCAGGGCTGAGATACGCCGCGACGGCGGGGTCGTAGTACCGGTGCAGGTTGTAGTGCAGCCCGGTCTCCGCGTCGAAGTACTGGCCGGGGAAGCGCAGCGGGCACGGGTCCTCGCCGGAGGCGTCCGCGTACGTGCCGCCCCACAGCTCGCGCCTGGCCAGCGAGACGACCGCCCCGTCGGCCGCGACCAGTTCCAGCGGCGTACCGACGAGGTCCGCGACGATGGCGTGGAACTGCTCCTCCACGTACTCGTCGGAGAGCTGAGCCGTCTCGCGCCGCCGCGACTGGGCCGCCGGGATGAAGGACTCCGGCTCGTACTCCCAGGTCGTCGTCACGGTGCCGCCCTGCGCGTCTTCGCGCCGCTCCTCGACCAGCCTCGGTCCGTCGTACGTGAACAGGGTGCGCGTGAGGACGTTCCCGCCGGCGTCGACGGAGCTCTTGGCGCAGCGTCGGCCGAGCGGGTCGTAGTCGTACGTCCACGTGCCCTGATCGGGAGTCTGGGCGCGGACGAGCTGGCCGAGCGCGTCCCACGTGTACGTCCAGGTGAGGACCTTGCCGGACAGCGTGCGGCGGCGCTTGGCGATCAGGCGTCCCTCGGCGTCGTATTCGTACGACGAGCGTCCGTCGTCGCGGATCTGCGTGCCCGCGACCGTCCACGGGGTCGAGCCCTCGCCGGACGCCGTGAGGGTGCCGAGCGCGTCGTAGGCGTAGCTGCTGCTCTCGCTCCGGCTTTCGTCGCGCACGGCCGTGGGCCGGCCCAAGGCGTCGAGCGTGTACTCCACCGGGCCGCGGAGCTGGTCGGCGACCCGCTCGACCGCACCGTCGGCGCGGTATCCGTAGGCGTAGCTCTGCACCATCCGGTCGCCGACCACGAGGCGCGACTCCGTCATCCGGCCGGTGCCGTCGTAGGCGCGGCCGAGCACGAGGCCGGCCCCGAAGCCGCGCGCGATCTCGCGGCCGGCCGCGTCGTAGGCGAACGAGATCCCGCCTGTCGGGGTGGCGAGAGCACTCGGATTTCCCGCGCCGTCGAAGCTCCACTCGGAGGCCGTGCCGCTCGGCGTCGTCCTGCGGACCTGGTTGCCCGCCGGATCGTAGCCGCGCGTCAGTATTCGACCGTTCAGCGATTCCGCGACCGGCCTGCCGAGCAGGTCGCGGGTGAACTCCAGCACCGATCCGGCCCCCTCGGCGCGCACCATGTGCCCCGTGGCGTCGTAGGCGAAGCTGTGCTCGATCCCGCCCGCGACGCGCCGCGTGAGGTGCCCGGAGGCGTCGTACTCGAAGCCGGTGACCTCTCCCGCGCCGTTGACCTGCTCGACGCGGCGTCCCGCCGCGTCGAGGCGGTAGGTCAGATCGCGGCCGTCGAAGTCCCGTTCGGCGACGAGGCGGCCGGCCTCGTCGTACGTGTAGGTCCATTCGAGCCCGGTCGGCCCGGTGACGCGCACGAGCCGCAGTTCGCTGTCGTAAGCGAAGGCGTGCCGGTTGCCCAGCGCGTCGATCGAGGCCGTGGTCACTCCCATCGGCCCGTACTCGAACCGCGTCACGGCACCGGCGGCATCGGTGCGCGAGCTGAGATTGCCGGCCGGGTCGTACGTGTACGAGGTGACACGGCCCGCCGTGTCCTCGGTCCGCAGCAACCGGCCTTCGACGCTGTAGGTGTCGCGGCGCGTGGCGCCGGTCGGGTCGGTGGTCGCGATCACGCGTCCGAAGGCGTCCCGCTCCATCCGCCAGGTGTTCCCCAGCGGATCGGTTGCGCTGATCTGCAGGCCGGCACTGTCGAGCTCGAATACGGTGACGCCGCCGAGCTGGTCCGTGGCGCCGGTGATCGCACCGCGCTCGTCGTACGTGTACGACATCGAAGCCCCGAGCGGATCGGTCCGGTGGATCAGGTTGGCGAACTCGTCGTACGTGAATGACCACAGCGCTCCGTTGGGTTCGCTCACCCGGAGCGGCAGCTCGAAGCTGTTGTACTCGAGCTCGGTCTCGGCGCCGTTCGGGGCGACGAATCGCAGCGGGAGGCCGGAGGCGTTCCGCTCGGTGCGGGCGACGTTGCCGAGCGCGTCGGTGCTCGACAGCACGCGTCCGTACCGGTCGCGCTCGATGAGCTCCTCGCCGCCGAGCGGATCGACGATCTTCACGACCTGCTGGTACCGGTCGTAGTGGTACGCCGCGGTGGCGCCGGATCCGTCGGTCACCGTCGTGACGCGGTTCTCCCGGTCGTAAGCGATCTCCGAAGTCAGATACCCGCCGGTACCCCAAGCGCGGACCACTCGGTTCTCGTCGTCGTACGCGTAGTGGTATTCGTGGCCGTTGGGATCGACCCAGCCGCAGATGCGGTTCTGCCCGTCCCACTCGTAGACGTACGGCACGCCGCTGGAGTCGGTGATGGACACGAGCCGTCCGGCCTCGTCGTACGCGTATGTGACCAGTTCGATGCCCTCTCCGTCGCCCGGATCGAGAAAGAGCCCGGACACGCGCGGACCGGCCGGTGTGTCGGCCGTGCGCACCTGGATCCCGTACCCCGCGGCCTGGAGCTGCACCGGCAGGCCGCGCTCATCGCGCACGACGGTGATCCGGTTTCCGTTGCGGTCGCGGATTTCCGCCAGCGGCCGCACGTCGCCCTCGGCCTCGCGCGGGAAGATCCAGGAGATGCCGGAGCCGACATCCTCGACGCGGTAGTGCGCGCCCTCCTGGTAGAGCGGCCAGCGCGCGCCGTGCACCGGCGTGGCGGGCAGGCCGAGACCGAGACCCGCGGGAATCCCGTAGTCGAGCAGCTGCGCGCTCTCGCCCAGGTAGCGGATGCCGTCGTCGTCCACCAGAAGCCTGATATCGAGGGTTCCGGCCCAGCCGTGCCCGTACAGGCCGCCGTGCTCGTAGCCCGAGGCGTAGGCCCGGCCGACGATGAGCGGCAGCACGCCGATGCGCACCGCGTCGACCGTGGACGCGACCAGCTGGCCGGAGACCAGGTCCACCGGGTCGGTGCCGCCGGTCTCGACGTCCTCCGAGCCCTTCGACTTGATGCCCGCGTCCTCCAGTTCCTTATCGGAGAACTGGTAGTACTCCACCTCGCGCGAGGCGCCGGTCCCGGTGGTGCGGGTCACCTTGCCCTTGGAGCCGACCGACGACGTCTCCGGCGGCGTGTCGTTCATGTCGTCGAACTTGCGCTTGAGGTTGAGGTCGTTGGTCGCGTGCCGCTCGATCTGCTGATCGAGTTCGTCGGCGGTCTTGCCGTGGAATTCGCCCATGTGCTCGGCCGCCTTGGGCAGCGAGTCCTCGGCGTCGTTCTTCAGGCCGATGAAGACGGCCCGCTCTTCCCCACCTGCCGGCATGTCAGAAGCTCAATCCTGAGAGGTTGGTGCGAAGGGTCTGCGCGTGCCCCTTCATGGTCTCCGCGTGTCCGCGCAGCACGGCGACGTGGGCCTTCGCCGCCTCGGCGTCCAGCGAGAAGCCGGAGCCGGACCCGCCCTCGGCCCCCGCCTGGGACCAGTCGAGCCCGGACAGGGCCGCCTCGACCTTGGCGAACAGCGGCTTCGCCGCCGCCTCGATGACCTTCCCGACGATCTCCTGGATGATCTGCTGCTTGAGCGTCTCGACCAGCGCCTTGCCCGCTGCGATGATCGCCGGGACCGCGGCCTCGGCCAGACCGAGCGTCGCCACGGCCGCGGCCTGGTCGGCCACGAACGTCGCCGCCATGACCGCGAGCTCGATGGCGGCCTCGATCTTCTGCGCCACCACGAAGTCCGCCCCCGCCTCCAGCGCGTCGGCGAGGATCCCCGTGCCGGCCACGATCTCGGTGACGTGCTGCGCGGACAGCTTCGACCAGCCGGACTGCATCCGCTCGGTCGAAGCTCCCTGATATACCTGGGCGATGTTCGATATCGCCTGCGTCGCGTCGTCGTGCGTCTGCTGTACCGCCTGGCCGAACTCGCGCACCATCGACGCGAACTGGCGTATCGCGTCCTCGTTCAGGTAAGGCCAGTCGATCCCGATGACGTTCAGAAACGTCACGACCGGCGCCGGCAGGTCATCGGCAGCCATCTGGAAAGCCCCCTTGTTGCCCGTCGAGACACGGCCCCTCGACGGGCCAGATCTCTGCGATTCGCGTCAGCGTACGCCAGATGGACCGGGCCGGGCCAGTGAGGGGTCCCCCCGCTTTCCTCGCTCGGCTTCCCCAGCCTGGCCTAAGCCATCCTGCGGAGCGCGACGGGGGCGCGCAGGGTGGGAGGCGTGACGAAGCAGATTGCGGGTCCGATCGCGTTCGTACTGGGCGGTGGCGGGGTGCGGGGCGGGTACCAGGCGGGGATGATCCGCGCGCTGCTGGAGCGCGGCGTGCGGCCCGACCTCGTCGTCGGCACGTCTGTGGGGGCGATCCAGGGTGCGCTGCTGGCGGCGGATCCGACGCCGGCCGTCGCGGCGCGGATGGGGGAGTTCTGGCATCAGGCACTGCGGCGGGGCGTGCTGCGGCCCGGCGCGGTCCGCGCGGTGCGGTCGCTGCGGACGGGACAGCTGGCCCTGGGTTCGGGTGAGCCGTTGCGGCAGTTGCTGGTCGAGTACCTGGGCGACGGCTGCTTCGAGGAGCTGGCGGTGCCGCTGCAGACGTGCGCCGCATCGATCGAGCGCGCGACGGCGCGTTACTTCCAGCACGGGCCGCTGATTCCGGCGGTGATGGCGTCGTGCGCGATGCCGGGTCTGCTGCCTGCGTACCGGATCGGCGACGAGCACTTCGTCGACGGGGGAGTGGTCGAGGAGGTGCCGATCGCGCGGGCGGTGGGCCTGGGCGCGCGGACCGTGCTGGTGCTGCGGGCCGAGCGGCCGGAGCGGCGGGCGCGGCGCGAACGGCGGCTGCGGGTGCCGCGCTGGCCGTGGCAGGTCGACCGGATGAGCTTCGAGCTCTCCCGCCGCCACCACCTGGGCGTCGAGCTGGAGCGCCGCCCCGAAGGGGTCTCGGTCCACGAGGTCGACGCCGGCTTCCTGGCCGCCCTGGACGAGAGCCGGGTGACGGTGACGGCGGTGCGGATCTCGGCCTTCGCCGCCGGCAAGTTCGACCGCTTCTTCGACCTCTGCGACCAGAACCGGGACGACGCGGTCGCCGAGACGGATCTGCTCGCACTCGGCGCGCGGATCGCCGAGGCCTGCGGCGCGCGGGCCGGCTCGCTCGGGCACCAGCGTCTCGAGGAGGCGTTCACCGCCTTCTGGCTGCGGCTGCGCGCCGCCGCCGGGCTCGAGGAGATCGAGGCGAAGTCGCTGCGCCGGGAGGACTTCCGGCGGTCGCTGGCCCGGCTCAGCGAGAACCGCGCGGCCTACGACCAGAACGTGCACCCGCTGATCGCGAGCCTGACGGCGGCCGCCGACGAGAACGCCGACGAGGTGCTCAGCCCGGCCGAGGTCAGCTCTCTGCTGCGCGCGCTCGGCGTCGCGGAGGGCGACGCCGACCGGTTCGTGCTGCTCCTCGACACGTACAACAACGGGGAGCTGACGCTCGAGGAGCTCGACGAGGCGTTCTGCCACTTCTTCACCGACGCCGAGCCTGGCCCGGTCGGCAACCTGATCCTCGGCGGCGGGCCGGCCGGCTGACGGGCGGCCGCGGGCGGCCCGCGGGTGGCATGCGGGTGGCATGCCGATGGGGGCTCGGGGGAGCCGGCGGGCGGCTAGTAGCTCCGCGGGAGCTTCTTGGCCTCGGAGCGGATCATCAGCGCGGTCGCGATCTCGGCGAGGCCGGTGACGATCAGCCAGATGCCCGCGAACAGCGTCAGCACCCAGATCGAGCTCTCCGGCTCGGCGAGCACGACGATTCCGGCCACGACCCCGACGATGCCGGAGAAGATGTGCCAGCCGCGGGCCGGCATGAGTGGGTCGGAGGCCGCGGCGGCCAGCACGGAGACACCGCGGAAGATCCAGCTGATGCCGATGAAGATGGCCAGCAGCAGCACCGACTCCAGCGCGCCGCGGAAGCAGAACAGGCCGAGCATGATGGAGATCGCGCCGCTGATGAAGGCGAGCACGCGCAGCGAGGTCTCGGTGTGCGTGCCGAACGCGGCGGCCAGCTGCATGATGCCGCTGACCAGCAGGTAGATGCCGAAAAGCACGCCGAGGACGGCCAGCGTTGCGTGCGGCCAGACGAGCGCGACGACGCCCAGCACGATGGCGGCCAGGCCGATCAGCGCAACCGCCTGCCAGGCGCTGCGCGCGAGCTGCTGCATCGGCCCTGGGACGCCCGGCTGCCCGCCCGCGCCCCAGCCGGGGGAGCCGGAGGGGCCGGTGGCGTTGCCGCTGCGCGTGTCGGATCCGGGTTCAGTCATGGATCAAGCGTCCGTCCGCCGTCCGGGCCCCGCCAGTCGACGGGGTCCGGACGGCGGACGGACACTCCAGACCAGAGCACCAGCTCTGGCCGTCGGCTCAGACCGTCAAGCTCTGGCCTTCGGTTCAGGCCGTCAAGCTCTGGCCTTCGGGTCAGGCCGTCAAGCTCTGGCCTTCGGGTCAGGCCCTCAGCTCAGGCCGTCAGCTCAGACCGTCAAGCTCTGGCCTTCGGTTCAGGCCGTCACCTCTGGCCCTCGGCTCAGGCCGTCAGCTCAGGCCCACGCTCTTGAGCCAGTCGTTCGCGACGGTCAGCGGGTCCTGCTTCTGCACCTGGACCTCGGTGTCCAGCTTCAGCAGTGTGGCGCTGTCCAGCTTGGCGTCCACGGCGTCGAGCGCGCTGATGTCGGCCTGGCTCAGCGCCGACTTGTTCACCAGCGGCAGCACGTTCTGCACGCCGAAGATGTCCTTGTCGTCGACCAGCGTGAGCAGGCCGTTCTGCGAGATGGTGGTGTCCGTGGTGAACAGGTCGCCCGCGTCCACCTGGCCCGAGGTCAGCGCCTTCTCGGTGAGTGGGCCGCCGGCGTCCAGTGTCTTGTACGTGACCTGCGACGACTTCAGGCCGTAGACGTTCTCCAGGCCGAGCAGGCCCTGCGTCCTGGTCTGGAACTCGGGCGAGCCGCCGACGGTGATCGACTTGCCGCCGAGCTTGCCGACGAAGCCGGTGATCGTCGCGCTCGAGGACAGGCCGAGCGAGGACGCCTCCTGCTTGGAGAGCGTGAGGGTGTCGTTGTCCTGCGCGCTCGAGGGGTTGAGGATCTCCAGGTTCGACGGCAGCTTGGCGCTGATCGCGGAGTCCACCTCGCTGGTCGAGGTCTGCGTCGCGGACTTGTTCAGGTAGGAAAGCAGGGCGCCGTTGTACTCCGGCTTGAGCGTCAGTGAACCGCTCTTGACCAGGTTGTAGGTGACCTCGCGGCTGCCGATGTTGAGGTTGTAGCTGACCTTGACGCCCTTCGCGGCGAGCGCCTGCCCGTAGATGTCGGCCAGCAGGACGGACTCGGAGAAGTTGTCCGAGCCGACGACGACCGAGCCGGACGAGGTCTTCGGCGCGAGCGGGCTGCCCGAGGAGGAGGTACTACTGCTGCAGCCTGCCAGCGCGCTCGCGGCCAGGATCGCCGCCGCCGGTACGGCGAAACGGATGAAGGACTTGGATGACACGGGGTTGCTCCTTTGCGGGTGGGGCGAAGCTTTCCGGATCTGGGGGGTGCTCTCCGCGGCTACCTGGTGCGCAGCCCCGGGGAGACGAGCAGGCGGTCGAGCAGCCAGAACACCAGCAGCGTGACCAGGCTGAGCCCGGCCACCAGCACCGCGCCGCCGACCACCTGCGCGTAGTCGTACTGGTAGAGGCCGTCGATGATGTAGCGGCCGAAGCCGCCGAAGGAGACCACCGCGGCCAGCGTCGCCGTGGCCACGATCTGCACGGCGGCGGCGCGCAGCCCGGCGAGGATCAGCGGCAGCGCGGCCGGGATCTCCACCTGGCGCACCACCTGCCAGGGCGTCATGCCGAGCCCGCGCGCCGCGTCCACCGCGGCCGGGTCCACGGCGCGCACGCCCGCGTGCGTGTAGAGCAGGATCGGCGGGATGCCGAGCAGCACCAGCGGGATCATCGTCACCGAGAGGCTGAGCCCGAGCTCGGCGGCCAGCAGCACCAGCAGGCCGAGGCTGGGCATCGCGCGGCCGACGACGGCGACCGCCGAGACCGTCCCGTCGCCGCGGTTGGCGTGCCCGGACAGGATCGCCAGCGGGAGCGCGATCACGGCCGCGATGAGCAGCGCGTAGAGCGAGTACTCGCAGTGCTCGACGAGCCGGGTCCAGATCGAGTTGTAGCCCGAGTGGTAGGCCGGGTCCGAGAAGAACCGGCGCAGGTAGTCGAAGAGGTTCATCCGATACTCCGCAGGGAGCGGGCCCACGGCGTGAGCAGCCGCTGCACGAGGCGCAGCGCGATGTCGCAGAGCACGGACAGCACCAGCAGGGTGATCAGCCCCACCCAGATCAGCCTATTGTCGAAGAAGCGCAGGCCGAGCAGGAACAGGTCGCCGATGCCGCCGTAGTTGCCGATGGTCGCGCCGATGCTCATCAGGCTCAGCGAGGAGACGGCGGCGACCCGGACCGCGGCCATCAGCGTGGGCAGCGCGATCGGCAGCTCGACGGCGAGGTAGCGGCGGGCGCGGCCGTAGCCCATCCCGTCGGCGGCGTCGAGCACGTCGCGCGGCACCGAGCGGATCCCGTCGACCACGCCGGGGACGAGGATCGCGAGGGTGTAGAGGGTCAGCGGGATGAAGACCGTGGTCTCGGACTCGCCGGTGTAGTCGATCAGCAGCACGAACAGCGCGATCGACGGGATCGAGTAGATGAGCGTGACCAGGCCCAGGGTCGGCGGGTAGAGCCGGGGCAGCCGGGAGCAGAACTGGCCGATCGGCAGCGCGATCGCCAGGCCGGCCAGGGTCGCCCCGAGCGATACCTCCAACTGAGTGAGGATCAGGCCCACGTAGCTCGATTGGACGTAGCTCGGCATGTCGAACACGCTCGTCGCCAGCGCGCTCATCAGACGGCCTCCAGCGAGGCGCGGTGCGCCTCGCGGATGGCGGCGGCGATCTCCTCCTGGCTGACCACGCCGACCGCCCGGCCCGCCTCGTCCACGCCGACGGCCCAGCCGGTCGGGCAGAGCACCGCGGCGTCCAGCGCGGCGCGCAGCGAGTCGTCCTTCGCGCGGAAGGGATGGCCGATCGGGATCGGCGCGGCGCCCGGGCGGCGCGGCTCGATCCAGCCGAGCGGCGCGCCCGCCTCGTCCACGAGCAGCAGCCAGGGCAGCTCGAGTTGGCCGGCCTCCGGCTCGACGCCCCGCTTGACCAGCGCGTCCGTGCGCAGGTTCAGGCCGTTGCTGGAGATGAAGGTGAGCCGGCGCACGCCGCGGTCGAGGCCGAGGAACTGCTCGACGAACGCGTCGGCCGGCTTCTCCAGCAGCTCGCGCGGCGCGGCGAACTGGGCCAGATGGCCGCCCTCGCGCAGCACGGCGATCCGGTCGCCGATCCGGATGGCCTCGTCGATGTCGTGCGTCACGAACAGGATCGTCTTGCCGACCTCGGCCTGGATCTGCAGGAACTGCTCCTGCAGGCTCTTGCGCACGATCGGGTCCACGGCCGAGAACGGCTCGTCCATCAGCAGGATCGCCGGGTCGGCGGCCAGCGCCCTGGCCACGCCCACGCGCTGCTGCTGGCCGCCGGAGAGCTGGTGCGGATAGCGGTCGGCGAGGACGGTCTCGAGCCCGACCAGCTCCATCAGCTCCAGCGAGCGCTTGCGCGCGGCGCGCCGGTCCTTGCCGAGCAGCCGCGGCACGGTGGCGATGTTCTCCGCGACCGTGCGGTGCGGGAAAAGGCCCGCGTGCTGGATGACGTAGCCGATGCCGCGGCGCAGCTGCGCGACGGGCCGCTCGCGGATGTCCGCGCCGTCGACCAGGATCCGGCCGCCGCTCGGCTCGACCAGCCGGTTCGTCATCCGCAGCGTGGTCGTCTTGCCGCAGCCGGACGGCCCGACGAGCACGGTGATGGCCGCGTCGGGCGCCTCGAGGCTCAGGCCGGCGACGGCCTCGGTGCCGTCCGGGTATCTCTTCGAGACGTTCTCGAAGGTGATCAAGAATTCTCCTCGTTCAGGGGTCTTCGCACCGGCAGACCGGCGGCGGCCCAGGCCTGGAACCCGCCGATCACGTCGGTGGCCCGACGCAGCCCCAGCTCGTGCAGGCTGAGGGCGGCCAGGGAGGAGGCATACCCCTCGTTGCACAGAACAAGCACGTCGAGGTCGTGGTGCTCGGCCTGCGGCAGCCGGTGAGCGCAGAGCGGATCGAGCCGCCACTCCAGCTCGTTGCGCTCGACGAGCAGCGCACCAGGGACGGTGCCGTCCCGCCGCCGCAGCGCCTCGTACCGGATGTCGACCAGCAGCGCGCCGGCGCGCTGCCGGGCGTACGCCTCCTCGGGGTTCACCCTGCTCAGTCTGCCCCTGGCCTCCGACAGAATCGCGTCGATGCCGCGCACCTGCGGGTTCCTCCCCTCGCCCGTGTCCTCGCCCACGTACCCGTCCGTCCCCATGGCGCTCACCACTGCCCGGGCAGTTCGACGGTTTCCAGCCCCAGTACCCGTCCGCGCCGACTGTATCTGCGAATCAGCGGCAACGGCGGGTAATAAACGTGTACGGAGATCGCATGCTGCTCGGCGCTCGGGTTCACCACCTGGTGGACGTGGTGCGGGCCGAAGCCGCGGCCGGCCCCGGCCGGCAGGTCGAGCTCCCGGTCCACGTCCGGCAGCAGCTCCAGGCTGCGCCAGCCCGCGGTCGGCAGCGGGATCGCGATGGAGGACTCGCGCAGCGTGCCGCGCGCGGTGACGAAGGCGCCGCGCGAGCCACCGTGGTCGTGCCAGCCGGTCTCCGCGCCCGGGGGCCAGCCGATCAGCCAGGCCTCGCTGCCGCCGGGGCCGGCCAGCGAGATCCAGGTGCGCTCGTCGGGGAGGGTGCCGAGTCGGTCGTGCAACGCCGTGTCGGCGGCGGCGGCGCGGGCGAAATCGAGCAGCTCGCCGAGCGCGGGAGCGTTCTTGATGGAAACCTGTGAAGACATGTGACCCGTCCGGGGGAGTGGAAGAACGCGGACGAAAGCCCGTGAGAAGGGCTGGAGGCTCGCCGCGGAGAAAGGTGGTTCAGCGGGCGGACGGGGCGCAACACAGGCAGCCGACGAAACGCACCGTGTCCAGGTGCGTGCGGCGTACGAGCCTGATGCCTGCCGGGGTCATGTCGGCGAGTATAGCCGTTTCCTCGTCTCCGTCGGTGCCCTCTGTTTCACTGGACTGTATGCAGACGGTGAAGACCAAGCGGGACAAGGACGCCTATTTCGCACGCCTGCGCGGCCATCTCGAACACGAGTTCCGACTGCTGCGCGCGGCGCTCACGGTGGCCGATCCGGCGGAGCGGGTACCGTCCTGCCCGGCGTGGACGGCGGCCGATCTCGCGCTGCACGTCGCGCACACGTACCTGCACAAGGTGCTGGCGATCCGGGAGGGCGCGCTGCCGGAGGACTGGCCGCCGCCGGGCCTCGACCCGAGCCCGCTCGTCGCCCTGGACGAGGCGTACGCGGCGCTGATCGAGACCTTCGAGGCGCACCGGCACGGGGACGCGGCGGCCACCTGGTACGGCCCCGATCAGACGGTGGGCTTCTGGATCCGCCGGATGTGCCACGAGTCGGCGGTGCACCGGGTGGACGCGGAGCTGGTCGCGGGGCTCGAGCTCGCGCCGATCCCGGAGGACATCGCGCAGGACGGCGTCGACGAGTTCCTGACCTTGTTCCTCGCCTTCATGAGCGAGGTCTGGCCGGACCACTACGCCGAGGCGCTGGCCGACGCCGATCCGCGGCCGGTCGCGATCGCGGCGGGACACCGCGCGTGGACCGTCACCGCCAAGCCGGAGGGCGTCTCGGTCGGGGAGTTCCTGGTGCCGGACGAGTCCGCCTACGTGCGGAACGAGGCGGCGCGGATCAGCGGCGAGCCGGGTGAGATGCTGTTGTGGCTGTGGGGCCGAATGGATGACCGCGTCGTGCGCTCGACCGGCGATCCCAAGCTGGCGGCCCAATTCGCCGAGATCAGGAAGCGGGGGACGCAGTAGATGGTCTCGCCCGACCGGCTGCTCACGTTCGCGGCCTTCGCCTTCGTCATCATCGTGATACCGGGCCCGAGCGTGCTGTTCACCATCAGCAGGGCCCTGACGTACGGACGGCGCACGGCCGTCATCACCGTCGTCGGGAACACCTCCGGCGTGTACGTGCAGGCACTGCTGGTCGCGATCGGCCTCGGCGCGCTCGTCGAGCAGTCGATCCTCGTCTTCACGGCGCTGAAGCTCGCCGGCGCCGCGTACCTCGTCTACCTGGGGATCACCGCCTTCCGGCAGCGGTACAAGCTGCGCGACGCGATGGACGCCACGGTGGGCGCGCCGGAGGGGATCTCGGCGCTGCGCACGATCCGCGACGGCTTCGTGGTCGGTTTCGCGAATCCGAAGGCGATCGTGTTCTTCGGCGCGATCCTGCCGCAGTTCGTCAACCGCCAGGCGGGCTACGTGCCGGTGCAGATGGCGCTGCTGGCGCTGATCTTCTCCAGCATCGCCCTCGTCTCCGACAGCGCGTGGGGCTTCGTCGCCGGGACGGCGCGCGACTGGTTCGCCAAGTCCCCGCGCCGCCTCGAACTGGTCGGCGGCGCGGGCGGTCTCGCGATGATCGGCCTCGGCACGGCGCTGGCGTTCAGCGGCCGCAAGGACTGATCGCCGGCGCCTTGGATCGGGAGCGCGGGATCGGGAGCGGGATCAGGCGGACGAGTCGAGGAAGGCCGCGCGCAGCGCGTCGACCGTCTCGTCGCGCAGGCCGTGCGCGGCCAGGTAGGCCTGCGGCCCGCCGAAGCGCTCGTCGAGCCCGGCGAGCGTCCAGACGAGCACCTCGGCCTGCACGTCGTTGTGCCGGATCGCGCCGAGCCCCGCGTTGCTCATGACGTAGTCGGCCGCGATGACATCGCGCGGCACGCCGAGCAGCTCCAGCAGCAGTGCGACGGTCAGCCCGGTGCGGTCCTTGCCGACGTGGCAGTGCACGAGAGCGGGCAGCGCGTCCGGCTTCGCGAGGTGTTCGAGCACGGCGACGATGCCCGCGCCGCAGGTGTCCACGAGGTACCGGTACAGCTCGCGCTGCGCGTTGCCGGGGAGCGCGTCCACGTCGTCCAGCGTCTCGAGCAGTTCGACGCGGATCTCGGTGACGCCGTCGAGCCCGGTCAGGTCGTTCGGGTACTCCACGCGCTCGCGCGGGGTGCGCAGGTCGATCACCGTGCGCAGGTCGAGGCCGGTCAGCGTCGCGCCGCCCTGCGGCGAGAGATGCTGCAGCCGGGCCGAGCGCAGGAGCCGGCCGGCGCGCACCGGGCCGCGCTCGCCGATCAGGCCGCCGATGTCGCGCGCGTTCATCACGCCGTCGATCCGCAGCGCCCGCTCCGGGCCGACCAGCTCCAGGTAGATTCGCTCCGGATCGCTGAGCGGCTCCGGGTCCGGTATCACTTCCACGCCGATGCTCATGCGGCCACGCTAACCACTCCCGGTGAACTGCGGATGCACGCAGCGCTCCGTGATCCGATCGGAATGCGGACAGACCTCACGTAAGGACTGCGTCTCGGTACCATTCCATACCGTGCCCCCCGTGACGACTGCCGAACCGCGAGCGGAACGCCGTCCCGGACGGCTCCGCCGCATGGCCGTCGACACCCGGCCGCTCAAGCACGCCCCGTACCGCCGCCTCTGGACCTCCAGCATCGTCACGGCGATGGGCAGCCAGATGACGGCCGTGGCCGTGCCCTACCAGATCTACCAGCTGACGAACTCGTCCGGCTGGGTCGGCATCGCCAGCTTCTGCGGACTGCTGCCGCTCATCGTGTTCGGGCTCTGGGGCGGCGCCATCGCCGACACCATGGACCGTCGCACGCTGATGATGCTGACGAACACCGGTGTCGCCGTCGCGTCCCTCGCCCTGTGGGTGCAGGCCGCGCTGCACGTGGACTCCGTCGCGCTGCTGATCGTCCTGCTGATGGTCCAGCAGGGCATGTTCGGGATGAACTCGCCGGCGCGGCAGGCGACCATCCCGCGCCTGGTGCCGGCCGAGGAGCTGGCCGCGGCCAACGCGCTCGGCGGCACGGTCATGTCCATCGGCTCGCTCGTCGGCCCCATGCTCGGCGGCGCGCTGATCCCGATCACCGGCCTGTCCGCGCTCTACCTGATCGACGCGTGCGGCCTGGTCGTCGTGCTGTGGGCCGTCATCCGGCTGCCCGCGCTGCCGCCGCTGGGCAGCGCTCCGCGCCGCGCCGGATTCGGCAACATAGCCGAGGGCTTCAAGGTCGGCATGGCGAACTCGCTGCTCGCCTGGTCGTTCGGCGTCGACCTGATCGCCATGGTCTTCGGCATGCCGCGTGCGCTGTTCCCGCAGCTCGCGGACACCACCTTCGCGCACCAGCACCTCGCGCTCGGCTGGCTCTACGCGGCGATCCCGCTCGGCTCGCTCGTCGGCGGCCTGCTCTCCGGCACCTTCTCCCGGATGCGGCGGCACGGCCTGATGACGATCATCGCGGTCGGCTGCTGGGGCGTGGCGATCACCGCTTTCGGCCTGACCGGAGATCTCGCGCTCGCCGTCGTCTTCCTCGGCCTCGGCGGCGCGGCCGACCTGATGTCCATGGTCTTCCGGCAGTCCATCCTGCAGACCGTCGTCACCGACGAGCTCAAGGGCCGCATGCAGGGCGTGTTCACGGTCGTCGTCGCGGGCGGACCGCGGCTGGCCGACCTGGTGCACGGCGTCGGCGGCGCCGCGCTCGGCACCCGCGCCGCCATCACCTGCGGCGGCGTCCTCGTCGTGATCGGGATGATCGCGCTGGCCGTGCTCGTGCCCGGCTACCGCGACTACGTCGCCGAGGACTGACAGCCACTCCTTCCGGGGACCTCCGGGGTCACCTTTCCGGGCGAACGATCGTTTCTTACGACACGCCGGGAGGGAACGACCCCAACCGTCACCGAACACGGCCGCGCCAACGGTTAGGATCGGCGGGAAACCTCACTCGGCGTCAGCAAGCCTTCGCCCGGAGTGATTGCGCCGCGCCGCCGCGGCCGGCCAGTCGCGCTCTCGCGGAAGGTAAGTCAGCACATGGGCATGTCGGTCGTCGGCCGGGACATCGCGGTGGACCTCGGTACCGCTAACACCCTGGTGTACGTCCGCGGGCGGGGGATCGTGCTCAACGAACCCTCCGTCGTCGCGGTCAACACGCACAACGGTTCGGTGCTCGCGGTGGGCGCCGAGGCCAAGAAGATGATGGGGCGCACCCCCGGCAACATCGTCGCCATCCGGCCGCTCAAGGACGGCGTGATCGCCGACTTCGAGATCGCCGAGCGGATGCTGCGCTACTTCATCCGCAAGGTGCACCCGCGCCGGGTGTTCGCCCAGCCGCGCGTGGTCATCTGCGTGCCGAGCGGGATCACCGGCGTCGAGCGGCGCGCCGTGGAGGACGCCGCGGACGCGGCCGGGGCCCGGCAGGTGCACCTGATCGAGGAGCCGATGGCCGCGGCGATCGGCGTGGGCCTGCCGATCCAGGAGGCCACCGGCAACATGGTGGTCGACATCGGCGGCGGCACCACCGAGGTCGCGGTGATCTCGTACGCCGGCATCGTCACCGCCAACTCGGTGCGGGTGGCCGGGGACGAGCTGGACAACGCGATCATCCAGTACGCCAAGAAGGAGTACTCGATCCTGCTCGGCGACCGCACCGCGGAGGAGATCAAGCTGGCGATCGGCTCGGCCGACGAGACGGACAGCGAGCTGCACGCCGAGGTGCGCGGCCGCGACCTGGTCTCCGGACTGCCCAAGATCATCGTGCTGACCTCGACCGAGATCCGCCGCGCGATGGAGGAGCCGGTCACCCAGATCATCGACGCGGTGCGCGACACGCTGGACAAGTGCCCGCCCGAGCTGTCCGGCGACATCATGGACCGCGGCATCGTGCTGACCGGCGGCGGAGCCCTGCTGCGCGGTCTCGACCAGCGGCTGCGCCGGGAGACCGGGATGCCGGTGCTGGTCGCGGAGAACCCGCTGGACTCGGTGGTCCTCGGCTCCGGCCGCTGCGTCGAGGACTTCGACGCGCTGCAGCCGGTGCTCGGCGCCGGATCGCGGCGCTAGCGGGCGGACATGAACCAGCGACGAGGCGACGTGCCGGGCCGAGCCGTCGATTGAGGATCGAAGACCAATGCGAGACACCCGCCGTACCCGCGTCGTCCTCGGCCTGCTGCTGCTGACCGGATTCATCCTCGTCACCGTGGACGCCCACGGCGAGAAGCCGGGGGAGCGGGGGGCGCTGGGCAAGGCGCGCTCCGTCGCCGCGACCGTCTTCGGGCCGGTCGAGCGCGGCGCCTCGGACGCGACGCACTCGGTGCGCTCGCTGTTCTCCGGCTGGGGGCACTCCTCCGCCGACCAGGCGCGGATCAAGAGCCTGCAGGCGCAGGTGGACGCGCTCAAGGGCCAGGTCGAGACGAGCGCGCAGACCAAGGCCGAGGCCGCGGAGCTGGCGGCGCTGCACGACGCGACCTCGCTCGGCGGGCTCACGACCGTCTCCGCGCAGCTCGTGGCCCTGTCCCCGACGCAGGACGGCAGCTGGTCCGCGACGCTGGACGCCGGCAGCAAGCAGGGCGTGGCCGTCGACCAGACCGTGCTGACCGGCGCGGGACTGGTCGGCCGGATCGCGAGCGTCGGCCCGACCACGTCCACCGTGCTGCTGGCGATCGACCCCGACTCGGTGATCGGCGTGCGGCTGTCCGGATCCGGCCCGATCGGCACCGCCGTCGGACAGGACACGCACACGCTGCGCGTCGAGTTCTTCGACCCGCAGCTGAAGCTGACGGTCGGCCAGCCGGTGCTGACCCTCGGCACCGCGGACGCCGCGACCAGCGTGCCCGGCGTCCCCGTCGGCAGGATCTCGAAGGTGCTGGCCACGCCCGGCCGGCTGACCCGGACCGTGCTGGTGACGACGTACGTCGACGAGACCTCCGTGGACACCGTCGGCATCGTGGTCAAGCCGGTCGGCGCGGATCCGGGCGACGTGATGCTGCAGGCGGAGGCGAGCCGCTGATGCGTGCGTTCCTCCGCTTCCTGCTCGCCGCGGCCGCCGTCACCCTGGCGCTGGCCCTGCAGCTCAGCGTCCTGCCGCAGGTGCGCCTGCCGTACGCCGTGCCGGACCTGGTGCTGCTCGTCGTGGTCTCCCTCGGCGTCGCCTGGGGGCAGAACCTCGGGGCGGTCGCCGGGTTCGCCGCCGGGCTGGCCGTGGACCTCGCGCCGCCGTCCGTCACCGCGACCGGCCGGCACGCCATCGTCCTCACGCTCGTCGGCGCGCTCGCCGGCCGTCTCGCACCCGACCTGAAGCGCTCCGCGCTGCGCACCAGCGCGATCGCCGGGATCCTCGCCGGCCTCGCCACGCTCGGCAACGCCGTGCTCGGCTCGCTGCTCGGCGAAGGCGGCACGATCGGCAGCGCCGGCCTGCCGGCCTGCGCCGCGGCCTGCGCGCTCTACACGGCGATCGCCACGCCGTTCATCCTGCCCGGCCTGGCCGCGCTCGCCCGCCGCGCCGAGGGCCGCCGGACCCTGCTCCTCGCCCCGGTCGGCAACGCGATAGGCGACCCCGTCGCCGTGCGCACCGCCGGCCAGTGAGCACCCTGCCGTAGCACGCGGAAGCCGAACACCCGGGAGAACGCCATGTACCGCCCGCAACGTCTCGAGGGCGCCCGCGCCCGCCTGGGCGTGGTCCAGGTCCTCGTGCTCGCGCTGCTCGCCACGCTCGGCGGCCGGCTCTGGTACCTCCAGGTGCGCTCCGGCGCCCAGTTCCAGGCCGCGGCCGCGGCCAACGACCTGCGCTCGGTGAGCACCCCGGCCGTGCGCGGCGACATCCTCGACGACCAGGGCCACCCGCTCGTGGCGAACAAGCCCACGCTGGAGGTCACCGTCGACCTCAGCACCCTGCAGCAGCAGCCGCACGGCGGGATCGCCGTTCTCGACCGGCTGGCCTCGGTGCTCGGCGTGCCGGAGTCGCAGATCGCGCAGAAGATCCGGCTGTGCTCCTCGAAGGTCAAACAGCCCTGCTGGCCCGGCTCGCCGTACCAGCCGGTGCCGGTGGCCACCGACGTCGCGCAGTCGATCGGCATGGAGATCCTGGAGGACCACGACAAGTTCCCCGGGGTCACCGCGCAGGCCGCCGCCACGCGCACCTACCCCGCGCCGTTCGGCGTCAACGCGGCGCAGATGCTCGGCTACCTCTCGCCGGTCAGCTCGTCCGAGCTCTCCAAGGCGGGCAACGACTACCAGCCCACCGACATGGTCGGGCGCGCCGGGCTCGAGCAGGAGTACGACTCGATCCTGCGCGGCGAAGCCGGCGTGTCCGAGGTCGCGGTGGACAACCTGGGCCGCGCGGTGCGGACCGTCTCGCAGACCGCCCCCGTGCCCGGCGACGACATCGTGACCACCATCGACGCGCACGTTCAGGCGGTCGCCGAGCAGCAGCTCGCCGCCGCGATCCAGTCCGCGCACGGCGTCTGGGACACGGAGACCCACAGCTACGGCAAGGCCGACTCGGGGGCCGTCGTCGTGCTCAACGTCCAGACCGGCGGCGTCGTCGCGATGGCGAGCTACCCGACCTACGACCCGAACGTGTGGACCGGCGGTATCAACGCGCAGACCTACGCGCGGCTGACCAGCGCCGCCGCCGGCACCCCGCTGCTGGACCGCGGATACCAGGGCGAGTACCCGCCCGGTTCGACGTTCAAGGCCGTGACCACCTCGGCGATGCTGCAGGACGGCTTCCCCGCGGACGGCACCTACGACTGCTCGACCGACTTCCCGGTCGGCAACCAGGACTTCCACAACTTCGAGGGCGAGGCGTTCGGCCCGATCACCCTCAAGCAGGCCATCGAGGTCTCCTGCGACACCGTGTTCTACCGCGTCGCCTACCAGATGTGGCTCAAGGACGGCGGCAACAACCCCGTCGCCCACCCGAGCGACCCGGTGCAGACGATGTCGACGGAACTCGGGCTCGGCAAGGACACCGGGATCGACCTGCCGGGCGAGTCGCCCGGCCTGATCCAGACCCGGCAGGAGAAGCTCGCGTCCTGGCAGGCGAACAAGGCCGACTGGTGCGCGCACGGCAAGGACGGCTACCCGGACGTCGCCAGGACCGACCCGGCCCGCGCCGCCTACCTCAAGCAGATCGCGTACGAGAACTGCCTGGACGGCTGGCAGTTCCGGGCCGGCGACGCGGTGCTCGAGGCGATCGGCCAGGGCGGCGTCGAGGTGACGCCGCTTCAGCTGGCCCGCGCGTACGCGACGATCGCCAACGGCGGCACGCTCTACCAGCCGCACCTGCTGCAGGCCGTGATGACCCCGGGCGGCAAGGTCGTCTCGACCTACCAGCCGAAGGTCGTCGCGCACGTGCCGATCGACTCGGCCACCCGCAGCTTCCTGATGAACGCGCTCGAGGGCGTGGCCCAGGCGGGCACGGCCTCCGGGGTGTACGGAGCCTGGCCGCAGAACACGATCCCGGTCGGCGCGAAGACCGGTACCGCGGACGTGTACGGCCAGAACCCGACCTCGGTGTTCGCCTCCGTCGTCCCGGCGAACCACCCGCAGTACGCGATCGTGATGATGGTTCCGCAGGGCGGCCAGGGCGCGCAGATCTCCGGCCCGGCGGTCGAGAAGATCGAAGAGGCGATGTACGGCGTGCAGGGCGGCGCGCAGCTGGCGAACGCAGCCCTGCTCCCGACGCCCCCGGCCGGCCTGCCGGTGATCACCGCGGACGGGCTGCTGCCGGTCACCTTCCCCTACCCCCAGCAGTGGCCGCCGGTCGCGCCGCCGCCCGCCTCCCCGGGCGCGACGGTCGCGGGAGCCGCCCGGAGCAAGCCATGATCATCGGAGAGACGGCGGGCCTGCCCCCGGTCGGCCCGGCCGAGTCCCGGCGCAAGGCCGCCCTGCGCGAGGGCGGCGTGCTGCGGCGCTTCGACTGGCCGCTGTTCGGCGCGTCCACGGCGCTCGCCGTGGTCGGCGCGGTCATGGTGTGGTCGGCCACCCGCGACCGCACCGAGCTGACCGGCGGCGACCCGCAGTACTTCCTCAAGCGGCACATCCTGAACGCGATCGTCGGCATGGCCCTCGCCATCGGCGTCACCGCGCTCGACCACAAGAGGCTGCGGGCCCTGACACCCACCGTCTACGTGCTCTCGTTCATCGGCCTGCTCGCCGTGCTCTCCCCGCTCGGCACGGTCGTCAACGGCGCGCGCTCCTGGATCGAGCTCGGCGGCGGCTTCTCCATCCAGCCCGCCGAGTTCGCCAAGCTCGGCATCGTGATGGCGCTGGCGATGATCCTCGCCTACCGGCCCGCCGTGCGCCGCAGCAAGGGCATGCTCGCGCAGATCGAGGACCGCCGCATCGACGACACGCGTCCCGGCGGCCGCGCGCTCGTGCTCGCCCTGCTGGCCGCGGCCGTGCCGATGGGCGTCATCAGCATGCTCCCGGACCTCGGCAGCACCATGGTCATCCTCGCCATCACCGGCGGCATGGTCGTCCTGTCCGGCGTACGCCTGCGCAGGCTGGCGCTGCTCACGGCCGTGGTCGGCGCGGGCGCCTTCGCCGCCGTGAAGCTGCACCTGCTCGCCCAGCACCAGATCAACCGCTTCGCCGCCTTCGCCGACCCCAACCTCGACCCCCAGGGCGTCGGCTACAACACCCACCAGGCCCGCCTCGCGATCGGCGCGGGCGGCGTCTTCGGCCAGGGCCTGTTCAAGGGCACCCAGACCAACGGCCAGTTCGTCCCCGAGCAGCAGACCGACTTCGTCTTCACCGTCATCGGCGAGGAACTCGGCCTGGTCGGCGGCCTCGCCGTGCTCGCCCTGTTCGCGATCGTGCTCTGGCGCGGCTGCGTCATCGCCCGCCAGGCCACCGAGACCTTCCCGATGCTGCTGGCCGGCGGCGTGGTCTGCTGGTTCGCCTTCCAGATGTTCGAGAACGTCGGCATGACCATGGGCATCATGCCCGTCGCCGGCATCCCGCTGCCCTTCGTCTCCTACGGCGGCTCCTCGATGTTCGCCAACTTCATCGCCATCGGCATCCTGGAGAACGTCCGGCTCCGCTCGACCGCGCGCTGACCTGCGACTTGTCGGCGCCGCTCGCGGGGGCGGCTACGCTGGGAACATGAGCGCACCGACCTTCGACCGGATCACCGGCCGGTCCGTCTGGCCCGACCTGGAACCGCTGCTGCCCTCGGTGAAGAAGCCGATCCAGTACGTGGGGGGCGAGCTCAACTCCACCGTGAAGGACTGGGACGCCTGCGACGTGCGCTGGGCGCTGATGTACCCCGACGCGTACGAGGTGGGCCTGCCCAACCAGGGCGTCATGATCCTCTACGAGGTCCTCAACGAGCGCGAGGGCGTGCTGGCCGAGCGGACGTACTCCGTGTGGCCGGACATGGAGGCCAAGCTGCGGGAGCACGGCGTGCCGCAGTTCACCGTGGACGGGCACCGGCCGGTCGGCGACTTCGACCTGTTCGGGCTGTCCTTCTCCACCGAGCTCGGCTACACGAACATGCTCACGGCGCTGGACCTCGCGGGCATCCCGCTCGAGGCGGCCGACCGGGACATGACGCACCCGGTGGTGATCGCCGGCGGGCACGCGGCGTTCAACCCGGAGCCGATCGCCGACTTCATCGACGCCGCGGTGATCGGCGACGGCGAGCAGGCCGTGCTCGCGATCACGGACATCGTCCGCGCCTGGAAGGGCGAGGGGCGCCCCGGCGGGCGCGACGGGCTGCTGCTGCGGCTCGCGGCGACCGGCGGCGTGTACGTGCCGCGCTTCTACGACGTCGAGTACCTGGCCGACGGCCGGATCCAGCGCGTAGCGCCGAACCGCTCGGGCGTGCCGTGGCAGGTCGCCAAGCACACCGTGATGGACCTCGACGAGTGGCCCTACCCGAAGAAGCCGCTGGTCCCGCTCGCCGAGACGGTGCACGAGCGGATGAGCGTGGAGATCTTCCGCGGCTGCACCCGCGGCTGCCGCTTCTGCCAGGCCGGCATGATCACCCGGCCGGTGCGCGAGCGCTCGATCACCGGCATCGGCGACATGGTCAAGGCCGGGCTCGAGGCCACCGGCTACGAGGAGGTCGGGCTGCTTTCGCTCTCCTCCGCCGACCACTCGGAGATCGCCGACCTGGCCAAGGGCCTGGCGGACCGGTACGAGGGCACCCAGACCTCGCTCTCGCTGCCGTCCACCCGCGTCGACGCGTTCAACATCGACCTGGCCAACGAGCTCTCCCGCAACGGACGCCGCAGCGGCCTGACGTTCGCGCCGGAGGGCGGCTCCGAGCGCATCCGCAAGGTCATCAACAAGATGGTGTCCGAGGAGGACCTCATCCGCACGGTCACGGCCGCCTACTCGGCCGGGTGGCGGCAGGTGAAGCTGTACTTCATGTGCGGGCTGCCCACCGAGACCGACGAGGACGTGCTGCAGATCGCCGAGATGGCGCGCAACGTCATCAAGGCCGGCCGCGAGGCGACCGGCTCCCGGGACATCCGCTGCACCGTCTCCATCGGCGGCTTCGTGCCCAAGCCGCACACGCCGTTCCAGTGGTGCGGCCAGCTCGGCGCCGCGGAGACCGACGAGCGGCTGCGCAAGCTGCGCGACGTGATCCGCGCCGACAAGAACTACGCCCGGGCCATCGGCTTCCGGTACCACGACGGCAAGCCCGGCATCGTCGAGGGCCTGCTCTCCCGCGGCGACCGGCGGGTCGGCAAGGTCATCCGCGCGGTCTGGGAGGACGGCGGCCGCTTCGACGGCTGGTCCGAGTTCTTCTCCTACGACCGCTGGATGGCCGCGGCCGAGCGCGCGCTGGCCGACGAGCCGGTGGACGTGGCCTGGTACACCACCCGCGAGCGGGACCAGATCGAGACGCTGCCCTGGGACCACCTGGACTCCGGCCTGGACCGGGACTGGCTGTGGGAGGACTGGCAGGACGCGCTGCGCGAGACCGAGGTGGACGACTGCCGCTGGACCCCGTGCTTCGACTGCGGCGTCTGCCCGCAGATGGGCACCGAGATCCAGATCGGCCCGACCGGTCGCAAGCTGCTCCCGTTGAGCGTGGTCTGACCCGGTCGGCGGACGGCCCGGGGCCCGGTCTTTGACCGGAGTTTTGCGGGCCGTCCCAGGTCCGGCGCGCCCAGCGCGGTTTCCCCGGCCCCTGGCCCGGGCCTAGTCTTTGCGTTATGACCGCAGGCGACACGACGAACGCTTCCGCGACCGGCGAGCAGACGCAGGCCGCGCCCGCCGAAGGCTCCGCCCCCCGGGCCACCGGGCCGACCGAGCGGCTCGAATCCATCCGCCCGTACCTGCCGCGCGAGTTCACGGCGCGGCTGGTGGACCAGCTGACCGTGGGCTCGAACCCGCAGTCGGTGGAGATCGTCGCGCCGCTGACCGGCGAGACGATCGTGGACCTGCCGCAGTCCGGCCCCGGCGACGTGCGGCACGCCTTCGAGAAGGCCCGCGCCGCGCAGGCCGCCTGGGCCGCGCGGCCGGTGGGCGAGCGCGCCGCCGTGCTGCGCCGGCTGCACGACCTGGTGCTCGACAACTCCGAGCACCTGCTGAGCCTGATCCAGGTGGAGACCGGCAAGACCCGGCTGCACGCGTTCGACGAGATCGGCGTCTCGGTGGCGACCGCGCGGCACTACGCGCACGCCGCGCGCGGCTACCTCAGGCCGCGGCGCAAGATCGGCGTGCTGCCGGTCCTGACCAGGGTCACCGAGTACCGGCATCCCAAGGGCGTGGTCGGGGTGATCACCCCGTGGAACTACCCGCTCGCGCTGGCCGCGATGGACATCCTGCCCGCCCTGGTCGCGGGCAACGGCGTCGTGCACAAGCCGGACAACCAGACCGTGCTCAGCGGCCTCTACCTGCGTCAGCTCGCCGTCCAGGCCGGGCTGCCGGCCGAGCTGTGGCAGGTCGTCACCGGCGACGGCCCGGTCACCGGCCCGGCCGTGGTCGACCACGCGGACTACGTCGCGTTCACCGGCTCGACCCGCACCGGACGGCAGGTGGCGCAGCAGGCGGCCGGTCGCCTGATCGGCTGCTCCCTGGAGCTCGGCGGCAAGAACGCGATGATCGTGTTCGAGGACGCCGACCTCGACAAGACCGTGGCCGGCGCGATCCGCGCCTGCTTCACCTCGGCCGGCCAGCTGTGCATCTCGATCGAGCGGATGTACGTGCACCACGCGGTCTACGACCGGTTCGTCGACCGCTTCGTCACCGAGGTCAAGGCGCTCAAGCTCGGCTCGACCCTCGACTTCGCCGCGGACGTCGGCTCGCTGACCAACACGAAGCAGCTGGAGACCGTCACCCAGCAGGTCGAGGACGCGCGGATCAAGGGCGCCCGCGTGCTCGCCGGCGGCCGCCGCCGGCCGGACGTCGGCCCGCTGTTCTACGAGCCGACCGTGCTGACCGACGTGGCCCCCGGCATGACGCTCTACGCGGACGAGACCTTCGGCCCGGTCGTCTCGCTCTACCGCTTCGAGAACGAGGCCGAGGTGCTCGGGGCGGCCAACGACACGCGGTTCGGCCTGAGCTCGTCGATCTGGACCCGCGACGCGAAGCGCGCCAAGGAGGCGGCGCTGCGCGTGCACTCCGGCATGGTGAACGTGAACGAGGCGTACGCGGCGGCCTTCGGCTCGGTCGCGGCGGCCACGGGCGGCATGGGCGACTCCGGCGTCGGGCGGCGTAGCGGCTCCGAGGGCATCTGGCGCTACACCGAGATCCAGACCGTGGCGCGCCAGACGCTGATGCCGATCGCGCCCTCGATGGGGCTGGACGCGGCGCGCTACACGAAGGTCCTCGGCAAGGCGCTGCGCGTGCTCAAAACGCTGCGAGTCCGATAGCAGGGCGCGCATATCGCACGTGTTCGGGCGGCCCCGGGACGTGACCCCGGCGCCGCCCGAAACGTAAAGCCGGGGTAATATCGGCTTCTCGACTACCGTTCCCGAGCGCTCGCCAAGTAGCTTGGTGCTGCGGGAGAAACCGCGGTCGACACCTCTGGGCACAGACTGCGCAGCGGGGTGCGTCGGGCGGGGCGGGACTCGCAGGCCACTGCCAGGCCGTGGAGTTGCCGGGCCGGCGGTGTTCACGGAGATAAGACCATTCCTAAGAACGGGGAAGGTGGCGACACATGTCTAGCTTTTCGACTACGTCGGCCGATATGGCGAAGGCCGCTCAGGCCGTCCAGCAGACCGTGCAGGACATCCAGGCGGAGATGCGCTCCCTGCAGAGCGCCGTCGAGCCGCTCGGCTCGTCCTGGAAGGGCTCTGCCTACCAGGCCTTCCAGCAGCTGATGCAGCGCTTCCAGGACGACGGCACCAAGCTGACCCAGGCTCTGGACGCCATCGGCCAGGCCATCGATTCGAACAACAAGAACTACCAGGCCACGGAAGAGCAGAACCAGTCTTCGATCTCGAAGCTGCTCAGCGGCCTGCAGTAAGCCGTCCGGCCGTCGAGGCCACCTTCCGCCCGCGGTCCCGTCGAGACCGTGCGGCGGCGAAGCGTAAAACCTTTGAGGGGAGAAAACCATGGCGCAAGACGGAATGATGCTCGTGACGTTCGCCGAGCTGGCGAACGCGGCGCAGACCATCCAGCAGACGTCGAACAACCTGAACCAGAAGCTGGACGACCTGAAGTCGATGCTGAACCCGATCGCCGCGAGCTGGCAGGGTAAGGCCTCCGAGAACTACCAGGTCCAGCAGCGCAAGTGGGACCAGGCCCAGTCGGACATCAACCAGGTGCTGCAGGCGATCGGCAAGGCCGTCGAGGCCGCGCACGACGCCTACACCTCCACCGAGAACGCGAACGCCGCGGCCTGGAGCTAGGAGCGCGCCGCGAGCCGTCCTCCTGCCGGATTCCGGCACGGTGCGGCGGGTGGAGCTGCTAGGGTTGCGCCCGTGAGCACGAGCGCCCGTCGATTTAGCTATGGCCACCGGATCGTTCCGGCCGGCCACGACGTCGCGCGCTGAGAGCTCAGCCGAGACCCGTACGGCGCCCCGGACCGATCCCCGGTCCGGGGCGCCGTCGTTTCTCACGATGCTGATAAAGCCCCCCGGGACGGGGTAGGTCGCGGAACGCCGGCCGCCGACCGCCGAACCGAGGAGAGCCCCATGGCAGACACCGCCGTCCCCGCAGCAGCTGTCCCCGCAGCCACCGCACCCGTAGCGACTGCGACGCCCGCAGCCGCACCCGCGGCCACCGCACCCGTAGCGACTGCGACGCCCACAGCCGCACCCGCCGCGGGCGGCCCGGCGCCGACGGATACCGTCCCGCCGCAGCCGGCCGCCGCGGTCCCCGCTCCCTCAGCGCCGCCCGCGCCCGACGGCGTGCCTGGCGGCCGGGAGCGGATCGACGCCATCGACGCCGAGCTCGTCGCGCTGATCCGGCGGCGGATGGCGGTGTCCGCCGAGATCCAGGCCGCGCGAATGGCCGACGGCGGCCGCCGCGTCGACCTGCGCCGGGAGACCGAGGTCATCGGCCGCTACACCCGCGAGCTGGGCCGCCCCGGTACGACTGTCGCGATGGCTCTGCTCGAACTGGGCCGCGGGAGGGTGTGAGGCTCGCACCGGCGCTGTTGCGCGTAACCGGCGGTCCGCTGGGTCGTTATCCCCGCTGAATGGATCCCGAGCGATCGGCTCGGGTCCGGCGCGTCCGGTCGCCGGCCCCGGCTGTGGGACCTCGCGACGGATTGCCCGACGGCCCCGCCCATTCGCCAGGACCTGCGCCCCGCCGCTGCCCGCGCGCGGGGCGCAGGCCGTCCACCGGCGAAGGAGCGCCCCGACGGCCGGTAGAATCGTCCCCATCATGGATGACGCCTCCACCTCCCCCCTCGTCCTGGTCGTCGACTTCGGTGCGCAGTACGCCCAGCTCATCGCGCGCCGCGTGCGCGAGGCCCGGGTCTACAGCGAGATCGTCCCGCACACGTGGACGGCCGAGCAGATCCTGGAGCGCAAGCCCGCCGCGGTGATCCTCAGCGGCGGCCCCTCGTCGGTGTACGCCGAGGGCGCGCCCAACGTCGGCGCCGAGCTGTTCGGCTCCGGTGTGCCGACGTTCGGCATGTGCTACGGCTTCCAGGCCATGGCGCGGGCGCTCGGCGGCGTCGTCGACCACACGAACACCCGGGAGTACGGCCGCACCGCGCTCGCCGTCTCGGACACCGCCTCGACGCTGTTCGAGGGCAGCCCGGCCCAGCAGACCGTGTGGATGTCGCACGGCGACGCGGTCGTGGCGGCGCCGGACGGGTTCAAGGTCACCGCGTCCACGGCCGGCACGCCGGTCGCCGCGTTCGAGGACGACGAGCGCCGGCTCTACGGCGTCCAGCACCACCCCGAGGTGCTGCACTCCGAGTTCGGCCAGCGGATGCTGGAGAACTTCCTGTACCACGCGGCCGGGATCAAGCCCGAGTGGACCACCGAGAACGTGGTCGAGGAGCAGGTCGCCGCGATCCGCGAGCAGGTCGGCGGCAGGCGGGTGATCTGCGGGCTGTCCGGCGGGGTCGACTCCGCGGTGGCCGCCGCGCTCGTGCAGCGCGCCGTCGGCGACCAGCTGACCTGCGTCTTCGTCGACCACGGGCTGTTGCGCAAGGGCGAGGTCGAGCAGGTCGAGCGCGACTTCGTCGCGGCCACCGGCGTCTCGCTCAAGACCGTGGACGCGCGCGCCCGCTTCCTGGCCGCGCTCGAGGGCGTCAGCGACCCGGAGCAGAAGCGCAAGATCATCGGGCGCGAGTTCATCCGCGTCTTCGAGCAGGCCGAGCGGGAGATCCTGGCGGAGGCCGCGGCCGAGGGCGAGCCGGTGGAGTTCCTCGTGCAGGGCACGCTCTACCCGGACGTCGTCGAGTCCGGCGGCGGCGCGGGCACCGCGAACATCAAATCGCACCACAACGTCGGCGGCCTGCCGGAGGACCTGCAGTTCAAGCTGATCGAGCCGCTGCGCAAGCTGTTCAAGGACGAGGTGCGCAAGGTCGGCGCCGAGCTCGGCCTGCCGCGCGAGATCGTGCAGCGCCAGCCCTTCCCCGGCCCGGGCCTCGGCATCCGGATCGTCGGCGAGGTCACCGAGGAGCGGCTCGAGCTGCTGCGCGACGCGGACGCGATCGCCCGCGAGGAGCTGACCGCGGCCGGCCTGGACGACGAGATCTGGCAGTGCCCGGTCGTGCTGCTCGCCGACGTGCGCTCGGTGGGCGTGCAGGGCGACGGCCGCACCTACGGCCACCCGATCGTGCTGCGGCCGGTCTCCTCGGAGGACGCGATGACCGCGGACTGGACGCGGCTGCCGTACGAGGTGCTCGCGAGGATCTCCACCCGGATCACCAACGAGGTGCCCGGCGTGAACCGCGTCGTGCTCGACGCGACGTCGAAGCCCCCGGCAACCATCGAGTGGGAATAGGTGTAGCATCTCAGCTCCCTAAGGGGTGTATCCAGCTGTCGCCGGTGGAGGGGATTTCGCGGTGGTGCAAGGCCCGGAGAGCCACGCCGGCGCGCGGCAGGAGTACGAACGGGAGCTGAGCGAGTTCGCCGAGCGCTGCCGTGAATTCGCGCAGAACGAGGGTGTGCCCGCCGCGCTCTCCCATTCGGAGAGCGGCGCGCGGCAGTGGATATCCGATGAGCTGACCCGCCGCGCGCAGCGGCTCGCGGTCACCGCGCGCGCCGAGAACTCCGCCTGGCTGGCGCTCGTCGGGCGCTGGACGATGCGCGGCAGCTGGATGCTGTTCGGGCTCGTCCTGGTGATCGACCTGGCTACGCTGCCGGTCTCCGGATCCTGGACGCTGCCGCATACGGCGGTGCTGTTCGCCTTCGCAGCTCTGGCCGCGCTGATCACCGGGCTGAGCCTGGTGCACAGCGAGGTGGGCGGCGTGCTGTGCTTCATGGTCGGCGCGGACGGACGGCTCTCCCCGGCGAAGGCGCTTGGCCTGTTCTGGGGCGCGGCGCTGAGCACGGCGCTGGTCTACTTCGCGGTCGAGGACTTCGCGGCCGGGACCGCGTCGGAGCGCTCCGCCGTCGGCGACGCGATCTCGCACCCGCGCTGGGAGTATCTGGTCCTGCTCGCCGTGCCGATACTGGTCTCGGTCGTCACGAACGCGGTCGCCGCGATGCGGATGCGCCGCCGCGCGGTGCCGTACCTGCCGGGCCAGCGCTCGCAGGTGCGGGACCTGGTGCTGGACGAGACCGGCTTCGGCTCGCTCGCCTCGGCGGTCTGGCTGCCGTCCTACCTGGCCGCGGCGCTGTTCCTGATCGCCGGGCTGGCGAAGAACCCTTACGGGCTCCCGCCGATCCCGGCGATCGTGGTGTGGATCTCGCTGGCCGCCGCGGTGCTCTACGCCGTGGTCCGGCTGGTCGAGGCGCGCCGGCCGGTGCTCGTCTCGGTGGTCCGGGTGCGCCCGCCGGGCGGCCTGGACGGGCCGATCCGGCAGGGCGACGACATCGAGATCAGGGGCCTGGGCTTCGTGCCCCCGGCCGCCGCCGACCCGGACCAGCTCGCCCGGATCGTGGTCAAGCTCGGGCCGATCCACATCCACGTGCCGCTGGTGCCCGGCCCCGAGGGCGGCTTCAGCAACCCGACGGACAGCTCGATCACCGTGCCCGTCCCCTACGACGTGGATCCGGGTCCGTGGATAGTCCGCGTCGTCACGGCCGCCGGCCTCGAGACCGACGACTACGCGCTGGACATCGCCTCGGCGGAAGAGTACTGATACCGCCGGATCAGCGCCGCCGCCGGGTGATCGCGCCGACCACCCAGGCCAGGCCGAGCCCCAGTACCAGCACCGAGCCGGTCCAGCGGGCCGCGTCCTGCAGGCTCGCCGACCCGGCGAGCAGGTACACCAGGCCGATCCCGATGAACACCAGGCCCGCCGTGATCGACGCGGCGTCCGGCCGGAACCGCGGCCGGGTCCTGCGCCCGGTCTCCGTCTCCGTCATCACGGTCCCTCCGTCTGGATGTGGATGGCACCGACGCCGACCCTCAGGTCGAGCACGATGGTGCCCTGGGGCGTGCCCTGCGACGCCACGGTGAAGTTCTTGTCCACGTTCACGCCGTCGTTCCGGCGCGTGCCGTAGCTGCCGTGGCCGTCGGTCAGCCCCGGCTGGTCGAGGTCGGCGATCGTGCCGGCTCCGGCGTGGCTGCGGACCTTCACGGTCACGTCCGCCGGCACCGTCACCTCCAGCTGCCCGACCCCGACCTGCGCCGTCACGACGACCGTCTTGCCGGCACCCGGCGTCACGTTGGACAGGTCCAGGGTGCCGTCGCCGACCGCGAGCTGGTAGGAGGGCTGCACGGCGGACGCGGTGGGCGGCGCCCAGTTCTCGTCGCCGATCGTCCCGTGCAGCGGAACCCCGATCGCGGCGAGCGCGATCAGCGGGATCGCCACCACGAGGCCGATCGGGACCAGCGCGGTCGTCTTGCCGAACACGCCGCCGATCACCATGCCCGTGCCGAGCAGCACCAGCACCAGCGCGCCGCCGGAGAGCCAGCCGAGGCTGATCAGGCCGGCCGCGTCCAGGACGCCGAGCACGCCGGTCGCCGCGAGCAGGCTGGCGAGCACCAGTCCGCCGTAGCCGCGCCGCCGCCCCCGCCCGGGCGCCGCGGCAGTCGGCATCGTGACGCCGGGAAAGGGCGGCGGGGCGTCCTGCGGCTCGCCCGTGACGGTGGCGAACCCGGGCGCGGCCGACGGCTCCCCGCCGCCCGTCGACGTGCCCTGCGATTCCTCCATCGGCTGCTGCCACCAGGTCGGCGGCTGCCGCACGGCGCGCGTGCTCTCGCCGCGGCCGAGCTTGAGGTCGCCGCGCCAGATCAGCACCGCGGCGACCGCGGCCGCCAGCATGAACATCGGCCACAGGTTCGACACGCCGTTGAACAGCGCCCGGGCCGAGATCAGCGCGCCCAGCACCAGCCCGACCGTGGCCAGCACGGCGACCAGCGGATTCTTGCCCGTCAGCAGCCGGTGCACGATCGAGCGGTCGGTGCCGTCCTGCGCCACGAACAGCCATGCGGCTGCGTACGCCAGCAGGCCGATGCCCCCGACGAAGGAGAGCACCGCGAACAGGATGCGGAAGACGACGGGGTCGATGTCCAGATGACGGCCGAGCCCCCCGCACACTCCCGCGATGACCTTCGAGCGCCGGTCCCGGCGCAGCGGGCCACGCGTGGCGTGGCCTCTCGTCGTCTCTTCGCTCATGGTGTCCAGGATTCTGGATCGGGGGCGCTCGGCACCATCGGGCAGCGCCCTGATCGCACCCTGGATTCCGCCGCCCGCGCTCTCAGGGTACGGGTCCGGGTCAATCCCCGATGCCCGGCGGCGAGCGGACGTGTGACGATGAGGGGGTGATGTCGCCGCCCCTGCCCGAGGACACCCGCCGGCTGCGCCGCTCCCGCAAGGGACGGCTCGCGGGCGGTATCTGCCGGGGGCTTTCGCTGCACCTCGGCGTGAACGTGTGGCTGGTGCGCGCGCTCTTCGCGATCTTCACCTGGGTCAGCGGCCTTGGCGTACTGGCCTACGCCGCGTTCTGGATATTCGTGCCGCTCGGCGACGTGCCCGAGCAGGAGCGCTCCGAACCGCGCAGCCAGGTGCGCCTCGTCCTGCTGGGACTGGTCGCGCTGGGCCTGCTCCTGCTGTTCGGCGTACCCACGACCCACCCGACCGACTGGCGCACGATCCTCCCGCTCGCCGCCGTCGCCCTGGGGCTCGCCGTCCTGTGGCGCCAGGCGGACGACGCGCAGCGCGCAGGCGAGGGACCGAGGACCCGCACCCGCTCCACGACGCACCTCGCACGCGCGGGCCTCGGCGCCGCCGTGGCGATCGGCGGCATGATCGCGCTAGCCGACGGCAACAACAGCTGGGCCGAGACCGGCCGCACCCTGCTGGCCGCACTCGCGCTGCTCGTCGGCGCGGGCCTGATCGGCCTGCCGTTCTTCCTCAGGATTCTGCGGGACCTCGCGCACGAGCGCACCGAGCGCGCACGCTCCCAGGAGCGCGCGGAGGTGGCGGCGATGATGCACGACTCCGTCCTGCACACCCTGACCCTGATCCAGCGTCACCACGAAGACCCCGCGCAGGTGGCCAGGCTGGCCCGCGCCCAGGAGCGCGAGCTGCGCGAATGGCTCTACGGTGCCCGCAAGTCCGCGACGGAGAGCTTCGCCGAGGCGATTCGCGCGGCGGCCGCCGAGGTCGAAGACCGCCACGGGGCGCGCCTCGACGTCGTCTCGGTCGGCGACGCGCCCCTCGACGCGCAGCTGGAGGCGTGCGTCGCGGCCGCGCGGGAGGCTATGGTCAATGCGGCGAAGTACGCACCCGAAGCGCCGATCTCGGTTTACGCGGAGCTCGCGGAGGACCGCGTCGAGGTGTTCGTGAAGGACCGCGGCCCCGGCTTCGACCCGGACGCCGTGGCCCCGGACCGGATGGGCGTGCGCGAGTCGATCCTCGGCCGCATGCGCCGGCACGGCGGCCAGGCCGAGATCCGCACGGGGCCCGGCGAGGGCACCGAGGTGCGTCTGACGGCCAAGCGCGTGCCGCAGCCGGGCGCCGGCGGTGCGGGCAACGGCAACGATGTGAACGAGGAAAGGTCCACCGGTGCAGAGCGAAGCGTCGTCGAGTCCTGAGATCACGGTCGTGGCGGCAGCCGCGGCCGCGACCGCACGTCCGATCCGGGTGGTGCTGGTCGACGACCACAAGCTGTTCCGCACCGGCGTGCGCGCGGAACTGGACGAGGCCGCCCGCGGCACCGTCGAGATCGTCGGCGAGGCGGCCGACGCGCCGAGCGCCGTAGCCGTCATCGTCGAGCGGCGGCCCGACGTGGTGCTGCTGGACGTGCACCTCCCCGGGGGCGGCGGCGTCGAGGTGCTGCGCCAATGCCTGCTCACCGGCGGCGGCCCCGGCAAGGCGGCGGACACGCGGTTCCTGGCCCTGTCCGTCTCCGACGCCGCCGAGGACGTCATCGGCGTCATCCGCGCCGGCGCCCGCGGCTACGTCACGAAGTCCATCTCCGGCACCGACCTCGTCGACGCGCTTAGGCGCGTAGCCGAGAACGACGCCGTGTTCTCCCCGAAGCTGGCCGGCTTCGTCCTGGACGCCTTCTCCGGCGCGGCCCCCGCCACCACGGCCCCTGCCGCCTCCGTGGACGAGGAACTAGACCGCCTCACCGCCCGCGAACGCGAGGTCCTCCGCCTGATCGCACGCGGCTACGCCTACAAGGAGATCGCCCGCGAGCTCGTCATCTCGGTCAAGACCGTCGAGACGCACGTCTCCTCGGTCCTGCGCAAGCTGCAGCTCTCGAACAGGTACGAGCTCTCGAGGTGGGCCAACGACCGGCGGTTGTGAGGGCGAACCTCACCCGCGCCCCCAGAACGGCGGCGTCGTGAACATCGCCCTCCGGTACCGCAGCGTCAGGTGCATGCGGCGGTTGTACGCGATCGCGCCGACTGCCAGGCCCATCGGCAGCGGAGCCGGCGGGGCGTACCAGACGGCGCCGGTGCGCACGGCGCCGAACCAGAGCTGGTCGATCTCGCCGAGGTTGGCGAGCATGGTGCTGGGCACGCGGGAGGCGGTGCGGCGGTCGACGGGGATCTTCAGGGCCCTGCGGATGCCGTAGGGGGCCCAGGGCTCGGCGAAGGTGCGGGCCACGCCGTCGAGCTCCACCGCGTTCCTGCGCAGCCACTTGGTCTGCGCGGAGACGGCGGGCAGCGGGTTCTGGGCGATGTCCGCGAGGTCGAGGGCGACGGTGCCGTACGCGGCCAGGTTGCCCATCTGCAGGGTCTCGTCCATCACGGACCTGCGGTCGATCGGCATCATGACCCTGATCTGGCCCCAGCCTTTGCCCTTCGAGGCGTTCCACTCGTAGACGGCGCGCGCGACCTCGGCCAGCAGGGCGTCCTCGATCGAGGCGTCGGCGTAGTAGGAGATGGCGTTCGACAGGTCGCGCATGTCCATGGCGACATGGCGGAAGTGGTAGCCGCTCTTCGGCGCCTTGGCGTCCTGGGGGGTGCGGCCGGGCTCGATGCGCAGCGGCGGGCCCTGGATGCGCGGCGGACGGGAGTTGCCGCGCAGCAGCGGCGCCTGGTCGTGCGGCGGGGCCGAGGCCTTGCCGCCGGTGTACGCCGAGGCGATGGCGCGCAGCAGGCCGAGCGCGGAGTACGCGTCGAAGCGGGCGGCGTGGGCCGCCAGGATGAGGTTCGTCACCCGCGGCTGGCGCAGCACGTGCAGGCGGAACAGCGGCCCGGTGCGCACGGGTAGCGCGGTGGCGAATATCTCCTCGCGCGCCTCGGTCAGGTCGGTGCGGCCGCCGGCGGCGCGGTCCTGGACCGGATCGGTCTCCGCGATGCCGGGCACGGCCCACTGCGTCCACAGCCGCATGGGTGACGAGGTGGCGATCCTGGCGCGGGCGGCGGGGTGCGCCTCGAGCACCGCGGCGACCGCCTCGCGCAGCCGCGGCATCTCCAGCTTGCCGGTCAGGGCCGCCTCGACGTAGTGCAGGTTCGGCTCCTCGGGACGTTCGGAGAGCAGGTTGATCTCGTCGACCGCGGAGCATGCTTCGGTGTGCACGACGTCCCATCTCGCGTTGCGCCTTCGACCGCCAAGCTGAGACCAGATTGTATCCGGCGGGACAAACGAGTGGCGTTGATGAGGTAGTCTCACTTATGCTGAGCCTGCATTAACCGAACCTGAAGGGGGCGCCGTGGTCGCGAAGGTGAAGAGCGAGGACGCCTGGCTGCGGAGACTGGTCGGATACATCTGGCGTTACAAGAAGATCGTGCTGATCGCCTCGGCCAGCTCGGTCGCGATCGCCGGCATCGGCGTCGTGGTGCCGCTGGTCCAGCGCAGCATCATCGACAGCGTGATCATCAGCGGCAAGGGCCCGGTGCTGCCCTGGGCGATCGCGCTGATCGGCATCGCGCTGCTCAACTTCGTCGTCTCGCGCACCCGGCGCTACCTCGGCGGCTCCATCGGCATCGAGGTGCAGAACGACCTGCGCACGGAGGTCTTCGACTCGCTCTCCCGGCTCGACGGGCGCGGCCAGGACAACCTGGAGACCGGGCAGATCGTCTCCCGCTCCTCCTCCGACATCAACATGGTGTCCCAGCTGATCGGCATGGCCCCGATGATGGCCGGCACGATCCTGATGTTCTTCAGCTCGATCGTCGCGATGCTCTTTCTGTCCCCGGCGCTCACGCTGGTCGGCCTCGCCGTCGGCCCGGGGCTGCTGGCGGTGAACATCCTGGCCCGGCGCAAGCTGTTCCCGGCGACGTGGGACTCGCAGCAGAAGACCGGCGCGCTGGCCGGCGTGGTCGAGTCAGCCGTCACCGGCGTGCGCGTGGTCAAGGGGTTCGGCCAGGAGCGGCAGGAGGTCGACAAGCTCGACCGTGCCGCGAGCACGCTGTTCGCCGCGCGGATGCGGCAGGTGCGGCTGACGGCGCGCTACAACCCGACGCTCGGCGCGATCCCGACGCTCGGCCAGATCGGCATCCTGGCGCTCGGCGGCTGGATGGCGCTGAACGGCCAGATCACCATCGGCACCTTCTTCGCCTTCTCCAGCTACCTGGCCGCGTTCGTCGGCCCGGTCCGGATGCTCACCACGCTGATCACCTTCGGCCAGCAGGTCCGCGCCAGCGCCATCCGCGTGTTCGAGGTCATCGATTCGAAGCCCGACATCCAGGACAGGCCCGGCGCGGGCTCGATCCCGCACGAGGCGCTGGACGTCGAGTTCCGCGACGTGACCTTCGGCTACCTCGCCTCCGAGCCGGTGCTGCACGGCCTGGACCTGAGCGTGCGGCACGGCGAGACGATGGCGGTGATCGGCACCTCGGGTTCCGGCAAGTCCACGCTCGCCATGCTGCTGCCGCGCTTCTACGACCCACAGGGCGGCGGCGTGCGCATCGGCGGCCAGGACCTGCGCGACGTGACGACCGAGTCGGTGCGCGCGTCGATCGGGCTGGTCATGGAGGAGGCGTTCCTCTTCTCCGACTCCGTGCGCGCGAACATCGCCTACGGCGCGCCGAACGCCACCGACGAGCAGGTCCGCGCCGCCGCGCGGGCCGCCGAGGCCGACCGCTTCATCGAGGAGCTGCCGGACGGCTACGACACGGTCGTCGGCGAGCAGGGCCTCACCCTCTCCGGCGGCCAGCGCCAGCGGGTCGCCCTCGCCCGAGCGCTGATCACCGACCCGCAGATCCTGCTGCTGGACGATGCGACCTCGGCCGTGGACGCCGCCACCGAGGCCGAGATACACGCGACGCTGCACCGCGTGATGGAGAACCGCACGACCCTCCTGATCGCCCACCGCCGCTCCACCCTGCAGCTCGCCGACCGGATCGCGGTACTGGACCACGGCCGCCTGGTCGCCGTCGGCACGGCCGAGGAGCTCGAGCGCGACTGCCCGCTCTACCGGCTGCTGCTGTCCGGCCCGGGCGACGACGCCGAGGGCGTGGACGCCGGCGAACTGCCGGTCGACAACGCGATGGTGCAGGTCGACGGCGTCACCCCGGCGCTGTGGGACCACTCGAAGCTCCCGCAGTACAGCGAATCGGCGCAGGCGGCGGCAGCAGCGGCCAACCGCGTGCCGCAGGGCGGCGGAGGCGGCGGAGGTGGCGGCGGCCGCAACATGATCGCCGCGCTCCCGGCCACACCGGAGCTGCTCGCCAAGGTCGCGGCGCTGCCGCCGGCCAACGACAAGCCTGATCTGGACAAGGCCGCCGTCACCGCGCCCGACTACGCGTTCTCGCTCAAGCGTCTGCTGCGGCCCTTCCTCGTCGTGCTCGTCTTCGGCCTGCTCCTGGAGAGCGCCGACGCGCTCGCCTCGCTGGCGATCCCGGCCCTGATCCGCACCGGCGTCGACGAGGGCATCCAGGGCGCGGCGTACCACGTCATCGCCGCGATGGCGATCGTCGGATTCTGCCTCGTGCTCGCGGACTGGGTCGTCGAGGCGATCCAGACGATGGTCACCGGCCGGATGGGCGAGCGGCTGCTCTACACGCTGCGGCTCAAGGCCTTCGCGCACCTGCAGCGCCTCGGCCTCGACTTCTACGAGAAGGAGATGGCCGGGCGGCTGATGACCCGGATGACCTCGGACATCGACGCGCTCTCCACGTTCCTGCAGAACGGCGTGTCCACCACGGTCGTCTCGATCCTGACGTTCTTCGGCATCGCCGGCGCGCTGATCGTGGTGAACTGGCGGATGTCGCTGGTGGTCTTCGCGGTGATCCCGATCCTGATCGTGGCCACGGTGATCTTCAAGCGGCGCTCCTCGAAGGCCTACAGCGAGGCGCGCGACCGGATCAGCGCCGTGAACGCGGACCTCCAGGAGAACGTCGCGGGCATGCGGGTGACCCAGGCCTTCCGCCGCGAGGGCGTCAACCGCACGCGCTACGCGGGCAAGACCGACGCCTACCGCGTCTCCCGGCTCAGGGCGCAGAAGTACATCGCCACGTACTTCCCGTTCGTGCAGCTGCTGGCGGACCTGACCGCCGCGTTCGCGATCGTCTACGGCGCCCACCTGATCCATCAGGGTTCGATGACGGCGGGCGCGCTGATCGCGTACCTGCTGTACGTGGACATGTTCTTCGCGCCGGTGCAGAACCTCTCGCAGGTGTTCGACAGCTACCAGCAGGCGGCCGTCGGCCTGCGCCGGATCACCGACCTGCTGCGTACGCGCACGAACACGCCGGAGCGCGAGAAGCCGGCGCCGGTGACCGGGCTGACCGGGCTGATCGAGTTCAGGGACCTGCGCTTCGGCTACACGACCAGCGCGAACCCGGCGCTCGGCGGCCGCGGCGAGGACGCGGCGGGCGTCAACGTCGTGATCGACCCGGGCACGACCGTGGCCCTGGTCGGCGAGACCGGCGCGGGCAAGTCCACCATGGTCAAGATGGTCGCCCGGTACTACGACCCGACCTCGGGCGCGGTGCTGGTCGACGGCGTCGACCTGCGCGATTACGACCTCAGCGAGTACCGCGGACGGCTCGGCGTCGTCCCGCAGGAGGCGTACCTGTTCCCGGGCACGGTCGCCGAGGCCATCGCCTACGGCCGGCCCGGCGCGTCCGACGCCGAGATCGAGGCCGCGGCCCGGGCCGTCGGCGCGCACGAGATGGTCGCCAAGCTTTCCGGCGGCTACCTGCACCAGGTCGGCGAGCGCGGGCGGAGCCTGTCGGCCGGTCAGCGGCAGCTGCTCGCGCTGGCCCGGGCCTACCTCGTGGACCCGGACATCCTGCTGCTCGACGAGGCCACCGCGGCCCTCGACCTCGCCAGCGAGGCCGCCGTCACGCGCGCCATGGACGAGGTGTCCCGATCCCGCACGACCCTCGTCGTCGCGCACCGGCTCACCACCGCCGCCCGCGCCGACCGCATCCTCGTGCTCGACGGCGGCCTCATCGTCGAGGACGGCACGCACGACGACCTGCTCGCCGCCGAAGGCGCCTACGCGCGGCTGTGGAACAGCTTCATGCACGCGAGCTCGGAGGGCGCGCCCCAGTCCGCGTAGCCTGTGTCAGGTGGTTGATTCAGCATCGTCTCCGCGGACCGGCTCGCCGAGGCGGCGGCACCCGGGCAGAGGTATTAGCGCCCGGATCGCCGGTGGGTAGGGCTCCGCGATCCGCACAGGGGGGAGAGGTTGCGGGTCGCGAAGGCCCCGGCGATCCGGGCGCTGGAAGGCAGCGTCCTCACGAGGGGGAGGGGGGTTGAGAACGCCGCCAGGTCACATGGCCTGAGGTGTTCTGGTGAGCGGCTACACGCGGCCGAAGCCGGCGACCTGCATGCCTATGTTGCTCAGGGAGATCTCGCGCACCCAGGCTCCGGTGTGCGGGGCGTCGATCAGCATGCCGTTGCCCAGGTAAATGCCGACGTGGCCGACGTAGCCGGGGCCGTCGTAGAAGAAGACCAGGTCGCCGGGCTGGGCCTGAGACTCGCTGACGGACTGCGTGACGCTCATCTGCTCGGCGGCGTTGTGCGGCAGCGTGACGCCCGCGGCGGCCCAGGCGGCCATCGTCAGGCCGGAGCAGTCGAACGTGCTCGGCCCGGAGGCGGCGTAGACATAGCTGTCGCCGAGCTTCGACTCCGCGTACGCGACGGCTGTTGCGGCGCGGGAGTTCGACGCGACCACCTTGACGGTGTTCGTGGTGCTGCCGCCGCCCGAGGTGATCGTGGCCTGCTGCGCCGCGCTCAGCGTACTGATCACGGACTTCGCCTGGCTGGCGGCGGCGAGGGCCGCGGTCTTCTGCTTCTGCGCCGTGGCCACGGCCGCCTGCTGCTGGGCCAGCTCGGTCTGCGCGAGCTTCTGGTCGGCGGCGATCTGCGCCTTGTCGGTGGCCAGCTGCTTGAGCAGCTGCGCCTCCTTCTGCGAGATCTCGTTGCTGGCCAGCGCCTTGTTCAGGTAGGTCTCGGGGCTGGACTCGAGGGCGAGCTCCAGGGTCGAGGACATGCCCGCGTTCTCGTACTGCTGCGCGGCCTGCAGGCCCATCGTGCGCTGCAGCGAGCTCATCTCGGCGGTCGCGGTGGAGATCTGCGCCTGAAGGCTGTTGACCTTCGCCTGCAGCGTCGCGGCCTGCTCGTTCGCCGCGTTGTAGGCCTCGGTCGCGACCTCCGACTGCTGCATCTTGGTGTTGTAGTCGGCCTTGGCCTGCGACAGGGTCTCGGCGTGTGCGCTGCCCTGCATCAGGAGGGTGGATCCGGCGGCGACGCCCACCAGGGCGACGGCCGACGCCTTGCGCGGCGAGAGTTTCGGGGCGCGGTGAGACGGCATGCGTTCCTCTTCCGGTGGCGCCTACCGGGTTAGCTGACGGGTTCGGGCGGGAAGTGTTCGCCCTACACCTTGCCTTCGCGGGTCGCGGGTGCGATCCGGTCGGGCGCGGTGATTCACCCCGGTGCTGCGGGTGGGTCCCCGGCTCCGCGACGGTTCCCCGGCGGTCCGTATCGCGCGGCAGTCGCGCTGCACGGCCCTTCGAGGCCCCGCCGATTGGACTCGGCGCGGATATCCGCCGGGGGTCTGGCGACCCCGCGTGGGGCGGTTATCTGATTGTGGACTCTAGCCATGTGCATGCGGGGCATCGATTTTTCGGCCCCGCTCTTTAAGTTCTCTTTGCCCCCGTCGTGATCGAACCGTGGCCGTACGCGGGCCGCCGGGCGGTGGCGAATGGTCGGAGTCTGCCGTGCTCTGTCCGTTTTGCCGGTCGGGCGAACCGGACCAAACGGACCGGCATGCGAGCCGTTTCGTGATGCGCCAAGCGGAGGAAGGGTTTCCGACAGAGCGTCGGCAAGAAGTCGGGTTCTCATTCTCATGAGTCGTGCATAGTGTGCACGCTCCGATATCCGCCGGTCAACGGTGTGTGTCGAGGTAATTCAGGGAGATCCGGTGCTGGTCGCGCCCTGGGCCTGAGGCGAACCGCTCGCGGTCCCCGTGGAGCCGGCCGACGCGGAGGCCCCGGGCGACGCCGAGGAACTCGCCGAGGGTGAGGACGAGGCCGAGCCTGAGGAGGACGCCGACGCCGATGACGTGGCCTCGGATCCCTGCGACTGCGTGGAATCCGGCGACGCTGACGAGCCGTCACCGGTCGCCTTCCGGGTCGTCTCGGTCACGGTCGTCGTCGTGGTCGTCGAGGGCGTCGTGTTCGAGCCCGCGTCGCGCACCGGGGCGCCGGCGAACATGCCGACGACGATCGAGACGCTGAAGACCGCGAGGATGGCCGCGGCTATGCCCATCGGCTTGCGGTACTTGAGGATCCGGGCGAGGCGGTTGCGGCGCACGGGGCTCGGCTCGTCCCCGGTCGCCGGCGGAGTGAGCAGCCGGGTCCGGTCCGCGTCCACCCCGGGCGGCAGGATCAGCTTCGTCTCGTCCCGGACGACCTCGGTCTCGGCCGTGGCCTCCTTGGGCGTCCACAGCGCTACCGCGGGCGCTGCCGCCGCGCTGTAGAAACGTCCGGCCGGCACCGGCCGCGCCGCCTGCCCTGCGTCCTGCGCTCCGGCCCGCGCCCGCTCCGCCTGCTGTGCCTTCTCCGCCCGCTTCGCATCCTCCGCGTCCGTCTCGACCTCGATCAGCTGACCGTTCACCAGCAGCGTCTGCTTGATCTTGTCCCCGCCCGTGCGGAACAGGTGGGCCCAGACCGCCGCGCCGGTCGTCGCCACGATCGAGCCGACCGCCGCGCCGATCACCGTGCCGGCCACGCCGAGGTACGAGGCGACGACCGAGGCGCAGCAGGCCGCCAACGCGGAAGCCGCGACCTGACTCGTGGTCAGATTCAGTCGCGGCTTCCTGTCGTCCTGCGGTTCCCGCGCGTTGTCTCGCTCGCTCATCGGTCTCCAGAGGTCAGACTCGTCTCGTTATTCAACCGTAATCCAAATCACGCTCCGCCCCCGTGCGCCCCCGCACGGCCTGTGAGCGAACTCACGGATCCGGCCGTTGTCGGCGGACGGTTCTACACTCGGGTGCGATGAGCGGCTACGAGACCCCCCTGTTCGATCTGCCCAAGCCTCCCGCCCCCGCGCGGCACCGGGCGGAGTCCGCGCTGCCCGGTCTCGGCCGCCCGGCGCCCCGTGAGCAGGAGCGCGGCGATCTGCCGGCCCCGTCGTCTGCGGGGGCGCCGCCGTTCGCGCCCGCCGCCGCGCGGGACATGACCGCGATGCTGGACGGCCTCAACCCGGCCCAGCGCGAGGCCGTCGTGCACAGCGGCGCCCCGCTGCTCATCGTCGCCGGCGCCGGCTCCGGCAAGACCCGGGTGCTCACCAACCGCATCGCCTACCTGCTCGGCGAGCGCGGCGTGCACCCCGGCGAGATCCTGGCGATCACCTTCACCAACAAGGCCGCCGCCGAGATGCGCGAGCGGGTCGAGGCGCTGATCGGCCCGCGCGCCCGGATGATGTGGGTCTCCACGTTCCACTCCGCCTGCGTGCGCATCCTGCGCCGCGAGCACGAGCACCTGGGCCTGCCGTCCTCCTTCACCATCTACGACGCGGACGACTCGCGCCGGCTGATGACGCAGGTGGCCAGGGACCTCGACCTGGACGTCAAGCGGCACCCGCCGCGCGGCCTGCTCGCCGCGGTCTCCGCGCTCAAGAACGAGCTGGTCGACCACGAGTCGGCGCGCGACGCCGCGCAGTCGGACCGCGAGCAGCTGATCGCCGAGGTCTACGGCGTCTACCAGAACCGGCTCATCGCGGCGAAGGCGCTGGACTTCGACGACCTGATCATGACGACGGTCAACCTCTTCCAGGCGTTCCCGGCCGTCGCCGAGAGCTACCGCCGCCGCTTCCGGCACGTGCTGGTCGACGAGTACCAGGACACCAACCACGCGCAGTACGTGCTGGTCCGCGAACTCGTCGGCCCGGCGGACGGCGAGCTCCCGCCCGCCGAGCTGTGCGTCGTCGGCGACGCGGACCAGTCGATCTACGCCTTCCGCGGCGCCACGATCCGCAACATCCTCGAGTTCGAGGCGGACTACCCGAACGCCAAGACGATCCTGCTTGAGCAGAACTACCGCTCCACCCAGACCATCCTGACCGCCGCGAACGCGGTGATCGAGAAGAACCGCGGCCGCAAGCCGAAGAACCTGTGGACCGACTCCGGCGCCGGCGAGCGGATCATCGGCTACGTCGCCGACTCCGAGCACGACGAGGCCGCCTTCGTCGCCAACGAGGTGGACCGGCTCACCGACGAGGGGCTGGCCAAGCCCGGCGACGTGGCCGTGTTCTACCGGACCAACGCGCAGTCCCGCGCGTTCGAGGAGTGCTTCATCCGGGTCGGCCTGCCCTACCGCGTGGTCGGCGGCGTGCGCTTCTACGAGCGCAAGGAGGTCAAGGATGTCCTGGCCTACCTCAGGTCGCTGGCGAACCCGGACGACTCCGTCTCCCTGAAGCGCATCATCAACGTGCCCAAGCGCGGCATCGGCGACCGCGCCGAGGCGATGCTCGACGCGCTCGCCAACCGCGAGCGCATCTCCTTCGGCGCGGCCGTCGACCGCGCCGACGAGGCCTACGGCATGGCCGCCCGCTCCCTCAACGCCGTCAAGGGATTCGCCGCGCTCATGGCCGGCCTGCGCGAGAAGGTCGAGGACGGCGCCGGCCCGGCCGAGGTGCTCGAAGCGATCCTGGAGCGCACCGGCTACCTCGCCGACCTGCAGGAGTCCACCGACCCGCAGGACGAGAGCCGCGCCGAGAACCTCCAGGAGCTCGTCGCCGTCGCCCACGAGTACGAGAGCACCGAGGGCAACGAGGGGATAGACGGCTTCCTCGAGCGCGTCGCCCTCGTCGCCGACGCCGACCAGATCCCCGGCGAGCACGAAGACGGCCTCATCACCCTGATGACGCTGCACACGGCCAAGGGCCTCGAGTTCCCGGTCGTCTTCCTGACCGGCCTGGAGGAGGGCGTCTTCCCGCACACCCGCGCCCTCGGCAACACGCAGGAGCTGGAGGAGGAGCGCCGGCTCGCCTACGTGGGTATCACCCGGGCCCGCCAGCGCCTGTACTTCAGCCGCGCCGTCCTCCGCTCCGCCTGGGGCGCCCCCGCCTACAACCCCGAGAGCCGCTTCGTCAGCGAGGTCCCGAAGGATCTGGTCCAATGGGAGCGCGAGGCCCCCGCCCCGAGCTCCACCGCGTTCGGCACCCAGACCCCGCAGCTGACCGCGTCCGCCAGCAAGACGCGCAAGACCGGCTTCAAGTCCCTCGGCGCCTTCGGCCGCGAGCCGATCTCCGTCGCCCCCGGCGACCGCGTCATCCACGACACCTACGGACTGGGGACGGTCGTCTCCGTCGAGGGCCGCACCGGCGAGCACGCGACGGTGGACTTCGGATCCGAGGGAGTCAGGAAGCTGGTGCTCGCCTTCGCACCGCTGCAGAAGCTGTGACCGTCCTGATTCAGCTCGGGGCCGGCGTCGCGGTGGACGGCTGGGGTTCGGGGTGCTGTCGCACCCCGTGGTTTGCGCTGCCCAGTGCTCATCGCGGTAGAGCACGGTCTCGTGCTCAGGTGTCGTTGGCTCGTCAGCGAGCTCGCAGATGAAGCAGTGGCCTCCGTCATCGCCATCGTCACGCCTGCTGGACGCGAGGGGTCCTCGGCATCGAGCCGAAGTGCCGTCAGCCTGATTGCGAGACGCGGCTACACGCCCAGATACCTCAGCACCGCGAGCACCCGGCGGTGGTCGGCGCCGGAGACCGGCAGGTCCAGCTTCGTGAAGATGCTCGCCACGTGCTTCTCGACCGCGCGTTCCGTGACGAACAGCGCCGCCGCGATGGCGGCGTTGGAGCGGCCTTCGGCCATGAGGCCCAGCACCTCGCGTTCGCGGGGGGTGAGGGTCTCCAGGGCGTTGCGCGAGTTGCTGGCGCCCACGAGTTGGGAGACGACCTCCGGGTCCAGGGCGGTGCCGCCGGATGCGACGCGCTCCAGTGCGTCCATGAAGTCCTTGGTGTCCATAACGCGCTCCTTGAGCAGGTAGCCGACGCCGGCCGAGTTGCCGGCCAGGAGGCGGCTCGCGTACTGGGTCTCGACGTACTGCGAGAAGATCAGGATTCTGAGGCTCGGGTCGGCGGCGCGCAGCTCGATGGCGGCGCGCAGGCCCTCGTCGGTGTGGGTGGGGGGCATCCGGATGTCGGAGACCACGATCTGCGGGCGGTGCTCCTCGACCGCCTCGCGCAGCCGGGTCGCGTCGGGTAGCGCCGCGACCACCTCGTGCCCCTCGTCCTCGAGCAGGCCCACCAGCCCGGCCCGCAGGATCGGGGAGTCCTCCGCCACCACGATGCGCATTCCCTCAGTTCCCCTCGTCGGCCTTCATCGTCGGAAGTTGCACGGTCACGGTCGTCGGGCCGCCGACGGGGCTGAGGACCGTGAGGTGCCCGTCCATGGTCCGGATCCGCTCGGCCAGCCCGCGCAGGCCGGTGCCCGCGCCGTCCATCCGGGCGCCGCCGCGTCCGTCGTCGGTGACGATGAGCTGGACGGCGTCCTCGCGGATGTCGCCGATCACGGTGACGGCGATCGCCTGGGCGCCGCTGTGCTTGGCGGCGTTGGTCAGCAGTTCGGCGGCGGTGAAGTACAGGATCGTCTCGGTGGCGGCGGGCAGCCGCGACCGCAGGCCCACGCGCACCGACGTCGGGATCGGCGTCTTCGCGGCGAGGGTGCGCAGCGCTGGCTCCAGGCCGCTGTCGAGCGCGGGCGGGTGGATGCCGCGGACGAGGTCGCGCAGCTCCTGCACGATCGCCTTCGCCTCGGCCCGCGTCTCGCGGATGAGCGAGAGCCCGGCTTCGCTCTCGCCGCGCTCGAACTGCCGCTCCGCCCTTCCCAGCTGCATGCCGAGGGCCACGAGCCGGGCCTGGGCCCCGTCGTGCAGGTCGCGCTCGATCCGGCGCAGCGTGGCCGCCGCCTCGTTGATCGCGTGCGAGCGGGTCTGCTCCAGCTCCCTGATACGCAGCGAGTCCTCGGAGGGGCCGAGCAGCCGCCGCATCAGCCATACGTCCAGCTGGAGGATCAGCTCGGTCAGCGGGGGCGCGGCCAGGAACATCGCGGTCCACACCGCCACCAGCGTGACCGAGTTGACGCCCCGGTCGTGGATCGCGCCCATGAAGACCAGCGGCAGGCCGAGCCGGAAGCCGACGCCGACCACGAACTCGAAGATCATCAGCAGTCTGATCAGCACGTAGCCGATCCCGCGCCAGCCGACCGCCTCGCCGAAGTGGTACGCGATGAAGCCGAGCGCGCCGGGCCGCCGCGGCGCCCTGACCGGCTCCGGGATGTCCACGCCGAGCAGCTGCCGGGTCATCGCCCGGCGCAGCCCGCCGAGGCCGCGGGAGAGGCCGAGCAGCGGCGGCAGCAGCACCGGAGAGGCCAGGCCGCCGGTCACGATCGACACCGCCACCGCGATCCCGATGGCGATCAGGCAGACCAGGTCGAGGAAGGGCTGGCAGAAGCAGAACACGAACGTGCGCCAGGCGCGTGCGGTGAACGGCTCACGCAGCACGCGCCTGACCACCGCCGTGACCGGGTTCGTCTCCATCGTCACAGCATTCTCACTCATCGGAACCTACACGTCACGGCGCTTGACGGACACGAGCGCCGCGCCGCCGAGCACGACCACCCAGGCCGCCAGGATCAGACCGGCCTGCGCCGGCGTGTACAGGTTGCCCGCGTTGTGCCCGCTGCTGACCACCACGCTCGTGCCCTGCGGCATCGCCGCCGAGAGGTGCTTGCCGACGGTGCCGGGGATCAGGCTGAGCACGCCCGGCAGCACGAAGTGCAGCGCCAGCACCAGGCTGACGGCCGCGGCCGTGTGCCGGACGATCGCGCCGATGGACAGCGCGATCAGGCCCATCGCGGTCATGAACAGTCCGAAGCTGAGGATCGCCCGGATGTTCGTCGGATCGCTGATGGAGACGGACGCGTGCGCGCTGGTGATCGCGGAGCCGATGAAGAAGGACGGGATCGCGATCAGCTCCGAGAAGACGTACACGAACAGCGCGAAGGTCGCCGCCTTGGCCAGCAGCGCGCGGGTCCGGCGCGGCTCGGCGAGCATCGTCGCGCGGATCATCCCGGTGGAGTACTCGGAGGTGATCAGCATCGCCCCGAGCACGCTCACGGCCAGGCTGGCGAACTGCACGCCCGGCTGCAGGATCAGGCCGATCGTGTCCTGCCGGAACTCGGTCTGGGTCGCCGCGTCCAGATGGGTGAAGTCGTGCGTGTAGACGGCGCACGCGGCGACGGTGAAGCCGACGCTGACCGCGATCATCGCGGCCAGCGACCACCAGGTCGAGCGCAGGGACCTGAGCTTGGTCCACTCGCTGCGCATCAGGTCGGTCATGCCGGGCCGGTGCGTGGGACGCACGGCGTCCCCGGCGCGGGTGAGGGTGGCGGTCGTCATCGTGGGATCCCCTGTTCTCGTGGAGTCGGACTTATCGGGCGGAGTACTCGACGGCGCTCGCGGTCAGCCGCATGAAGGCCTCTTCGAGCAGCGCGGGCCTGGCGACGTCCGGGGTCGCCGCGTAGACGGCGGGATCGGTGTGCCGCTCGATGAACTCGGCGGTGCCGCAGTCGGCCAGCAGCCGGCCGCGGCCGATCACCATCAGGTGGTCCGCGGTCACCGCCATCTCGTTCATCAGGTGCGAGGAGACGAGCACCGCGCGGCCCTCGGCGGCCAGCCGCTTCATCAGGTTCCTGATCCAGAAGACCCCCTCGGGGTCGAGGCCGTTGACCGGCTCGTCCAGCAGCACGATCCGCGGGTCGCCGAGCAGCGCCGCCGCGATGCCGAGGCGCTGCGCCATGCCCAGCGAGTAGCCGCCGGCCCGCTTGCCGGCCACGTCGTGCAGCCCGACCAGGTCGAGCACCTCGTCGACCCGCCGCTCGGGCAGCGCCTGGGACTGCGCGAGCGCCAGCAGGTGGTTGCGCGCGCTGCGGCCCTTATGGAAGGCCTTCGCCTCGAGCAGCGCGCCGACGTGCGAGAGCGGCGCGGTCAGCTCGGCGTACGGGCGGCCCTCGATCAGCGCCTGCCCCGAGTCGGGGCGCTCGAGGCCGAGCAGCAGCCGCATCGTGGTCGACTTCCCGGCGCCGTTCGGCCCGAGGAAGCCGGTCACCCGGCCGGCGTGCACCTGGAAGTCGAGCCCGTCGACCACGGTCTTGCTTCCGTAGGACTTGGTCAGCCCGCGCGCCTCGATCGCGGGGGCGTGGCCCCGGCGGAGGTTCTCAGTGTTCTTCGGCATGGATCCAGCGTCGCGCTCCGGACCCGTCCGGCACGAGGGCGCGGGCACCCGGGTCCGTGGTGGTGCCAGCCCCACCCCGTGCCGGAGATCACAGCCCCGCCGGCGCGCCGTCCGCGGCGGCCTCGGCTACGCTGCGACTGGCCGAAAGTGTCGAGTACGCGGGTACTCCATCGGCCTCACGAAGGAGTGAGCATGAGCGAGACCGAGATCAAGGCTGCCCACACGCCCGCCCCCGGATCTGCGCCGATCCGCGTCGTCATCGCCAAGCCCGGCCTCGACGGCCACGACCGCGGCGCCAAGGTCGTCGCCCGCGCCCTGCGCGACGCCGGCGTCGAGGTCGTCTACACGGGGCTGCACCAGATGCCCGAGCAGATCGTGGCCACCGCCATCCAGGAGGACGCGGACGGCATCGGCATGTCGATCCTCTCCGGCGCGCACATGACCCTCTGCCCGAAGGTCGTCGAGCTGCTCAAGGCCCAGGACGCCGCGGACATCAAGGTCTTCGTCGGCGGGATCATCCCCGAGGGCGACATCCGCTCGCTGCTCGACGCGGGCATCGCGGCCGTGTTCACCCCGGGCACCCCGACCCAGGAGATCGTGGACTGGGCGTACGCCAACCTCGGCTGAGCCCGGATCGCCTGCCGCCGAACGCCCCCGGCTGCGCGCCGGGGGATTCTCGCACGCATGAGCACTGCGATTCGCGGGCACTCGGCGGTATGGCTGAAGCATTGCGGAGACGGTACAGCGGCCTCGCCGCTGTCATCATGCTCATCGTCGGCGTCATCGTCCTGATTCTGGTGCTGCACATCCTGTTCGTGCTCATCGGCGCGAACCCCGGCAACAGCATCGTCTCGACGGACGCCACCTGGGCGCGGCACCTCGCGGCCTGGTTCGACGGGCTGTTCACCACGTCCAGCGCGAAATGGAACACGCTGCTCGACTATGGCCTCGCGGCCGTCGTCTACCTGGCCGTCGGACGGCTGCTGGCCGGGCTCGTCGAGCGGGTCTAGCGCGGCGCGTTCCGGCAGACGGAGAGATCCACGCTCGTTCCGATAACCGGACGGGTGGTGCGGGCTGTCGGGCGGAGCGGCTGCGGACGATCTTGCGGGCGGCGATAATTCATTGACACATGCCCACAAGCGGCGTAGCTCACACTCCGCGGATTCCGCCCTCGCATCGCGGACGGGATAACCTCGGACGAGAATCTAGTCCAGGACGGGGACCCCGTGCCCCGAGCCGCAGCACGTCATTGAGGACGGACGAGCGTGGATCTTTTCGAATACCAGGCGAGGGACCTGTTCGCCAAGCACGGCGTACCCGTACTCTCGGCCAAGATCGCTGACACTCCCGAGGAAGCCGAGGCCGTCGCCGCCGAGCTCGGCGGCAAGGTCGTCGTCAAGGCCCAGGTCAAGACCGGCGGCCGCGGCAAGGCCGGCGGCGTGAAGCTGGCCGAGGACCCGGCCGACGCGCGCGCCAAGGCCGAGGGCATCCTCGGCCTGGACATCAAGGGGCACGTGGTGCGCCGTCTGATGCTGGCGCAGACCGCCGACATCGAGACCGAGTACTACGTCTCCTTCCTGCTCGACCGCTCCAACCGCACCTTCCTGGCGATGGCCTCCGTCGAGGGCGGTATGGAGATCGAGGAGATCGCCGTCACCAAGCCCGAGGCGCTGGCCAAGGTCCCGGTGGACGCGACCGTGGGCGTGACCCCGGAGAAGGCGGCCGAGATCGTCGCGGCCGCGAACTTCCCGGCCGACGTCGCCGACCAGGTCGCCGACGTGCTGGTCAAGCTCTGGCAGGTCTTCGTCCAGGAGGACGCCCTCCTGGTCGAGGTCAACCCGCTGGTCAAGACTCCGGCCGGCGACATCCTGGCGCTCGACGGCAAGGTCTCGCTGGACGAGAACGCCGCGTTCCGCCAGGCCGGCCACGCCGAGCTCGAGGACAAGGCCGCGGCCAACCCGCTCGAGGCGGCGGCCAAGGAGAAGCACCTCAACTACGTGAAGCTGGACGGCGAGGTCGGCATCATCGGCAACGGCGCCGGCCTGGTCATGTCCACGCTGGACGTGGTCGCGTACGCGGGCGAGAACCACGGCGGCGTCAAGCCCGCCAACTTCCTGGACATCGGCGGCGGCGCCTCGGCCGAGGTCATGGCCAACGGCCTGGAGATCATTCTCGGCGACACCGACGTCAAGTCCGTGTTCGTCAACGTCTTCGGCGGCATCACCGCGTGCGACGCGGTCGCCAACGGCATCGTGCAGGCCTTCGCGCTGCTCGAGTCGCGCGGCGAGGCCGTCACGAAGCCGCTCGTGGTCCGGCTCGACGGCAACAACGCCGAGCTCGGCCGCAAGATCCTGACCGAGGCGGCGCTGCCGCGGCTCGAGCAGGTCGACACCATGGACGGCGCCGCAGCGCGGGCCGCCGAGCTGGCCGCGAAGTAAGGAAGAGGACTGATCATGGCTATCTTCCTCAACGAGGACTCGAAGATCATCGTCCAGGGCATGACCGGCTCCGAGGGCATGAAGCACACGAAGCGCATGCTGGCTTCGGGCTCCAAGATCGTCGGCGGCGTCAACCCGCGCAAGGCGGGCGAGAAGGTCGAGATCGACGGCGCGTCCATCCCGGTGTTCGGCACCGTGGCCGACGCGATCGCCGAGACCGGCGCGAACGTCTCCGTCATCTTCGTGCCGCCGGCCTTCGCCAAGAGCGCCGTCATCGAGGCGATCGACGCCGAGATCCCGCTCGCCGTCGTCATCACCGAGGGCATCCCGGTGCACGACTCGACCGTCTTCTGGGCGCACGCGCAGGGCAAGAAGACCCGCATCGTCGGCCCGAACTGCCCCGGCCTGATCAGCCCCGGGAAGTCCAACGCGGGCATCATCCCGGCGGACATCACCAAGCCCGGCAAGATCGGCCTGGTCTCGAAGTCCGGCACGCTGACCTACCAGATGATGTACGAGCTGCGCGACCTGGGCTTCTCCAGCGCCGTGGGCATCGGCGGCGACCCGGTCATCGGCACCACGCACATCGACGCGCTGCAGGCCTTCCAGGACGACCCGGAGACCGCGGCGATCGTGATGATCGGCGAGATCGGCGGCGACGCCGAGGAGCGGGCCGCGGCCTACATCAAGGAGCACATCACCAAGCCGGTGGTGGGCTACGTGGCCGGCTTCACCGCGCCCGAGGGCAAGACGATGGGCCACGCCGGCGCCATCGTGTCCGGTTCCTCCGGCACCGCGCAGGCGAAGAAGGAGGCCCTCGAGGCCGTCGGCGTCAAGGTCGGCAAGACGCCGTCCGAGACCGCCAAGCTGATGCGCGAAATCGTGGAAGCGCTGTAAATCGGTTTCAGGCCCGTTGTTGGTTGCGGTAAGACGACAGTCGGGACCGTAGTACGGTCGACTTTCGCAGCCGGGTGCTTACGTGAGCTCCCTGCCCGTTACGCGGGCAGGGAGCTCGTTTTCTCTTTAGAGTGACGAGCTGGCGAGCCTTTCCCGGCCGCGCGGGCGCCCGCGCCAGCATGGGGGGATGGCCGAGACCGAACAAGCGGCCGCCGGGTCCGCGGCCGAGCCGGAGGAGCTCGGGCCGGGCCGGGCCCGGCCGCCTCTCGCGCGGCTGATCGCCGATCAGCTCGCCCAGCTCCCGCCGCTCCCGGAGACCGTGCGGGCGCTGCCCTCGCGGGTGCGCCGGGACTTCGCCGAGAACGGCTCCGCGTACCTCTCCGGCGTGCGCGCGGCGGCGGTGGTGGCGGCGGGCGGCTGGCTGGTCGCCGCGTCGCTCACGCTGCTGCTGTGGGCCACGGCGGCGCCCGCCGGCTCGGACCCGTCGATCCCGCTGCGGGTGAGCGCCGAGCTCTGGCTGGCGGCGCATCACGTGATGCTCCACGCCCCGGACGGCCCCTTCGGTCTCAGCCCCCTGGGATTCACGCTGCTGCCGGTGGTCGGCCTGTACGCCGCGGGGCAGCGGACAGCGCGGAAGGTGCCCGGCTTCGCGGTACGGGCGTCGGTCGGCGCGGCGGTGGGATACGCGGCGTGCGCATGCATCATCGCGGCGGGCGCGACCGGCGACGGCCTGACTCCCGAGTACGCGCAGGTGCTGCTGTATCCCGCCGGAATCGCGCTCGCGGGCCACGCGGCGGGCGCGGCCGGGTCGATCAGGGAGCTGCTGCCGCGTACGGAAGCACCGTGGCTTCCGGCGGCCGCGCGCGGGACGGCGGCCGCGCTCTGCGTCTACCTCGGGGCGGCGGCCTTGCTCGCGGCGTCCCTCGTCGTCACGCACGCCGACGCGGCACTGACGGCGCAGCAGCAGATCGGCGCGGGACCGGCCGGCGAGGCCGGCCTGTTCCTGATCGACGTCGCGTTGGTGCCGAACGCGGTGCTGTGGGTGATCGGCGTGCTCGCGGGGCCCGGGTTCGCACTCGGCACCGGCACGGACGTATCGCTGTTCTCCGTGGTGCGCGGCCCGCTGCCGGGCCTTCCGCTGCTCTCCGCGACCCCGGCGTCCCAGCAGCCTGCGATGGGCTGGCTCGCACTCCTGCTCGTGCCCGCGGCGGCCGGAGCGCTCGGCGCGCTGCTGGTCGGGCGGCGGGCCGCGTCGTGGCCCGACCGGATCACCGCGACCGCGGCGATGGCGGCGGCGGCCGGGCTGATCCTGGCCGTGGCCGAGATGTACGCGGGCGGCCCGGTGGCCTTCGGCGCGATGTCCGTGGTCGGCTCGACGGCGTGGCTCGTCGGCGCGCTCGTGTCCGCGGAGGTGCTGCTGGCCGCCGCCGCCACGTTCGGGGCCTGGTACGTGGCGCCCGCGCTGGCCGAACGGCTGCGCGGGCGCGATGAGCGGGTGGTGCCGGCGTCGTCAGGCCTGGACGACGACCGTGTGGACGATCTTGTCGGCGAAGGTCTGGTTCTTGGCGTCCCAGAGCGGGGCGAAGTAGCCGATGCCGAACTCGAGGATGTGGCAGAAGTACCGGCCGATGGCCCCGCCGAAGCCGGTGACCTGACCGTCAGCCTCCCGAATTACCCGGATGTGCATGACGCCCTTGCCGACGGACTGGCCGGTGGTGCCCTGCTTGTGGGCGTTCCAGAGCCCGATGGCGATGATGTAGACCATGCCGAGGAGCAGGGCGATGACGGCGCCGCCGGAGGGGCCGCCGCTGGTGGTACCGGTGGTGGGGTCGACGGTGATGGGAGTGAGCAGGCCGCTGACGTAGTAGGCGTAGCAGATCCAGAAGGGGATCATCAGGGCGACGTAGTCGATGAGCCCGGCGGCGAACCGCTGCCCCCAGCTGGCGAGGGCGCCTGACCCCGCACCGGCGCCGGGCACGCCCGCGTACGCGCCCTGTGGCATGCCCGGGTAGCCCTGCTGGGGGGCGCCGTACTGGCCAGGGGCCCCGTATTGCGGCTGTCCCTGCGGTCCGCCGAACTGCGGCTGCCCCGGCTGGCCGTACTGCTGCTGCGGTCCGGGCTGTCCGAACTGCGGCTGTCCCTGCTGCGGGATGCCGTATTGCGGCTGTCCCTGCTGCTGGTCCTGCGGCGCACCCCACGGCGTCGCCGGGGCCGAGGTCGGCGAGCCGCCGGGCGGCGTGCTCGAGGTCTGCTGACCGTACTGCGGCTGGCCGGGCTGGCCGTACTGCGGCTGCTGGCCGGGAGCGCCGAACTGCTGCTGTCCCTGCGGGGCGCCGTACTGCGGCTGGCCCTGCTGCTGCGGGGCGCCGAACGCGGGCTGCTGGCCGTACTGCGGCTGGCCCGGCTGGCCGTACGGCTGCTGCGGCTGACCGTACGGCGCCTGCTGCGGGGCGCCGTACTGCGGCTGCTGACCCTGCGGCGGCACGCCGAACTGCGGGTTCTGACCCGGCTGCTGACCGTACTGCGGCTGGCCGGGCTGGCCGTACTGCGGCTGCTGGCCGGGAGCGCCGAACTGCTGCTGTCCCTGCTGCGGGGCGCCGAACTGAGGGTTCTGCCCCTGCGGCGGTACGCCGAACTGGTTCTGCTGGCCGGGCAGCTGACCCGGCTGCTGTCCGAACTGCGGCTGACCCGGCTGCTGCCCCTGCGGCGCACCGAACTGCGGGTTCTGGCCCTGCTGCGGCTGCTGCCCCGGCGCGCCGAACTGCTGCTGTCCCTGCTGCGGCGCACCGAACTGCGGGTTCTGAGCCGGCTGCGGCGCGCCCGTCCCCTCGTGGCCCGGACCCCAGGTCAGCCTGGTCGGCTCGGCGGGGCTCGGCGCGTCGCCCGCGCCGGGCCGCGGAGCGGCGCCCGGCTGGCCGCCCAGCGTCGGGATCGCCCACTGCGTCGGCTCGGCCTGCGCGGACGACGGCTGCGCGGCCGCCGGCTCCGGTGCCGATTCGGTGCTCGGGTTCTGATTCCCCAGGGTGGGAATCGCCCACTGGGTCGGCTCGGCCTGCGGCGCCGGCTGCGCTGACTGCGCGTCGGAGGGCGCGTCGGACGGCGCGTTGGCGGACTCGGAAGAGGGGTCGGACATGGTTCCGCAATTTATCCGACGATGGGACGTCAGGTAACCCCGGGTCCGTACTTGTCACCTGATCGTGGTCAACGCCAACCGCGCGTTCACCTGGCCTGGACCACCACCGAGGACGCGATCTTGTCGCTCCAGGTCTGCGATTTCCGGTCCCACAGCGGCCACAGGTAGTTGAGCACCCCGGGGATCGCGCAGATCGCCCAGAAGACCCCGTTCATGAACAGCCGCAGCAGTCCGTACGCCGGACCCACCACCTGCCCGTCCCGGAAGCGCGCGAGCCGGATCCCGGTCATCCGCTTCCCGGTGGACTGCCCGGTCTTCCCGGCCAGGTACGCGTTGTAGATCGACCACACCAGTCCGACGACCAGGATCACCAGGCCGACCGCCCGCGGCCCGCCGCCCCAGTCGTAGTAGGCGATCTCGGTCAGCCAGCCTCCGATGACCGCGAGCAGGTTGTCGATGATCCACGCGCCGGCGCGCTGACCCCAGGAGGCGAACGGCGGCATCCCCGGCGGCAGCGCCTCGGCGCCGTAGGGCTGCTGCTGACCGCTGTACTGCGGATAGCCGGGTGGCGGGGGATAGCCGTAGCCCGGCTGCTGCTGGCCGTACGGAGCCTGCTGGCCGTACGGCGGCGGAGGCTGGTCGTAGGGCTGCTGCGGTTCCTGCCGGCCCTGTCCGTAGCCGGGCTGCCCGCCCTGCCCCTGCTCGCCGTAGCCGGGCTGCCCGCCCTGGCTCTGCTCGCCGTAGCCGGGCTGCCCGCCCTGCGCCTGCTGGCCGTAGCCGGACTGGCCGCCCTGCCCCTGCTGGCCGTAGCCGGGTTGCTGCTGCTGCGCGTACGAGGGCTGCTGCGGCTGGCCGTACTGCGGCTGCTGGAACTGCTGGCCGTAGGGCTGCTGTTGCTGCTGCTGAGCGCCCTCGGGCGGCGGCTCCCACGGCTGCTGGGGACCGGGATGCTGTCCCGGCCGGCCCAGCTGCTGGTTGAGCGGCGGCGGCACCGCGGTGAACGCCGTCGGATTGCCCTGCTCGTCCACCCGCGGCTGCTGGTGCAGTTCGCGCAGCGCGTCCTCAGGCGTGACCCCGCCCTGGCCGGCCGCCTCGGACCGCTGCTCCTCGGGCGGTCGCGGGTCCTGCGAACTCGGGTTCTCGGGCGTGCTCACCGTGGCCTCCCAGATCTGTCCGTCCGTCAAACAGATCATGTGACGAGCGCGGGCGTTCCGCCTCTCGGGCTACTCCAACCGCGTGCCGCCGAGGAGGAAGCCGAAGCGGTGCAGCTGCCACGCCCAGGAGATCGCCAGCACGACGCCGAGCAGCGCGTTGCGCCGCCGCGCGGGCAGGCTCGCCCAGGACGCGACCGGGTCGACGAGCGCGAGCGGCGCGGCGAGGAAGACGATGAACGCGAGCACGGTGACCGGGTTGGCCATCAGCGCCGCGGTCCAGTGCCCGGCGCCGGCCTCCATGAACACCGTCGTCGACCCGCACATCGGGCACGGGACGCCGGTCAGCCGGCGCAGCGGGCAGAGCGCACCCGGATCGTGGTGCTCGTGGATCCAGGCGGCGCCGAGCGAGCAGGCCGCCGCCAGGCCGAGGCGTGCGGCGCACGAGCGCAGCCGCCCCGGCATCCGGCGCGGCGCGAGGCGCACGAGCCGGTTCGGCGACGGCGCCCCGGCCGCGTACATCAGCCTCTGGTCCCGAAATCGTGCTGGAAGCTCGTCTCGCACTGGTTCTGCGCGGAGATCGTGGTCGCCGAGCGCAGGCAGGTCGAGAGCTGCGAGAGCTGCGTGTAGAAGATCAGCGAGAACGCCAGGATCATCAGCGAGAGCAGCGCCGCGATCGAGCTCCACACGATCGCGCCGACGGCCTCCGGCGCGCGCTTGTTGCGCGCCAGCGCCGCGCGCTGCGCGAACACGCCGAGCCACAGGCCGACCAGGCCGAGCACGAGCCCGGCCCCGGCCCCGACCATCCAGGTCGGGAAGTTCGAGACGCTGTACCAGATCGACGCCATCGTGCAGGCGATCGCGCCGAGCGCCAGGCCGCGGGCCCAGCGGGTGCGCAGGTCCAGCGGCGCGCGCTTGTCCTCCTCGGCCGGCGGACGCGGCTGGCGCTGCCGCTGCCACGGATCGTCCTGCCGGTTCGGCGGGGGCTGCTGCCGGTGCTGCGGCGGGCCGTACGGGCTCGGCCCGTGCCACGGCGGCATCGGCGGCGGCAGCGGCTGGCCGTACGGGCCCTGCGGCGGCGGCGCGATCGGCGGCTGCTGCGGCTCCGCAGCGCCCTGCGCCTCAGGGGACTGATCCTCAGGGCCCGCCGAAGCCTGCGCGTCCGCCGAATCCGTGTCCTGCGACGGAGCGTGCTGCGCCGGAGCATCCTGCGACGCGCCCGGCGCCGCGGACGACTCGCGCGGCGGCGCGGGCTGCTGCGGGGGCATCGGCTGCTGCGGGGGCATCGCCACGCCCCAGCCCGCCTGCGCAGGCGCCTGCGGACCGCCGCCGGGCTGGCCGACGAACCACGGCGCGGGCGCCGGCTGGCTGTCCGACCAGCGCGGGGGCTTCGGGGCGCCGTCGTGCGCAGCGTCGCCGGGGCCCTCGCCCGACGGCTCGAGTCCGCTGTCCGGCTCGGTCTGGCTGGGCGAGGCGTCGGTCACGTTCTCCTCAGGTTCCGTCGTCATATCGTCGTCAGTCGCTGATTGGCCCTCTCACGGTATCCATAGATATCGTTGGCCGCGAATCCGCGTCCCGCCCGTTACACACCGTCCGGACGGACGACGCGGTTCGAATTCTGCAGCCAGAATCTCACAGAAAGGGAGCCGCGGTCGTGGCCTCCACTCTGGACCTCTTACCCGGCCATGCGCCGGCGCGCCTCGTCGTGCTGGTCTCCGGCTCGGGAACCAACCTCCAAGCTCTGCTCGACGCGAGCCGGGACCCCGCGTACGGCGCGCGGGTCGTCGCCGTCGGGGCCGACCGGGACGCGATCCAAGGCCTGGCCAGGGCCGAGGGCGCGGGCGTGCCCACCTTCGTCCACCGGGTCAAGGACCACCCGGACCGCCGGGCCTGGGACCTGGCGATCCGCGACACCGTCGCCGGCTACGAGCCCGACCTGGTGGTCAGCGCCGGGTTCATGAAGCTGCTCGGCCCCGACTTCCTCGCCGCGTTCCCCGGCCGGGTGGTGAACACGCACCCGGCCCTGCTGCCCTCCTTCCCCGGCATGCACGCGGCGCGCGACGCGCTCGCGTACGGCGTGAAGGTCACCGGCTGCACGCTGTTCGCGGTGACCGAGGGCGTGGACGACGGCCCGGTGATCGCGCAGAGCGCGGTCCCCGTGGAGGCGGACGACGACGAGAACTCCCTGCACGAGCGCATCAAGGTCGCGGAACGCGCGCTGCTCGTGGACTACGTGGGCCGGATGGCCCGCGGCGGCTGGACCATCGACGCGGAGCGAAAGGTGACCGTGAAATGACCGAGAACAACGCAGAGCAGGCCGTGAGGATCCGCCGGGCGCTGGTCAGCGTCTACGACAAGACCGGCCTGGCCGAGCTGGCCACCGGCCTGCACGCGGCCGGCGTCGCCATCGTCTCCACCGGCAGCACGGCCGCGCGGATCCGCGAGGCGGGCGTGCCGGTCACCGAGGTCGCCGAGCTCACCGGCTTCCCCGAGTGCCTGGACGGCCGGGTCAAGACGCTGCACCCGAAGGTGCACGCCGGCATCCTCGCCGACCGCCGGCTGCCCGAGCACGTCGCGCAGCTCGAGGAGCTCGGCGTCGAGCCCTTCGACCTGGTCGTGGTCAACCTCTACCCGTTCACCCAGACGGTCGCCTCCGGCGCCGCCCCGGACGAGTGCGTGGAGCAGATCGACATCGGCGGGCCGTCCATGGTCCGCGCCGCCGCGAAGAACCACCCGAGCGTCGCGGTCGTGGTCAACCCCGAGCGCTACGCCGACGTGCTGGCCACCGCGAACTCGGCCGATGGCGGCTTCACCCTGGCCCAGCGCAAGCGGCTGGCCGCCGAGGCCTTCGCGCACACCGCGGCGTACGACGCGGCCGTCGCCTCCTGGTTCGCCCGGGACTACGCGCCCGCCGACGACTCGCCGTTCCCCGAGTTCCTGGCGATGCCGTACGTGCGCTCCTCGGTGCTGCGCTACGGCGAGAACCCGCACCAGGGTGCGGCGCTCTACCTCGCGCAGCACAGCGCCGGCACGCTCGCCGAGGCCGAGCAGCTGCACGGCAAGGAGATGTCGTTCAACAACTACGTCGACTCCGACGCCGCGCTGCGGGCCGCGTACGACTTCGAGGAGCCGTGCGTCGCGATCATGAAGCACGCGAACCCGTGCGGCATCGCGGTCTCCGGCGTGGACATCGCCGACGCGCACCGCAAGGCGCACGCCTGCGACCCGGTCTCCGCGTTCGGCGGGGTCATCGCCGTGAACCGGCCGGTCAGCGTCGAGATGGCGCGCCAGGTCGCCGAGGTGTTCACCGAGGTGCTGATCGCCCCCGAGTACGAGGACGGCGCCGTCGAGATCCTGGCCGCCCGCAAGAACATCCGGCTGCTGCGCACCCCGGCCCGGGCCCGCCGGCACGTCGAGTTCCGGCAGATCTGCGGCGGCCTGCTGGTGCAGCAGGGCGACCTCTACCAGGCGCCCGGCGACGCGCCCGAGGCCTGGCAGCTCGCCGCGGGCCCGGCGGCGTCCGACGAGGTGCTGGCCGACCTGGCCTTCGCCTGGCGGGCGGTGCGCGCGGTCAAGTCCAACGCGATCCTGCTGGCCGCGGGGCAGGCCTCGGTCGGCGTCGGCATGGGCCAGGTGAACCGGGTCGACTCGGCCCGCCTGGCGGTGGCCAGGGCCGGCGAGCGGGCGGCGGGCTCGGTCGTCGCCTCGGACGCCTACTTCCCGTTCGCCGACGGCCTGCAGGTGCTGATCGACGCGGGGGTGCGCGCGGTCGTCCAGCCCGGCGGCTCCGTGCGCGACGCCGACTCGATCGCGGCCGCCGACGCGGCCGGCGTGACGATGTACCTGACGGGCACGCGGCACTTCGCGCACTGACCCGAAGCGCGGCGGCGGCCCGATCCGCGATCGGGCCGCCGCCGCGAAGCGCCGGGCCAGGCAAGGCACGGCACCGCAGCCTCCGGCCTAGAACTTCAGGTTGTGCCGGACGCAGTCGTTGTACGCCGTCGGATCGGTCTTGCTGTCGATCGACTTGCAGGCGTTGACCGCGTGCAGCTCGACGGTGGTCACCAGGCCGCCGCCGATCAGCCCGATCAGGCTCAGCACGATCCCGGCGATGCCGACGCCGCGCTTGAGGTTCTTGCGCGACGCGCCCGCGATGCCGATGACGCCGAGCACCAGCCCGACGAACGCGGCGATCGGGCCGATGACGGCGATCAGCACCAGCGGGAGCGAGACGATGCCGAGGATCAGCGACGCGATGGCGAGCTTGCTGTTACGCGGCGGCCCGTAGGGCTGCCCGGGAACGCCGTAGCCCGGAGCGCCGCCGAAGCCTCCCCCGAGCGGCGGCGCCGACGGGTACTGCTGCTCAGAGTACTGCGGGAACTGCGCTTGGGTCTGACCTTGATCCGGCTGGTCCTGCGGCTGCTGCCCCCACTGCTCGGACACCTGATCCTCACCCTTCGGAATCTGAAGAATTAGATGACGCCCTTGGATTTCGGCTGATCACCGAATGAGCGTAGAGCAAATGCGAGGATGACACCATGACAGCGACCGTATTGGACGGCTGGGCCACGGCCAAGGAGATCCGGGCCGACCTCGCCGAGCGCGTGGCCGGGCTCAAGGAGCGGGGCGTCACCCCGGGCCTGGGCACCATCCTCGTCGGCGACGACCCGGGTTCGCACGCGTACGTGTCGATGAAGCACCGTGACAGCGGTCTGATCGGCATCGACTCGATCGACCGCAGGCTGCCCGCCACCGCGACCCAGGCCGAGGTCGAGGCCGCGGTCAGGGAGCTCAACGAGAACCCGGCGTGCCACGCGTACCTGGTGCAGTTGCCGCTGCCCAAGGGCCTGGACGAGTACCGCGTACTCGAGCGGGTCGACCAGGCCAAGGACGCCGACGGCCTGCACCCGCTCAGCCTGGGGAAGCTCGTGCTCGGCGAGCCCACCCCGCTTCCGTGCACCCCCTGGGGCTGCGTGGTCCTGCTGCGCCGCTTCGGCGTGGAACTCGACGGCGCCGAAGTGGTCGTCATCGGCCGCGGCACCACGGTCGGCCGCCCCCTCGGCCTGATCCTCAGCCGCAAGAGCGAGAACGCCACCGTGACGCTCTGCCACACCGGCACCCGCGACCTCGCCGCCCACGTCAAGCGCGCCGACATCGTCGTGGCCGCCGCGGGCGTCCCGCACATGATCACCCCCGGCATGGTCAAGCCCGGCGCAGCCGTCCTCGACGTGGGCGTCTCCCACGTCGACGGCAAGCTCACCGGCGACGTCCACCCCGAGGTCGCCGAGGTCGCCGGCTTCCTGTCCCCGAACCCCGGCGGCGTCGGCCCGATGACCAGGGCCCTGCTGCTGACGAACGTGGTCGAGGCGGCGGAGAGGGCCGCGGCCGCCCCGCGGTAAGTGCGCTGAGGGTCGGCGACCGGCCGCAGCCGGTCGTCGCCCCTGCGTTCCGCGGCGCGGGCCGGGCTGTTCAGCGACTTGCCGTTGCCGCGGCGTACATCACCGCCGCGATGAAGTAGATCGCGAACGTCGCGAAGGCGAGGAGTGCGATACCCAGAAGCCAGGCCGCGATTCGGGTCACGGCGCGTCGTTCGCGACGTCGGCGCTGTGATGGATCGCTCGCCTTGAGCGCGGTGCTCACTGGTGTGGCGTGTCCGGGAAGATCATGGCTAGCGCGTACGGCTCCATCCCGTTGGCCGCCTCGGCCGTGCAGTGGCTCACGTCGAGCCCGGGCAGAAGATGCAGCCCGTCGCCGAAGCCGAGTTCGGCCGGTCCGTCCACACCGGTCAGGCCCTGGTCCACGACGTACACGGGCCGCCCCTTGGGGTCGAACACCACCAGGGGGGTCCCCTCGGCGTAATAGCCCTCGGGCCACACGATCGGGTTGGACCCGAGGGTGAGACAGGTGGTCGGGTCGGGGCTCATGCCCAGGTTGACGTGATGGCCCTTCGCCTTGTCGCCGCCGAGTTCGGTGGCCGCGTTCGTCGCCGTCACCCAGCGCGGCACCGAGGAGTAGGTGCTCAGCGGCAGCTTGGCGCCGGGCTTCCAGTTCCTCGGCAACATCGCGTGATAGCCGGCCGCCGCGCTCGCGCTCCCGGTCGGCCGCGTGGTCACCCCGACGACCTGCGGCGTCGCCGCAGTAGCTCTGCCCGACCCGGCCGCGCTCACCGAGTGGATGCCGAGCACGCCCGCGCACACCATCGCCAGCACGCCGGTGACGCGCAGCGCGTCGCGCCTGCGGCGACGATCCCGGCCGCGCTTGAGAAGTCGTGCGGCAGGCGGATCCTGCAACGCAATGCACGCCGCGTGCTGCTCCAGCGTCGCCCGCACGGCTTGCTCGAGTCCGGTCTCACCCGGGCCGGACGGGTCGGTGACGAAGACGGCCTGCTCGTGGTGCTCGCTGTGCTCGCTGCGCTCGTTCATGCGGCCTCGGCCTCCTTCAGAATGTTGACTCCCGCGGACGCCTTCGCAGCTCTCGCCGATTCGATCCGGCTGACCTCGTGCGCGCCCAGTCGGTCGCGCAGATTCGCCAGGGCGCGCGCGGTGTGCGTCTTCACGCTCTGCTCCCCGCAGTCCATGAGCCGGGCGACCTCGGCGACGGGCAGGTCCTCGAAGTACCGCAGGACGACGGCGGTGCGCTGACGTGGTGTCAGGGTCTGGAGTGCGCGCCAGAGGTCCACCTGCGCGGCCACCTGGTCGGCCAGGGGGGCCGGCTCCGGTTCGCCTGCGACGCGGCGCGAGACCGGCTCTGGCGGCTGGGCGACCGTGGCCTCGCGCCCGCGGTGTCGACGCCACGAACTGATGTGCAGGTTGACGATGGTGCGGCGCACGTAACCCTCCATCGCGCCGGGATCACGCATCCCGACGCGCTTGGCGTAGGCCTTGGTCAACGCTGCCTGCACCAGGTCCCGCGCCGAATCCACGTTGCCGGTCAACAGGTAGGCGCTGCGGACCAGCGCGTTGTACCGGGACTCGATGAGCCCGACGAAGAATGCGTCATGGTCCCCCATGGCCCCCACTTTCCGGTCCGGACGCCGTTGCGCCCGGCATCACGAGGTCGCACATCGTGTGCCTTCTCGTATTCCAGGACGCGAGCCTGTGCGTGCAGGACTACACGCCTGCGGGAGAAGTCCTCATGAGAGGAGTGAGGCTACTAATCGTCCCCGGACGTAGTCGCGGACGCGGAGCGCAGCGGAGCATCGGCGAAACAGGTGGGGCCGACGACGAACCCGCAAGCCGTCGTCGGCCCCGACCTCCACCCCCACCGATCAGCCGGTCTACTCAGGCTCCAGCCACAGCACGCCCAGCGGCGGCAGGCGCAGGGCGGCGTGGGCGGGCTGGCCCCACATCGGCTCGTCGATGGCGTGCACGGTGCCCATGTTGCCCACACCGCTGCCGCCGTAGGTCTGGGCGTCGGTGTTGAGGACCTCGGTCCAGCGGGCGGCGCGGTCGTAGGGGAGGGGGAGCGGGAGGCGGAAGTCCTCCCAGGGGTTGCCGGCGAAGTTGGCCACGCAGACGAGCGGCTTGCCGTCGGCCGACCACCGGGTGAACGCGAAGACGTTGTGGTCGGCGTCGTCGGAGGAGAGCCAGGTGAAGCCGGCCGGGTCGAAGTCCTGCTGCCAGAGGGCGGGGCGGTCCTTGTACGCGGCGTTCAGGTCCTGGACGGTCTTGAACACGCCGCGGTGCTCGGCGTGGTCGAGCAGCCACCAGTCGAGGCCGTGCTGCTCGGACCACTCGTCGCTCTGGGCGAACTCGCCGCCGGAGAACAGCAGCTGCTTGCCGGGGTGCGCCCACATGTAGGCCAGCAGCGCCCTGAGATTCGCGAACTGCTGCCAGCGGTCGCCGGGCATCTTGTTGAGCAGCGAGCGCTTGCCGTGCACGACCTCGTCGTGGCTGAGCGGCAGGATGAAGTTCTCGGTGAACGCGTAGACCAGCGAGAACGTCATCCGGTGGTGGTGGTACCTGCGGTTGATCGGCTCCTCGCCCAGGTAGCCGAGCGTGTCGTGCATCCAGCCCATGTTCCACTTGAAGCCGAAGCCGAGGCCGTCGCTGTCGGTCGGCTTGGTCACGCCGGGCCACGCGGTGGACTCCTCGGCGTACATGAGCACGCCGGGCACCCGCTTGAAGACGGTCGCGGTCAGCTCCTGCAGGAAGGAGACCGCCTCCAGGTTCTCCCGGCCGCCGAACGCGTTCGGGTGCCAGGAGCCCGCGGGCCGCGAGTAGTCGAGGTAGAGCATCGAGGCGACGGCGTCGACGCGCAGGCCGTCGATGTGCATCTGCTCGCACCAGTACAGCGCGGAGGCGAGCAGGAAGTTGCGCACCTCGCGGCGGCCGAAGTCGAACACGAGCGTGCCCCAGTCCGGGTGCTCGCCGCGCCACGGGTCCGGGTGCTCGTACAGGTTCGTCCCGTCGAACTGGGCCAGCGCCCAGGAGTCCTTCGGGAAGTGCGCCGGCACCCAGTCCACGATCACGCCGATCCCGGCCGCGTGCAGCGCGTCGATCAGGGCCCTGAAGTCGTCGGGGCCGCCGAGCCGCGCGGTGGGCGCGAAGTACGAAGAGACCTGGTATCCCCACGAGCCGCCGAAGGGGTGCTCGGTCGGCGGCAGGAACTCGACATGGGTGAATCCGAGCTCGTTGAGGTAGGGCGGCAGCTGCTCGGCCAGGCCGCGGTAGGTCAGGCCGGGCCGCCAGGAGGCGAGGTGCAGCTCGTACACGGACTGCGGCTCGCGGTACGGGTCGGACTCGGCGCGGCGCTTGAGCCACTCCTCGTCGCCCCACTCGTAGCGCGACTCGCTGATCACCGACGCGGTGTCCGGCGGGCACTCGGTCTGCTGCGCGAGCGGGTCGGCCTTCTGCCGCCAGACCCCGTCCCGGCCGAGGATCTCGTACTTGTACCGCTGCCCGGCGCCGATGCCCGGCACGAACAGCTCCCAGACTCCGCTGGAGCCGAGCGAGCGCATCGGGTAGCCGGTGCCGTCCCAGTAGTTGAAGTCGCCGATCACGCGGACGCCCTGGGCGTTCGGCGCCCAGACCGCGAAGCCGGTGCCCTCGACCTCGGTGCCGTCCGGGGCGGTGGCCGTGCGCACGTGCGCGCCGAGCACCTCCCACAGCTGCTCGTGCCGGCCCTCGCCGATCAGGTGCAGGTCGACCTCGCCGGGCAGCGGCAGGAAGCGGTACGCGTCGTCCTGCTCGTGCACCGTCTCGCCGTAGTCGACGCGCAGCCGGTAGGCCTCGTCCGGACGCCCGGGCACGACTCCCGCGAACAGTCCCTCGCCCTGGTCCCGCAGCGCGTACTCGCCGTCCGCCTGGACCACCCGCACGCCCTCGGCGAACGGCCGCAGCACCCTGATGACGCGGGAGTCCTCTCCCGCCGGGTGCGCGCCGAGCAGCGCGTGCGGATCGTGGCACGAGCCGCCGAGCAGGCCTTCGAACGCGGCGCGGTCGGTGCGCTCGGCAGGGGCCGCGGTGCCGGCGGTGGCGTCGTGGGCCGCCGGATTCTTCTTCTTTTCTCCCGTCACCTGTCCCAGACTGCCACGTTCGAGGGTGGTACGGGAGGCCACTGCGTTACCGGATGCACACGGCGTGGCGGACGCGCGGCCACGCCGGGGCGGGCATCCCATGCCGTGTCAGGAGCGGCCGCGGCCGGCCGTGGCCCGCCGGATCAGCTCGTCGAGCAGACCCGACTTCGCGTCGCTGACCAGCTCTTCGAGCTGCTCCACGGACATCTGCACGCGCTGCCCGAAGTCGTCGGCGAGCACGATCCGGCGGGGTAGGTCGGCCTCGGGATCGAGGAAGAGTTCGGGGCATCCGCAATTGCAGTCCCCGCAGAAGACGCGGATCGAGCAGAGCTCCGGATTTCGGACGGTCTTGCGCTGTACGGGTGAATGACGATCGGGGACCACGGATGCACCTCACCAGACGTGGACTCACTGCGTGTGGGTACCGAGCCTGCCCGCCGGTGACCTTCACGGTAGATCACAAGGCGCCGCAGTACCACGGTGCATACGGCGCCCGACGTCCGCCGTCGTAGCCATCCGGGCGTCACGGCGCACGTCGCGCGCCCCTGGCGCGGCGCCCCGCGCCCGCTGAGCCGCGAGAGCCGCCGGCCGTTCGGGACCGGTATCGCGCGGTCCGTATTCCGAACCGCACGAGCCGGAGCGCCGCCCCGCGACGCACTGCGCGGATCGCCCCGCGACCCACTTCGCTGATCGCTTCGCGACGCACTTCGCGGATCGTTTCGCGACGGCTCGCGCCCCGCTAGTCGCGCTTCGGCTTGCGGTTGCGCTTGCGGCGGCCGGCCAGGAAGCCGACCAGGCCCCCGGCCAGGAAGACCAGCAGCAGCACCAGCCACAGCGGCGCGCTGACCCAGGTCACCCACAGGTGGATCCGGACCTGCGCGTTGTTGGCGATGATGAACCAGACGGCCGCGATCGTGACGAGGCCGCCGATGAAGACCTTCGGCGAGGCCAGCCGCCCCGCCAGCCCCGGGTCGCGCTTGCGTTCCGGTTCCGCCGCACCGACCGGCGGGATGTTCGCACCCATGTGTGCCTCCTCTCGGACAGCAGGATAAGGGCACGATGAATCGTCCGCCTCTCGGCAGCGTTCCGCACGAGGCCCGGAAGCGTGGTTCCATGGAGGTATGGACGTACGGCGTGAGTGGCCCTTCGCCACCGTGTTCGCGGTGGCCCTCGCCGCAGTGGCGCTGATCGCGCTCGGCAATCTGCAGCACGGCGTGCTCATCCTGGGCTGCGCGCTGCTGCTCGGCTCCGGGCTGAGGTTCGCGCTGCCCACCCCGCGCGCCGGGCTGCTGGCGATCCGCGGCCGCGGCGCGGACGTGGTCACCATGGGCCTGCTCGGCCTGGTGATGCTGGTTCTCTCGGTCGTCCCGCTGACCAACTGAGGCCGGCCGGCCGACTGACCCGAGCCCGCCGGCCGGCACCGTCCCGCCGAGCGACTGAAGCCCTCCCGCAGACCGGCCCCGAGGCCGTCGAGCGGCCAGGCGCGGCCACCGCGGAGCGGGTTCGAGAACGAACGGCCCTCGGCCCGGGTCCGCACACCCGGGTCGAGGGCCGTTCTCGAAAGCGCTCGTGCCGCGCCGCGGGGCCCGCCTGTCGGCGAGGCCTACTTCGCGAGCAGCTCCAGCGCCTGGTTGAAGGTGGCCGAGGGGCGCATCGCCCTGCTCGCCTTCGCCGGGTCGGGCTGGTAGTAGCCGCCGAGGTCGACCGGCGTGCCCTGGACGGCGATCAGCTCGTCGACGATCGTCTTCTCCTGCTCGGCGAGGGTCTTCGCCAGGTCGGCGAAGGCGGCCGCGAGCTCGGCGTCCGCGGTCTGCGCGGCGAGCTCCTTGGCCCAGTACAGCGCCAGGTAGAAGTGCGAGCCGCGGTTGTCGATCCCGCCGAGCCTGCGGCTGGGCGACTTGTCCTCGTTCAGGAACGTCGCGGTGGCCCGGTCCAGGGTGTCCGCGAGGACCTGCGCGCGGGCGTTGCCGACGGTGGTGGCGAACTGCTCGAAGCTGACCGCCAGCGCCAGGAACTCGCCCAGGCTGTCCCAGCGCAGGTAGTTCTCCTTGACCAGCTGCTGCACGTGCTTGGGCGCGGAGCCGCCGGCGCCGGTCTCGAACAGGCCGCCGCCGTTCATCAGCGGGACGACGGAGAGCATCTTGGCGCTGGTGCCGAGCTCCAGGATCGGGAACAGGTCGGTCAGGTAGTCGCGCAGCACGTTGCCGGTGACCGAGATGGTGTTCTCGCCGCGGCGGATGCGCTCGACCGAGAACTTCGTCGCCTCGACCGGGGAGAGCACCTTGACGGTCAGCCCGTCGGTGTCGTGCTCCGGCAGGTACGCCTCGATCTTCTTGATCAGCTCGGCATCGTGCGCGCGGGTGGCGTCCAGCCAGAACACCGCCGGGTCGCCGGTGGCGCGGGCGCGGGTGACGGCCAGCTTGACCCAGTCGCGGATCGGCAGGTCCTTGGTCTGGCACATCCGGAAGATGTCCCCGGCCTCGACCGGCTGCTCGAGCACCACGGCGCCGGAGCCGTCGACGACGCGGACGGTGCCGGCCGCGGCGATCTCGAAGGTCTTGTCGTGGCTGCCGTACTCCTCGGCCTTCTGCGCCATCAGGCCGACGTTCGGCACCGAGCCCATGGTGGCCGGGTCGTAGGCGCCGTGCGCCTTGCAGTCCTCGATGACGGCCTGGTAGACGCCGGAGTAGCTGCTGTCCGGCAGGACGGCGATGGTGTCCGCCTCCTTGCCGTCCGGGCCCCACATGTGGCCGGAGGTGCGGATCATCGCGGGCATCGAGGCGTCCACGATCACGTCGCTGGGCACGTGCAGGTTGGTGATGCCGCGGTCGGAGTCGACCATCGCCAGCGCCGGGCCGGCCGCGAGCTCGGCGTCGAACGAGGCCTTGATCTCCTCGCCGTTCGGCAGCGCGGCCAGGCCGTTGAGGATGCCGCCGAGGCCGTCGTTCGGGCTCAGGCCCGCGGCGGCGAGGTCGGCGCCGTACGCGGCGAAGGTCTTCGGGAAGAAGGCGCGCACCACGTGGCCGAAGATGATCGGGTCGGAGACCTTCATCATGGTGGCCTTCAGGTGCACGGAGAAGAGCACGCCCTCGGCCTTGGCGCGGGCGATCTGCTCGCCGAGGAAGGTCTCCAGCGCGCCGACGTGCAGCACGGATGCGTCCACGACCTCGCCCTCGAGCACCGGCACGCTCGGCTTGAGCACGGTCACCGCGCCGTCGGTCGCGACGTGCTCGATGCGCAGGGTGCCCGCGGCGGACAGCGTGGCGGACTTCTCGGTGGACCGGAAGTCGTTCGCGCCCATCGTCGCGACCTCGGTCTTCGAGTCGGCCGACCAGGCGCCCATGCGGTGCGGGTGGGTCTTCGCGTAGTTCTTCACCGAGGCGGGGGCGCGGCGGTCCGAGTTGCCCTCGCGCAGCACCGGGTTCACCGCGCTGCCCTTGACCTTGTCGTAGCGGGCGCGAACGTCGCGCTCCTCGTCGGTCTTCGGCTCGTCCGGGTAGTCCGGGAGCGCGTACCCCTGGCCCTGCAGCTCGGCGACCGCGGCCTTGAGCTGCGGCACCGAGGCGGAGATGTTCGGCAGCTTGATGATGTTCGCGCCGGGGGTGGTGGCCAGCTCGCCGAGCTCGGTGAGCGCGTCGCCGATCCGCTGGTCCTCGGTCAGGTACTCCGGGAACACCGCCAGGATGCGTCCGGCCAGCGAGATGTCGCGCGTCTCCACGGCGATCCCGGCGGTCGAGGCGTAGGCCTGGATGATCGGCAGGAACGAGTACGTCGCCAGCGCGGGCGCCTCGTCGGTGTGCGTGTAGATGATGGTCGAATCGGTCACCGGGTGCTCCGCTCGGCTGAGGACTTCGCTATTTTCTCGACATCAAGATACCTCAGTCCCGGGCCCGCGGCGTACCGGGGCTCAGCCGCCTGGCGCCGCGAGACGCCGCTCCGCGTCGGCCAGCTCGAAGGCGCCCATCCGGCGGTAGAGCTCCGCGGCCTCCCGCAGGTTCTCCCGCGCCGAATCGCGCTCCCCGAGCCGTTCCCGGCAGCGCGCCAGGCCGTCCAGGGCGTGAGCCTGGTCGATCGGCATACCCGCCGTTCGGGTGAGTCGCAGCGCCTGCTCGAAGCGGTCGATCGCGATCTCGGTCTCGCCCTGGTCGAGGGCGACGGCGCCCAGGCGGTTCAGCGTCGCGCCCATGCCCTGATCGTCGTCCAGGGGCCCGCGGTACGTCTCCAAGGCCCGCTCCAGCAGCGGCAGGCCCCGGGGATCGCCGGTCAGGTAGCGCGCGTAGCCGAGCTCGCGCATCAGCTCGACCTGCGTATAGAGGTGGGCGCCCGCCGCGGCGACGTCGGTGTCCGAGTAGCCGCGTTCGAGGTACCCGATCGCGGAGACCGGGTCGCCGGCGTTGGTTCGGGACGGGCCGAGAAAGGCCAGCACCATCGTCACGCCGGTCTCGTAGCCGAGCTCCTCGTAGATCCGGAGCGCGTTGCGGAATTCCGCGTGAGCCTGCTCGTGCCGGCCGGTCATGCCGAGGATCCAGCCCAGGTTCGTCAGGAAGCTCGCCTCGACCTGGCGGTGGCCGTATTCGCGGCCGATGGCCAGGCCGCGTCGGCAGTTCTCGGCCGCGACCGCGAATTCGCCCTCGCTGATCAGCTTGCGGGTGGACGAGCTGAGCGCCAGCGCTTCCATGTGCGGAAGGCCGAGCTCGCGCAGGATCCGCACGGACATGTCGTGGTGCACGCGGGATTCCTCGTGCTTGCCGAGCAGGTCGCAGCTCTGGCCCAATGCCAGCCTGATCTGCGCCTCCGCATACCGGTCGCCGGTCTCCTGAGCGATCGGCAGCGCCAGCATGTGCGTCGCGACCGTGTCCGCTGGCCTGCCCTGGTTGTAGGAGATCTGCCCGAGCCGGTAGAGCGCGTCGGCCTCGCCGCGTCGGTGCCCGAGCTCGCGGCAGATCCGCAGCGCCCGCTCGGCCGATTCCACGGCCTCGTCGAACCTGCTCCGCCCGATCTGACGGAGGATCTGGCTCAGATTGCACAGCGCGGCGGCCAGCGCGAGCGGCTCGTCGAGCCCCTCGGCGATCCGCGCGGCGGTCTCGTGCAACTGAGCGGTCTGCGACCACGGGCCGTCCTGCAGCAGGTAGCCCGCGAGCGCCGAGGTCAGGTCGATGCGCCGCTCCGGCGGTATGCCGGCGTCCGAGACGGCGGCGAGCAGGTTCGCCCGCTCCGCCCGGAACCAGGACAGCGAGCCCGATACGTCCGGCAGTTCGGGGACCGGGCCCGACGGCTCGGGGAAGGCAAGGGCGCGCCACCGGACCCCGGCTGCCTGCTGCATGGCGCCGATCCACGCCGTGTGCTGGTAGTAGTCGAGCAGCCGCTCCCGCGCGGCGCGCGCCCGGACGCCGGTCCGGTCCATCAGGGTACGGACATACGAGCGCACGAGATCGTGCAGGCCGTAGCGATCCGCCTGCCGGATCAGCAGATTGTGCTCGACCAAGGCGTCCAGCAGACGCCGGGCCGTCGCCAGGTCGAGGTCCGCCAGGTTCGCGGCGCCGTAGACGTCGACGTCCGGGCCGGTGATCTGGCCCAGCAGGACCAGCAGGTCGCGCTCCGGCGCGGGCAGCGCGGCGAGCGAGGAGTCGAACACCGACCGCAGATCGCGCTCGCCGTCGGAGAGGCCGCCGAGCCGTCGATCCTCGTCAGCGAGCTCTTCGACCAGGCTCTCGACCGTCAACGTGTCCTGATGCCGCAGCCGTGCCGCGACGATGCGCAAGGCGAGCGGGAGGTGCCCGCACAACGCTGCCACTTCGCGCACGGCGGGAGAGTCGGTCAGCGCACGCCGCGGACCGGCGACGACGGCGAGCAGGGCCAGCGACTCAGCCTCGCTCAGCACGTCCACGGTCATCGCCTCGGCGTGCTCGAGGCCCGTCATCCGGTTGCGGCTGGTGATCAGCACGAGGCAGCCGGGGGCGCCCGGCAGCAGCGGACGGACCTGCTCCGGGCTCGCCGCGTTGTCCAGCACGATCAGGGTCCTGCTGTCGGCGAGCTTGCTCCGGTAGAGTGCCGAGCGCTCCGGCACCTCGTCCGGCACGCCCCGCGGCGGCACGCCGAGCGAGCGCAGCAGGTAGGCCAGCGCGTCCCCCGGCGAGACGGGTTCGGTGCCCGCCGAGTGCCCGCGCAGGTCGATGAACAGCTGGCCGTCCGGGAAGCGGTCGGCGAGGCGGTGCGCGGCGTGCACGGCGAGCGTGGTCTTGCCGATGCCGCCGAGGCCGTCGAGCGCGGAGATCACCAGCGTGCCCGGGGACTTCTCGGCCGCGGCGACGAGCTCGGCCGTCTCGGCGGCCCGGCCGGTGAACAGGCGCGTGTCGGCGGGCAGTTGACGCGGCGCGTCGGGGTTCGGCCGAAGCGCGAGCGAGGCATCGTCGCGGACGACAGCCTCGCGCAGCTCCGCGAGCTCGGCGGACGGTTCGAGGCCGAGCTCGTCGAGCAGCGACCTCTCATATGCGTCGTAGGCGCCGACCGCTTCGCCGGATCGCCCGGCGCGGTGCAACGCGAGCATCAGCTGCCGGTGGAACGTCTCGTTGCGCGGGTGCTCTCGAATGAGCGCGGCCAGTTCGTCGGCGAGTTCATGGTGCCGCCCAAGGTTCAGCTCGGCCTCGATCCGGCCCTGCAAGGCCTGGACGTAGGTCTCCTCCAGCTCGCGCACCCGTGCGTCGTCCGCGAGCGCGGGTATATCCGCAAGCGGACGACCCCGCCAGAGTTCCAGCGCCGCGCCGAACCGCTTCGCCGCCTCCGCCCACGCCTGCTCGCCCAGCTTCCGCCGGCCCGCCGCGTACTCCTCGGCGAACACGTGCAGGTCGAGCTCGCCGGGCTCCACCTGGATCAGATAGCCGGGAGGCACCGCGCGCACCCGCTCCTGCTCCCCGTCGCCGAGCGCGTGACGCAGCCGCATCACCTGAACGTGCAACGCCGTCGGCGCCGACGAGCCGGACGCCTCTTCTCCCCACAGCAGCGCGGCGAGCCGGTCGGTCGACACCGGCGTGCCCGCCTCCAAGAGCAGCGCCGCGAGCAGTGTGCGCCGCAGCCGTCCGGCCACGGATATCTCGCCGGATCCAACGTGCACCGAGAGCGGACCGAGCAGCGCGAAGCGCACGCGACCTCCAGTGTGGGATTCCCGAAGTCCTGCGGAGGCCTGATGCTATCCGCACGCGGGCGTATCCACCGCGTCATTTCGCGGGCGATGAGCGCGGCGCCGCTCTGTCGTCAGTCTCACAGCCGTCCCGGGCCGTACCGGAGGTCGCGGCAGAGTAACGTTACCGGCGGGAAACCCCGCCAAAGCCCCTGGACTTCGAAGCAGAAGAAGGCGTCACGACATGACTCGCACCCCCGTCAACGTCACGGTGACCGGCGCGGCCGGCCAGATCGGTTACTCGCTGCTGTTCCGGATCGCGTCCGGCCACCTGCTCGGCCCGGACGTCCCGGTCAGCCTGCGCCTGCTCGAGATCACCCCGGCGCTCAAGGCCGCCGAGGGCACCGCGATGGAGCTCGACGACTGCGCGTTCCCGCTGCTGCGCGGGATCGAGATCACCGACGACCTGAAGACCGCCTTCGACGGCGCCAACGTGGCGCTGCTGGTCGGCGCGATGCCGCGGAAGGCCGGCATGGAGCGCGGCGACCTGCTCTCCGCCAACGGCGGCATCTTCAAGCCGCAGGGCCGCGCCATCAACGACCACGCCGCGGACGACATCCGGGTGCTGGTCGTCGGCAACCCGGCGAACACCAACGCGCTGATCGCCGCGAACAACGCCCCCGACGTGCCGAAGACCCGCTTCACCGCGATGACCCGGCTCGACCACAACCGCGCCGTCGCCCAGGTCGCCAAGAAGGCCGGCGTCCCGGTGACCGAGATCAGCAACCTGACGATCTGGGGCAACCACTCCGCCACCCAGTACCCCGACCTGTTCAACGCCAGGATCAACGGCAAGAGCGCGGCGGCGGTCATCGACGACCAGGCGTGGCTGGAGGGCGACTTCATCCCGACCGTCGCCAAGCGCGGCGCCGCCATCATCGAGGCCCGCGGCCTGTCCTCCGCGGCCAGCGCGGCCTCCGCCGCGCTGAACCACGTGAACACCTGGTTCAACGGCACCGCGCCCGGCGACTGGACCTCGATGGGCATCGTGTCCGACGGCTCCTACGGCGTGCCGGAGGGCCTGGTCTCCTCCTTCCCGGTCACCACCAAGGACGGCGACTACGAGATCGTCCAGGGCCTGGACGTCAACGAGTTCTCCCGGGGCCGGATCGACGCCTCCGTCGCCGAGCTCGCCTCGGAGCGCGACGAGGTCGTCAAGCTCGGCCTGATCTGACGATCCCCCCGGTTCGGCCTGACGTTCCGTGAGCGCGGCCCGCCTCTCCGGATTTCCCCGGACCGAGGCGGGCCGCGCTCTCTCTCGGTTCGGTAACTCCGCTTGCGGTAGCGCGTACGGATGCGTTTGTCTAGCCCGGTCCGTTCGAAGACATCGAACTTAAACCGGGGGAGCAGGACTCTCATGTCAAGCCCGTACGACCAGAACCCAGGGCAGCAGCAGTACGGCCAGCCGCCGCAGTTCGGCGCGCCGGTCCCGCAGCAGGGCCAGCCGCAGCAGCCGGTCCAGCCCGTCGCTCCGCAGCAGCCCGCGCAGTACGCGCAGCAGCCGCAGGGCGCGCCCGCGTGGGGCCAGCCCGCGACCCAGCCGACCGCCGCGTACCCGGACCCGAACGCGAACCCGTACGCCGCGGGCAACCCCTACCAGCAGCAGCCGTACGCCGGTGGCGTGCCGATGCAGCCGGTCAAGCAGCGCGGCCGCGGCGGCCTGGTCGCGGCGGCGTTCCTGCGCAGCGCGATCGGCCGGCTGGTGATCTTCCTGGTGATCGCCGGCGGCGTCGCGATCTACCACTTCGCCACCTCCGACAACGCGACGCGCAACTCCAACGGGCAGGTCACCCAGTCCGGCTCGCTCGCCGCGACCGACCTGGCCGTCGGCGACTGCTTCGACTCGCCCAGCGGCACCTCGGGCATCTCCTCGGTCAAGGCCATCCCGTGCACCCAGGCGCACGACTCGCAGGTCTACGCGGAGCCGAAGATCAGCGAGAGCACCTTCCCGGGCGTCAGCACCCTGCAGACCGAGGCGAAGGCCGACTGCGACGCGGACTCCGCGACCTCCGCGATCTCCGCGGACGCCCCGTCCTCGATCGGCACCGAGTACTTCTTCCCGCAGGACTCGGACACGTTCGACAGCCAGGACTTCTTCATCTGCGCCCTCGCCGCGGACAGCGCCACCCTCACCACGTCGTACGTCAGCTGACGGGTCACCCGACACGCCGCGCCGACCAGGGGGTGAACCCGGTGCCCGGGCCGCCGAGCGGCAGGTCCGGGCATCGTAGACTGGTGCCATGGCCCCATCGCCTCCGTCGGAGTGCAACAGACCCGGCGGCTCGCTCCCGAAAGCCGAGGAGCAGAGCCGGTGAACCAGACACTGACCTCCTGCCTCGTCGTACTCGCCCTCATCCTGGTCGAGGCGCTGTTCGTCGCCTCTGAGATCGCGCTGGTCTCGCTGCGCGAATCCCAGGTGCAGGAACTCGCCGAGTCCGGCCGCCGCGGCGCCGTCGTCGCGCGGCTGGTCCGCGACCCCAACCGCTTCCTGGCCACGGTGCAGATCGGCGTGACGCTGACCGCCCTGCTCTCCTCGGCGTACGGCGCGACCACGCTCTCCGAGGACGCCAAGCGCGCTCTGGAGACCACCGGGCTGAGCTCCGGCCTGGCCGGATTCATCGGCCTGGTCGGCGTCACCATGGTGATCTCCTTCGTCACGCTGGTGATCGGCGAGCTCGCGCCCAAGCGGCTGGCCATGCAGCGGATCGAGGCCACCGCGCGCGCCGTCGGCCCGTTCGTGAACGGCATGTCGACGATCTGCCGCCCGGTCATCTGGCTGCTCTCGGTGTGCACCGACGTGGTCGTGCGGATGTTCGGCGGCGACCCGTCCGCCGCGCGCGAGCAGGTCAGCGAGTCCGAGCTGCGCCGCATGGTCGCCGACAACACCTCGCTCAGCACGGACGAGCGCCGGCTGATCGACGAGGTCTTCGGCGCGGGCGACCGGCAGCTGCGCGAGGTGCTCGTGCCGCGCACCGAGGTCGTCTTCCTGGACGCGGCCACGCCGGTCCCCGAGGCCGCCGCCGAGATAGGCCGCCACCCGCACTCGCGCTACCCGGTCATCGACGAGAGCGCGGACAACGTCGTCGGCTTCGTGCACGTGCGCGACCTGCTGAGCCCCGACGCCGCGGAGAACGCCGGACGGGTCTCCGAGCTGACCAGGCCCGCGCTCTTCCTGCCCGGCACCAAGCACGTGCTCGACGCGCTGTCCGAGATGCGCCGCGACTCCTTCCACCTGGCGATCGTCGTCGACGAGTACGGCGGCACCGCCGGCATCGTCACCCTGGAGGACCTGGTCGAGGAGGTCATCGGCGACATCCGCGACGAGTACGACAGCGCCCGCTCCGACGTGATCCGGCTGCGCGGCGGCGGCCTGGACCTGTCCGGCCTGATCAACCTGGAGGACGCGGCCGAGGTGGTCGGCGTGCCGCTGCCGGAGGGCCCGTACGAGACGCTGGCCGGCTTCCTGATAGCGCAGCTCGGCCGGCTGCCGGCGCTGGGCGACGAGGTCGGCTACGACGGGCTGCGCTTCACCGTGCAGTCGATGGACGGCCGCCGCGTCTCCCGGGTGCGGATCGAGAAGGCCGAGCCGGCCGCCGAGCAGCCGAGCCAGCCCGCCCCGGCGGCCCCGGTGATAGCCGACCGCTAGGGCCGCGGCCCCGGGCCGGCCGGCCGCCCGGCCGCCTCACGGCCGGGGCGGCCCCAAGC
>NZ_JAGSOH010000159.1 GCF_018139625.1 Actinospica acidithermotolerans | reverse complement strand
GGGTCAGCTCGTAGCGGGCGGACTGGTGGGTGGGGCTGCCTAGGTAGATCTCGTTGAGGGCGGTGAGGGATAGGCCCGAACTGCGGTCGTCTACCACAGCTTCGGCCATGGTTCGGTGTTCTTCGGCGGCACGGTGGTCGGCGACTGCTTGGAGCAGGTGGGCGCAGGCGCTTGGCCGGTGGCGGGTTAGGACGCCTAGGCCGCTGCCTGGGTTGGGGTCGATGCCTATGACGGGCTGGGTGGTCAGGTATTTGGCCACGTTGGCCACCAGGCCGTCTTGGCCGACCACGACTACGAGGTCCTCGGGCTCGAAGAGGAAGCGGTCCAGGTCCTCGCGCTCTACGGCTCCTCGGCGCCAGGCGCTGGGGATGGCGTTGGAGACGGTCTGCAGGGCGCGCTCGGAGGCGTCGAAGCGGGCGGCTACGGCGGACAGGGCGACCGAGGACTTGTGGCGCTTGGCCTGGAACTTTGCCTGCTCCCAGGTGCCTTGCTCGCGGACGATCTGCTCTCGTTCGGTTCGGCGGTGGACGACGACCACCCTGGGGGCGAGCGTCATGGGCGTCCGCCGCGGCGGACGGAGTCGGCGGAGGTCGCGGGCGTCATGACGCAGAACCGGAGCCGGCTGCGAGGGACGAGAGGAACGTGGTCACGACGTCCGGGCTGAGGTTGAGGGTGCCGATCTCGGGGAGCGAGCCGGCGAGGGACTGCGCGGCTATGGCGAGCAGGATGCGGGGGTCCTGGCCGGCGTAGGCGTGCATGCGGGCGGCCACCGCCGCCGCTTCGGCCTCGCCCAGTTCGCGGGTGTGCTCGGCGGCGGCTGCCGCGGCGATGCGGACGCGCTCTGCCTCGGCGGTGGCGGCGATCTTCACTCGTTCGGCGTCGGCTACGGCCATGATCTTCGCGGCCTCGGCGGCCTCCTGGGCCTTGCGGCGCTCGTTGGCGCCTTGCTGGGCCACGAGCTGCTCCTCGCGGGTGGCGAGCTCGATGCGGTTCTGCAGCTCGTTCTCGGCGATCGCCCGCTCCCGGTTGACGGCCTCGGCACGGCGCTCGAAGCCGGCGCGGTCGGCCTGCTGCTGGATCAGTTCCCTCGCGGGGGCGCGCAGGGCACGCTCTACGTCCGCTTCGGGGCGGATGGCGACGATGCGGGTGTCGACGATCTCGATGCCGGTCTCGGCCAGGCGGGGGTCGCCGGAGACGCCCTCGACGATGCGGGCGCGTACGGCGGCCGGGCCCTCGGCGAGGGCGTCGGCGAGCGGGAGGGAGGCGAGCAGCGAGAGGGCGTGCTGCTGGGCGAGCTCGGTGAGCAGGCCCGCCACCTGGTCGAGCGGCGTGCCCTGGGCGACGCCGGTCGCCGGGTCGAGGCCGAAGTCGAGGCGGCCCGCGGCCTTGACCGGGTCGGCGAAGCGGTAGGTGACCGAGCCCTGCACGGCCGCCTCCTGGAAGTCCGCGGTCCGGCCGCGGAAGACCAGCGGCAGCTCACGGTCGTCCACCGGCACCTCGGACAGCACGGTGCCGAGCGGGCGGAACCAGAAGGCCTGGCCGACGCCCTGGTGCGCGACCTTGCCGTGCTTGAGGTGCACGACGTGGGCGGTGCCGGTGCCGCGGTAGTGGTTGAAGAACGGGCGGTGGGTGATGTGCGCCATGCGAGCGGGCCCTCCCCGGATCGGAAGCGGATATGCACCGGCCGACCTCTGATATGAGCCCCCTGAGGTCGGCGGGTCGGGAGCGACGATACGGTACGGCACCCCTTATCGTCAACCTGACGAAAACGGGGGTGCGGGCCGAATCCGAGCACTGCCGCGGACCGGCATGTGGGCGCAGCCGCCGGTGGGAGGGGGTGGTCCGTAGACTGGCCGCCATGACCGCATCCCGGATCACCGCCGTCGGGCACTACCAGCCCGCCGAGATTCTGACCAACGCCGACCTCGAGAAGCTGGTCGAGACGAACGACGAGTGGATCCGCTCCCGGGTGGGGATCGAGGAGCGCCGGATCGCGCGCACCGAGACGGTGGCGGACATGGCGGTTCAGGCGGCGGCCAAGGCGCTGGCCGCCTCCGGGCGCACGCCGGAGGAGATCGACCTCGTCGTGGTCGCGACGACGACGGCGATCGACCGGTGCCCGAGCACCGCGGCGCGCGTCGCGGCGGCGCTGGGGCTGACGGCTCCCGGGGCGATGGACGTGAACACCGCGTGCTCCGGGTTCAGCCACGCGCTCGCGGTCGCGGACCACGCCGTGCGGGCGGGGGCGAGCAGGGCGGCTCTGGTGATCGCGTCGGAGAAGATGAGCGATGTCACGGACTGGACCGACCGCAGCACGTGCGTGCTGATCGGCGACGGGGCGGGAGCTGCCGTGGTCGAGGCCTGCGACGACGCGGACGCGGGGGTCGGGCCGGTGTTCTGGGGTTCGGCGCCGGAGAAGAGCCGTACGGTGCTGATCGAGGGCGACGTCCCGCGCTTCAGCCAGGAGGGCCAGGCGGTCTACCGCTGGGTCACCGGCGAGGTCGCCGGGCTGGCGCGGCGCGCGTGCGAGGCCGCCGGCGTGCAGCCGGAGGACCTGGCCGGGTTCGTGCCGCACCAGGCGAACCTGCGGATGATCGAGCCGCTGGCCCGGCAGCTGGGCATGCAGGACAAGGTCGTGGCCAGGGACGTGGTCACCTCCGGCAACACCTCGGCGGCGAGCGTCGGGATCGCGCTGTCCAAGCTGGTCGAGAGCGGCGAGCTGCGCAGTGGGGATCGGGTGCTGCTGTTCGGGTTCGGCGGCGGGATCGCGTACGCGGGGCAGGTCGTCCGCGTCCCGTAAGCCCCCATGCGCGCAACGGGTCGCGAAGCCCGCGGCGGGCCGTGAAGCCCGCAACGGGTCGCGAAGCCCGCGGCGCGCCGCCCCTGCCGGGGCGGGGTGGTCCGGGGGTAGATTCGGGCCCATGACCATCACCGCTCTCGGCGCGGACGTGCATCTGATCGACACCGCGATGTCCGGGTACTCGGGCATCACCGCCGCCTACGCGATCCTCGGCTCGAAGCCGTGCCTGGTCGAGACCGGCACGGCGACCAGCGCGAAGACCGTCGTGGACGCGCTCGGCTCGCTCGGCGTGGGGCCGCAGGACCTGGCCACGATCGTGGTCACGCACATCCACCTGGACCACGCGGGCGGGGTCGGCGATCTGGCCGCCGCGTTCCCCGGGGCGCGGATCGTGGTCCAGGAGACCGGCGCGAGGCACCTGGCCGATCCCTCGCGGCTGATGGCCAGCGCGCGCCGGGTGTTCGGGCCCGCGATGGACGAGATCTTCGGGGAGCTGCTGCCCACGGACGCGGCGCGGATCGACGCGATCGGCGCGCTCGGCCGGGTCGACCTCGGCGGCGGCCGGCATCTGGAGGGCCATCACACCCCGGGCCACGCGCGCCACCACCTCGGCCTGGTCGACACGGCCACCGGCGACCTGTACGTGGGCGACGCCGCCGGGCTCTACATCCCGCCGGAGGACGCCGATCCGGTCACCGGCATGGCCCCGGACGACCCGGACCTGGCCGGCACGATGCTGCCGGGTACCCCGCCGCCGGACTTCGACCTCGGACTCGCGATCGCCTCGCTCGGCCGGATGCGCAACCTCGGCGCGACCCGCCTGCTGTTCTCGCACTACGGGCCGATCACCCGGGTGGACGACGCGCTGGCCAGGGCGGACGAGGAGCTGCGGCTGTGGGTCGGCCTGGTGCGCGAGGCCCGCTCCGCGCAGCTGGACCTCGACCACGCGCTGGCGCTGGTGCGCGAACGGACCAAGGACCGGTACGCGGCGCTGCTGGCCCGGCCGGAGGTGGCCGAGAAGTTCGAGGCGCTCTCCTCGTCCGCGGCGAACATCGCGGGGATCAGCCGGTGGCTGGAGAGTCTGGACACCACCGCCGGGCACTAGTGTCCCGCGTCTTCGGCCTGGAAGCCGCGTCGGCTGGAAGAACACACCATAGAAAGACAGGGATCGAATCATGCTGGTCGCCTTCTCCGTCACGCCGATCGGTGCGGGTGAGGACGTCGCCGCGCCCGTCGCGAAGGCCGTCAAGGTGGTGCGCGAGTCGGGCCTGCCGAACCGCACCGACGCCATGTTCACCACGCTCGAGGGCGAGTGGGACGAGGTGATGGACGTGGTCAAGCGCGCCTGCGAGGCCGTGCAGGAGGAGGCCGGCCGGGTCAGCCTCGTGCTCAAGGCGGACATCCGTCCCGGGGTCTCCGACGCGCTCAACGCCAAGGTCGCGAAGGTGGAGGAGCTGCTCGCGCAATAGTGGCCGCACGCGCGGAACCGGAGCGGGCGCCGCGTCGTCAAACAGCTGAATCCGGCACGGGACCGGAGGCGGCAGGGAGGGCAGACGATGCGGCGCAGGCTTTGGCTCAGTGCCCCGCTGGCGGCGGCGCTGGCCGCCGGGATGCTCGCGGGGTGCTCTTCGGGGGACTCGGCGGCGCCGGTGGCGAACACCATGGTGCAGAACGCCGCCGGCATCACCGTCACCGCTGCCGCGTTGCGGCAGGCCGAGACGGGTTCGGAGGACTTCGGTCTCGCGCTGCTGCGCAAGCTCGGGGACGGGACGGACGGCAACCTCGTCTTCTCGCCGCAGACGCTCGTGGACCTGCTGGCGATGATCCTGCCGGGCGCGGGCGGGCAGACGGCCGCCGGTCTCTCGGACGCACTCGGCACGGCCGGGCTCGACGCACGGACCACGGCCGGCGCGCTCGGCAAGATCGACGCGACCGCGCGGGCCGACTGGAACTCGAACGCGAACACGCTCGAGGAGTCGAGTGACGTGTGGGCGGCCACCGACGTCAAGCTCGCGAAGGACTACCTGGCGACGCTCGACGGGGCATTCGGCGTTGGAGTGCACCAGACCGACTTCCAGGGCGATCCGAACGGCGCCACCCAGGCGATCGACGACCTGGTCGCGCAGGAGACGCACGGGTACATCACGAACCTGTTCAGCAAGGGCTCGCTGGACTCCACCACCCGGATCGTGCTCACCGACGCGGTGTATCTGAACGCCGCGTGGGCCGACAAGTTCGATCCGGACAAGACGATGAGCGCGACGTTCCAGCCGGAGTCAGGTCCCAAGCGGCAGGTGGCGATGATGAGCTCGAACGACGAGTTCGAGTACGCCTCGGGCAGCGGCTGGCAGCTGGTCGAACTGCCGTACGCGGGCGGGAGGCTGGCGATGGACGTCCTGCTGCCGGCTCAGGGCGCCGGCAGCCTCAAGGGCTTCCGCGACAGCCTCTCGACCGCGCAGCTCAACACGATGCTCGCGTCGATGACCAAGCAGCCGGTGCAGCTGAGCCTGCCGAAGTTCACGACCGACTACTCCCCCGACGACCTGAAGAAGTCGCTGAGCGCGCTCGGTCTCCACAGGCTGTTCGACGGCGCCGACCTGACCGGGATGACCGCCGACGGCGAGAACCTGCAGGTCACCAGCGTGGTGGAGAAGGCGCACATCGAGGTCGCGGAGAACGGCACGATCGCGGCGGCCGCGGCGGGCGGGGCGATGGCCTCGTCAGCCCGGGTGCCGGTCGGCGTCACCTTCGACGCCGACCATCCGTTCCTCTACGTCATCCGCGACGTCTCCACCGGGCAGCTCGTCTTCGCCGGCCAGACCACATCGGCCTGATACGCGGTCGGCTACGCGGCCGGGGCGAAGATGCCGAAGTGCGCGCCCTGCGGATCCTTGAGCACGCTGTAGCGCAGGTCGTCGCCGGGCACGGCGGTGGGCGGCAGCAGGACGCCCGCGCCCTCGCCGGCCGCCCGCGCGGCGATCGCGTCGACGTCGTCGACCCGGAAGTAGGGCTTCCAGTGCGCGGGCACCTCGGCCGCGGGTGCGGGCATCTGGTTGAGGTCGACCAGGCCGCCGAAGTGGGTGCCGCCGATGCTCCACTCCGTGTAGAAGTCACTCAGATGGGTGGACCAGCCGAACACGGCCGGGTAGAAGGACAGCGCCCGCTTCGGGTCGCGGGTGGACAGCTCGATCCAGCCGAGCGCGTTCGGGTCGCCGATGATGTCGGCACCGCTGAACCGGTTGGCCTGCCAGATCGAGAACGAGGCGCCCTCCGGGTCGGTGAGCACCCCGTAGCGGCCGAGGTCGAACACGTCCACCGGCGGCATCAGGGTCCTGCCGCCGTGCTCGGCCGCCTGCAGCGCGGTGCGCTCGGCGTCCGAGACGGACAGGCAGACGCTCCAGGCCACCGGCGTGGAGTCGTCGTACATCGGGGAGACGGCGGCCACCGGGGCGCCGTCCAGCAGGAACATCGCGTAGCCGCCGGCCTCGGGCCGCGGGTCGGTCTGCGCGTGCCAGCCGAAGACCGCGCCGTAGAAGGCCTTGGCGGCCTCCGGGTCCGGCACGCTCAGTTCGGTCCAGCACGGGGTGTGCAAGGCCGTGGTCCGCTGCTGCATGTTGTCCGACCCTTCCGCCGTCGTCACCGGGTTCCTCGAAAACCGTACTGGCGGCGGAGGGGCCGGACCTCGCTGAACTACGCCGTCGGGTTGACCGGCAGCAGCCGCATCAGCGCCGCCGCCACCAGGGTGATCGCGGTCAGCAGCAGCAGTGCGACGCCGAACGCCGCGGTGTACGCGGCGGCCGTCGGCCGCGCGCCGAGGGCGTCGAAGAAGACGATCCCGGCGAGCGCGATGCCGGTGGCGCCCCCGACCTGCTGCACGGTCGAGAGCAGCCCGGAGGCGGAGGAGGCGTGCTGCCGGTCCACCCCGGCCAGCACGACGCCGAACATCGGCGCGTACGCGAGGCCCATCGTCGCGCCGACGACGGCCATCGCCGGAGCCAGCCAGAGCACGCTGCGGCCCACGCCCGCCTCGTGCGCGGTGAGGTCGAGCAGCGCGTAACCGGCGGCCTGGCCGACGCAGCCGACGGTCATCAGCTTCCTGCCGAAGCGCGCCGCGAGCGTGCCGGAGCGCATCGAGGTGGCCAGGTACGGCAGTCCGACCGCGATGAACAGCAGCCCGGAGTCCAGCGCCGACATCCCGCGGCCCTGCTGCAGGTACAGCGCGAGCACGAAGAAGAACGAGGCGACACCGGTGTTGTAGACCAGCGCGATGGGCATCCCGGCGGCGAACGAGCGCTGCGTGAACAGCACCGGGTTGAGCACAGGCTCGCCGCCGCGGCCGATCAGCCGCCGCTGGTGCACGTAGAACAGGCCGAGCAGCACGGGCGAGGCGGCCAGGCACGCCCAGGTCCAGGCTGGCCAGCCGTCCTGGCGGCCCTCGACGAGCGGAAGCACGAGCGCGACCACGGCGAGCGTGAGCAGCAGGCCGCCGACCGGGTCGAGCCGGGTGCGGCCCCCGCGCGGCACGCTCGGCAGCGCGCGGACGGCCAGCAGCGCGGCGGCGAGGCCGATCGGCACGTTGATCCAGTAGATCGAGCGCCAGCCGAGCCCGAACAGGTTCGCCTGGATGAGCGAGCCGCCGATGAGCTGGCCGAACACGGCGCCGAGCCCGGCGGTCAGGCCGTAGCCGGTGAACGCGCGCGCCTGCCAGGCGCCGGAGAACGCCGCGCCGATCACGCCGAGGATCTGCGGCATGAACAGCGCCGCGCCGATCCCCTGCGCCACCCGCGCGCCGATCAGCACGCCCGGGTTCGGGGCGAGGCCGCAGGCGGCGGAGGCGGCGGCGAACACCAGCAGGCCGAGGACGAACATCCGCTTGCGGCCGAACAGGTCGCCGAGCCGTCCGCCGGTGACCAGCGCCGACGCCAGGGCCAGGCCGTAGCCGGCGACGACCCACTGGATGCCCGCGGAGGAGGCGTGCAGGTCGTGCTGGGTGTCCGGCAGCGCGACGTTGACGATGAAGAAGTCGAGCAGGGCCATGAAGACCCCGGTGAGCAGCACGATGAGGGTGAAGGGGCTGTTGTGGCGGGCGTCGGTCCGCTGGTCGGCGCCGGTCCCGCGGCGTAGGTCCGTGGTCGTCATACCGGCGAAGCTACGGAGCGGCGGCGCTGCCGGAATCAGTCACGGATAGGTAATCGGGGTCGGTGACCGGTCCCTGTCGCCGGGCGCGTCTAGACTCGAAATCATGCTGAGCGGACGGGATGCCGAGCTGGGCGCTCTTCGGGGGCTGCTGGCGGCGGCGCGGGCCGGGCAGGGCGGTTCGCTGGTGCTCAGCGGGCAGCCGGGGATCGGCAAGTCGGCGCTGCTCGAGGCCGCCTGCCCGAATTCCGACGGCCTCCGGGTGCTGCGCGCGACCGGGTACCCGGCCGAGTCGCAGCTTCCTTATGCCGGGCTGCACCTGCTGCTGCACCCGGTTCTGGACCGGCTCGACGTGCTGCCCGCCCCGCAGCGCGACGCGCTTGCGACGGCCTTCGGCCTGAGCGCGAAGGAGTCCGCCGAGCCCGCCGACCAGCTGCTGATCAGTCTCGCGCTGCTCACCCTGCTCTCCGAGCTCGCCGACACCGCCACCCCGATGCTCTGCCTGGTCGACGACGCACACTGGTTCGACCAACTCTCGCTCAGCGCCCTGATTTTCGCGGCGCGGCGGCTGGGCACCGAGAACGTGGCGATCGTGATGTCGGCCCGGCAGGGCTGCGCGCTGCTGGAGCGGTCCGGCCTGCCAGGGCTCGAAGTCAAGGGCTTGCCGGATGCCGCCGCGCAGGAGGTGATCGCCCTGCGTGCGGATCGGCCCTCCCCGGCGGCACGCGCCTGGATCCTGGCCCAGGCGCACGGCAATCCGCTCGCGCTGCTCGAGCTACCGGCCGTATCAGCGCTCGACTCCCACGGTGACGCCCAGCCGGTGCCCGAGCTGCCCGAGAGGCTGGTCGAGGCGTTTCGCGCGCAGATCGAGTCGCTGCCGCGCGAGACCCTCTCGCTGCTCAAGCTCGCGGCACTGGCCGACGGCCCCGAGGTCGACGCACTGCTGCGGGCGGCCCCGCTGTTCGGAGTGCCCGCCGAGGCGATCGGTCCGGCCGAGCGCTCCGGCGTGCTGCAGGTGAATCAGGGCACGTTCGGCTTCCGGCATCCGCTGCTGCGCAGCGCGCTGGTCGCGGCGACCCCGGTGCCCCGGAGGCTGGCCGCGCACCGCGCCTACGCCGGGGCGCTGACCGGACCGGAGGAGGCGGACCGGCGGATCTGGCACGAGGCCGCGGCCGCGACGGGGCCGGACGAGCGGCTGGCCGCCGAGCTGGAGCGCACCGCGGAGCGCGCGGGCCGGCGCGGCGGTCGCCCGGCGGCGATCGGCGCGTACGAGCGGGCCGCGGTGCTCAGCCCGTCGCCCGGGGATCGGCTGCGCCGCTGGATCCTGGCGGCCGAGGCGGCGACCGACCACGGGGACGCCGAGCGCGCCGAGCGGTGCGCGGGCAACGCGGAGCTCGTGCGCGCGGAACTCGCGGCGGCGGGTCAAAGCCTTGACGCGCAGACATGGATGAGGCTGGTCATCGCCTGCGCCACCGCGCGTTTCGAGCTCGGCGAGCTGCGCGAGGCGTACCGGATCGCGTACGCGGGCGCGCAGGAGCTCGGCCGCAACGGCGGACCGCTGGAGGCCGGCACGCTGCTGTGCCTGACGGTGGATCTGGCCTGGTTCCTCGGGGACCGCGAGGTCTCCGCGTACAGCGACCTGTTCACAAGCCTGTCGGGGGTCTCGCCGGAGCACCCGGTATACCTCGTCTGCCTCTACGTCGAGACCGCGATCATGCTCTCGCTGCGGTCGGATCTCGGGTTCCGGCCGGCCGACCTGGCCGTCGTGATCGACCGCGTCCGCTCATCAGGCCTCTATGCCGCGGGGCCGGTGATCACCCTGGGCTCGCTCGCGCCGATCATGGCGCAGGACGAGGCCGCGCTCGAACTGTTCGCGACGCTGCTGGCCGAGTGCCGCGAGCACGGCCGGATGGCCTGGTACAGCGCCTCGCTCGGCGCGCTCGCCCGCGTCCAGGCGCACCTCGGCCGCCTCGGCGAGGCGCGCACCTGCGCCGAGGAGGCGCTGGCGATCGCCGAGGCCGCGGGCCAGACGCAGTGGGAGAGCCAGGTCAGCGGTCTGCTGGCGTATCTCGCGGCGTCGGCGGGCGACGAGGAGCGCTGCCGCGAGTACGCGCGGCGGGCGCTGACCGACCTCGCGCCGACGGTCATGTCGCTCGGCGAATCCTGGGGCCGCTGGGCGCTCGGGCTGCTCGACCTCGGCCTCGGCCGTCCGGCCGCCGCCCTCGAACACCTGCGCGCGCTGGAGAACGGGCCGGCCGTGCATCAGCTCGCCGCGGCCCGCGCGCTGCCGGACCTGCTCGAGGCGGCCGTGCGCGCCGGGGACCGCGAACTGGCCGAACTGGCCCTCGGACGGCTCACGAGCTGGGCGGCCGGGGTGAAGCAGAACGCTGCGGACGCGCTCGTGCTGCGCGGCGAGGCGCTGCTCGCCGAGGACGACGAGTCCGCCGGGCGCGCCTTCACCGCCGCGCTGCGCCTGTACGTGAAGTCCGACCGCCCCTTCGACCGCGCGCGCACGCAGCTGCTGTGGGGCGAGCGGCTGCGCCGGGAGCGGCGCCGTACCGAGGCCCGCGCACCGCTTTCGGCGGCGCTGGAGACCTTCGAGCGCCTCGGCGCGAGCCCGTGGGCCGAGCGCGCGCGCCAGGAACTCGCCGCCAGCGGCGCCGGCGGAGAGCCGCCGCGCACCCGCGCCGACGCCGTCGTGACGCGCACGAACAGCCCGGCGCAGGCCGCGCTCGCCGTGCTCACGTCGCAGGAGGCTCAGATCGTCCGGCTCGCCGCGCAGGGCCTGTCGAACCGCGACATCGCCGCCCAGCTCGTTCTCAGCCCTCGAACGGTCGGCCACCACCTGTACAAGGCGTATCCGAAGCTGGGCGTCGTCTCCCGGGGGGAGCTTCCGGCCCTGCTCGGCACGCGCTGAGCCGCCGTCGAGGCATTCGCCGTTCAGCCGTTCAGCCGTTCAGCCGGAGGAGACGGTGAGCACCGCCCCGCCGATCTCGATGCGCCGGTTGCGGCTCGTGTCGCCGCTGCGCAGCGCGTCGAGGCAGCGCTCGAACAACTGCATCTCCGCCTGGTCGAGCACCGCCGCCGCCAGATCGAGCACCTGCCTGAGGCTCTCGTCGGTCAGCACGGCGGGCAGCTCGCCCGAGAGGAGGACGACCGACTCTCCGGTTGGACGACGCACCACTGCCGTGGTGGGTCCTCCCTGGACGACCAGCACCTAGGACTCCCTTGGATGGGTTCGGGCGGCGCGGCGAATGCTGCCGGCCCACGGGCGGCGAGGGCCGCGAGAGGGCCACACTGTATGTCGCCAATGTCGGTTACGCATATGCATCACCGAGTTCGCCATGGTTCGCTTACTGCCTGCGAGTGATGTGACTCGCCCTAACGAGTCATAACTCTATGGACCGCGGACCGGAAAACCCGTGGCAGCACGCGCTTTCCGGGCCGCTTACGGTCCACGGCGGGGTTTTCCGGACCCCGGCGTGTCCGTTGCGATCGGCGGAGATCCCGGCTACTGTCCAATCTCGTCGGACAGTCCGTCCGAACAGATTGGACACGAGCGCCGCCTCGGCGGCAAGGAGACTCCCATGAGCATGGACTTCAACGAGCTGGCGGCCGAGTCGGCGGAGCTGCTGCCGGGCCGCGAGGCGCTGGGCAAGCTCACCTTCAGCTTCACCAAGAACGTCACCAAGCACATCGCGGTGGTCGACGCTTCCAACACCTCCAACGTGGCGAACGTCTGGTCGCCGGGTGCCGAGGCCGAGGGCGCGGCCTCGCAGTCCATCAGCATCACCCAGTAACACCTGCGTGGCCGCGGACCGCCTCTCCCCCGGTCCGCGGCCGACAGGGCACGAACGGTGCGGCCGGCACCCTGATTCCCGGCCGGCACCGGGGCCGCGGCGACGCGGCCGCCGTCGCGCCAGTTCCGCGACTCCGGCACGCGGGGGCCTTCCGCCGGGCAGATCGCGATCCTCCCCCACTCCCCGCACCCCACGCGCGGGTTCCGCGGCGCCGCCTCCTCTCCCTCGGCGTCCGGAGCCCCGCCTCTGCTTTACGGCGACAACGATTTCGGGCTCGCGGTCGCCCCCTCGACCCCACCCCACGGTCCACGACCGGATCGATCGACCGAACAGAGGAGCAATCCCGATGACCACCGAACACGACTCCGCACCCCGCGTCGGCACCCGCCTCACGCGCCGCACTCCCCGCGCCTTCCGCGCCGGCGTGCTGGTCACCGCCTGCCTCGGCGTGGTCGGATTCGCGAGCGGCGCCGCGGAGGCGTACGCCGGGTGCGCCGTCGTCGCCGACAGCGCGCACGCCCTGGCGAACCCCGGGCATCCCACCGTGTTCCGCGACACCTTCGACGTGCACCAGCTCGGCGCGGTGACCGCCGCGGGCGCCCGCAACCAAGCCGAGGCGGAGTCGGTCGCCTGCCGGGCCTCGTCCCCGTGCCGTTCGATCTCGCTCTCCTTCCAGATCGTCACGATGGCCGGCGAGGACATCCACCTCGACGCCGTCAACCTCGGCAACTCGACGAACGTGCACTGCGACGGGTGCCAGACCCTCGCGGGGGCATACCAGTTCATCGTCTCGACGCCCCATCCCTTCTCGCTCACTTCGGACGAACTCGCACGGCTGCGCCGCATCCACGCGGAGCTGACCGCGCTCGGCTCGTCGACCGCGTCGATCGACCAGGTCAAGGCCGACGCCGACGCCTTGGCGGCGCAGGTCAAGGCCATCCTCACCAACGCCGCGGCGGCGGGCGCGGCGAGCACGCACACCGGCATGCGTCCGCTGACCGCGACGCAGCAGCCGCACGTGACGCTGCACCGCATGTTCGACCAGGGGTAGCGCACTCGCGTCAGTGCACCGGCTTCGGCCCCCATGACCGGCGATCCCGGTCATGGGGGCCGAAGCCGTCACCGGGTGCGCACGTGCCGCTCCGGGGTCACGCGCCACGGGTCGCACTGCTCGTGCCGGATCAGCCGCCGTTCGCCGCCGGCGGTGACGTGCATGCCGATCACGTCGCCGATCGGCTCGTCGCAGATGACCGTGTAAGAACCGTCGGGGTAGGTGACGGAGTGCCGCGAGCGCAGCTCGGCACGGGCCTCCGCCCAGGGAACCAGCGCGCCGGCCGCGTTCTCCCACCACGCGGCCGACTGCCGAAGTTGCCGGTTGACCGCCGTCAGGCTGGCCACCGCGCCCGAGAGCACCGCCGCCGCCACCACCAGCAGGCCGAGCAGGATCAGCGGAGCGTCCACCGTTATCGCCACGGTTCGCTCGGCTCTGACAGGTGCGCGGGACCGGCCGGCGACGGAAGCCCGCCGACCGCCCCGTAGGGGTTGGGCACGGCCCAGCGCCGGCCCGCGATGCTGATCGGCACCGTGGGCGCGTCCAGTTCCGAGGCGCGTGTCGGTAATCGGGCGTGCAGCTCCGTCCACTCCCAGGGACCGGTCTGCAGCCGGCGGGCGCGGAAGGTCTCGCCGGCGGCCGTCGCGAGCGCAGTGCCGTATTCGCCGAGGATCGCGGCCGCCTCGTTCGAGGTCACGTCGTCGGCCACCCGGCTGACGATGGTGCCGCCGCGGGTGATCGTGAAGTCCAGCGCGACGAGGGTCGGGTGCAGCCCGACGAAGTACGCCAGGGCCTGCATCGCGGAGATCTGCGAGCGGCCGGGCGCGGCGGGGGCGGGCGGCGAATCCGGTGCGACCGGGGTG
>NZ_JAGSOH010000158.1 GCF_018139625.1 Actinospica acidithermotolerans | reverse complement strand
CGCCGAGGCCCAGGCGGCCGCCGCGTGAACCGCACGGTCACCGCCTCGGCCTCGGCGATAACGGCACTCGCGAACGCGGCCCTGGCCCGCGTCGCCACCCGCCAGGCCCGCGTCCCGCTGGACGAGATCAAGGCCCGGGCGCTGGACCGGCCCGCCCCGCTCAACGGCAAGGAGGCGCTCGGCAGCGAGCACATCGTCGTCGTGGCCGAGCTCGACCCCGCGCACGCCGCTCCCGGGCAGCTCGCCGAGGAGTACGAGGCCGGCGGCGCCGGAGTCATCGCCGTGCCCGTGCGCCCCGGCGCGAACGGCGTGGGCAGCTCGCTCACCGCGATGAACGACGCGAACGTGCACACCCGGACCCCGCTGCTGTGCATGGACCCGGTCGTCTCCAGCTACCAGCTGTGGGAGGCCCGCGCGCACGGCGCCAGCCTCGTGCTGCTGGCCGCCTCCACGCTGCACGACGAGGCGCTGGTCTCGCTCGTGGAGCGCGCCGCGACCGTCGGCCTGACCCCGGTCGTCGAGGTCTGCAGCGCCCGCGACCTCGTCCGCGCGCTGCGCGCCAACGCGCACACCCTCTTCCTGCGCCCGCCGCAGTACGTCGCCGACGGCTCGGTGCAGATCCAGGCCACGCTCGCCAAGCTGCTCCCGCTCGTCCCGAACGGCGTCGTGCGGGTCACCGAGTGCGGCTCGACCCCGCGCCGCGACCTGATCAGCAGCGCGAAGCTGGACGCGGACGCCATCCTGGTCGGCCGCACGCACCTGGCCGAGGGCGCTCCGCGGCAGGCCGTCGCCGACCTCGTCGCCGTCGGCTCGCACCCGGCGCTCTCCCGCCGCCGCGAACAGGCCGTCTGACCTCAGCCGTCCGATATACCCAAAGCTCAAGAGCGCGTCGCACAAGATAGATCTCCTGTTCACAACCCCTGGGTACGTTCCCCCTCGGTAGGCACCGGCCCACCGCGGCCACACGAGGAAGACAGCCCCGGAAGGGCTGCGACCAGGGGAGAGAGGGCAGTGGCTGAGCACCTTCTCGGCGGCACGACGGATCAGGACCCCCATCGACTCACCTCCGTCCTCGCCGAACGGCTCGCGGCGGGCAGCCGCCCCGGCGAGCGCGCGGACGGGCACCGCGTCGCCCTCGCGATCGAGGGCGGCGGAATGCGCGGCAGCGTATCGGCGGGAATGGCGCTGGCGATCCACGAACTGGGCCTGCTCAACGCGTTCGACGCGGTGTACGGAGCCTCGGCCGGCGCGCTCACCGCGGCCTGGCTGCTGAGCTCGAAGCCGCAGGGAATCCTCAGCTGCATCGACCCGCGGCTCACCCGCGCCTGCATCCGCACCACCAACCTGCTGCGCGGCCGCCCGATGGTGGACGTCGAACGGCTGGTCGAAGACATCTACATCCGCGAATACCCGCTCGATTACGCGTCCGTGCTCGACACCCCGATCGAGCTGCACCTGCTCGCCACGGACATCGCCACCGGCGAGCCGCGCGACCTGTTCAGCGAGATGACCGACGGCAAGGCGCTGCGCCTGGCGCTGCGGGCGAGCACCGCGCTGCCGGTGCTGGCCGGGCGCCCGGTCGCGCTCGGCGGCCGGCGCTACTTCGACGCGGGCCTGGCCGAGTCGATCCCGTTCCGGCAGGCGCTGCGTGACGGCGCGACACATGTGCTCGTGCTGCGCTCGAAGGCCGTGCACGACGTGCCCGCGACCAAGGGCGCCGAGCAGCGCGTCCCGCCCTCGCTCGGGGCCCGCTTCGTGGCCAAGGTCGCGCTGCGCCGGCACACCCCGCAGCTCAAGGCCGCCTACCTCGCCCGCCGCGCGCGCATGGTGGACGACGACCGCGTCCTGGCCGCCTACGAGACGGACCGGAGCGGCGCCCATCCCACGGCGGTGCTCTCGATCCGCCCCGACCCGGCGGTCCCCCCGGTCAGCCGGCTGGCCACCGACTCGAACCTGCTGCGCGAGGCCTTCGAGTTCGGCCGGCACGCGGTCAACGCCTGCTTCGCCCCGGCCGAGCGCGGCAACCCGGTCGGCGCGGTCGGCTCGGACCTGCTCGCGGCGTGATGGAAGCGGCGTAATGAAATCGCAGCGCAAACGGTAGGAGCGACGTAATCAATCGCCGCATAAACGGTTGGACAGCGGTGGCATACTCACGGCGTGGTGGATTGGAGCTTCGTGCCGTGGGACCTGTCCTGGGATGACGTCGATCCGAGGCGTCACCCCTTCGATACCGAGACTGCGCCGGACATCGTCAGGAGCCTGGCGCCGGCCGTGTGGAAACGCGATCCGCACCCCGACTCCTTCGACGAACTGGCGGCCGGGCGATTCGGCCTGTGGGCGCGCGGCTGGCGCTGGTCGCTCGACGAGGGCGACTACGGCGGCGGCCCGATCTCCGCATGGTGCTGCGAGAGCCACTCGGTCAGCCACGGCCGCCCCGAGGAGACCGTCCAGGCGATGATCGCCGGCCTGGTCGAATGGCGGCTGTGGATCGAGGACCTGGCCGCGCGCTTCGAGCGCTTTCCGCTGGACGGCCTGGCCGACGGCGGCAAGGTCGAGGTCTGGGAGCGCGGCGCCGCGCACCTGATCCACCAGGTGATGGTCCGCACCGAGGCGGGCGACGCCTGGTACAACCACTGCGCGCAGGTGCTGCGCTGGTACCTCGCCCGCTGGGGCGTGACCGAGTACCGCGCGGAGGCGTTGGTGGAGCAGGCGATCGGCGGCCGTTTCCAGAGCTGGATCGCCGCCGACCAGACCCTCGTCGACGACGTCGCCCGGCGGCTCGCCGACTCCCTCGACGGCCCGTTCGAGTGCTCCCTCGCCGAGCCCGTCGACGTCTGAACAATGCGATGCCGCAGGATCACCTGCTGACGTGGCGTGAGGTCCGCGAGCACGTGCCGTGGGCCGACGCCGTGCGCCACGGACTCGACCGGCCGGACGCGCCGGTCCAGCCGGGCCGCGACGGCGTCGCACACCGCATAGCGACCGTCGAGCGCGAGCGCGACCCCGCCCGCGCGCGACGGCTCCTCGCCGCGTACGAGAAGGCGCGCGCCGCCGCCGAGGCGCGCGAGCAACTCGACTTTCCCCTGCTCGCCTCGTGGCAGCGCACCGTCCTCGGAGTGGCCGAAGCGCCGTTCCGCGACCGCCCGGCCTTCGCCAAGGGCGGCCGGGAGCGCTACGGCCTGGGCCCCGGCACGCAGGCCGCGTTCGAGGCCTGCCTGGCCGAGGCCCGGGACGACGCCGTGCCGCTCGCCGCGCGCGCGGCCCGCGCCTACCTGGACGTGTGCTTCTTCCATCCCTTCGCCGACGGCAACGGCCGCGCGGCCCTGCTCACCCTCGCCTACGTGCTGGCCGCCGAGGACGTCGTCCTCGACCAGGTCGGCCCGATCGCCCAGATCTCGCGCCGCGCCGACGACGCCGAGGGCGCGGCGACGTTCGCGGACCTGGTGGCCCTCATGATCGAGCGTGCCGCGCGATCGGGTTCCGCGACGTCCCGGCGAACCGGAGCGCACTCCCCTGTTCCGAAGGTGCACGCGATGGCTCGGCGAAGTGGTGGGCATGGTGCGGTGGGCTGCTGATCGGTGAATTCAGGCGTGTGCGGCCACGGGGACGCTGGAGACGTGGCTGGATTCGCCGAGGAATGCCTGCGCGTGTCCGGCGAGCAGATCGAGGGCCGTGGTGGTGTCCTCGAGCGCGTAGGGGTTCGCGCGGTCGCAGGGCTTTGCCGGAATGGTATGCCGAGCCGGAGCATAGCGGAAGACGAGCGTGCACCACTGCGGCCCGGCTTGCATAGTTTTCTAAAGACGCTTTAGTCTTATAAGCATGGGACTGACCGAGCGCGAGCGGGAGATCGTGGAGCTACTGCGCCGCGAGCCGCTGATCGGCCCCGCGGAGATCGCCGAACGCGTCGGCAGCAGCCGCGCAGCCGTCAACGTGCACCTGTCGAATCTGGGGCGCAAGGGCGTGATCCTCGGGCGTGGATACATCCTCAGCTCGCAGCCGCCGGTGGTCGTGGTCGGCGGCGCGAACGTGGATATCAAGGCACGCAGTAGCGCCGCGGCGATACCGCGGACGAGCAATCCGGGGCACACGTCGACGACCCCGGGCGGCGTCGGCCGGAACATCGCGGAGAACCTGGCGCGCCTCGGCACGCCGACGCACCTGATCGCCGCGCTCGGCCGGGATCCGCACGGCGAGCGCCTGCTGTCCGACACCCGGGACGCGGGCGTCATGCTCGACCACGTGCACCGCAGCACGCATCCGACCGGCAGCTACACCGCCCTGCTCGACACCGACGGCGAGATGCTGGTGGCGGTGGCCGACATGACCGCCACCGACGACCTGCGGCCCGAGCACCTCCGGTCGGCGCGCGAGCTGATCACGCACGCCGCGATGCTCGTCCTGGACGGCAATCTGCCCGCCGCGACCAGCGCCCACCTGCTCGACCTGGCCCGGATGAACGACGTGCGCGTCGTGATCGACCCGGTGAGCGTCCCCAAGGCCGCGCGGCTCGCCCCGCTGCTGAGCGCCGAGCGGCCGATCTTCGCGATCACCCCGAACAGGGACGAGCTCGCGGCGCTGACGGATCGGGACGCGGTGACGGACGACGCCCTGACCGACGCCGCCGCGGTGCTGCACGGACGAGGGGTCCGGCACGTGTGGGTCCGCCTCGGCGCGGACGGCAGCCTGCTGAGCTCGCAGGGTGAAATCCACAAGCTGACAGCAATCCCCGCCGAGGTCGAGGACGTGACCGGCGCCGGCGACGCGATGCTCGCGGCCTTCGCGCACGCACTGCTCGCGGGCCACTCCCCCGTCCTCGCCGCCCGCTACGGACACGCCGCCGCCGCGCTGACGCTGGAGAGCGAGCACACCGTCCGCCCGGATCTGACTGAGCACATGCTCGAGGAAAGGACCACCCATGACGCACTCTGAGACGGCCCCGCACCACGCCCTGACGCTCACCGACGAGGTGCGCGGCGCGCTCGCCGAGGGCCGCCCGGTCGTGGCGCTGGAGAGCACGATCATCAGCCACGGGATGCCGTACCCGCAGAACGTGGCCATGGCGACCGAGGTCGAGCAGATCATCCGCGACGGCGGCGCGGTCCCGGCCACGATCGCCGTGCTCGGCGGGCGCCCGCGCGTCGGCCTCACCGCCGGGGACCTGGAGCTGCTCGCCACCGATCCGAACGTGGCCAAGGTCAGCCTGCGCGACCTGCCGTACGTGATCGCCCGCGGAGCGCACGGCGCGACGACCGTCGCCGCCACGATGCGCCTCGCGGCGCTGGCCGGCATCCGCACCTTCGTCACCGGCGGCCTCGGCGGCGTCCACCGCGGCGCTCAGCAGACCTTTGACATCAGCGCCGACCTGACCGAGCTGGCGCAGACCGACGTGGCCGTGGTCAGCGCGGGCGTGAAGAGCATCCTCGACATCGGCCTGACGCTGGAGACCATGGAGACGTTCGGCATCCCGGTCATCGGCTACGGCACCGACGAGTTCCCCGCGTTCTTCTCCCGCCGCAGCGGCTTCGCCGCCCCCATGCGCGCCGACTCCCCCGCCGAGCTCGCCGCCATCATGCGCACGAAGTGGGACCTCGGCATCCGCGGCGGCCTCGACATCGCCAACCCGATCCCCGAGGCCGACGAGGTTCCGGGCGAGCGGATCGACTCGATCATCGAGCAGGCGCTGCGGGACATGGACGCCGGGGGCATCAAGGGCAAGGAGGCCACGCCGTTCCTGCTCGGCCGCATCGTCGAGATCACCGGCGGCGAGAGCCTGCGCGCCAACATCGCCCTGGTCAAGAACAACGCCCGCCTCGGCGCCGCCATCGCGGTGGCGTACGCGGCGCTCTAGCGGGCCGGTTCCCTCACCGTGAAGCGCGGCCGGGATCCGTCCCCTCGGCCGCTCGGCATCCGGGGTGGATATTCAGGCGGGGGCGGGCCGCGCTATGTTGTTAGCGCTCACAGACGATCAGCGAGGTGGAGGCCGAACGATGAGCGAAGCAGTGCGCAACTGGGCCCGCAACGTCGAGTTCCGGGCGGCGCGCGTGCATCGGCCGGCGTCCGTCGAGGAACTGCGCGGCGTGGTGGCGGGCGGCACGGGGGTGCGGGTGCTGGGTACCGGGCACTCGTTCAACCGGATCGCCGACACGGAGGGCGACCTCGTGGTGCTGAGCGGGCTGCCTGCCGAAGTCGAGGTGGACGCGGAGGCGCGGACGGCCACCGTGGCCGCGGGGATGCGGCTGGCGGAGATCTCCTCTCGCCTGCACGCGGCGGGCTACGGGCTGGCCAACCTGCCCTCGTTGCCGCACATCTCGCTGGCCGGAGCCTGCGCCACCGCCACGCACGGCTCCGGCGACGGCAACCAGAACCTCGCCGCGTTCGTCCGGTCCATGCGGCTGGTCGACGCGGACGGGGACGTCGTCGAGCTCGCGCGGGGCGCTGACGAGGACTTCGCGGGCTATCCGGTCGGGCTCGGCGCGCTCGGGGTCGTGACGCACCTGACGGTGGATGTGCAGCCGACGTTCGACGTCGCGCAGTACGTCTACGTGGACGCGTCGCTCGACGAGCTGATCGAGAAGCGCGAGGATGCCTACGCGATCGGGTACAGCGTCAGCACGTTCACCAACTGGGCCGACGGCCGCTGCAACGTCTGGCTGAAGCTCCGGGCCGACGCCGGCAGGGCTCTCATCCCCCCGCAGCGGGATTGGCTCGGCGGCACGCTCGCCACGGCGCCTTCGCACCCGGTGCCCGGGGAGCCCGCCGAGACGTGCACCCCGCAGCTCGGCGTGCCGGGGCCGTGGTTCGAGCGGCTGCCGCACTTCCGGCCCGAGTTCACCCCGAGCAAGGGCGACGAGCTCCAGTCCGAGTTCTTCGTGCCGCGCGCCCGGGCAGGCGAGGCGTTCGAGGCGGTGCGCCGGATCGGCGGCCGGATCGCCCCGGTCGTGCTCACGTCGGAGATCCGCAGCATCGCGGCCGACGACCTGTGGCTCAGCCCCGCATACGAGCGCGACTGCTTCGCGCTGCACTTCACCTGGATTCCCGACCGCGCCGCCGTCACGCCGGTGCTCGCCGCGCTCGGGGACGCGCTGCTGCCGCTCGGGGCGCGGCCGCACTGGGGCAAGCTGTTCGTCGGCGGCCCGGCCGCCGCGCTCGCCACCTACCCCCGGGCCGAGGACTTCCGGCGGCTGCTCGAGCGCCGCGACCCGGCGGGGCGGTTCCGCAACGAGTTCATCAACAGGCTGTTCTAGCTAGCCAGTGCTCTGACGGTTCGCGTGCCGCACCTGACCGGCGCGCGGCGCGGCCTCCCCGGCGCGGCCGGCCGGTCGTCGGCCCCGGTTGTCCGCCCCGGCGATCGGGGCGAGACTGGATCACGTGGAGCCCGCATCCGGGGATGAGAAGCGCGCGCTGACGGAGCAGGCGTTCCGGCAGGCTTCGTTCTCCATGTCCGTCTTCGACGCGGAGCAGCGCTACCAGCGGCTCAACGATATGGCGTGCCTGGTCATGGGGGTGGAGGAGGCCGCGCTGCTGGGGCACCCGTTCCCCTTCGGCGTGCCGGCGGACGTGAGCCAGGACGGCACGCTCATCGCGCTGCGGGAGGTGGTCCGCACCGGCAAGCCCGTGCACTACGAGTCCTTCACCCGGGCGCCGTCCGGGATCCGGGAGCACGCGTGGAACCTGGAGCTGTGGCCCGTCTTCGGCGAGTCCGGCGAGGTCACCGCGGTCGGGATGGCCGGGTTCGACAGCAGCGAGCAGCACTGGGCCAGGCAGCGGCTCGCGGTGCTGGACGCGGCGTCGATCTCGCTCGGGCGCAGCCTGGACCTGGGCCGGATCGCGGAGGAGCTGACCGAGCTGATCGTGCCGCGCTTCGCCGAGTTCGCCAGCGTGGACCTGTTCGACGACGTCCTGCGCGGCGAGGAGCCGAGCGAGCCGGCCGAGGGCGCCGACCTGGTGCTGCGTCGGGTCGCGCACTTCTCGACCTCCCACGACCTGTCGGTCGTCGAGGTCGGCGGGACGGACAGGTACCCCTGGTTCTCGCCGCCGGCCCGCGCGATCCGCGAGGGGAAGGCGGTGCTCAGCAGCGGAAGCGGCGACCCGGACTTCGAGCGCTGGATGTCGGCGGTCCCGCAGCGGGCCTCGCGGCTGGAGGCGGAGGGCGGGCTGGTCACGTCGGTGCTCGCGGTCCCGCTGATCGCGCGCGGATCGACGCTCGGGGTCACGGTGCTCTTCCGGGCGCGCACGGACGAGTTCAACGAGGACGACTTCACCCTCGCCAAGGAGCTGGCCTCCCGCGCGGCGCTCTACGTGGACAATGCGCGCCGCTACACGCGCGAGCGGAACACGGCGCTCGCGCTGCAGGCGAGCCTGCTGCCGCACGGCCCGTCGCAGCAGGCTGCGGTGGACGTCGCGGCGCGCTATCAGCCTGCGGATACGCGGGCCGGGGTCGGCGGCGACTGGTTCGACGTGATCCCGCTGTCCGGCGCGCGCGTCGGGCTGGTCGTCGGCGACGTGGTCGGGCACGGGATCCACGCCTGCGCGACGATGGGCCGGCTGCGCACCGCCGTGCAGACGCTCGCCGACGTGGACCTACCGCCGGACGAGCTCCTCGCGCACCTCGACGACCTGGTCATCCGGCTCAACGGAGACAGCGAGGACCGCGGCCTCGAATTCGACGGCGCGTTCGGCGAGACCGGCGCGACCTGCCTGTACGCGGTCTACGACCCGGTTTCGCGGATGCTGACCGCGGCGAGCGCGGGACACCCGCCGCCGGTGCTCGTCCTGCCGGACGGCACCACCCGGCTCCTGGACATCGGCGTCGGTCCGGTCCTCGGCGTCGGCGGACTGCCGTTCGAGGCGCTGGAGATGGAGGTGCCGGAGGGCAGCCTGCTGGCGCTGTACTCGGACGGCCTGGTCGAGGCGCGGCAGCCCGATCCGGACCTCGGCATCGAGCGGCTGCGGACGGTCCTCACCGACCCGATCGCCACCGCGGACCTCGACGCCGGCTGCGACCACATCCTCGAGACGATGCTTCCCGAGCATCCGATGGACGACGTGGCGCTGGTGCTGGCGCGTACCAGGGCCCTGCATTCCGACCGGGTCGCCGTGTGGGACCTGGAGACCGACTATCCGGTCGTCGCCGAGGCACGGCGGCTGGCCACCGCGCAGCTGGTGGAGTGGGGTCTCGAGGAGTGCAGCTTCGTCACGGAGCTCGTGGTGAGCGAGCTGGTGACGAACGCGCTGCGGTACGGCATGGAGCCGATCCAGCTGCGGCTGATCTATGACCGGACTCTGATCTGCGAGGTCTCCGACAGCAACTCGACCTCGCCGCACCTGCGCCGGGCCCGCATCTTCGACGAGGGCGGCCGCGGCCTGATGCTCGTCGCGCAGCTGACCGCGAAGTGGGGGACGCGGCACACGGCGACCGGCAAGACCATCTGGACCGAGCAGGCGCTGCGACCGGAGCTCGGCCGCTGACCACAGCGGGCCTTAAACCGCACCACATCGGGCCTTAAACCGGTGTGCCACTTACGATATGTGCTACGCTGAGAGCACACTTATTTTGCGCAGCCCAAAAAAGAACCAAAGAACGGCTCGGCAGCAAACCTAGCGCATGGGGAGTGGGATGTCAAGCGAATCCGACGAAGTCAGCCGGGAGCAGCAGTACGTGAGCATGCTCTACGGCCGGCTCGACGGCCTGCGGGGGCGGGCCACGGCGGAACTGTCGCGGGTGTATGTGGCGGGCGAGGGGACCGCGCAGAACCGCGTCGAGCGGGACGTGTCCTCGCGCGAGCTCGGCAGCCGGATCGTACAGCTCGACGCCGCCGAGGACGGGCTCTGCTTCGGCCGGCTCGACCTGGAGACGGGCGAGCGGCGCTACATCGGCCGCATCGGGATCCTGGACGAGGACAACGACTACGAGCCGCTGCTGATCGACTGGCGCGCGCCGGCCTCGCGCGCCTTCTACACCGCGACCAGCGCCGTTCCGCAGGGCGTGCGCCGGCGGCGGCACATCCACACCCGGCTGCGCACCGTGACCGGGATCGACGACGACGCGCTCTCCCGCGGCGTGCTCGACGCGACCTCGGCCGCCGATTCGGCGTCCCCGCTGGTCGGCGAGGCCGCGCTGCTGGCCGCGCTGGCGAGCGCGCGCACCGGCCGGATGCGCGACGTGGTGGAGACGATCCAGACCGAGCAGGACGCGGTGATCCGCGACGAGCTGCGCGGCATCCTCGTGGTCCAGGGCGGCCCGGGCACCGGCAAGACGGCCGTGGCGCTGCACCGCGCGGCGTACCTGCTCTACACCCACCGCGAGCGGCTGGCCCGGCGCGGCGTGCTCATCGTCGGGCCGAACCCGACGTTCCTGCGCTACATCTCGCACGTCCTGCCCGCGCTCGGCGAGACCAGCGCCGCGCTGCTCACGGTCGGCGACCTGTTCCCGGGCGTGAGCACCCGGAAGGCCGAGGGGCCGCGGGTCGCGGAGATCAAGGGCCGCACGGTCATGGCCGAGATCATCGAGACCGCCATCGGCTCGCTGCGCCGGATGCCGGAGGAGGGCGAGCCGCTGAACGTGGTCGTGGACGGCGTCGGCTACCCGCTCGACCGGCAGGCCTGCCTGCGGGCCCAGGAGAAGGCGCTCGAGAGCGAGGAGCCGCACAACCTCGCCCGGCCGGTGTTCGTGGACGCGATCATGGACACGCTGGTCGACCAGGCCGCCGAGCGGCTGACCCGGGACCCGTTCGACGACCTGACCGGCGAGGTCGTCGCGGCCATCTCCAAGGACCTCCAGGAGCACGGGCTGGTCCTGGACGGCGAGGACGCCGACCTGAACGAGAGCCTGAAGCGCACCGTGGACCGCGGCGAGCTGCGTCGCTCGCTGGAGCAGGAGCCGGCCGTGCAGGCGGCGCTCACCTGGATGTGGCCGGAGCTCACGCCGCAGCGGCTGCTCACGGAGCTGCTCACCGCGCCGTACCTGCTGGACGAGTCCGCGCCGGGGCTGACGGAGGAGGAGCGGACCGCGCTGCGCGAGGCGTACACCGGCGAGTGGACCGTCGCGGACGTGCCGCTGCTGGACGAGGCCGCCGAGCTGCTCGGCGCGTTCGACTCGGAGCGGGCGGCGCGCGAACTGCGGCGGCGCAAGGAGATCGCGTACGCGCAGGGCGTGCTGGACATCATGGTCGGCTCCCGGTCCACCGACGAGGAGGACTCGCGCGAGGAGATCATCAGCGCGGCGGACATCATCAACGCCGAGGAGCTGGCCGACCTGCAGGCGGAGAAGGACCTGCGCACGATCGCCGAGCGCGCGACGGCGGACCGGACGTGGACCTTCGGGCACATCATCGTGGACGAGGCGCAGGAGCTGTCCGCGATGGCCTGGCGTCTGCTGATGCGCCGCTGCCCGAGCCGCTCGATGACGCTGGTCGGCGACGTGGCCCAGACAGGCGACGCGGCGGGCGCCGACTCGTGGCGCGGCATGCTCGAACCCTTCGTCGGGGACCGCTGGCGGGCCGCGGAGCTGACGGTCAACTACCGCACGCCGCGCGAGATCATGGACCTCGCCGCCGAGGTGCTGGAGCGCATCGCCCCCGGGACGCGGCCGCCGGCCTCGGTCCGCGAGTCGGGGATCAAGCCGCGGCAGGAGTCCGTCGCCGCCGAGGAGCTGCCGGCCCGGCTGGCCGAACTCGCGCGGGAGCAGGACGAGGCGGTCGGCGAGGGCCGGCTCGCGGTCATCGTGCCGGACGAGCGCGCCGCCGAGCTCGCGCAGACGGTGGCCGCGGCCGTGCGCGGCGCGGCGTCGGGTGAGGAGCCGGACCTGGAGCAGCGCACGGTCGTGCTGACGGCGCGTCAGTCGAAGGGCCTCGAGTTCGACAGCGTCATCCTGGTCGATCCCGAGGCCATCGCCGAGAACGGCGCGCGCGGCCTGAACGACCTCTACGTCGCCCTCACCCGCGCGACGAGGGACCTCGTCGTGCTAGAGCCCGAGCTGCCGCTGTGCGAGGGCGTGGGATAAGGCCTCGGACGAGTCGGCGGGGGCGCGCCTGATCAGCGCTCTGCCATGGCGCGCAGCGCGTCGCCGGTGAGCCGGTGGACGGTCCATTCGTCCATCGGCACGGCTCCCTGCGAGCGGTAGACCGCGATGGCCGGCGCGTTCCAGTCGAGGACGGACCACTCGAGCCGGGGGTATCCGCGCTCGACGCAGATGCGGGCGAGCTGGGCCAGCAGGGCCTTGCCGTAGCCGGTGCCGCGCACCGAGGGCCTGACATACAGGTCCTCGAGGTAGATGCCGTGCTTCCCGGTCCACGTCGAGTAATTGAGGAACCAGACCGCCATGCCGACGACGTCGCCCGACTCGTCCTCGGCGATGTGCGCGAAGACCGCGGGGTTGTCGCCGAACAGCGCGCCGTGCACCTGTTCGGGGGTGGCCTTGGCCTCGTCCGGGGCCTTCTCGTACTCGGCGAGCTCGCGCACCATGGCGTGGATTTCGGCGACGTCTTCGGGCTTCGCGGGTCGGATCATGTCGTACAGCCTAAGTGCCGGGCGAATGCTCACCCGAATGACGCATATGCACCATCGCCGTACGGTTGCGTAGCAAGTGTCCGCGGAGGAGTGTGAAGACATGAGTGAAGTCGACCGACCGTATGCGCAGGGCACGCCGTGCTGGGTGGATCTGATGGCCCAGGACCAGAAGGCGGCCATGGACTTCTACAGGGGCCTGTTCGGCTGGGGCGGAGAGCGTGGGCCGGAGGAATTCGGCGGATACGCGATGATGACGATCCGCGACAAGCCCGTCGCGGGCATCGGCCCGGCGATGGCGCCCGAGGGCCAGCCGGCCCCGCCGCACGTCTGGACCACGTATCTGGCCAGCGATGACGCCGACGAGACCGCCCGCCGGATCGGCGAGGCCGGCGGCACGCTGCTCGTCCCGCCGATGGACGTCGGCGACGCGGGCCGGATGGGCGTCGCCGCCGATCCGACCGGGGCCGTGTTCGGGTTCTGGCAGAAGAAGGAGTTCTTCGGCGCCGTCGTCGTCAACGAGGCGGGCGCGCTGATCTGGAGCGAGTGCAACACCCGCGACGTGCCGGGAGCCTCGGCGTTCTACCGTTCCGCGTTCGACATCGACGTGCAGCCGATGGAGGGCATGGAGGGCTACTTCGCCGTCAACGTGGCCGGCCGGACCATCGGCGGCATGCAGCACATGGGCGAGCAGTTCCCGGAGCACGTGCCGGCGCACTGGATGACCTGGTTCGCGGTGGACGACCCGGACGCGACCGCCGCGCGGGCGAAGAGCCTCGGCGGCTCGGTCCCGATCGAGCCGGCCGACGCCCCCTACGGCCGCTACGCGGCCGTCGCCGACCCGTGGGGCGCCGTGTTCTGCCTGCTCAAGCCGCAGCCGATGCAGTAAGCCGACGCGGCTGGGACGGGCCGAGGCAGTCAGGACGGCCCAACGAGGTAAGACGGACACCACGAGAGCACGGATACCCGCCGGCTCACTGGTCCGCCTCGGCGACCTCGCGGAATCGGGCGAATTCCTCCGCGAGCGCCGTGGCGGACCAGTGCGCGTTCAGCCCGCTCGGGTTCGGCAGGACCCACACCCGGCTGTCCGCGATCCGCTCGTCCTGCGGCCCGATCTTCGCTGCGGGCCGGCCGAAGGCCGTGCGGTACGCGGTGATGCCGACGATCGCGATCCAGGCGGGCCGGTACTCCGCCGCCTTCTCGGCCAGGATGCGCGCGCCCTCGCGGTACTCGTCGGCCGTGAGCTCGTCGGCCCGGGCGGTCGTGCGCGCGACGAGGTTGCTGATGCCCAGCCCGAGCGTGAGCAGTTCGTCCTGGCGCGCGGGCGTGAGCAGCTCGGGCGTGAACCCCGAGGCGTGCAGCGCGGGCCAGAAGCGGTTCCCCGGCCGCGCGAAGTGCCTGCCGACGGCGCCGGACCACAGACCGGGGTTGATCCCGCAGAACAGCACCCTGAGGCCGGGCGCGATCACGTCCGGGATGACGAGGCCCCGCGCCGCCTCGAGCTCGGCGGGCGTCGGACGCGGGCCGCTCGGCTTCGTTTTCGTCACCCCCGCATTCTCC
>NZ_JAGSOH010000157.1 GCF_018139625.1 Actinospica acidithermotolerans | reverse complement strand
GGCGGGGGTCGTCGTCGTGTCAGGCATGCTCGGCGCTCCTCGCCTCTCGGGCCCGCCGGCGCAGCAGCCCGGCCACGCGCAGGGCCATGAACCGGTCCACCGAGATCGCCGCCAGCAGCAGGATCCCGTCGATCGCCTCCACCCACACCGAGCTGACCCCGACCGCGGGCAGCACGCTGTTGATCGAGGTCAAAAGCAGCGCACCGAGCGCCGCGCCGTACACGCTGCCCGAGCCGCCGGTGAAGCCCACCCCGCCGACGACCACGGCGCTGACCACGGTCAGCTCGTAGCCGGTGCCGGTCGAGGCGTCCGCGTACCCGAACCTGGCCAGGTACAGCGCGCCCGCAAGGCCCGCCAGGGCGCCGCAGAGCACGAACGCGCCCAGCACCCGCTTGCGGGTGGGCACCCCGGCCAGGTCGGCGGCCTGCGGGTTCGAGCCGACGGCGTAGAACTCCCGGCCGCTGCGGTAGTTCCTGAGGTAGTAGGCCACCGCGACGAGCACGACCGCGGCCAGGATGCCGAGGTACGGGATCGCCCAGATACCGTCGTGGCCGAAGCTGACGAAGCCCGGGGAGAGCCGGCTCGCGGTGATCTCGCGGGATCCGACCCACACCGAGTCCAGGCCGCGGATGATGTAGAGGGTGCCGAGGGTGACGACCAGCGCCGGCACCCGCCCGACCCCGACCAGCAGGCCGTTGAGTACGCCGAACACGGCGCCGACCGCGACCGCGATCAGCAGGGCGACTGCGGGGTTGCCGCCGCCCTGGATGTAGTCGCCGGCGGCGAACGCGGCGACCCCGAGCACGGAGCCGACCGACAGGTCCACGTTCCGGCTGATCACCACCACGGCCTCGCCGACCGCCACCAGCACCAGGATCGTCGCATTCAAAAGCAGGTCCTTGACGCCCTGCTCGGACAGGAACGCCCCGTTGTCGACCTGCGTCGCGGCCAGCATCACCACCAGCACGGCGAGGATGGCCAGCTCGCGCATGCGCAGCACCCGGTCCAGCAGCGAGGCCGGCGCCGGCGCGGCCACGTGCACGGGTTCAAGAGTCGCGGTCACGACGCGCTCCCCTTCGTTCTCACGCCGGTGGCCGCGGCCATCACCGACTGCTCGGACGCCTGATCGCGCGGGATCTCGGCGGCTATCCGGCCCTCGTGCATCACCAGCACCCGGTCCGCCATGCCGAGGATCTCCGGCAGGTCCGAGGAGATCATCAGCACCGCGACACCCTCGGCCGCCAGCTGGGAGAGCAGCCGGTGCACCTCCGCCTTCGTGCCCACGTCGATCCCGCGCGTCGGCTCGTCCACGATCAGCACGCTCGGCTTGGTGGCGAGCCACTTCGCCAGCACGACCTTCTGCTGGTTGCCGCCCGAGAGGGTGCCGACCAGGTCGCCGAGGCGCGCGTACTTCACCTGCAGCTTCGTCGCCCAGTCCACCGCCCGGTCGCGCTCAGCGCGACGGGAGATCAGGCCGGCCTTCGAGGTCTCCTTCAGGCCGGAGAGCCCGATGTTGCGCTCGATCGTCATCTCCATCACCAGGCCCTGCGCCCGCCGGTCCTCCGGCACCAGCGCGATCCCGGCCGCCATCGCCAGACTCGGCGAACCCGGCCGCAACTCCCGGCCGGACACCTTCACGCTGCCGGCGTCCCACCTGTCGACGCCGAACACGGCGCGGGCGACCTCGCTGCGCCCGGCGCCGACCAGGCCCGCCAGGCCCACGATCTCGCCGGAGCGGACCGTGAAGCTCACGTCGGTGAACACACCCTCGCGCGTCAGCCTGCTCACCTCGAGGGCGACCTCGCCGACCTCCGCGGCCTGCTTGGGATACAGCTCGTCCAGGGTGCGCCCGACCATCCGCTCGACCAGGTCCGACTCCGTCAGACCCTCCACCGGCTCGCTCGCCACCCACGCCCCGTCCCGCAGCGTGGTCACCCGCTGGCACAGCTCGAAGACCTCCTCCAGCCGGTGCGAGATGAACAGCACCGCCGCGCCCTGCTCCCGCAGCGTGCGCACCACGGAGAACAGGCGCGCCACCTCACTGCCCGTCAGCGCCGCGGTCGGCTCGTCCATGATCAGCACGCGGGCGTCGAACGACAGGGCCTTGGCGATCTCCACCAACTGCTGATCCGCGATCGACAAACCGCGCGCGGGACGATCCGGATCCATCACGACACCGAGGCGCGCGAACAACGCCGACGCCGCCGCACGCACCCCCCGGTGATCCACCCGGCCCAGCGACCGGCGCGGCTGACGGCCCATGAAGATGTTCTCCGCCACCGACAGATCCGGAAACAGCGTCGGCTCCTGGTAGATCACCGCCACACCCGCGTCCCGGGCGTCCGCCGGACCCGCGAACTCCAGGGGCGACCCGTCGAGCAGCACTGAACCGGCATCCGGACGATGCACGCCCGCCAGCACCTTGATCAGCGTCGACTTCCCGGCGCCGTTCTCACCGGCCAACGCGTGCACCTCACCGCCGAACAACTCCAGCGACACCCCCCGCAGCGCGCGCACCGCACCGAACGACTTGCTCACCCCCTCGAGCGCGAGCACCGGAACCCGGGAACCCGGGTCAGGGACCGTCATGCGTGACTCCTGAGCTAGAGGTTCCGTCGACGTCGACGGAACGTGAAAGGTTTCAGAGGAATTGCGGCGAGGTTAGCCCGACCCACGGGGCGCGTCAAGGCTTGTCTCACGTTTTTGCAGGTTGACGTTCAGCCAGCGGTCCTGAACACTAATGAAACGAGTTCAAATCTGGTTACAAACGACGCCGAACCGAGCCTTGACGGCCTCCATCGCGCCGGGTAGCCTCCCTATTTGCTGAAACGATTCACGCTCCAAGGCGACCCGTCCCGGCACGCGGCGCGATGAGAAGAGTGAGCATGTCTGATATTCCCGCCGTGAAGTCGGCGCTGAAGGCCCAGGTGATCGAGACCCCGTCGTGGGGCTACGGGAACTCGGGCACCCGGTTCAAGGTCTTCGCCCAGCAAGGCGTGCCGCGCGACCCGTTCGAGAAGCTCGCCGACGCCGCCCGGGTGCACGCCGCCACCGGCGTGGCCCCGCTGGTCTCGCTGCACATCCCCTGGGACACCGTCCCGGACTACGGCAAGCTGCGCGCGCACGCCGAGGACCTCGGCGTGCGCATCGGGATGATCAACTCCAACACCTTCCAGGACGACGACTACCGCATCGGCAGCGTCTGCCACCCCGACCCCGCCGTGCGCCGCAAGGCCATCGCCCACCTGCTCGCATGCGTCGACGTCATGGACGCCACCGGCTCCACCGCACTCAAGCTCTGGTTCGCCGACGGCACCAACTACCCCGGCCAGGACGACATCACCGCCCGCCAGGACCGCCTGCACGAAGCCCTGCAAGCGGTCTACGCCCGGCTCGGGCCCGAGCAGCGCATGGTGCTGGAGTACAAGTTCTTCGAGCCGGCGTTCTACACCACCGATGTGCCGGACTGGGGCACCAGCTACGCCCACTGCCTCAAACTCGGCCCCAAGGCCAAGGTCGTGGTCGACACCGGCCACCACGCCCCCGGCACCAACATCGAATTCATCGTCGCCCTCCTGCTGCGCGAGGGCAAGCTCGGCGCCTTCGACTTCAACTCCCGCTTCTACGCCGACGACGACCTGATGGTCGGCGCGGCCGATCCGTTCCAGCTCTTCCGGATCCTGCACGAGGTCGCCAAGAACGGCGGCCTCGATGCGGCCAACGGCGTCGCGTTCATGCTCGACCAATGCCACAACATCGAGGCCAAGATCCCGGCGATCATCCGCTCCGTGATGAACGTCCAGGAAGCCACCGCCAAGGCCCTGCTCGTCGACCTCGACGCGCTGCGCGCCGCGCAGGCCGCCGGCGACGTCCTCGGCGCCAACGCCGTACTCATGGACGCCTACAACACCGACGTGCGCCCCCTGCTCGCCGAAGTCCGCCAGGAGATGGGCCTGAACCCCGACCCCCTGGCCGCCTACGCCGCCACCGGACACGCCGAGAAGATCATCGCCGACCGCGTCGGCGGCACCCAAGCCGGCTGGGGCGCCTGACCCCCACCCGCCGCACGACCGCGGGCCGCGCCGTCTGAGGGTCGGCGCGGCCCGCATCCACAAGCCAATCCAACCGATCGAGACCATCGAAGGGCCCAGCCCCATGCCTGGCACCAATGACATCGCGGAAGCACTCCTGCGGCGCTCGAACCGGCTCGGAGCCGACCCGCGCAACACCAACTACGCGGGCGGCAACACCTCCGCGAAGGGGCTGGACCGCGACCCGGTGACCGGGAGCGACGTCGAACTGATGTGGGTCAAGGGCTCCGGCGGCGACCTCGGCACGCTCAAGGAATCCGGCCTGGCCGTTCTGCGCGTCGACCGGCTGCGCGCCCTCGCCGACGTCTACCCGGGCGTCGAGCGCGAGGACGAGATGGTCGCGGCGTTCGACTACTGCCTGCACGGCAAGGGCGGGGCCGCCCCGTCGATCGACACGGCGATGCACGGACTCGTCGACGCCGCGCACGTCGACCACCTGCACCCCGATTCCGGCATCGCGCTCGCGTGCGCCGCCGACGGCGAGAAGCTGACCGCCGAGTGCTTCGGCGACGCCGTCGTGTGGGTGCCCTGGCGCCGCCCCGGCTTCCAGCTCGGCCTGGACATCTCCGCGATCAAGACCGCGCATCCCGAGGCCATCGGCTGCATCCTCGGCGGGCACGGCATCACCGCGTGGGGCGCCACCAGCGAGGAGTGCGAGGCGAACTCACTGCGCATCATCCGCACCGCCGAGGCCTTCCTCGCCGAACGCGGCCGCCCCGAGCCCTTCGGCGCCGTCCTGCCCGGCTACGAGGCACTTCCCGAGGCAGACCGTCGCGCCCGCGCCGCCGCCCTCGCCCCGCACCTGCGCGCCATCGCCTCCGCCGACAAGCCGCAGGTCGGCCACTTCAACGACTCCGAGGTCGTGCTCGACTTCGCCGCGCGCGCCGAGCACCCGCGGCTGGCCGCCCTCGGCACCTCGTGCCCGGACCACTTCCTGCGCACCAAGGTCCGCCCGCTGGTCCTGGACCTGCCCGCCACCGCCCCGATCGAGGACGCGATCGCGCGGCTGAAGGAGCTGCATGCCGAGTACCGCGCCGAATACGCGGCCTACTACCAGCGCCACGCGGACGCCGACTCCCCCGCGATGCGCGGCGCCGACCCGGCGATCATCCTGATCCCGGGCGTGGGCATGTTCTCCTACGGCAAGGACAAGCAGACCGCGCGCGTGGCCGGCGAGTTCTACGTCAACGCCATCAACGTCATGCGTGGCGCCGAGTCCGTCTCGACCTACTCCCCCATCGAGGAGTCGGAGAAATTCCGCATCGAGTACTGGGCGCTGGAGGAGGCCAAGCTCGCGCGCATGCCGAAGCCGAAGGCCCTGGCCGCCCGCGTCGCACTCGTCACCGGTGCCGGCTCGGGCATCGGCAAGGCCATCGCGCACCGGCTGGTCGCCGAGGGCGCCTGCGTCGTGATCGCCGACCTCGACGCGGAGAACGCCGCCGCCGTCGCCGAAGAGCTCGGCGGGCCGGACAAGGCCGTGTCCGTCGCGGTCGACGTCACCGACGAGGCGCAGATCGCGGCCGCGTTCGACGCCGCCGTCCTCGCCTTCGGCGGCGTCGACCTCGTCGTGAACAACGCCGGCATCTCGATCTCCAAGCCGCTGCTGGAGACCAGCGCCAAGGACTGGGACCTGCAGCACGACATCATGGCCCGCGGCTCCTTCCTCGTCTCCCGCGAGGCCGCCAGAGTTCTGATCGCCCAGGGGCTCGGCGGCGACATCGTCTACATCGCGTCCAAGAACTCCGTCTTCGCGGGCCCGAACAACATCGCCTACTCGGCCACCAAGGCCGACCAGGCGCACCAGGTCCGGCTGCTCGCGGCCGAGCTCGGCGAGCACCAGATCCGGGTCAACGGCGTCAATCCCGACGGCGTCGTCCGCGGCTCCGGGATCTTCGCCGGCGGCTGGGGCGCGCAGCGCGCGGCGACGTACGGCATCGAGGAGAACAAGCTCGGCGAGTTCTACGCCCAGCGCACCATCCTCAAGCGCGAGGTGCTGCCCGAGCACGTGGCCAACGCCGTGTTCGCCCTCACCGGCGGCGAGCTCACCCACACCACCGGCCTGCACATCCCCGTCGACGCGGGCGTGGCGGCGGCCTTCCTCCGATGAGCGGCAGCGATATCAAGGACAGCGCGTACGCCGCGGTCGACCTCGGCGCGTCCAGCGGGCGCGTCATCGTCGGCCGCGTCGGCCCGGACACGCTCGAACTCACCGAGGCGCACCGGTTCGCGAACCTGCCGGTGCGCGTCCGGTCCACCCTGCACTGGGACGTGCTCTCGCTCTACCAGGGCGTGCTGGACGGACTGCGCGAGGCGGGCAGGCTCGCCGACGGCGCACTCGCGTCGGTCGGCGTCGACAGCTGGGCCGTGGACTACGGCCTGCTCGACGCCGAGGGCGAGCTGATCGGCAACCCCGTGCACTACCGGGACACCCGGACCGAGGGCATGGCCGAGCGGCTCCGCGGCATGATCAGCCAGGCCGCCCTGTACGGAACCACGGGCGTCCAGTACGCACCCTTCAACACCCTGTACCAGCTGATGGCGGCCTCCCGCACCGCGCAGTACGCGGCGGCCGAGCGGGTCCTGCTGATCCCGGACCTGATCACGTACTGGCTGACCGGGCGTCAGGGCACCGAGATCACGAACGCCTCGACCACGCAGCTCGTCAACCCACTGACGCGGGCGTGGGCGTACAACGTCGCGCTGTCCGCGGGTATCGACCTGAGCGTCTTCCCGCCGCTGCGCTCTCCCGGGGACGCGGCCGGCGAGCTACTGCCGCAGATCCTCGAGGCCACCGGGCTCGCCGGTCCGGTCGCCGTGACGACGGTCGCCTCGCACGACACGGCCTCCGCGGTCGCGGCCGTGCCGGCGCGTGCCGGCGAGCGCTTCGCGTACATCTGCACGGGCACCTGGTCGCTCGCCGGACTGGAACTCGATGTTCCGGTGCTGACGGACGAGAGCCGCGCCGCGAACTTCACCAACGAGCTCGGCATCGACGACACGGTCCGGTACCTGCGCAACATCATGGGCCTGTGGCTGCTGCAGGAGTGCATGCGCGACTGGGGCGTCACCGACGTCGCGCCGCTGCTCGCCGAGGCGGCGGCCGTGCCGGCGCTACGCTCGGTCGTGGATGCCGCGGACCCGGTCTTCCTCGCGCCCGGCCGCATGGCCGATCGCCTCGCGCAGGCCTGCCGCGCGTCCGGCCAGCCGGTCCCGGCGAGCCGTGGCGAGATCACGCGGTGCATCCTCGACTCGCTCGCGCTGGCCCACCGCAAGGCCATCGAGGACGCGCAGCGGCTCTCGGACACGGAGGTCGACATCGTCTACATCGTCGGCGGCGGCGCCCGCAACGCGCTGCTGTGCCAGTTGACGGCCGACGCGTGCGGCCTGCCGGTCGTCGCGGGTCCGGCGGAAGGCGCGGCTCTCGGCAACGTGCTGATCCAGGCGCGCGCCCAGGGCGTGATCGGCGACCGGGCCTCGATGCGCGAACTGGTGGCCCGCACGCAGGGCTCCGCGCGTTATGAGCCGTCCGGCGCCCGTGCGGCGTGGGACTCGGCAGCGAAGCGGGTGAACCGCTAATGCGCGTCGCCCTCTTCGCCACGTGCGTCAACGACGCGCTCTACCCGAGCACGGCGATCGCCACCGTGCGGCTGCTCGAACGCCTCGGCGTGAAGGTTGACTTCCCACAGGCGCAGACCTGCTGCGGCCAGCCGCAGTACAACAGCGGCTACCGCAAGCAGGTGGAGCCGCTGGTCACACGCATGGTGAACACCCTCGCCGAGTACGACTACGTAGTGACCCCGTCGGGTTCGTGCGCTGCGATGGTCCGCAATCACTACCCGCGGATCGACGTGAAGTCGACCGAGCTGGCGCCGCGGATGCTGGAGCTGACCGAGTTCCTGGTGGACGTGCTCGGTGTCGAGGACGTCGGCGCGTACTACCCGCACACGGTGACCTACCACCCGTCCTGCCACGGCCTGCGCATGCTCGGCCTCGGCGAGCGGCCGCGCAGGCTGCTGAAGGCTGTCAGGGGCCTGACGCTTCTCGAGCTCCCGGCCGCGGACGAGTGCTGCGGCTTCGGCGGCACGTTCGCGGTGAAGAACCCCGACGTCTCCGCGGCCATGGGCGCGGACAAGGTCGCGCACGCGGAGGAGACCGGCGCCGAGGTGCTGTGCGGCGCCGACAACTCCTGCCTGATGCACCTCGGCGGCCTGATGCGCCGTTCCGGCTCCGCCCTGCGTCCCGTGCACCTGGCGGAGATCCTCGCCTCGACCGAGCAGGAGGTCGCCCGATGAGCGGCGGCACGTACCTCGGCATGCCGAGCTTCCCCGTGGCCGCGAAGACGGCCACGCACGACGGCCGGCTGCGCGGCAACATGCACCGGGCCATGAACACGATCCGCACCCGCCGGGCCAGGGCCGTATCCGAGCTCGACGACTGGGCGCAGCTGCGGCAGGCGGGCAAGGAGATCAAGGACCGCGCCCTGCGGCACCTCGACGAGTACCTGCTGCAGATCGAGGAGCGGGTCACCGAGGCGGGCGGCCACGTGCACTGGGCCGCCGACGCCGCGGCGGCCAACCGGATCGTCGCCGGGCTGGCCAAGGCGGCCGGCGCCGCCGAGGTGGTCAAGATCAAGTCGATGGCCACCCAGGAGATCGGGCTCAACGAGGCCCTGGCCGCGGAAGGCATCGACGCCTGGGAGACCGACCTCGCCGAGCTGATCGTGCAGCTCGGCCACGACCGGCCCTCGCACATCGTGGTCCCCGCGATCCACAGGAACCGCAGCGAGATCCGCGAGATCTTCCGCGCGGAGATGGGCAGGAACGGCCGCCCGGCGCCGGACGACCTCACCGACCGGCCGGCCGATCTCGCCGAGGCGGCCAGGCTGCACCTGCGCGAGAAATTCCTGCGCGCGAAGGTCGCCGTGTCCGGCGCGAACTTCCTCATCGCCGAGACCGGAACCGCGGTCATCGTCGAGTCCGAGGGCAACGGCCGGATGTGCCTGACCCTGCCCGAGACGCTGATCTCCGTGGTGGGCATCGAGAAGGTGCTGCCGACGCAGCGGGACCTCGAGGTCTTCCTGCAGCTGCTGCCGCGCTCGTCCACGGCGGAGCGGATGAACCCGTACACGTCCATGTGGACCGGCGTGACGGCCGGCGACGGACCGTCCGACTTCCACCTGGTCCTGCTCGACAACGGCCGCACCGAGACGCTGGCCGACGAGGTGGGCCGCCAGGCGCTGCGCTGCATCCGCTGCGCGGCGTGCCTGAACGTCTGCCCGGTCTACGAGCGGGCCGGCGGCCACGCGTACGGCTCGGTGTATCCCGGCCCGATCGGCGCGATCCTCAGCCCGCAGCTGCGCGGCATCGACAACCCGGTCGACGCCTCGCTGCCGTTCGCCTCGTCCCTGTGCGGCGCCTGCTACGAGGCCTGCCCGGTCGCGATCGACATCCCCGAGGTTCTCGTGCACCTGCGCGAACGCGCGGTCGAGCAGCCCGGCCACGGCGCCGAGCGCGCCGTGATGAACGCGGCGACCTGGCTGCTCGACCATCCCGCCGCCCTGGCCGCTGCCGAGCGCGCGGCCTCCGCGACCCGGAAGCTGCACCCGCGCACGCTGAACCTCGGGCCGGCCGCCGCCTGGAGCGACACGCGCGACCTGCCCGAAGTCCCGTCAGAATCGTTCCGCGCGTGGTGGAGGAAGCAGCACCGATGACCGACCGCGAACTCATCCTCCAGCGCATCCGCAGCGCCGTGGCGAACGCGCCCGAGCCGCCGGAGATCGCGCGCGACTACGCCGAGCGGCACCACCACGGCGAGCCGGCCGAGCTCGTCGAGCTGCTCGCGGAGAACCTGACGGGCTACCGGGCGCGCGTGCACCGCGCCGACGACGCGGGCCTGCCCGCGCTGGTCGCCCGGCTGCTGGCCGAGCACGGCGACACCAGCGTGGCGGTGCCGGCGGACCTACCGGCGGAATGGCTCAGTGCTCTGACGATCGACGTGCGGCCGGACGCGCCGCTCTCGGCCGTGGAGCTCGACCGGACGAGCGCCGTGATCACCGGCTGCGCGCTGGCCGTCGCCGAGACCGGCACGATCGTGCTGGACGCGGGTCCTGGCCAGGGCCGGCGTGCGCTGACCCTGGTCCCCGACCACCACGTCTGCGTCGTCCGCGTGCCCGGCCAGGTCTACCCCTCGCTTCCGCTGGCCGTGCCGGAACTCGACCTGCGCCGTCCGCTGACCTGGATCTCCGGGCCGTCGGCGACCAGCGACATCGAGCTCGACCGGGTCGAGGGCGTGCACGGTCCGCGCACCCTGGACGTGATCCTGCTGGGCTGAGCCGGCGGCCCGGCTACGGCTGGGCCGCTCCCGGCGACGCCGGGCTCTCGTTCTTCAGCTTCGGGTAGATCATGGCACTGACGATCAGCACCCAGATGCCGGTGGCGAGCAGCCCGATGAAGGCGAGCGGCCCGGCCAGCGAGACGATGCCGATCGCGATCGTGACCCAGCCGAGCCAGGCCGGGAAGGCCTTGCCGAGCAGGAACGCGACGCCGAAGCCGAGTTGCATGGTGGCCAGACCGCCGATCAGCAGACCGCCGGTGAGGTCGTTGTTCATCAGGTTCAGCGTCTGCGCGGCGCCGGCGGTCAGCTGGTCCGGGACGTCCGCCATCGCCAGTGAGATGCCCGCGGAGAGCGCGCCGCCCGCGGCGAAGATGATCGCCCCGGCCAGGGCGACCGTCGCGTACGGACGCGCGCGCTCGGAGCGGCGCAGGTAGTCGCGCAGCAGGGTGAAGAAGAACAGCCCGGCGACGACGGCCCCCGCGGTGACCAGGGCCGAGGCGCGCAGCTGGCCCTGGTGGGCGCTGTAGTACAGCACGATGGAGAGCGGGCTCGCGTTGCTGTCGGGCATCGACCAGGTCAGGCCGATCCCGACGCCGAACAGCACGACGAAGATTAGGCCAAGCAGGGGAACGAGCCAGGGCCGCGGGCCATGCCGGGATTCGGCGAGCTCGGGGTGCGCATCGGGGTCGTAGATCTTGGGGCGGGCGGCTTGGGGGGTGACCATCATCCACCTCCGGGCGGGTGCCGAGGTCAGCGGCTCGCGGGGGTTGGAGTGGCGGACCGCGACCGTCCCGGCCGCGACGTCCCGGCAAGACCCGCGCACCGCGCGGTTGTCGGCAGGATTTTATGCGAGCCCGCCGCCCGCCGCGCGGCAGACCATGCCGCCGGCCCGCACGGCCCTCAGCGCTCGACCCGCGTCTCGTCGCTCGGCAGCCGCAGATCCTCCTCGTCGGAACCTTCGGCGTCGATGTGCGGCAGGACCCGGTCGAGCCAGTTCGGCGTCCACCACGCCCGCTTGCCGAGCAGCGTCATCACCGCGGGCACCAGGAGCAGCCGGACGATCGTCGCGTCGATCAGGACACTGACGGCCAGGCCGAGCCCGAGCATCTTGACGACGATGTTGTTGTCGAGCAGGAACGCGGCGAAGACGCTCACCATGATCAGCGCGGCGCAGGTGATCACGCGTGCCGTGACCTCCAGGCCGTGCGCCACGCTCGCCCTGCTCTCCCCGGTGTCCAGCCAGGCCTCGTGTACCCGGGAGAGCAGGAACACCTCGTAGTCCATGCTCAGTCCGAAGACGATGGCGAACATCATCATCGGGACATAGCTCTCGATGGGCACCGTCCCCGACACCCCGAGCGCGGGCCCTCCCCAGCCCCACTGGAAGACCGCGACCACCACGCCGTAGGACGCGGCGATCGAGACCAGGTTGAGCACCGCGGCCTTGAGCGCCACCAGGGGGCCTCGGAACACGCAGAGGATGATCAGGAACGCGAGGGAGACCACGACCACGATGATCAGCACGAGCCGGCTCGCGATGAGCTGTTCGAAGTCGATCTGCGAGGCCGTCGTGCCGGTGATGTACGCGGTGGCGCCGGTACCGGAGACGGCCGGGGGCAGGACGTTGTCCTTCAGGTCGTTGAAGAGGGCGGTGGTCGCCTCGTCCTGGGGCGAGGTCTTCGATATGACCGTGGACACCAGGATCTCGCCGTCGCCGACCGCCTGCACCGGGCTGGCGCTGGCCGCGCCCGGCACGCTGGCCAGGGCGGAGTTCACCTTCGAGGCGAGCGCCGAGCGGTCGGACTGCGGCACCGCGCTCTGGTCGACGGCGACGGTGAACGGGCCGTTCGCTCCTGGGCCGAAGCCCGTCTCGATCAGGTCGTAGGCGCGGCGGTCGGTGAAGGTCGTCGGGTCGGCGCCGTCGCCGATGTGCCCAAGCTGGATGGAGAACAGCGGAATGGCCAGAATGCCGAGGACGATCACTCCGGCGGCGAGGAACCACCACGGCCGGCGCTGCACGCGCAGGGCGTAGCGGTGCCACGGACCGTGCGCGAGGCCTTCCGCCTCGCCCTGCGCTCGGTCCGCGACCGGCTTGCGCACGGCGATCCAGTCGATCCGGCGCCCGATCAGTCCGAGCAGCGCGGGCACGAGGATCAGCGCGCCGATGACGGCGGTGACGACGGTGACCGCGGCGGCGGCGCCGAGGCGTCCGATGAACTGGATGCGGGAGACGTACAGGCCGGCGAGCGCCACGATCACCGTGCAGCCGGAGACGAGCACCGCGCGGCCCGACGTGGCGACCGAACGGCCCGCGGCCCTGATCGGATCGTCGCCGTCCATCAGGTGCTGCCGATGCCGGGTGACCAGGAAGAGGGCATAGTCGATCCCCACGCCGAGGCCGATCATCGTCGCGAGGGTCGGCGACACGCTGGCGAAGTCGATCGCGCCCGCGATCAGCCCGAGGACGGCGAGTCCCCCGATGACGCTGATCAGGGCGGTGAGCAGCGGAATGCCCGAGGCGATGACGCTGCCGAAGCCGATCAGCAGCACGACGATCGCCACCGCGAACCCGATGGCCTCGCTCGTCTTCTCGGCGGCCTTCGGCCGCGCCAGCTCGCCGAGCGGACCGCCGTACTCGACCTGGACGCCGGCCGCGCGCAGCGGCGCGACCGCCGAGTCGATGCCGTTCAGGTAGGAGTCGCCGTACGACGTGGGGTTCGCGTCGAAGCGGATGGTGATGTAGCCGGTCTTGCCGTCCTTGGACAGCGCGGCGGCGTTCTGCTGGGCCGACGAGCCCGGCAGCGGGCTCTGCACGGACAGCACGTGCGGCAGGTGCTGCAGGGAGGTGACCGCCTGGTCGACCTGGCTCTGCACCGAGGACAGCGGCGCGCTGGGGTCGTACATCACGATCTGCGCGCCGGTGCCGCCGAAGCTCGGCGCATGCTGGGCCAGCACCTGCGCGCCTTCGTACGACTGGGTGCCGGGCAGCGAGAAGTCGTCCGAGTACGTCCCGCCGAACGAGTGGTTCAGCCCTTGCAGAACGCCGAGCCCGGCCAGGAACAGCACAATCATGATCACGCTGCGGCGCGCCGAGAATTCGCCCAGCCTGCGCAGGAGACCCGGCCTGGGCCGATCGGGCGGCACGGCCGGCGGCGCGGGCGCGGTCTTCGGCGAGGACGACATGAGCTGCTCCGTACCAGCGAGGCTAGAACAAGGCGCGGTTCCCATCCTGCGCCCGTATGGCGGTACCGACAGCGCCACTGGGCCACCCGGGTGTTTGACTGAACTGGCAACCCCATAAGGCCGTTCACCTGGGAGGCAGCCGTGGAAGTAGGCCCCGTCGAATACGCGATCGTCACCTTCCCCGGCAGCGAGATGAGCGGCGTGATGGTCCCGGCGATCGGCGATCTGATCAAGCGCGGCGTGATCCGCCTGATCGACCTGGCGCTCATCGAGCGTCGGCCGGACGGCACATTGCGCATCCTCGGGCTCGAGACGCTGCCGCCCGAGGAGCGGGCCGCCTACGCCACCCTGGACGCGCGGTTCAGCGGCATGCTGCGTGCGATGGACATCTCGGACCTGACCGATGCGCTCCCCGCAGGCAGCAGCGCGGCGCTCATGGTGTGGGAGGACACGTGGGCGATGGGCCTGTCCGAGGCGCTGCGCTCCAGCAACGGCGTCCTGGTGGACCGGCAGACCGTTCCACACGAGCTCGTCATGGCCGCGCTCGACGCCCTCGACGCGGAAGGTCCGGGCGCGGAGGGTCCGGGCG
>NZ_JAGSOH010000156.1 GCF_018139625.1 Actinospica acidithermotolerans | reverse complement strand
AACAACAGCGCCGGGACGCACTGGCCGGATGGCTCCACACCTACAATCACCATCGCGCACACACCGCACTCGGAGGCAAACCACCCGCCAGCCGCGTCCCCAACCTCACGGGGCAGTACAGCTAGTCCCACTCCCAGCGGAAGCCCTCGAGCCCCGGCACGCTGTCCAGGACGACGATGTTCGCGGTGCCGGAGGCGCTGACCGGCAGGTCGGCGACGTGGCGCGGCGCGGCGGTGCCCGGGCGCTGGGTGACGTGGCGGCAGCGCGCGGGCAGCGAGCGCGGGTCGAAGTGCGTGCGCAGCGCGATCTGGCGCACCGGATGGCGCGAGGCGTGCTGGTAGCGGTCGATCCCGGCCGCCGGGCCGGACGGAATGTATTCGTACTCGAACACGTGCGGATGGCCGGAGGCGAGTGCGTGGTCGAACACGAGCTCCGCCGCCTGGTAGCCGCTCTCCGGATCCGCCTGCACCCGGCCCAGCCGGCAGCCGCTGATGGGCCGCAGCACCGGCGGGGACTGCCCGGCCACGTCGGGAACGTGGATCGCGACGAAGCGGTCGGCGCGGTCCAGCCGGGCCGTCACCACGCGGCGCACCCGTTCGAGGTACCAGCTGCGGTCCTCGCTCAGGAACAGATCCCCCTGCAGCCCGAGGTGCTGGAAGTTCAGGTTCACCGCGGCGTCCACCCCGTCCAGGACGCGGGCCAGGCCGGTGGAGGGCCCGAGCAGCTCGCTGAACTCGGGCGGCCCGCCGCTGCCCGGGGAACGGCGTCCGCGCGGTCGCGGCGGTCCGAGCAGCGCGACGAGGCTGGCGCGCGGGAGTTCGAGTATGCCCTCGACGGCCATCACCACGCGCAGGGACTCCGGCCGCTCGGGACGGCGTAGCCCACGCTGCCAGTAACTGAGCGCGGCCAGGCTTATCGAGTACCCCTCGGCGCGCAGCCTGCGCTGCAGCGATTCGAGGGACAGCTCGCTGCGTTCCAGCGCGGCGCGCAGCGCGCGATCGAAGGGGCCGTGGCGCAAGGCCTGCTCGAGGGCGGCGGCGGATCTCGCGCGGGCGGGAGTGCTGGGCCTCGACCCGTTAGTTCCAGACACGAATTGATCAGTCCCGTTCCGTGCTGTTCACCGCACGTTTTGTCAGCTCAAGCGTGTCAGCGGAGCGTTCAGAACTTGTTCAGGCCGGGTAAAGCCCGGACAAAAGGCCGCGACCGCGGCATTGCGGTGAGCTGGCGCCGGCTGGCGCGACGTGGCGAGGCGGCGCGATGCGCGGCGATATGCACGAGATGCGGCGCGACACGGCGCGACGTGGCATGGCGCGGCGCGACGCAGCAAGACGTGGCATGGCGTGACGTGGCATTGCGCAGTGAGGAGACGAAGGTGCGTGCCGCGAGCCCCACAGGTCGCCCGCGGCACGCACCCGATCACGGGTCGCGTCAGATCACTGCGACGAGAAGACGCAGCCGCCCGCGCTGTTGCTGTACAGCGGCTGCATCGCGAAGGTGCCGGTGCCGAAGTTCACCGTCTGGTCGTTGTCCCAGGCGCAGAGGTCGCCGATCTCCTCGCCGTTGGAGTCGGTGTAGCCGCTGGACGGCTGCGGGTCGGTGACCGCCTCGGCGTACTCGTGGCCGCCGACGATGCTGAAGCCGTCGAGCTGGTTCTGCACCGAGTTCGCGCCGCAGCTGGAGCCGGCGTCGAGCACGTACGGCATGTTCGTGTAGGCGACCGTGCCGCTCCAGTCGTGCCACGCGCAGAAGCCGGCGTTCGGGAAGCCGTCCGGCTGGGTGCCGCTCGGGCTCATCACGAAGATGTCGACGTTCGTGCCGGAGACCCCGAAGTGGGACGCGGCGTTGTCGGCCTCGGCGGCGATGTCGGCCTGCGCCGCGTTCGACGGCGCGGCGGAGGAGTCGTCGACCCACGTCCCGGCGAGCACGGCGCCGTTGAAGCTCGGCGAGCTGCCGCTGTTGTCGGTGTACTGGCTCGTCACGGTGGACCAGGTGTCGCCGGAGGCGCCGAGCCCGCTGAACAGGTTCTGCATGTAGTTCTCGACGCCGTTGGAGTCGCTGTCCCACTGGCTGCCCCAGAAGTCGAGGTAGATCTGCGGGGCCAGCTGCAGCGGTCCGCCGCCGTAGTTCAGGCCGCTGGTCGAAGTGGTGGGCGGGTAGACGGTGGCGTTCGTGCTGGCGTGGTGCAGCCCGGTCGCGTGCCGCCCGGCCATGGTCTCGTGCGACTTGCTGGACTGCAGCATCGGCATGATGCCGTTCGGCTTGTCCAGCGAGACGTGGTACGTGCGGCCGTGGAGCGTCACCGTGGCCGTGGTGGAGGCCTGGGTGTGCGCGGCGGCGGCAGAGGCGGCCGTGGTGGTGGCCGTGGTGGTGGCGGCCTGGGCCTGCGCCGCCAGGACGCCGGTCAGGGCGGTGGCGAGCGCCGCGGCGGAGACGACGGCGGTGAGCCGTACGCGCCGCGAACGCGTCGGGTGGGTACCCGGTATCTCGTTCACTGCTGGTGGATCCCTCCGAGGAGCGCGGTCGGCGCGGATCGCGGGATCTGCCGCGTCGAGTGGGTTCGCGCCGGCCGCTGGTGGCTCCGGCTGGGCTGCCGGACGTGCCGAATAGTGCGCGACGCGACGGCCGTCGACAACGAAGCGGGAGGCCGCCCGGAGAGAATTGTGAAGGAAAGCTTAAAACCATACGGTGCGGACCGGTCGCGCGCGGGAGCAGTGAACTTTCACAGATTCACAGTTGGCGGGTGCGCGGCTGAGGGTGCGGATGCCAGCCCCGATACGGGTGCGCGGTTGCGGGTGCGGATGACGGCCTCGATGCGGGTGCGGGTGCGGATGCCAGCCCCGATGCGGCTGCTCGGTTGCGGGTGCGGATGACGGCCTGGATGCTGGTGCGCGGTTGCGGGTGCGGATGACGGCCTGGATGCTGGTGCGCGGCTCTGCTCGACCGTGAACGCGGGGCGGGCCGGATCGCATTCGCCCGATCCGGCCCGCCCGCACTTCTCGCTCAGTGAGCCTACGGCTGAAGCAGCACCTTGATAGCCTGCCGCTCGTCCATCGCCCGGTACGCGTCCGCGACCTGGTCGAGCGGCAGGGTACGGTCGAAGACCGTGCCCGGGGCGATGGCGCCGTGCCACACGCGGTCGATCAGGTCCGGCAGGAAGGCGCGCACCGGCGCCGGACCGCCGCGGAGCGCGATGTGCGTGGCGAACAGCTCGGTGATCGGCAGATTCACGCCGTGCGGCACACCGACGAAGCTGACGTTGCCGCCGGGCCGCGCCGAGCGCACCGCCTGGTGCATCGACTGGTCGGTGCCGACGCACTCGAGCACGGCGTCGGCGCCTAAACCGTGCGTCAGTTCCTTGACGCGCTCGACGCCCTCGTCGCCGCGTTCCGTGACGATGTCGGTCGCGCCGAACTCAGTGGCCAGCTTCTGCCGCGGACTGTGCCGGCTCATCGCGATCACCTGCGCCGCGCCGAGTTCACGAGCCGCGAGCACGGCGCAGAGCCCGACCGCGCCGTCGCCGACGACCGCGACCGTCATCCCGGGCTTCACCTCGGCCGCGACCGCCGCGAACCAGCCCGTGCCCATCACGTCGGAGAGCGTGAGCAGATCGGGGATCATGTCGGCGTCGGGCTCGTCCGGCGTGGTCACGAGCGTGCCGTCGGCGAGCGGCACGCGGACGTACTCGGCCTGGCAGCCGTTCACGAGCTGCCTGTTCGGACACGAGGTCTGATAGCCGGCGTGGCAGATCGGGCAGGTGTTGTCCGAGGCGAAGAACGACCCGATGACGAACTGCCCCGGTTGCACGCTCGCCACCTCGGAGCCGACGGACTCGACGTGGCCCACGTACTCGTGCCCGATCGGCCGCGGTTCGGCGATCGGACTGGCGCCGCGGTATGGCCACAGGTCCGAGCCGCACACGCAGGTGGCCGCGATACGCACGATCGCGTCCGTCGGCTCGACGATCTCCGGGTCCGGCACCTGCCCGAACCGGATGTCGCCCGGGGCATGGATCAGCGTTCCGCGCATGGTGATCGACTACCTTCTCACTCGCGACTGGTCGATGGCCGAAGGAACCGCTCAGCGGCTCGATTCCATCCTCAGCCGCCGGTGCCGGGCCGCCGCATGTACGGGCGGCCATACGGGTGACCCGGCGGAACCCGGGTCGAGCCGCCGCATCGCCCGCAGCACGGACGAGGGCGAGACCTGGTAGCCCTGCGCGCGCAGCGCCGTGTGCACCTTGCGGTGGCCGTCGTCCGGATGCTCCTGCAAGTGGATCTGCACGGCGCTGGTGAGCCGATCGACGACGGGCGCGGGCCACGGCCCCTTGCGCGCCTGCGTGGCGGAGTCGATCTTCGCCTTGTCCAGATACCGGTAGTACGTACGCCGCGGGACGCCCACCAGCGAGCAGAAACTCACCACCGAGATCTTCGCGTCGCGCCGCACCGCGTCGAGGTCGGAGAGCCGGCCGAGCTGATCGTCCACGGCGTGCTTCCACACCGAGAGCAGCGTCTTGGCCTCCCGCAGCGACTTCCGCAGGGTGCGTATCTCGGCCTCGAGCTCCGCGACCCGGCTCGGCGCCGGATTCAGCGCCCCGAGCGAGCGCGCGCCGCCCTCGACGAACTGCTTCTTCCACTTGGCGACCGAGGCCTCGCTGACCCGGTACTCGCGAGCGATCTGGGCCGCCGAGGCACCGGTGGTGAGAGCAGCCATCGCCACCTGCATTCGTTGCTCGGCCCGCGCGTCGAGCTGCGGCATCGGTGTTCCTTTCTCCGCACTGCGCAGGGATTCGCCGCCGAGCACGCGCAAGCCGCGTCGCCGGAACCGTCCGACGGCGGCGTCCGAGGGGAGAGAGGAGGCCGAGCGGGTGAACCAAACCTGCTGGTAGACACTATGTCGTGCGCCCAAACGGGGGTATGTGGGCGGTCAGTATGCTAGGCCGCCGCACGGCGAAATGGTTGGCCTTTCACTCTTATGAGGCAAAGTCTCCGCGGACAGGTTTAGCGGCCGGCCGGGGGATTCCGGGCGTTTTGTACAGGGGCGAGACGACACCCCGCTGCCCCTGCCGCTGCCCCTGCCGCTGTCGGTGCCGCTGCCGGTGACGTAGGCGGCGCCGAGGGCCGACGGCAGCTCACCGACTACGCCGGTGCCGGACGCCAGAGCGACGGCTGGGCTTCCGCCCCGCCTCCGGTATCAGCCTTCTGCGCCGGACCCTCCGGGACCCCGCCGTTCTGCGCCTCCCACAGCTCCGCGTACTTCCCTCGGACGGCCGTCAGTTCGTCGTGCCTGCCGCGTTGGACGATTCGGCCGGCGTCTACGACCAGGATCTCGTCGGCGTCGTGGGCGAGGTGGAGGTCGTGGCTGATCAGGATCGTGGTGCGGCCGGACATCAGCCTGCGCAGTGGGTCGAGGACCTTGCGGGCGGCCACGGCGTCGAGGCCGGTGGTGGGCTCGTCGAGGACGAGGACCGGGGTGTCGCGCAGCAGGGCTCGGGCGATGGCGAGCCGTTGGCGCTGGCCGCCGGAGAGGGAGCTGCCGCCCTGGCCGATGATGGTGTCGTAGCCCTGCGGCAGCGCGTCGATGAAGTCCGCCGCGTCGGCTCTGCGCGCCGCGTCTTCGATGCGCTCGTCGCCGGCGGTCGGGTCGCCGTAGGCGATGTTCTCGCGCACGGTGCCGTCGAAGAGCATCGTCTGCTGCAGCATCAGCGTGACGTTGCTGCGCAGGCGACGCAGCGTCAGGTCCCTGATGTCGGTGCCGTCGAGGCGGATCGACCCGCTCTCCGGGTCGTGGAAGCGCAGCAGGAGCTGGGTCAGCGTCGACTTGCCGGCGCCGCTGGAGCCGGTGACGAGCACGAGTCTGCCGGGCGCCGCGACGAGGCTGACGTCGCGCAGGGCGCCCCTGTCCTGCCCGGGGTAGCGGAAGGTCACGGAGTCGAACTCCACCCAGCCGCCGCGCGCCTGGTACATGCCGGTCTGCGCGAGGTCCGCTACGGCCGGGCGCTCCTCGAGCACGTCGAGCAGTCGCTGCGCGCCCGCGCCCGCCGTGGCCTTCAGGACGCCGAATCCGCTCATGGACTGAATCGGCGGGTAGAGCATGCCGAGGAACGCGGCGAACGCGAGCAGGCCGCTGAGGCCGATGCGGTTCTCGCTCAGTTCCCATGCGCCGACGCCGAGGACCGCCAGCACGCAGACTGTCTCGGTCAGCAGCACGACCGGGCCGTACAGGGCAGCGAGTCGTGCTTCGGCCATCCGTGCACGCAGCCACTCGACGCCCGCCGCGTGTACGCGATCGCGCTCGCTGCTCGGGCGGTTGTACGCCTGGACCAGCATCATGTTCTGCACGTTCTCTTCGACCACGGCGGCGATCGCGCCGTTGCCGGCCCGCTCGCGGCGGGAGGCCTCGGCGAACGGCTTGGCGAATCCGCGGGTGACGAGCCAGAACAGCGGCGCCACGGCGAACGAGACGAGCGCGAGGTCCCAGCGCAGGTAGATCGCCGTGCCCGCGAACATCAGGACGCCCGCGGCGTCCGAGACGAGGGCGACGACGCCGCCGATCACCAGGTTCTCCACGGCGTCGATGTCACCGGTGATGCGCGCGACGAGGTCGCCGGTGTCGCGCGAGGAGAAGAAGGTCGGGGACATGCTCTGCACGTGCCTGAAGACCTTGTCGCGCAGTCGCAGCAGGAAGCGCTCCGAGGCCAGCGACGTGAGCAGATCGCGGCCGAACATCGCCGCCGCGCCGAGCAGCGTGGCCCCGATCCACATCACCGCCGGATGCCAGAACGCATGCAGATTGCGCGTCTCGAGCACATCGTCGGTGATGACCATGAACACGAGTACGACACCTGCCTCGGCCGCCGCGGCGACGGTGGCGAGCACGCAGGCCAGCACCATCAGCGCGCGGTCCTTCCGGGCCAGCGACTCGAAGCGGCGGAAGACCTCGCGGGCATCGATGCCCGTCTCGTCACCGCTGGCGTCGGATCTCTCGATGCGGGTCTCAACAACGCCTGACTGTTCGTTGGACATGTCGGCTCCTGGCAGTGGGAGGGACGCCTGGACACGACTCCGGGGGCCGGCGATCCTACTCATCGCCGGCCCCCGGAGGACCTGGTCGGCAGGGCTACTCGGACGCGGTCGCCCGCGTGGTCTCGCAGCCCTGCCGAAGAATCAGCGGCTCAATGCCCGCCGCCCGGCCTACTTGTGCGGCTGCGGCTTCGGAGGGACGCCCTGGCCCGCCTTGCCCTTCGGGGCGGGGCCCGCGGGGGCCTTGCCCTTGGGGGCCGGGCCGGCCGGCTTCGAGCCCTTGGGCAGCGGACGCGGGGCAGGCAGCTTGACGCTCATGAGGTGTCCCTTTCGCGAGAATCGTTTTTCGGCGATCCGACATTCCGTCGGTTTTCGTTCGCCTGCGCCGTTCTTGGCGACACCCAGAACACTAGGGAGCGATTCTTGAGAACCGGGGTCCGCGGGGTGAGCGTGCAGACAGAGTTCGGCCTCGTATTCAGTGAGCCGGCACTGAAGGATATGAAACGGGTTTCAGGTAGCTCTCACCTTTCACGCCGTCAAAAACGGCGAAAGCGGCCGGGATCGGACGAAACCGAACCCGGCCGCCTGCTCCGGCGGGCGCCGCCGACCGTTCCGGCGGTCCGCCGCTAGCCGAGCATGAACTGGCTGACCGGCAGCGCGCGGTCCACGATCCGCACGTCGCCGATGCCGCCGTAGAAGATCTGGTTGATCGCGCCCTGGTACTCATAGCCGCCGAGCATCCACGGCAGGTTCAGCGTGACCAGGCCGTTCGCCGGCGTCGCTGGGTTACGGGCCACCTCGCAGCCGTCCACGTACAGCTTCGTGATCGCCCCGTCGTTGACTACGGCCACATGCCACCAGGCGCCGAGCGGCAGCTCGTGGCCCCAGTTCGTCGACTCGTCGTCGAGGTTCAGCGGATAGACGCACCACTGCAGCTCGCGGTCGCCGGACAGGCTGAGGGTGACGATCGGTTCGTTCGGGTCGGTGTTTCCGGCGCTCCTTCCGGCCTGGCCGGCCGTGCCCCAGCGGCTGAGAATGGCCGTCCACGCGTTCTGGTCGGAATTCCAGTCGGCCGGGAGGTGGAAGAACGCTTCGAACGTATATCCGTGCTCGAATTCATTACCGTTGATCGGCGCGTTCGCCACGGTCTGGAAATACGAGCCCTTCACCGGCGATGCCTGCCCAGTGAAGGCCACACTGCCGTGGCCGGGCTGGTCGGGGTGGTAGGCCGAGGACCAGGTGAGCGCGCTCGCCGGGGTGCCGGAGACCGTCTTGAACACGAGGTCGTTGCCGAGCCCCGTCTGGTCCCTGACCACGGTGCTCGCGGCCACGCTCGCGCCGTCGGCGCTGAGGCCGTCGAAGCGCCAGTAGGCGACCGTGCCGCGCACCAGCATGTCCTTGGCCGGGCGCGAGGGGCGCGCCGCCACCGGCGCGAAGCCGCCGAAGCGCTGGTCGAAGTCGAGCGCGATGGAGAAGCGGTCCACCTCGGAGGTGAGCCGCGCCTCCTGAGCGGCCAGCGCGTTCGCCTCGCCCGCCGTGATCAGCTTGCTGATCCAGGGGGAGAAGGTCTCCACGTCGATCGTGCCGCGGTCCAGGTCGAAGCGGTACGCGCGGATCATCGCGGCGCCGCCGTAGTAGCGGTTCTGATAGTTCGTGATGTGCAGGAAGACGTCGTTGCCCGCGGAGTTCTTCAGCGTGGTGCTGCCGGGCGGCCAGTAGTGGCCGTTGAGCGTGAGGAAGATCTGGTCGTTGTCCTTGATCAGGCCGTCCCACAGCTGCTGGCCGTAGTCGTCAAGGTAGGCGGCGCCGGAGTCGTCCGCGTAGACGATGTCGTGCGTGGTCACGATCACCGGCAGTGCCGGGTTCGCCTTGATCACCGAGTTGGCCCAGGAGAATCCGGCCGCGGACATCCGCCAATCGAGCGACAGCAGCAGCCATTCGCGGCCGCCCGCGCGGAAGATGTGGGCGTTGTTGTACCCGTCCGGGCTAGCGCTGTGCCAGGTGGGTGAGTTGGCGAAGCGCTTGGGATTGAAGGTGTCCAGGTACGGAGTGTCGCCCCGCTGGTCGGTCGTCGAGGAGCCGACGTCGTGGTTGCCGGCGAGCACGCTGTAGGCCACGCGCTCGTTGTCCAGCAGATCGAAGACCTTCGTGGCGGCCGCGTACTCCTCGGCCAGGCCGTTCTGCGTCACGTCGCCGAGGTGCGCCAGGAAGACGACGTTGTCGTCCTGCAGGCCCTGCCGCTGCGCGCAGCTGAGTACGTACTCGAAGGACTGCTCGAGCGGCACCGGGTGGATCCGGTCCTGGTCGAACAGGTACTGCGTGTCCGGCATGACGATGACCGTGAACTGCGCGCGCTCGCCGTCCGGGTTCCACCGGCCGCTCGCCGCAGGAGTCATCGTCGTCTGGTCGTAGGGGTCGTCGCTCCGGCCGGCGCTCGCGGCCAGGGCGGGCGCGGCGCCCAGCAGGCCCACCGACGCGGCGCCGACTCCGGCGCCGAGGATTGCGCTGGTGCGCAGGAAGGCGCGGCGGCTGGCCGCGGCGGCGCTTTCACCGTCGAGGTCCGCGGTGCGCGGGCACTCGCAGTCAGTGTGCCCGGCGTGTTCGTGCATGACGTCTCCCGAGATCGAGGGCTGACGGACCAGCACGATAGGACTCAACCCCATACCAAACGGCGCGCGTGGGCCCCACCCGAGGAATCCAGATGAGAAACGCTCAGTGAACTCTCCCGAAGCCCCCTAGCTCCGTTAGCGGCTCGTCGTAACAATCGTTAAGCCCGCGCCGTTGCCCGCGCGGTTCGGTTCTCGATTGAAGGGCTCTCCTATGTCTCGTCGCCTAGCGACGGCCGGGGTGGTCGGAGTGGCCGCCCTCGCCTGCGTCATCGGCACGAATTCGGCGTCCGCCCACGACCGCGACGGCGGGGACGGCACGCTGACCTACAGTGTCGGGACCCCGCAGGTGGACAAGGTCTCCGGCGGCCCGTGGACGCTTTCCCAGGGTGACGCGTCCTACGGCAGCACGATCACGGTCGACGGGGTCACCTACCCCAACGTCGCCGTCGACCCCTCGGGCACCGGCTCGGTGCCGGCGCAGAGCGGCGTGACCGGCACCCCCGGCCCGCTCACCGGCTACTGCTCGCAGGACAACGGAACCGGCGCCGCCACCGGTTCCGTCGTGCGCGAGCCCGCCGGCGCCAAGCTCGCGATGCAGCCGTACTACTTCCCGTACGTGACCAGCACCGATGGCGGTAGGACCCTGATCGGCTACTTCGACTACCGGCCGAAGGACACCGACGAGGCCGTGGTGACCGCCGTGTCCCACGACCGCGGCAAGACCTGGTACTACACCGGCGAGGCGCTGGAGCAGAACGCCGGCCTGTGCGCCGACGGAAACACCAACGACGACGGCCAGGGCCACGCGTTCGCCATGTCCGTGCCGGACTACAACGGCACCGGCAAGGCCGGCGAGGTGCTCTACACGCTCAGCCGTCCCAGCGGCGACAACATCGGCGTGAACCTGATCGTGCACAAGCTCACGCCCAAGGGCGACGACCCGCTGGCCGGCCTGCCGGCCACCGAGCCCGTCGGCATGGGCGGCAGCACCACGGCGGCCGCGGCGGTCACCGTCCCGGCCGGACCGACCGGCGACGGCGTGACCATCTCCGTCGGTTCGACGGCGAACTTCGAGCAGCCCGGCCACTTCAACGTGGACGGCCACATCGTCGACTGCAACGACGCCAGCGCCACGTCGACGGAGTTCACCGGCTGCACCACGCGCGACAGCAAGGGCGTGACGATCAGCGCGGGCGACGCCGTCACCGCCGACTCCGTCATCCCGGCCGACGCCGGCCAGACCTCCGGCCTGGTCTCGCCCGACGGCATCATCAGTGTCCTGCGGCACTACAAGGGCGCGCCGAAGGGCTCCGTGGCGGTCCTCTACACCGAGAAGATCGTCGACTACTACACGCCGACCACCACGACGGCCGCGGTGACCCTGCCGACCGCCACCATCCCGGTCGCCGACACCTCCGCGCTCACGCTGTCGAACGGCTCGGTCGAGGTCTACCTCGGCACCAGCGGCGGCATCCAGGACGTCACCTGCACCGGCCTGACCGCGACCAGCCTGACCGGCTGCACCGGCGGCGCCGGCTCCGTGGCCGCCGGCAGCGACCTCGGCGCCCCGGGCGCCGCGATCACCCCGTACGCGCAGCTCAAGCTGACCGGCGAGGGCAAGAACAAGGCGAAGACGCTCTACGGCAACAACGAGGACTACACCGTCGCCCGCGTCGCCTACACCTACGACGGCCTGCACTTCACCGACCTCGGCCAGGTCTCCGGCCTGAACGACCCGACCAGCAACAGCAGCACCACGCTGCGCTGGATCGGCTCGCGCGGCACCGTCATCACCAACCCCGACGGCAGCTACGGCCTGTTCCTGTCCGGCGCCTACGCCGCGGACGGCGACAGCGACGCGTTCAACCAGATCTTCTACTCCTCCTCCAAGGACGGCATCCACTGGAGCAGCCCGGAGAAGCTGATCGGCACCGACTACACCTTCTCGGCCCTGCAGCAGCAGACCGTGAACGGCGGCGCCCTCGGCATCACCGGCTACTACTCGGGCCGCGTCTACGACCCGACCGTCGTGCAGAACGGCGACGGCACGCTGACCATGCTCTTCGCGGGCTACTCGACGCCGAAGCCGCTGCCCGCCACCGGCTCGACCGTCGGCACGGACGCGAACGCGCTCTACACGGTCCCGGCCGCGCAGGCTGCCGAGTACCGCTCGATCCTGAGCGTGACCCTCACGCCGAGCTGGACCGGCGCAAACCGGTAGTCGAGCACTGAACTCCAGCACTGAACTCCAGCGCTGAACTCCAGCGCTGGACTCGCACTGAACTCCAGCGCTGAACTCGCGCTGAACTCCAGCACTGAACTCCAGCACTGAAAAGGCAGGGCCGTCGCGTCTTCGGGCGCGGCGGCCCGTCGCGTTCCAGGCCGCGTCCTCGGACGAGCGTCGGATCAGGCCGCGGTGCCTGACGCGTTCGCTCGCAAGGCGCAGGTTTCGCGGGCGCATACTCGGTCGTCTGCAACCGTCCCTGCAACCGTCCCTGCACCGCCGCGGGCGTGCGCGCGTGCCCGGCAGGCACCGCGAACCCGGTGAAGACACGGCATAGCCCGGACGGCCCAACGCCGAGGCGCGTCAGCCCTGCGCGGTCGTCTCCGCGAGTTCGAACCCTGAGCACAGCTCCGGCACCCGATCGTGCGGTACGGCGCGCGAGTAGAGGAAGCCCTGCGCGCGCTCGGCGCCCAGGTTGCGCAGGATCGCGGCCTGCACCGCCGTCTCGACGCCCTCGGCGGTGACGGTCATCCCGCAGGCGTGCGCCAGGGTGATCAGGCTGGTCACGATCGCCTCGGCCGAGTCGTGCCGGGTCACCGCGGGCTGGGTCAGCGCCTTGACGAAGGAGTAGTCGATCTTCAGCGTGCTGGCCGGGAGCCGGTGCAGGTACGCGAGGTTCGAGTAGCCGGTGCCGAAGTCGTCGATCGCGATCCGCACGCCGAGCTCAGACAGGGCCTGCAGCGTTTCCAGCGCGGGCCGGCCGCCCTCGCCGGGGTTCATCACCGCGCTCTCGGTGATCTCCAGTTGCAGCAGTTCGGCGGGCAGGCCAGAGGACTCCAGCGCGTCGGTGACGTCCGTGCACAGGTCCGGCTCGTGCACCTGACGCACCGCCACGTTCACCGCCACCATGAGCCGGCGGCCGTTCGGCGCGGGTGGCCAGCTCGCGGCGTCCTCGACCGCGCGCCGCAGCACCCAGCGGCCGAGCGCCACGATCATCCCGGTGTCCTCGGCCAGCGGGACGAACTCGCCGGGGCCGAGCAGCCCGCGCACCGGGTGCTTCCACCGGACCAGCGCTTCCATGGCGCACGTGGTGCCGTCGTTCAGGTCCACGATCGGCTGGTACTCCAGGAACAGCTCGCCGTGCTCCAGCGCGGCGGGCAGCGCCTGGGAGAGCGCGTACCGGGCGACCTCGCGCTCGTTGCGCTCCTGGTCGAACAGCGCAAAGCGGCCCTTGCCGTCGGCCTTGGCCCAGTACAGCGTCATGTCCGCGGCACGCAGCAGCTCCACCGGCTTCGCCCCCGCCGAGGGGCGCTCCACCAGGCCGAGGCTCGCGGAGATCGACAGACGCCGGCCGTCCAGGATGATCGGCTCCTGCAGGGAGGCGAGCGCCGCCTTGGCCACGTCGGTCACGCAGGACGAACTCGTGGTGCGCTCGACCAGGATGACGAACTCGTCGCCGCCCATCCGCGCCACCAGGTGCCGCTGCGGGTCGGTGGCCAGGCTCAGCCGGCGGGCCACCTCGGCCAGCAGCCGGTCGCCGGCCTCGTGGCCGAGAGTGTCGTTGACGCCCTTGAAGCCGTCCAGGTCCAGGAAGGCCAGGCCGATCCGCTCGTCCGGCTTGGCCTCGTCGAGCAGTTCGGTGAGCCGGTCCAGCAGCATCGTCCGGTTCGGCAGGCCGGTCAGCGCGTCGTGCGTGGCCTGGTGCAGCAGCCGCTGGTTCATCCGGCGCTGCTCGGTGATGTCCTCGAACATCATGATCAGCAGCTCGACGGACCCGTCGGCCGCGCGCACGGTGCTGGCCTGCATCCGGGTCCAGGTGACCGTGCCGTCCGCCGCGGTGAAGCGCTTCTCCGCGCTGTAGTGCCCGCGCCGGCCGGCCAGCAGATCGCGCACCGCGGCACAGAACTCGGGCTTGTCGTCCGCGTCCCGGAACTCGTCCACGGTCCGGCCGCGCACCGCCGGCGCGTCCCGGCCGAGGATGCGGGCGAGCCGCTCGTTGACCTCGAGGACCCGTCCGGTGCCGTCCACGACGCCGATGCCGAGCGCGGCGTTGCGGAACACGGCGCGGAACCGGCCCTCGCCGGTGCGGTGCGCGCTGAGCACCGCCTGCCGGATCAGCTCCTGCTCGGCCCGGGTGCGCTCGCGCAGCGCGTTCGCGTAGCCGGAGGCCAGGCCGGCGTACAGGGCGGTGCGCGAGGACCGGCTCAGCTCCTCCGGCAGGTTCTGCTCGAGCACCGCGACCGTCGTCGCTATCGATTCGGGCTGCGTGTAGTTCCCGTCCACCAGCGCCCGGCCGCCCGCGGCGCCGAGCTCGCGCATCGGCCCCGGCTTGTCCGGCGCGGCCAGAATCCGCCCGGCAAGCTCCTGCAGCAGCCCGCGGGACCGCGCGGCGCTACCGGGTACCCCGCCGATCTCGGCGAGGGCCTTGAACCAGGCCGCGGCGATCCTCTGGGGAGAGCTCTGGGTACTGTTCACGGCGCTGCGCCCCACACCCGTCGCCCGGCATCCCGCCCATTC
>NZ_JAGSOH010000155.1 GCF_018139625.1 Actinospica acidithermotolerans | reverse complement strand
CGGCGATCGGCTGGCCGGACGCGTCGAGTATCGAGCCGCGGGTGGCGTACAGGGTGACGTCGGCGGTCCGGTCGGCGGCGGCCTTCGCGGCGTAGCCCCCGGCATCGGTCACCTGGAGCTGCACGAGGCGGCCGCCGTAGAGCGAGAAGACGAAGGCGAGGGCGAACATTCCGGCCCGGATACGCCGCTTCGGGCGGCCCAGCCGCAGCGTGGGGGCGGGTCGGCCGGCCGCCGGGCGCGGCGGTTGCTGGGTCATCGCGGGCTCCCGCCGGTGCTCGGGCTTGCGGAGGTGCCGGCCGTGCCGGTCGACGGGCTGCCGGCGGTCGCCGACGAACTCGCGCTCGACGTCGAGGTGGGCGTCGCGCTCGAGCCGGCGCTGGCCGTCGGCGTGGGAGTCGCCGTGGGAGTGGGCGTCGGGGACGGCGTCGGCGCGGGGGACGCCGTGCCCAGCACGGCTCCGGTCGTCGGGTTCAGGAAGGCCGGCTGCGGATTCGGCACGAGGCCCTGCGCCGCCGCCTGCGAGGCGAGGCTGGAGGGCGCGGAGAGCCCGGCCAGCTGCTGGGCCAGCTCCTGCTCGCTGTCCGTCAGCGAGGCCTGCTTCTGCTGTGCCTGCTGGATCCGCACGGAGTTGTCGTCCATGGCCGTGTTCAGCATCAGCAGCACGACCAGGCCGATGGTGAGCACTCCGAGCACCAGCAGCGCGAAGGGGATGGCCGAGCGGCGCCCGGCGAAACCCTCGATCACGGCCAGCCGGGGTCCGGTCGCCGTTCGGGGTGTTCGCTTCGCGGGTCGTTCAGCCATGACGGCCAGTATTGCGCACCTGTCTGAGTTGTGACGGAAGGTCAGCGAGCCAGCCGGGCCGCCACCGATCCCGTACGCACGCGTTCGGCCACCCGGAACTTGGCGGACGCCGCACGCGGATTGGCCTCGAGCTCTTCTTCGGTCGGCTCCTGCGCCCCGCGTGTCAGCAGCTTCAGGATCGGCTCGGTGCCGGGCGGCGCGATCGGCAGGCCGCGCGGCGCGGTGGATTCGGCGCCGGCCGCGAGCACCCGCTTGACCCAGCGGTCCTCCAGCGAGTGGTACGACAGCACCGCGATACGCCCGCCCACGGCCAGCGCGTCGACCGCCCGGGGGATGGCCCGGCCCAGCACCTCGAGTTCGCCGTTGACCTCGATCCGCAGCGCCTGGAACGCGCGCTTGGCCGGGTGGCCGCCGGTGCGCCGGGTGGCCGCCGGGATGGACTCGCGCACCAGCTCGGCGAGCTCCCCGGTCCGCTCGATCGGCGCCTTGGCCCGCCGGGCCGCGATCGCCTGGGCCACCCGCCGGGCGAAGCGCTCCTCGCCGTAGTCGCGCAGGATCCGGGTCAGGTCCTCGACCGGGTACGTGTTCACGACCTCGTGCGCGGTCAGCGGCGCGGTCTGGTCCATCCGCATGTCCAACGGCGCGTCGTACGCGTAGGCGAACCCGCGCTCGCGCATGTCCAGCTGCATCGAGGAGACGCCGAGGTCGAACAGGACCCCGTGCACCCGCTTGATCCCGCGCTCGGCCAGCACGTCCGGCAGCTCGTCGTACACCGCGTGCACGGCCTCGAAGCGCTCGCCGAACGGAGCCAGCCGCCGGCGGGAGCGCGCCAGCGCCTCCGGGTCGCGGTCGAGCCCGAGCAGGCGGGCCCTCGGGTACCGGGTGAGCAGCGCCTCGCTGTGTCCGCCGAGGCCGAGCGTGCAGTCCACCAGGACCGCGTTCTCCACCGCGTCGGCCGCGTCGAGGGCTTCCACGCACTCGGCGAGCATCACCGGGATATGCAGGTCGTTCACCCGCAGGAGTCTATTGGAGCGATCGGGGACCGGTGGCCGGGTCCCCGATCGCTCCCGGCGTGTTCAGGCCGTCTCCCGGATGACCAGCTCGGCGGGCAGTATCACCGCGGCCGGCTCCTGGCCGTCGAGCAGCGCGAGCAGCAGGCGGACCATCTCCTCGCAGATCCGCTTGAACGGCTGGCGGACGGTGGTCAGCGCGGGGATGGCCGACGTCGCCGAGGGCGAGTCGTCGAAGCCGACCACGGCCACGTCCCCCGGGATCGAGCGGCCGGCCCGGGCGAGGGCGTCCATCGCGCCGAGCGCCATCAGGTCGGAGGCGACGAACACGGCGTCGAGCTCCGGGTCCTGCTTGAGCAGCTTCTCCATCGCCAGCTGGCCGGAGATCCGGGTGTAGTCGCCGTGCGCGATCAGCTTCTGATCGAGCGCCAGGCCGGCCTCCTCGAGGCCGTCCTTGTAGCCCTTGAGGCGGTCCCGGCCGCCGGGGGTGTCCAGCGGGCCGGTCACGGTGGCGATCCGGCGCCGGCCGAGCCGGGCCAGGTGCGCGGTGGCGAGCCGGCCGCCCTCCGCCTCGTTGACCGCGACGTATGCGAGGTCGAACTCGTGGCCTATCGGCAGGCCGCAGGTGACGGCCGGGATGCCGAGCGAGGCGAGCCGGCTGACGACCGGGTTGCCGGCGTGCACCGAGAACAGCAGCGCGCCGTCGATGTGCCCGCCGGAGATGAAGCGCACCACCCGCTCGCGGTCCTGCTCGCTGTCCGCGATGGACAGCAGCAGCGGCATGTCGTGCTCGGCCAGCGCCTGGGTGCAGCCGCGCAGCAGGACCTGGAAGTTCGGGTCCTCGAAGAACTTCTCCTGCGGCTCGGAGAGGATGAAGGCCACCGAGCCCGACCGCTGGGTGACCAGCGAACGGGCGTGGGTGTTGACCACGTAGCCGGTCTGCTTGATCGCCTTGTTGACGGCGGCGAGCGCGGTCGGGGAGACGTTCACGCCGCCGTTGAGCACGCGGGAGACCGTGCCGCGGGACACGCCGGCGGCGGCCGCCACGTCCTCGATCGTCGGGCGCCTGCGCCCGTTGTCCACGACCACTCCCCGCTCCCCCATCCTCGACGGGCCGGTTTTCGGCCTCACTTTACAGATCCGGCGCCGAGATCGACCCGCCAGAAACGCTGCAGCAGGAAGAACAGCAGGATCAGCGGCAGGATGGACAGCAGCGAGCCGAGCAGCACGAGGGTGTAGAGCGCGGGCTGCGAGGTGCCGTCGTCCAGCAGCGTGAACAGGCCGACGGTCAGCGGGTACTTGTTCTCGCTGCTCAGCATGAGCCAGGGCAGCAGGAAGTTGTTCCAGATGGCGACGAACTGGAACAGGAAGATGGTCACCAGGCCCGGCGACATCATCGGGATGCCGATCCGCAGGAAGGTGCGCCACTCGCCGGAGCCGTCCATCCGCGCGGCCTCGAGGATCTCGTCCGGCACCGAGGCGCCGGCGTAGAGCCGCGCGAGGTAGATGCCGTACGGCGAGACGATCGAGGGGATCAGCACCGACCAGTAGGTGTCCGCGAGGCCGATCTTCGCGACGAGCAGGTACTGCGGGATCGCGAGGACGACCGCGGGCACCAGCATGCCGATGAGGATCATCGTGAACAGGAAGCCCTTGGCCCGGAAGCGGTACTTGGAGAATCCGTACCCGGCCAGCGCGGAGACGATCGCGGACAGGACCGCGCCGCCGCCCGCGTAGAGCGCGGTGTTGAGCATCCAGGTCCAGAACACCCCGCCCTGGTACGAGTTCAGCGCCCGCAGGTTGGCCCAGAACGAGCTGCCGGGCTGGAACGCGCCGTACGAGTCGAGCTGCGTGTTCGTCTTCGTCGCCGCGATGGCGACCCAGACGATCGGCAGCAGCGCGTAGGCGATGCCGAGCACGAGCACGCCGGTCGGCACGATCGAGGTGCGGCGCTTGCGGGTCGGGGCCATGCCCTGAGAGGCGATGGTCAATGCGCTCATACGTCCACCTCGCTGGCGCTCGGCGGCCGCATTCGCGGGCACACTGTGTCTATGGATGCGCTCGCAAGCTCGCTCATCTGGCCTCACCTCCGAAGATCTGGCGGTTGGTGATCCGCAGGACGGCGGCGGAGAGCACGAACATCATCACAGCGATGACGATGGACTCCGCGGCGCCGAGGTAGACGTTGTTCGCCGTGTACGTGTCCTGGTACACGGTCATCAGCGGGGTCCACGAGGTCGAGACGCCGCCGTAGGCGATCTGGTGCATCGCGTACGGCTCGTTGAACACCTGGAGCGTCGCGATCGTGGAGAAGATCGCGGTCATGATGACGGCCGGCCGGATCATCGGCAGCTTGATCCTGAGGGCGATCTTCCGCTCGTTGGCGCCGTCGAGGCGGGCCGCCTCGTAGACCTCCTGCGGCAGCGAGCGCAGCGCCGTGTAGAGCACCATCATGTTGAAGCCGGTGCCGCCCCAGACGCCGATGTTCGCCACGGACAGGAACACGATGCGCTGTCCGAAGAAGTTGATGCCCTGCATGCCGAACAGCGCGTGCAGCGTCGAGTTGATCGGCGAGAACCCGGGCAGGTACATCATGCCCCAGATCATCGAGCCGATCAGGGTCGGCACCGCGTAGGGCAGGAAGATCGCGAGCCGGCCGAAGCGCTGGAAGCGGACCCGCTGCGAGTCCAGGATCAGCGCGAACAGCGTGGCCAGGCCGAGCATGATCGGGATCAGGATGCAACCGTAGATCACCGCGCGCAGCACGCTCTGCCAGAACTCGCCGTCGCCGAACACGGTGGCGTAGTTGGAGAAGCCGGCCGAGACCTGCTGGCGCGCGCCCGGGCCGAGGCCTCGTCCGGAGACCTGCGTCTTCTGCGTGCTGAGGTAGACGGTGTAGCCGAGCGGCACCACGTAGACGGCGACGAACAGCAGCACCGCGGCGGCGATGAAGGTATACGGGGTGCGCCGCGGCGCCGGGTTCCAGCGATCGCGCGGGCGGGCCCGCCGCGTCCCGGAGAGGGACGCGGCGGGCTCGTGTACGGAGGTGACGGTCGTCATGAGCCGGAGACCGTGAACCCGTTGGCCTTCATGTCGGCGACCACGGCGGTCTGCAGGGCGGTCAGGCCCGCGAGGTAGCCGGACGCGGTCTTGACCGTGCTGGCGAACGCGTCGCTGAACTTGCTGTACGCGACGGGCACGTCAGGGCCCCAGGTCGCGGCGACAACCTGCGAGGAGTACTGCTTGGCCAGCGTGTAGAAGTCGCTCTGGGCCATGAACGTCTGAGCCGGCAGCGAGGAGCTGGACTCGGCGGTCAGCGAGGCCGGGTAGATCGAACCGTCGCTCACCAGCAGCGAGGTGCCCTGGGTGGAGTGGTTGAGCCAGGCGATGAACTCGGCGGCCTGCTGCGGGTGCTGGGAGTCGGAGGTCACCGAGGTGGCCGAGCCGCCCCACGCGCCGGAGACGTGCTGTCCGGCGGTCCACTGCGGCAGTTCCGCCATCGCCCAGTCGCCCGAGGTGTTCGCGGCCGAGGAGGACAGGTCGCCCGGCGCCCACACCGCGGAGATCCAGCTCGCGTACTCACCGGAGGAGAAGGACTTGTCCCACGCCGCGGTCCACGCGGTCTGCGAGTCGATCGCACCGGACTGCACCAGGTTGCCCCAATAGGAGGCGACCTTCTGGGAGGCGGCGGAGTCGATGCCGACCGACCAGCTGCTGCCGGAGGCGGACCACCACTGCGCGCCCGCCTGCTGCGTCAGGCCGGCGAACAGGCCCGCGTCCGTGCCGACGGTGTCGCCCATGTAGATGCTCGGGTCGTCCTTGTGCAGCTGCGCGGCCTCGGTCGCGTACTGCGCCCAGGTCGTCGGCACCGCCAGGTTGTACTTCTTGAATATGTCCTTGCGGTAGAAGAACGCCAGCGGCGCCGCGTCCTGCGGCACGCCGTAGAGCGCGCTGGTCCCGACCGTCACCTGGCTCCACAGCCCCGCGGGGTAGTCGCTCTGCAGGTTGTCGTCGTACTTGGAGATGTCGGCGAGGTAGTTGTTCGAGACCATCGTCGGCAGCGACTGGTACTCGATCTGCGCGATGTCCGGCATGTCCTTCGCCTTGCCCGCCGTCAGCAGCTTCGACAGCTCGGCGTCACCGCCCGCGGCCTCGGTGAACTTGATCTGGATGTCCGGGTGGGAGGCGTTCCACACGTTCACGATCTTCTGCATGTTCGGCACCCAGGACCAGAAGGTGAGTGTCACCTTCTCGTTCGAGGCCGACGCCGTCGGCGTGCCGCTGGAAGAGCAGCCCGCCACGAGCGCGGCGGCCGCGAAGGCGCAGGCCGCGGCCTTGGCGGAGCGAGGGAACTTCATCGTCCACTCCTGTCGGGGGAGGTGAGGGTGGGACTGCGCCGGTTCCGTGGGCTGTAACACGGAGCACACGGCGCGGAGGCTGTTGTGAACGCTCCCAGATTCGTGACAGAATCCCGTGATGTCAAGTGGTAGCCCGCCGCCGCACCGGTGAGCTACCGTTCTGTAATCATTTCGTGAGCGCTCCCAGTGCGCTGCTTCTGGGAGCGCTCACGAAGTGCCGGCGCAGGCTTGGCGCCGACCCGCCGCCGTCCCTGTTCAGCGAGGAACGCCCATGACAGACCACGTCCGACCGCTCGCCTACGGCGCGGACTACAACCCGGAACAGTGGCCCGAGGAGGTCTGGGCCGAGGACGCGCGGCTGATGCGCGAAGCCGGGGTCAACCTGGTCAGCCTCGGCATCTTCGCCTGGGGGCTGCTCGAGCCGGAGCCCGGCGTCTACGACTTCTCCTTGCTGGACAAGGTGATCCCGCTGCTGGCGGAGGCCGGCGTGGACGTGGATCTCGCCACCCCGACCGCCGCGCCGCCGAACTGGTTCCTGGCGGCGAATCCGCACGTGCGCCCGGTGATGGACGACGGCGTCGTACTCGGGGGCTCGTCGCGGCAGACGTACTGCCCGCACTCCCCCGAGTACCGCGAGGCGTGCATCCGCATCGCGTCCGTGCTGGCCGAGCGCTACGCGGCCCACCCCTCCGTGACCATGTGGCACGTGCACAACGAGTACGGCTCGCCGACCGGCGAGTGCTACTGCGACGTCTCCGCCGCGGCCTTCCGCGACTGGCTGCGTGCCAAGTACCGCACGCTCGACGCGCTCAACGAGGCGTGGACCGCGACGTTCTGGGGCCAGACGTACACCGCGTGGGAGCAGATCGACACTCCCAAGCGGACCCCGATGGCGGACGTGAACCCCGTGCACCGCCTCGATTTCCGGCGCTTCACCTCCGACACGACGCTGGAGCTGTACACCGCGCAGCGCGACGTGATCAAGGCGGCGCTGGCTTCCGTCGGCCGCGGCGACGTGCCGGTGACGACGAACTTCCAGCTGATCAACTGCAAGGCCCTCGACTTCTGGGCCTGGGCCCGCGAGGTCGACATCGCCGCGAACAACCACTATCTGACGGCGGAGGCGGCGGACAACCACATCGAGCTCGCGCTCTGCGCCGACTTCACCCGCTCGATGCGCCGCGGCGAGCCGTGGATCGTCATGGAGCACTCCACCGGCGCCGTGAGCTGGCAGCCGCGCAACATCGCCAAGCGCCCGGGTGAGATGCGTCGCAATACCCTGTCCCACATCGCACGCGGCGCGGACGGCGCGCTGTTCTTCCAGTGGCGCGCCTCGCGCGGCGGCGGCGAGAAGTTCCACTCCGCGATGCTCCCGCACGGCGGCACCGGCACCCGGATCTGGCGCGAGGTCGCGGAGCTCGGCGCCGATCTCCAGGCGCTGCGCGAGATCGAGGGCTCCCGGGTCGCGGCCGACGCGGCGCTGCTGTGGGACTGGGAGTCCTGGTGGGCCGTCGAGCAGGTCTTCCGTCCGTCCGTGGACCTGAACTTCAAGGAGCGCCAGCTCGCGTACTACGAGCAGCTGTGGCGGGCGCACGTCCAGGTCGACTTCGCGCACCCCGCGTCCGACCTGTCCGGCTACAAGCTCGTCGTCGTGCCGCAGATGTACCTCTGCCGCGAGCAATGGGCCAAGAACCTGCGCGACTACGTCACCGGCGGCGGCACCCTCGTGGTCAGCTACTTCTCCGGCATCGTGGACGAGGACGACGCCGTTCACCTCGGCGGCTACCCCGGCGTGCTGCGCGAGATGCTCGGCCTGAGCATCGGCGAATTCCTGCCGCTGCGCCTCGGCGAGCGCGCCGCGCTGACCATGACGGCCGAGTCCTATGGCACCGTCTGGTCCGAGGAGATCGAACTGCGGGGCGCCGAGGCGGTCCACAGCTTCGCAGACGGCCCTGCGGCCGGCGGACCTGCCGTGACGCGCAACCGGCTCGACGACGGCACGGTCTGGTACGTCGCCACCAGCCCCGATCCCGCCACCCTCCGCGAAATCCTGCGCGGCGCGGCGGCCGACGCCGGCGTGGCCTTCGACACCGCGAACCCCGACACGCTCGAAGTGGTCCGGCGGCAGTCGGCCGACGGGACGAGCTATCTGTTCGCCATCAACCACTCCGACTCCCCCGCACCGCTGAGCGCGGTCGGCCGCGACCTGCTCACCGGGACCCCGCACGCCGCCGGCGCCGACGTGCCCGGCGGCTCCGTCAAGGTGCTGAGGCTCGACGCCTAGGCTGCCGACATCGGCGACGACAGGGCCCGCCGGATCCTCTCGGATCCGGCGGGCCCTGTTTGCTGCGGTGAGCGTTACCGGGCGGCGAAGTCGTTGATCACCGACAGGCCGGTGTCCGAGTAGTTGAACATCGCCTGGTTCTCCCAGGCGTCCTGGGACGAGGAGTCGGTCGGGTCCCAGCCGTTGCCGGAGACGACGGTCCAGGTCGGCTCCCAGTAGAAGGCGCCGAGGCCGAGGCCGTTCGGCACCGCCTGGACGATGGACATGACGTCGCGGAAGTTCGACATCTGGCCGTACTCGCTCGCCGCGTAGCCGGGGTCGAGCTCGCTGGAGGTGTCGAAGGAGGGGGTGAGCGAGTCGCCGGAGGTCATCGTCCACGGGTACGCGGTCTCGGCGACGGCCACCTGCTTGCCGTACTTCGCCGCGAGCCCGTCGAGGTCAGTCTGGAGCACGTCGAGGCGGCCGTGCCAGTAGTCGTAGTAGGAGATGCCGATGACGTCGAAGGAGATGCCGTAGTTCACCGCGTTCGTGTACCAGGTCTCCAGCGTGGCCAGGTCGTCCGACGAGGACAGGTGCAGCATGATCTTCGACGAGGAGTCGGCCGCCTTGACGCCGGCGACGCCCTCCTTGAGCAGCGCCGCGAGCTGCGCCCAGTTCGAGGTCTCGCCGTCGGGCCAGAGCATGCCGGCGTTGATCTCGTTGCCCACCTGGACCATCGCGGGCGGCGTGCCCTGCGCGACCAGGTCGCCGACGATCTGCTTGGAGTAGTTGTAGACCTGCGTCTCGAGGGTGCTGAGGCTGTCCGACGCCCACGCGGCCGGCGTGGTCTGGTGGCCGGGGTCGGCCCAGGTGTCGGAGTAGTGCAGGTCGAGCAGGATCGGCAGACCGTAGGTCGTGTACGCCTGCTTCGCCATCGCCAGGAGCTGGGCCTCGTCGTCGAACCCGTTCGCCGGGTTGACCCAGACGCGCAGCCGGACGTAGTCCATGCCGGCCGCGGACAGGATCTGGAGCGCGTTCTCCTGGGTGCCGGAGCTCGTGTAGTACACGCCGCCGTCCGCCTCGCCGCGGTCGAGGCTGGAGACGTCGCCGCCGCGCACGGCGATCGGCGCCGAGCCGGCGGTGAAGGTGACGTCGTCGTAGTTCGTCCACGCGCCGGCCGCCGAGGCCGAGTGGAAGTCGATGTAGCAGGTGTTGCCGCTCACGTAGGTGTAGGTGACGATGTGCAGCCAGTCGCCGTCCTCGTCCACCGGGACGTACGTCTTCGGGGTCGAACTCCCGCAGCTGGACATCGTGACGTAGTTGCTGCCGCCGGTGTCGTCCGTGCGGACCCAGACCCCGAGCGTGTAGTAGCCCGGGGTGATGTTCGTGATCTCCTGATAGGTGTCCACCGTGTACGCGGAGGACGAGTAGTGCGTCAGCCGGTACGAGCCGGAGTGGCCCCCGGACTCGGTGTAAGAGGCCGAAGTCGTACCCGAGGCGGTCCAGCCGGTCGGGGTGGAGGTGCCGGTTCCGTTGCTCTCGAAGCCGGGGTTGGTCACCGTCGGGGTGGTCGTGGTGGCGTGCGCCGGGGCCTCGGCGGCGAAGGTGCCGGCGAGAGCGAGGGCGAGCGCGGCGAGCACCCGTCCGGTGCGGGATGCGGGATTGAGCTTGGAAGCGCTCCCATGCGGATTTCGGCGTATGCCGATCCGGCGGGAGTTCGGACGACGCGTCATTGCGGCTCCAGGGCGTGAGGGTATGAGCTGCGCGCGCTCGCATCGGCCGACGGCAAGCTGTCGGCCGATTGTCTTGGGAGCGCTCACAAACTCGGGCAGAGATGTTTCTAGCACGGCGGCGCACGCTTGTCGACGGCCCCCCGGGCGAGCCCGCTCGCCCCGCCCGGCGTTGACCTTGACCCTCGGGGAGGGCGCACAGTGGTCTGTGCCGGGCGAGCGTCCGGCACGAGGGGAGCCGTCATGAGCCTGATCAGCATCGGGGAGTTCGCGCAGGCCTCCCGGCTCTCGCCGAAGGCGCTGCGCCTCTACGACGAACTCGGCCTGCTGGTCCCGGCGCGGGTGGACGGATGCACCGGCTACCGCTGGTACGCGCCCGGGCAGCTGGAGCGCGCGCGGCTGGTTTCGGCGCTGCGCCGGATCGGCATGCCGCTGGCCCGGATCAAGCTGATCCTCGATCAGCCGCCCGAGACCGCGGCCGAGCAGGTCCGGGCGCACTGGTCCGCGACCGAGATCGAGCACGCGGCGCGCGGCGAGCTGGCGGGCCTCCTCGTGAACCGACTGCTGGGAGAGAGGTCCGCGATGTTCGAGGTCGAAGTCCGGCGGCTGCCGGAACGCAGGGTGCTGAGCATGATCCGCCGGGTCCACCAGGAGGAGCTGATCGAGCGGAGCAGGGAGCTGTTCATCCGTCCGTTCCAGCAGACGCGGTGGCCGCGGCCGCAGGGCGAGGGCTGGGCGCCGTTCATGGTCTTCCACGGGGAGGTCAGCTCGGACAGCGACGGGCCGGTCGAGTGGTGCCGGCCGGTGCCCGACGAGACCGCCGAGCAGATCGCCGCGCTGTTTCCCGGCTACGAGCTGAGCACCGATCCCGCGCACGAGGAGGCCTTCGTCAGGCAGCCGGAGACGGGTGCGTGGACCAGCGGCACGCAGGCCGAGCTGGCGTTGCAGGAGCTGCGGACGTGGGCGATCGAGCGGCGGCGCGAGCCGGCCGGGCCGGTGCGCATGGTGCTGGTCGCGAAGACGCCGTCGGACGCCGCCGGGCCGGACACGCAGTTCGCGGTGCCGCTGCGTTGAGCCCGTCGCGCGTCAGAATCGAAGCGTGGGAAACCGTCGTGGCCGACGGCCCGTCCGCTCTCAAGTGCTGGGAGCCGCGGTGCGGCTCGCGTGCGGTTGGCGCCGGGGAAGGTGCGTCAGCCGCGGGGAGCTTCGGGGCCGCCGGCCACGACGGCGGGTCTTGCGGTTCGGTGGTGACTGATGTGCTGGTTCGCCGGTGGTACGGCCGCGCTGTTCCTAGAAGCCCGAGCCCGAGAGCTCGGCCAGCACCTCCCCGGTCAGGTCGGCGAAGGCGGGCTCCTTCTCCTCGAGGTACCGGCCCCAGGCCGCGGCGTCCCAGATCTCGAAATGGGTGTCCGCGCCCACGACGGCGACCTCGCGGTCGAGCCCGGCGTAGTCCCGCAGGTGCCCGGGGATGCTGACCCGGCCCTGCCTGTCCATGGTCTGCTCGCTCGCACCCGCGTAGAGCACCCGCAGGTGATCGCGCACCGCCTTGGGCGAGACCAGGCCGTTGGCCGCGGGCAGCGCCCTGATCCGCTCGGCGAGCTCGGCGAAGCGGACCGCCGGCCACACCGTGAGACAGCGCTCCTGTCCCTTGGCGATCACCAGCCGCTCCGTTTCGTCCACCCGGGCCGCCTCCTCGCGCAGCCGCGCGGGCAGGATCAGCCTCGCCTTGTCGTCCAGCCGCGGCTGGAAGGTGCCGAGGAACACGGCGCACCTCCCGACCGCCCGGTGCGGGCACCGCCCGCCCCTTGAGAATCCGATGGAACCCGACAGGCCCCACTTTCCCCCACTCTACTCCACTACGCGCCCGCTGGGCCGTACGGAGGACGTCCGGAGGATGATCCGAGGGTGCCCCCGACGGGGGCCGGGACCGGCGAAGCCTTGCGCACAGTGCGCTCCCGTCGTGCACTATGTCCGTTGACACCCTTCCCGCCGGAAGGGACGCGCCACGCACACGAGGGGAGGGTCCGTTGCCAGGCACCGTCGGGCAGCAGGGACCGCAGGCACTCGACCGTACCCAGGTCGACTGGCTGGCCGGCACCGCGCACAGGATCCAGGAGCGCATCGAGACCGTCGTCGAGGGCAAGGCCGAGGTCGTGCGCCTCGCGCTGACCGTGCTCCTCGCCGAGGGCCACCTGCTGATCGAGGACGTGCCCGGCGTCGGCAAGACGCTGCTGGCCAAGGCCCTCGCGCGCTCGCTCGACTGCACGGTGCGGCGGATCCAGTTCACCCCCGACCTGCTGCCCTCCGACGTGACCGGCGTGACGGTCTACGACCAGCACCGCGGCGAGTTCGAGTTCAAGCCGGGCGCGGTGTTCGCGAACCTGGTGGTGGGCGACGAGATCAACCGCGCCTCGCCGAAGACCCAGTCCTCGCTGCTGGAGTGCATGGCCGAGCACCAGGTGACGGTGGACGGCACCACGTACCCGCTGGAGCCGCCGTTCATGGTGATCGCGACGCAGAACCCGGTGGAGATGGAGGGCACGTACCCGCTGCCCGAGGCGCAGCGCGACCGGTTCATGGCCCGGGTCGCGATGGGCTATCCGGGTCCCGCCGCGGAGCTGCGCATGCTCGAGGGCCACACGCAGACGAACCCGGTGGAGGACCTGCAGCCGGTGGCCGGCACCGCGGACGTGGTCAAGCTGATCGAGACGGTCCGGGCGGTCTACGTCTCGGACGAGGTCAAGCACTACGTGATCAACCTGGTCGGAGCCACCCGCGACCACCCGGACCTGCGGCTCGGCGCCTCGCCGCGCGCCTCGCTGCACCTGGTGCGCGCGGCCCGGGCGCACGCCGTGCTCGGCGGCCGCGGCTTCGTGCTGCCGGACGACATCAAGCAGCTCGCCGTCCCGGTCCTGGCGCACCGGCTGATCCCCACCGCAGAGGCCAGGATCGGGCGCCGGGACGCCCAGCAGATCGTCGCCGACCTGCTCGACCGGGTCCCGGTCGGACTCGCCGCGGGAGGAGCGCACCGGACGTGAGCGTCCGCAAGACTCTGCACACCTTCTCCAGCGGACTGACCGTGCGGGGCCGGGCCTTCCTGAGCGCGGGACTCACCTCGATCGTGGCGGCGATCGTGCTCGACTACCCGCCGCTGCTGCGGATCGGCGTGCTGCTCGCGGCGCTGCCGGTGGTCGCGGCGATCATCACCGGCTCCTCCCGCTACCGGATCTCCTGTCGCAGGGTCCTGCAGCCGGCCCGGGTGCCGGTGGGCGCGCCGGCGCAGGTGCACCTGCGGCTGCAGAACGCGGCACGGCTGCCGAGCAGCACGCTGCTGGTCGAGGACCGGCTGCCGTACACGCTCGGCTCGCGGCCGCGGTTCATCCTGCGCCGGATCGAGCCGAGCGGGCACCGCCGGGTGGCCTACCGCATCCGCTCGGAGAACCGCGGCCGCTTCGAGATCGGACCGCTGACGCTGCACAGCGCCGACCCGCTCGGCCTCTTCGAGCTGAGCCGTTCCTTCACCGCCCAGCACACGCTGACCGTGGTGCCGAAGGTGCAGCAGCTGACGTCGGGAACCTTCGGCGCGCTCTGGTCCGGCCGGGGCGAGGGGCACGCGGCGTACGCGGCGGCGGCCGGCGAGGAGGACATCGGCGTGCGCGAGTACCGGCACGGCGACGACCTGCGCCGGATCCACTGGCGGGCGACGGCGCACCACGGCGAGCTGATGGTCCGCCGGGAGGAGCGCACCTGGCACAGCCAGGCGACGATCCTGGTGGACAGCCGCGCGATCGCGCACCGCGGCACCGGGTCGAGCGCGTCGTACGAGTGGGCGGTCTCGGCGGCGGCCAGCGCGGCGGTGCACCTGCTGAACCAGGGCTACCACGTGCGCCTGTCCACGGGCGTCGGCGCGGGCCTGATCCCGGCCGAGGACCAGGACACCGTGCTCGACGCGCTGGCCGTGGTCAAGCCGGTCAACGTCTCGGCGCTGAACCTGGACGAGTGGTCCGGGGCCGCGTCGTTCTCCGGCAACGACCAGCTGGTGATCGCGTTCCTCGGCGAACTCGGCGCGGCCGACGCGCTGGAGCTGGCCCGGGCCAGGCCGGGAACGGCCGGCGGCCTGGCGTTCCTGCTGGAGACCGCGACCTGGTCCGGCCCGACCGCGCGGCCGATGGAGCGCAGGACCTACCAGGAGACCGGGCGGATCCTGCGGGCCGGCGGCTGGCAGGTGGTGCCGGTGCGCGCCTCGGACGACTTCGCCGATCTCTGGCACCTGGCCGGGCACCACGGCTTCGACGAGCTGCGCTCCCCCGCTGTGCTCGCCCC
>NZ_JAGSOH010000154.1 GCF_018139625.1 Actinospica acidithermotolerans | reverse complement strand
GCCGAGTTCCGTCAGGACTTCGCGGGCGCCTCGGGCGGCGAGTTGCAGGTCCGAGACCGCGTGCCACAGGCGGCGTTGGGCGTAGAAGATCTCGGCGTTGCGCAGCATCGCTTGGGCGGCGAGGGCGCGCCCGGCGGGGGTGTCGTGCGGGATCTGCTGCGGGGCGGTCACCGGTATCGCGGTGATGTCCTCGGCCAGGGCGGCGAAGGCGCGTTCCTGGCGGTCTCGGGTTCCGGTGGCCAGGGCGATCGCGTCGCAGACCTCGGCGGTGACCTTGTCGTGCCAGTCGAGGTAGAGCCGGTCGTATTGGGCGTCGGTCAGTTGCGCGATGGTGTACGGGCGGGGCGGGTTGAGCAGGCTCGTCAAGGTTTCGCTCCGGTGGTGCGGGTCAGGTTGATGACATCGGGGTCGGCGGCGAGGTCGCGTTCGGTCTCGTCGAGTTCGGCCGTCAGGCGGGCGAGGTTCGCGCCGGTGTACTGCTTGGCCCAGCTCTCGCGGGTTTCGTCGGGGTAGGTCACGGTCCACCGGGCCCATTCGATCGCCTCCCCGCCCCGGGTCAGCGGCCCGAACCGTTGCACGGTGATGGTGTTTCCGGTCTTCTTCGAGGTGGCGGTGATCGCGTCGGTGAGCGGGGCGCTGCGCGGTATGGGCAGGTTGCGGGTCGGGGCGGTTTTCGGCATGGGGATATCCAGGAACGCACGGGGTGGTAAGAGGCGCGGCGGGTGAGGTGTCAGAGGCCGTAGCGGCGGTCGAGCTCGATCGGGGTGTGTGTCAGCGAGCTGTCGCGGGCGTGGTCGTGTTGGCGTGCGCGATCAGTGCGGCGTGCACCTTCGGCAGGAACCATTGGTCCTCGGGTTCGAGGTTTGCGTCGCGGGCGTCGACCGCGATGGTGTCGTGCCAGATCACCCCGGTGTCGCCGAGCCGTAGCGGGGCGGTGATCAGGATGCTGTTTTCTTCGGTGACCGGGCTGGCGTCGCTCGTGATCGCCAGCCAACTGACGTAGGCGCAATCGATCACCACGTGCTCCCCTGTCTTCGGCAGTCGGGCGGTGGTCAGGTACGGGCCGTATTCCGCGAGGAAGTCGGACTCCTGCTCTTCGGTGGGTGCGTACGCGGCGGGCAGCGGTTGGATCTGCGGTTCCGCGCCGGGGGTGTGCGGGATGTGGGCGGGCATCGAGAGTCCTCCTCGTCTTGTGTGGGCTTAGGTCAGGCGGGGGTGCCGTCGGTTTCGTGGGCGAATCGGGCCATGGCCGTGGTGTGGTCCGGCAGCATCGCATTCGCGGTAGACCGGGCCGTATAGCCCGATTTCGATACGGCTACCGTCAGGGCGGTCGGCGGTCAGGTGGCCGTGGCGCATTCGCGCGTCGCGCGGTACGGGCCTTGCGGCGGCAGGCACGCGGTAGCCGGGCATGTCGTTTCCTTTCTAGTGTTCCCGCGTTTTTGGCATAGCTCACGCAGGGCTTATGGGCGGTTGGGGTTTTGTTTCATTGCGGCACCGGTGCCCCGTTCGAGACTTTCCGTTTCGCCGCCATATTCATTCTATCTCGATTCCCGGCTTATATCTAGCGGTGATTTTCGCCGGTTTCTTGCGGTCAACATCCCGGTTCGCGTTTCCCGCTTCGGGCTTTCCCTCGGGGATGTTGGTACTACCCTATCTCGATTCCCGGCTTTTATCTATTGCGATATTCGCCGTTCCCTTTCGGGTTTGTGTCCGGTTCGCGTTTCCCCGCTTGGGGCTTTCCCCCGGGCACATTCAAAATATATCTCGCCCCGAATATACGTGTCCAGCCTTTCCTGTTCCTCTGAATACGTCGTCGGCCCAATGGCCTAAGACCGTTTTCAAGACTCTTTACGGAGCGCGGCTCTGAAAGCGTCGTCGCCCGGGCCCGTAGCCTCTAGATCATGAATCAGTGACGGATCGAGAACTTTCCGTGAGTTTCGGCGCGGGCGCGGCGGGCGCCCGATGCTGCGCCCGCCGCGCCCGGATATGCCTGCTGACGTGCTGGTTTCCGGGGACGAAACCGCGAGAGTCACTTTCCGTAGGGCACAGGATGCATTCCGTCACCTCGGGTGGCTGACGAGGTGTCCGCGTCGCGGCGGGGGGTGTCGCGGGAGGTGAACGACCGGCCGGCCGACGACACGGAACGAATAAATAAGAATGAGGTAGTGATAGATACATGAGGTCAACAGATGACGCGGGAAAGGGGCTGAACAAAAGTCAGCGGACACGACGCGGAGGGGGCGGGGCACTCACGTTGATCGGAAGAGACCCATTCTGTAGATCAAGTCTGGTTGCGAATTCGCGCGACTTTTCACCCTGACCTGCGCAGATGGCGAGGGGTGGGGGTCCGTTCTTAATGGTGCTCCGGAGCGGTACCCCGACCGGTCCTCCGATCGGACCCCCGATCGGCAAAGGGGGTTTCTCAGGATTCTTCCGATCGTGGTTGGGGGTGTCCGCTGGGGGGGTGGACGCTGCGCTGTCCGCCGGTTTCGACCGGGGCGCGGTAGGTGCGGGCGGCCTGGGTCCGCTCCGATGCCGACGGGTTCGCGGCCCTACGGACGCGGTCGAGTCGAGGGGTGCGGGTCCACGGCAGCGGCTCTTGCTCGCGCCTCGACCCTGGCCGCTTGCCCGGCACGGCGGTACCTGGCGCTAGGCGCCGTGGCTGCCGCCGGGGTTGCCTCGTCGAAGTGAAGCGGGCTCGGATTGAAGGGCCGACCTGCGGAATCGCCGTGAATTCCATTGTTTCATCGGCACTGGCGGCGGATCAAGCGCTCTGGGCTTCCCCGTGCTATCGTTTCAAGAAGCCGTCGTCTCTACCCCGGCGGCCGCCTGGGGACGGGCGTGCCGGGCGGTGCGCGGTTATTGCGGGACGATTCTCCGGAATGCCACGGCCTGGGTGTTCCAGTATCCGCCGTTGAATTCGGATAGCTCGATATTCTTTCCCGTCTCGGGGCTATCCAGGACCAGGTTTTCCCCTAGGAATATTCCGACATGGCCTGGGTTGGTGGGGCTTGCTCCGGCTTCGCTGCCGACGGTGAAGATGAGGTCTCCAGGTTTCAGGTCGGCAGCGGAGGCGACCGCGGTGCCGGAGTGAACCTGCTGGTAGGTGGTGCGCGGCAGGTCGATGCCGGCCGCGAGGAATGCTCCCATGACAAGCCCTGAGCAGTCGTAGCCTGCGGGGCCGGTGCCTCCGTAGACGTAGGGTTTTCCGAGTTGCGCGAGGGCGTAGTCGATGGCGGTGACCACCTGCGCGGGGGTGCCGGCCGGCAGGGTGAAGCTCGCCGGGAGTCCGTCGGCGTAGGCGGCGCCAGCCCCGAGGTCGCAGGCGCCGACCGTGCCTGCGAACGTAGCCACCAGCTGCTCGGCGACCTTCTGCCAGGCCGCGTACGCATCCGGATACCCGGATTCCTGGACGTCTTGGGCCGCGGTGGTCAGCGGGAGTTTCTGCCAGTTCGGAACCTGCTCGAGGGCCTGGTAGAAGCGGGTAGCAGCATAGACGGGGTTCATGATCTGCGCGGGGGTGCCCCAGCCTTGGCTGGGGCGCTGTTGGAAGAGACCGAGGCTGTCACGGTCGCCGTAGTCGAGGTTCTCAAGGCGTGATTCCTGGATGGCGGTGGCGATCGCGATCGCCTCGCCGTACGGCGGGATGTTCATTGACACCCCGGTGGTGTAGATGACGCGTGCGTTGGCGACCTGCTCGGCGGTTAGTTTCTCGCCGTCGCCGATGTCGGTGCCGATCCCGGCCGAGCCGGTGGAGCACACCGGGGTCTGTCCGGTGGTGCCGCCGAGGCCGAGGAAGCTGGCGGCACCGGCGCCGGCCGCGCCGATCAGCACGACGATCAGGGCGAGTCCGGCGACGGCTGCTGCGGCGATCTTTCCGATCGTGTCACCTCCTGGCGTGCGGGTCGGCGGGCGGGAGCGGCGCGGGCGGTTCGATCCACCAGGTCGGCGCCGCCGCGGCGCCGGCCGCGGTTCGCGTGCTCGCGGCGGCCGGGAGGAGCTGGTCGAGGTCGATGAGCGGGAGGCGTTTGACGGCGCGGCCGGGGATGCGGGCGCGGCCGGTGTACGCGCGCCATACCGGCCCACTCGGACCGCTCTCGGCGGCGTTCAGGGCGTCGGGGCTGGTGGTGGCCACCGGCACCCGTGGCGGGTCCTGAGCGAGAAGTTGGTGCAGGTGTTCTTCACGACGGACGTTGGGCAGGTAGAACAGGACCGGGGTGGGGCTGGTGGCGGCGGCGAGCTTCGCGTAGCCGGGCAGTTTCGCCGACAGCCGGCTCAGGGCCTCGGTGCCGGTGTCGTATTCGAGGAAGAACCGCAGGTTCCTGGCTTCGGCAGGTTCAGAACAGGCGCGGGCGAGAGTGTAGTGGCCGTAGCCGTCGGGGCGGGCGAGGTCCTGCCACAGCCGCAGGCAGCGGCGCTCGGACCACCACGCGGCCAGGCGGCCGCCTGCGGGGTCGGTGCGGTGGGCGGCGGCGATGCGCACGAACACGTCGTTGCAGCCGACCGTGTGCGGAAGATGGGTCGAGACGGCGATCTGGTGGGCGCGTTGACGGGAGTAGCCGAACTTGCGCAGGTTCAGGTCGAGCGAGGCGGCGAGGTAGGAGGCGCCTGCGGGGCCGAGGACGTAGTGTTCGGGGGCGGAGCCGTTGCCGCGGCGCTGCAGCGGCCGGAACCGGTCGAGCACGCGCAGTTCGTGGGTGAGGGTGGCGAGCCGGCGCCGGGCGATGCGCTCGCTGCCGAAGCCGAGTGCGGCGATCTGCCTGCTTGTCAGGACCCTGTGTTCGTGGACCATCGCGATGATCCACTGGTCGCGCGGGGTCAAATGGGCGGCCAGCAGTGCCAGCTGCGCCCGCCTGGCTTGCGGGACGGGCTCCGGTTCGGGGCCGGCGGGCAGGTAGGCGGGTGTCGTCGGCGCGGCGGACAGCGGGGCGGATGTGCTCAACGGGGGGTGATCTCCTTTGCCCGTAATGGGTTGCGGACCGTCTCGTCGCGTCGCGCGCCGCGGCGCGCGACGCGACGAGACGGTCGGGATTAGTCGGCTTCGGGCCAGAACCGCGGGTCGGCCTCGGCCGGGGCGGGCGCGGCGTCCTGGGTGTCGGTGTCGTCGGTGGGGCCGGGGGCGCGGCCGAACGCGGCGCGTGCCACCTCGCGGATGAACCGGTCGCGCCCCGGGATCGCTGGAGGCAGCGGCGTGGTGCGCAGGGTGAACGCAGGCTTCTCCTCGCCCGCGGCGACCAGCCTCGCCGCGGCCTGATACACCCCGAGGTGGGACAGGTCGTGTGCGTGCAGCAGTGGGGAGGTGTGCCGTTCGAGCTCGCGCGCGTCCTCGGGGGAGGCGTTGAAGAACACCTTCGTTCTCGCGTTCGCGGAGATGCCCTCGCGCAGGTCCTTCGGCAACTGCGCCAGGTTCTGGTGCGCGAAGGTGAGCGAGAGACGGTAGCCGCGGGCCTCGGCGATGATGTCCTCGACCGGGTACGGAAGGTTCAGGAAGTTCTGCCCTTCGTCGAGGTAGAGGCTGCAGTCGATCCGCTGGGACTGCGGGATCCGGGCGCGCTTGGACGCGCCCTGCCAGGCCTTGGCCACGATCAGCGACCCGATCAGCTGCGTGGTCTGCTCGCCAAGGATCCCCTTGGGGATCCTGGCCAGCAGCAGACCGCCGTCGAGGACCTGGCCCATGTCGAAGCTCGAGGGCCCCGACGCGATCGAGTTGCGCACGAACGACCTCAGGAGGAAGGCTCTGAGCTTGTTCATCAGCGGCCCGATGATCGAGGCCCGGTTCGCCTCCGTGAGCTGCTCGTAGGACTCCCAGAAGCCCTTGAGGACCGGGTCCGTGATCCCCGCGGTCTTGCGGGCGCGCACGACCGGGTTGGTCAGCAGGTCCGCGACATCCCCGAGGTGGGAGTTTCCGGAGGGGTCGTTGGTCAGCAGGGTCAGGCAGGCGGCGCGGAACACGTCGTCGGTCCGCGGACCCCAATAGGCTCGGAATATTCGGCTGAAAATGCCGGTGACGTTGTCGACCACCATGTCGCGGTCATCGACCTGGTCGCACTGCAGCACGTTCAACCTGGGCGGGCAGGCCGGGTCGTCGGCGTCGAACAGCACGGTGCGCGAGGCGACCGAGGCCGGCAGGCGGGAGAGGATGTCGACGATCATGTCGCCCTTCGGGTCGACCACGATCGCCCCGCGCCCTGCCTGCACGTCGTCGAGCAGCATGTGGGTCATCAGCGTGGACTTACCAGAGCCGGTCGCGCCCATCACGTGCAGGTGGTGGCGGGCGTCGGCGACGGCGAGCCCGACGGGGCGGGCGATGCCGGTGTCCGTGGTCCCGATCGGCTTGATCCCCTCCTCGGGGTTGGGGGCAAGGATGCCGGGCGGCGGTGCGATCGAGGCGGCTCCGGCGCGTTCGATGCCGGCCGCGCCGGGGTCGGTGGGCAGGTGCGCGATCACGGCGAGTTCCGCGGCGGCCAGCAGGTGCCCTCGTCCGTGGAAGGCGCGGGCGGCCAGCACAGGGGCGGGGTCGGACAGGCGTTTGCGGGCGAACCAGTTCGCCCCCGAATACACGCTGAAGGCGGAGGCGATCTGGTGGGCGCGGCCGCGCAGCCGCGGCGAGGACTCGCGCTCACCGGGCTCGCTGCTCGCCGCCGCGTACGCCACGCGCACGTCCCACAGGCCGCCGGCGGCCTTCGCCGAGGCGGCACGGTACTGCGCGGCCTGCGCCGGATCCATCCCGCCCGTCCCACCGCCCTGGGTCTTCACCGGGGCGCGGCGTGCTCCGGGGGTGAAGGCGTCGAGGATCCGCTGGGCGGGGGTGTCGGCGCCGCCGCCGCGCAGCAGCCTGACTTTCCGCCTCGCCTGCCGGGCGCGGCGTCCGGTGACGGGCCGGGCGAGAATCTGCACCGCGGCGTATTCGGCCCCGCCCAGGCTCGCGCAGGCCCCCAGCAGCGGGCGCAGCGGGTCGACGTCGTACTTGGTCTGGATCGGAAGGACCTCGCTACGGGCGAGCACGAGCCGCCCGCCGGTGGCCGCGGCCGAGATCGGCACCGGCGCAAAGTCGGCGGTTGCTGCGTCGGCGGTGGTGGTGTGCGCGCCGGGCCAGGCGGCGCTGATCGCCCGCTCGATCATCTGCGGCGGCACGGTTCCCGGCACCCACACCCGGATCGACGCCCCGGCCCGGGTGAAGCAGTACTCGAACCCAATGTGCGGCTGACCCGAGAACAACCGCGCGCGCGGCGGGCGCAGCAGCCCAAGCAGGTGCGACCACAGGGCCTCGGCCCCGTGGATGTCCACGCGCGGCGGGGCGAGCACGGTGATGATCCGCGCGTTCTCCCGGTACGCGGCTTGCCACCGGGCCCTGATCCGGGCTCGGGCCGCCAGGAATCCCGCGGCAGCGAGCAGGACCGCCGCGGCTACGGCGGGGCCGGCGAACCGGCCGTCCTGGGCGATCGTATGCCCGAACTGGCGCAGGACGGCGCCGGGATCCACCAGCAGGCGGGTCAGCGGGCCGGTCGGTGCGATGCCGGTGGAGGTGTTCAGAGCAGATCTCCTTCAGGGTCGTCCGGGTGGGTGAAATCGACGGGTTGCTCGCCCGGCTCGGGGCCAAGGTGGGTTGACGTCGGCGCGGCGTCGGCGAAGTAGCCGTCCACCTCTTCCTCGGGGAGCTCACCCGGGGAGGTCGAGGCGAGCTGGTGCTCGAAGTCGGAGGCGATCACCTGGAACGCGACCCGCGCGCTACCCGCGGCCAGCAGACCCAGGCCGGGGCCGGCGGAGGCGATCAACGCGGCCTCGCCTTCGGACAGGCGGAACGCGCGCACCACCGCCTCAAGGGCCTGGGGGGCTTGGCAGAACAGGACCTGGGTCGCGCTGTTCGCCACGATCGCGGCCCCGAGTTCCGAGGCGAGCAGGTCGGCGATGTCCTGCGTCGTCACCGCCAGACCGGCCCAGCGTTTGCGCGCGGCCTTGGCCATGCGCAGCAGGAACTTCGCTCCCTCCGGATCGCGCATCAGCAGCCAGGCCTCGTCGACCACCACCAGCCGGCGGCGCTGCTCCGGCGAGGTGACCTGCCGCCAGATCGCATCGAGTACGAGCAGCGTGCCGACGGTGCGCAGCTCGTCCGGCAGCTCCCTCAGGGAGAAGACGACCAGGTGCCCGGCCGGGTGCGTGCTGGTCGGCCCGTCGAACAACCCGGCCCAGGAACCGCGGGTGAACGGCTCGAGCTGCCCGGCCAGCTCGAGCGCGACCTCGCTCCCGTCCGTTAGGGCGTCGACCAGGTCGGCGAGCACCGGGGCGGGACGGGCCCAGCTGCGCGGATCGGATGTGATCCCGCGCGCGGCGTAGGCGGCCAGGATCGCCTTGTCCAGCGCGGCGCGTTCGGCCGCCGACAGCGTCCTGGCCAGCAGCACCGGGATGAACGTGTGGATGAACAGCGCCCTTCGGAACAGCGCGTTCGAGCCCGCCCCGGTCTCGGCGGCGGTGTGCAGTGGGAGGTCGAAGGGGTTCAGGCGCACCCCGTCGGCGCCGAGGCTCAGCACGCTGCCGCCGACCGCGTGCGCGAGCCGGGTGTATTCGTGTTCGGGGTCGATCACGAACACCTGCACGCCCTGATACAGGTTCCGCAGCACCTCGCACTTGGTGAAGTACGACTTGCCGGACCCGGAGCGGGCGAGCACGACGGAGTTGTGGTTGTCCTGCGTCCACCGGTCCCACAACACCAGCCCGGAGGAGGCGGGGTTGGCCCCGTACAAGATCCCCGTGCTCGGGGTGGTCTCGGCCGGGTCGGCCGGGGCGAGGTCCGGGCTGGTGAACGGGAACGCCGCCGCCAACGCGGCGGTGTCGAACGTCCGGGTTGCCCCGATCGCGTCGATCCCCAGCGGCAGGCAGGTGCTCCAGCCCTCCAGCGACCGGTAGGTCGTCGGGGCCGTGGCCACCAGCAGCGACGACGCCAGGGACCGCACCGCGGCGACCTCGCGCTCGAGAGACTGTTCGGTCTCGGCGTAGACGGTCAGGTAGAGACCGACCCGGAAGAGCTTTCCCTCGCCGCGGGCGAGCCGATAGGCCAGGTCGGCGGCGTCCTGCGCGGCGGCCTCCGCCTCCGGATCGAGCAGCCGTCCGTGCTCGTAGTCAGAGCGGCGGTTCGACTCCATCCGCGCCCGCGCCCGCCGCAGCTTCGTCGCCGCCGTGGTCGGGTCGATCGGGGTGATGTGCAGCGACACATCGAGGCGTCCCGGGTAGGTCAGCAGCGGTTCAAGCCACCCGGCATGCACCTCGGCCGGATAGCCGGTGACTGCAAGCGACGCGCAGAACGAACCGCCCACCTCCAGGTGCCGCGCAGCCACCCGCACCGCGTCCGGGCCCGGGATCGGCGAAAGCTCGGCGCACGGGGCATGGTCGGCGCGCCGCGCGCGCAGAGAAAGCCTCATTGGAAACCTCCGGGGTTCTCATTCGCGATCGCGTCGGCCAGCAGGCCGTAGGCGCCGGCCGGGGTGAAGGGCACGACGCTCACCTCCGCGCCGGCGAGCACCGCACCGGACTCGGCGTGCCGGCGCGAAAGCCGCAGGCCCGCGTCCGTGGCGGCCGCCGCCTGTGGTTCGCGGGCGACCAGCAGCACCTGCCGGCCGAGCAACTGCTGGTGCGCGGACAGGTGCGCGAGGAACGCGGCGTGGTCGCGGCAGGCGTCCTCGAGCCGCGGATGCGGCAAGGCGCCAGCCGCCTCCTCGAGGTCGGCGACCAGGCCGGTCAGGTCCATGCGGCGGGTGCGCACCAGGATCTGGGTCGGGCCCGAGAGCGAGTTCAGGAACCGGCCGAACCCGGTCACCAGCGCGTTCTGCTCGCCGCTGGTGCGCAGCGCGAAGTTGACCGTGGAGCACGCGGCGATCTGCGCGTAGCCGTGCTCGCGCACATCGAGCACGCCGGCGCCGTCGACACCCGCGGCCGGCAGCACCAGCGGCGCGGGCCGCGGGCCCGCGGCCCGACGCCAGGCCTTGGGCAGGATCGAGGGCATGGGAGGGATCCCTTCGGGGGCGTGGACCATCAGCCGCGGCCGGCGGGCGTGGCGGGCGGCGGCGAGCAGGAACCGGTCGGCGCTGATTCCGTCGCGCGAGCCCAGCGCGATCCCGGCCGCGACGGTCAGCGCGAGGACGAGCGGGGCGAGCAGGATCGCGAGGGGAAGGTGCGGGGCGGCGCGGTGGACCGCGGTGAAGATCAGCCAACAGGCGGCGCCGGTCCCGGCGATGATCGCGACCTGGCGGAAGGTCAAACGGGCGACGACGGCGTCCGGGCGGTCGATGTCGGCGGGGATCCGCGCGGCGTAGTACTCCTCAGACACGCCAGCGCCCGCCCAGCCGCTCGCCCTCGCGGCGCCGGACCTCAAGGGCGATCTGCCTGGCCGGGCGGTACGGCAGGCTCCGCGCCGCGATACGCCGGGCCTTGAGTCGCCGGGCGACCTTCACTGCGAACGCCGGGGCACGCCAACTGCTGCGGCGGTGCCGGCCGGCGGGACGGAAGAACGACTTCTTGCTCATGGCTAGCTGTTCCTTGACTCTCTCGAGGCGGCGCCGCGCGTAGTCGCGGCGCGCGGTGATGCGGACGGCAGCGTGCCCGCAGCGGCCCGCGCGGACGGTGAGGCAACTGCGCCACCCGCACGCGGCCGGGTGGTCGGCGAGGCGGGGGTCGGTGCCGGGGCGGTCGGCTTCGTCGCGGCGGGCTTGGCTGTCGGTGTGGTCGGGTTCATGCGGGCGGGGCTGCGCGGGAACAGCGCCTCCTGCCGGAACCGCGGACCACCAGGCGTGGCCGGTGCCTCGCGGGCACCGCCACCGCGGGCGAGCCGGCGCCGCTCTGCCTCGCGGTCCTCGAGCCAGGTGGTGGGCTGCTCCGGACGGCTGAGCGCGTTGCGGGCCAGCCGGTGGTCGCCCGGGGTGGCGCGCGCTTCGAGCTGCTTGCGCCCGCCGCCGGGAATCGGGATCGGCATCTGATGGTGCGAGCCCGCACGCGTCCGAACCGCCTCGCCGGTGGCGCTGCCCATGCTCGCCGGCGCCGTGCCGTCGGGGGCCAGGCGCGGTCCCTGTCCTGCGGACGCGCTGGCCGAGGGTGCCGAGACCGAACGGCGCCTGCCGCCGGCGGTCGCCGGTTCCGTGCGCGAGGCTGCAGCTCCCCAGCCGCCTCCGCCCGGCGCGGGCTTCGGCCCACCGCCGCGCGTTGCTCCGCCCGCGCCGCCGGTCGGTCGGGGGCGGTTGGGGCCGGCGCCGGTCTTGCGGCGGATCGGGAATCCGCCAGGGCCCTTCTTCATCCCGAGCATGCCGAGGGTCTTGTACGCGATGGCCGCCTTGGCGATCCTCATCAGCCCCGACCCGGGGCTGATCCCGAGCATCGAGCGTCCGACCCAGGTCGGGATCTTGATCAGGATCCAGCACAGGGCGATGAACACCAGCGGGTCGACCCAGGCGTTGTTGTTCGGCAGCCCGAGGATCGAGACGTTCGCGTTCGGGTCGAGCATCACATCGAGCGCGACGACGAACGCGAGGGACTGCCCGAGCTGGATCAGCAGGCAGCCGGTCATCGCGCGCCACCACATCCGCGCCATCCCGTCCGCCCCGGGCAGCGCGTGCATCGACAGGGCGAGCGGGGCGGCGACGGCGAGGATCACGGTGATCGCGACCCGGATGATGTAGGTCAGCAGGATCGCGACCAGCATCACCAGCCCGCCGAGCAGCAGCAGGACCAGGAAGATCCCGCCACCGCCGAGGACCTGGGTCGACAACTGGTGCCCGAGCGCGGCGCCGGCGGTCGCCGGGCTGATGGTGTTGCCGAGGATCGCGGTCGCCACCGCGTTCGCCAGGCGGATCATCAAAGCGATCAGGCCGAGGGAGGCGTTTCCGGCGATCATCCCGACGGCCAGGCGCGGGACGACCTCCTTGGCCGAGAACCGCGACTGCACCGTGCCGTGCGTGGTCACGATCACCGCGCCGGCCAGCACGATCAGGATGTAGAGGGCGTTGGCCAGAAGGGCCATCTGCGTCCAGATCCGGGTGACCCCAGACATCACCGTCACATCCGGGGTGCCGAGCAGGGTCGCGCCGAGCAGGTCGAGCATCGGGGTCAGCGCGCTCGCGGCGATCGAGGCGAACCAGTCGTTGATCGCCTTCTCGATCTGGCCGGGGATGTCGTACCAGGACGGGTCGCTCCCGCCGCCGGTCGACGGGCCTGAGGTGGTGATCGGGGACGGCGCGGTCACCGCCCCGGTCGGCGCGCCCGGCCCGAGCCCGATCCCGGGACCGGTCGAGTTCGGCGACGGGCTCGGGACCGGATCGGCGAGCACGACCCGGCCCGCGGTCGAGGACGGCGGGCTCGCGGTGGCGGCGCTCGCGGCCGGCGCGGCGAGTACCGCGCCGAGCGCGGCGATCAGGACGCAGGCGGCCAGGCGCGCCGGTCGGCGGCGAAGCGTGCGCCCGCCGCGAGGCGGGCGCACGCTGATCTCCTCGGGAGCCATGGGTTCAGCCGCCGACGATCGACTTGAGGATCGTCATCACGACCGGGGCCAGGATCGCCAGGCAGTAGCCCATGGCTGCGGACTTGAACGCGGACTTCGCCTTCTCGACCTCGCCCGGGTTGCCGCCCGAGATCACGTACCTCACGCCGCCGATGACCAGGAACAGGGTCGCGAGACCGGCGAGGATGCCGACCAGCCAGTTCTCCAGGTTCGAGATGACGGTGGGGATGTCGTCGGCGGCAAGCGCCGGGCTCGCCGCGCCGAGGGTCGCAAGCGCGGTCGCGGCCGCGGCGCTCACACCGGCACGGGCAATCACGCGCCGGGATATTCGGGGGGTGGTGCTCAACGGATGTGCTCGTTTCAGGTGGTGCGAGAAAGGGGGCTGCGCCGCGATGTGCGGCGAGAAGGCCCGGCCGGGCGCGCACGACACCTGCTCCTTCCAGGGGCGGTGTCGGGGAGGTGGTGGAGGGGTCAGCGCCACGCGGCGAGCTGACCCGGCCGGGGCCGGCGACCGGGGCCGCCCCGATTCGGGCGGGCGCGGTCGTGCGGCATACCAATAAAGGCGAGACAGGCCCGTTTTTCTCGGACGACTTTCTGACGTCCCGTCAGCCGGGCTACGCCGACGGGGCTAGACGTGCTCGAGATCGCCGTCGCGGATCGCTGCGGCGAGCTTGTACCCGGCGGCCCGCCGGCGGTGGTAGAAGGTCGACAGCCCCATCCCGTACTCGGCCGCGACCTTTCGCGCGTTCTCCTCGTCCAGGCAGGTGCGGCTGATCCAGTCCGCCTCGTCCCGGTCGATCACCCCGGCGGCGACCGCGCGGGCCAGAACCAGGTCCGGGTGGCCTTCCGGCACCAGCGGCATCACCGCGGTGTGCGAGGGCAGCTCGTGCCGGTCGACGACAGCGGCGGCCTCGGCCCGCCGGGCGTGTCGGCTGGCGAAGAACGCGCGCCAGGCCAGCCACCCGCCCACGTCCGTGATCCGCGGATCATCCACGTCCACCTCGCGCAGCGCGGCGAGGAACTCGGTGAGCACCTCGGCCTGGATCTCGTGGGCATCGGCCGGGGACTTGCGGCACGCCTGCAGCACCTTGCCGGCCAGCGCCCGCCACGACAGGCCGACCGCCGCCAGCGTCCAGGACGCATCCCCGGCCTGGGCGCGGCGCACCACCGCGCCCCACAGCGCGCGCTTGATCGCCGGCCGGGTTCCGGCGGCATCGAGCAGCCGCTTGATCTCCGGCAGGAAGATCTCGCGCGCCGGAGCGATGAACCCTGCCGTCTCCTCGACCGGCACAGCCATCGGGCACGGCTCGGCCAGCAGAAGCTGGAACGAGGCGCGCAGCGTGTCGAACGGGGTCTCGGCGAATTCGGTCTCGCACATGACGGTGCTCCCTTGAAGATTCCGTGGTTGATCGGGAGCGCCATCGAAAAGCCGACCGGTCGCACTTTCGGCTCACTCCGGTCGCACACAAGTCGCACTCCGGTCGACGACCGGCCCGAAAGGCGTGCGACCGAACTGCCACTTTCCGCCGTGACCACCGTGCCCAGCCGGCACACCGGCGTCGGCGTGGGGCCGCGAAAATTCAGGAAAATCCTTCTGCCAGGCCCTTGCGCGCCACGCGCCGCCGACGCAGCCGCACTGCCCGGGGAACGCGGGCGATCACGAGCGCCGGGGGGCCGTTCGGGAGTCCGCCACGGTGCGACCAAACTGCGACTTTCGCCTTTGACCTGCGCGAATACCGTCCCGAGCGGGTCCTCGGACATAGAAGCCGGGTCGCGGCTTCCCGTCTTCAGGTGCCTCCGGTTCCAGATCCGGGCCGGTTCCGCACCGTCCGGTGTGCGACCGGACTGCGACTTTCTCCCCTGACCTGGCACAACGTCGCCACGGCCGACCCCGGGCGGGCAGATGCCGAAAAAACCGGTCCACGAATTCGCCGGCCGGGCGAGAAAAAACGCGTGCGAAATCGCGCGAGAAAAACGGGCCTCCCTCGCCTTTATTGGTTAGGTCAGCACCACCGGCGGCCGCACGAGACCGCCACCCCGCATGCACAACCCCGCCCCGGAAAC
>NZ_JAGSOH010000153.1 GCF_018139625.1 Actinospica acidithermotolerans | reverse complement strand
CGGCGATCGGCTGGCCGGACGCGTCGAGTATCGAGCCGCGGGTGGCGTACAGGGTGACGTCGGCGGTCCGGTCGGCGGCGGCCTTCGCGGCGTAGCCCCCGGCATCGGTCACCTGGAGCTGCACGAGCCGGCCGCCGTAGAGCGAGAAGACGAAGGCGAGGGCGAACATTCCGGCCCGGATACGCCGCTTCGGGCGGCCCAGCCGCAGCGTCGATTTGGGCCGCTTGTTCGACGTCTCGTCGAACGCGGAGGGGCGCCGAGGAGGCTGCTGGTTCATTACGGACTCCTGTTGGAGGAGGTGTTGTTATCAGGGTTCATGCGTGCAGCGGCGGCGGTCTGCGTCGCGGCCGTGTGCGCCATCGGGACTGATGGCCGAAGAAGGCTCCCCCTTTCTCGGGCTCAAGGTTCGTTGCAGCACGGTGGTGCGGGCCGGTGGGCTTCATGGCCCCCGCTTGCGGGGCCGAGTTCAGTCTGAACAGTGCGGCCCGGCCGGCGCCACGCAAGGCGCTGGCAGCCGGGGAGATGGCAACATCTGCCCGTCACAGCCGTCGCGCATGACGATCTGGGCGGTGCCGCACGTGTCCTCGCTTCATAGCGGGTTACTCGCCCATGGCCACTCATATACGTATCGGCGCATACAGCGGGATTAGCGGGGCGAGGGTAGCCACTAGAACCAACTGGCACCCCATCGTTCGCCCGACTCGAAATCCTGCGCCCAGCCGAGGCCGTTCTGCCCTCGGCCTCGTCAATGGCGACAGGTCGCCCCGGCGGCGAGTATTGCGGCTGATAGGCACTGCAAGGCACGCTCCACGACCGACGGTGTCGATCCGGTCCGTGCGGCCCGCGCAACCGAGCGCCGGGCGCCGGAGTCATAACGGCCACCGAACTATTCTGTGGCCGGTGTATGACGCGGTCGAAGGCGGCTGCGACCGTCGCGGGCCGACGACGGTGTAGATGATGGGAGCGGAGCCTGTTGCGTGAGGTGAGCGTCGGCTTGCACGAGAGTGCCGCCTGTCTGCGCGTCTCGGGGGCCCCGTGCCACTGCTGACGACCATTGTGATCGCATCCGCACTGACCATTGCAGTCGTGAATATCAGACTGCTGGTATTGGCGGGTGCGCTGCGGGACCGGCTTGCTCCCGACGCCGTACGGGCGATGACGGTGTGTGAGCAATGGGAGGAGATCAAATCGCGGCTCGACGCGCGCTGCGAGGTCGTGGTTTGGATGGAGGAGGACCTGGGGCCGGACTGGGCCGCCGAGCTCGACGACGGGCTCACCCACGTGAACCCCTATGCAGCCGTGGCGGCGTACGAGCGGGCTTTCGCTCGACGCGGCCTCCCTCAAACCTGGCTCGCCGCCGACGGCGCGCGGCTTGTGGCGCGTCCCGCCCGCCGCACTGTTGCGCTGCCGAGTCCCCGACGGAAGAGGGTCCGCTCCGTGCGATCCTCGCAAGGGCCGAGTGCTGGGGGATGACGCTGCGGCGCCTTGCCGCATGCCCGTGTCGACCCAGTCACAGCGGTCTCCACTGCCGACCTGGTCGTCCCGGTGGCCGGCGGAGCCGCCCTGGGTGCCTGCGCGTAGCCAGGCTTGCTTGCGCATCCGGCAATGCGCGGCTCGGGCCGCCTTGTGGGTGGGGCTGGATGGCAGGTGCGCGAAGGTGAGGGCATGGTGAGGGTCCGGCCTACCTACCTCGCCGCCTGTGCCGCGGAATCCTGAGTGCAAGCCGCTCACACCGGGCCGGTGGAGCGGTTCGTGAACCGCGGGTCGTTCTGCCACCAGGGGCGGTAGCGTTCCTGGGCCGAGCCGTCGCCCGGGGCGTACTCGATCTCGGCGACTTCGAGATCCTCCTGCACCGAGCTTGCCGCGGCCGTTTCCTCCCGGTGCAGCCCGCGCCAGAGCGCGGCGAGTAGCGGGATGCTGGTGAGGTCTCCGACGATCCAGAACACCGCGCCGCCGACGGCCTGGTTCCAGGCCAGTCCCGAGGTCGCGCCCAGCCGTAACGGGGCGTAGAGCACGGCGTGCGGCAGCGTGCTGAACGAAGCGTAGTAGCCTCCGGCGACCAGGCCGCCACCGAGCCACAGCACAATAGACACCCCGGCATCGCCCACGCCTTCGATGAAGCTGATCCACACCGAGATCATGTGCGTGTACTGCTTGGGCGCCGGGTCGATCTGGATACGGCTCCAGAAGTACAGGAAGCCGACGGCGAGCAACTCCAGGTGCGATGTCTCGTCGACGAAGCTGTTGGTCAGAGAGGACAGATACCAGCCCGTGAAGTACAGGGCGTACGGCGTCACCAGGAGCAGGAGAGAGACGGTCGCCGGAAAGGTGAGCAGTCGCATCGGTCTCGACGCGATGATCCTGCGCGCCAGCCGCGCTCCGCGGCCTTCGCCGCTGGTCACGAGGGTGAGCGGCGCACTGCACGCCAGAAACAGAGGAGTCGTCATCAGCAGAAGACCGTTCTGCAGCGCCCGATCCCAGAAGAGCACCTTCTCGTAGTCGCCGATGAACGACATGGTCGAGAGCGTGAATAGGATCACGGAAACCGTGAAGCAGATGCTGCGCGAAACCGGCCACCGGCCGACCTCGCGCTGGTAGCGACGCACCCCCAGGGCATAACCCGCTACGCCGAGCAGTAGCGCCGCTAGCATCGCCGGATCGAACTTCCACGCGGTCAAAACCTCGCCCCAGTGCAGAGCAGAAGCCGGGCCACATCCCCGGCTCAGGCACCGCGCAGACGCCTCTGCCAGAACCATGATCCGCTGCTTTCGTCGGCCGCCGCTGCTATCGTGTCGTTGCACAAGCTTTTCGGTTACCGAAACTCTACGCGCTCTGTGGGCGGCTGGTGCCATCGGGGCGACTCGAGGCACGGCAGGGTTGGATCCATCGATCTCCGCCCGCAGTCCTTGTTTCGCCGGCAGGCCGCAAACGCGGACCTGTCCTGGAGCGCGTTGATGGGCGTGGACGGAATCCGGTGCGATTCACAGGTTGCGAGCAGGTCGCTGCCAACACCACGGATGAGGGGCGGTGTGGGACAGATGGCGGATAAGTCGGTCGGAGGCGAGGTCCCTGGAGACACCGGTGAGCCGCCGGATGCCGTCGCTGAGGAGACGGCGTCATCCACGGCCGGGGATGCGTCGGAGACGGGGCTCGGTGAATCCGCGCCCGAGGCCAGATCGGCTGCGATCCCGGTCTACGAGGCACCCGAGGTGGAGCCGGATGACGAGGACGGCGCGGAGCCGCTCGCCGGGCAGGAGCCTGACGATCCCGGGGAGGAGGGCCAGCCCGCGGTTTCCGCGCTCGAGGCGGATGGGGAGGACGCGGACGCCGCCGAAAGGCGGGGGGAGGTCGCAGACGGCACCGTTGATGAGGACGGCCCGATCGAGCCCGCGCCGAAGGCGACCGAGGTCGAAGACACGACGCTGATACCGAAGATCACCGAGTCCCGTGCGGCGAAGACGACCGTGCTGCCGCCGGTCTCCACCCCGAGATCCGGTACGGCGCACCGGGCGCCCGCCTCCGCATTGGCCGGCTACGGAGGCCGCGGCGCGAGCGCGTCCGGAGACCACCTGCCGCAGCAGGCTCCAGGCGCGCAGCCGACGCGGATCCAGCCCGCCGTTCCACAGGGCGAGCTTGATTCGATTCGGGCAAAGTCGGCGGTGCCCGGCGTCCCACCGCAGGCCGGCACGCCGCGCGGCTACCGCCCGCCGGAGTTCCACGCGGTCGACCCGCAGCGCTTCGAACTGCCGCAGCCGCGCGACTTCACGCTGGACCGGCGTGAACTCGACGGCGACGGCGATGAAGGCGGCAGGAGGCTGGGGCGCCGCGCCCTGATCGCGGGCGGCGGCATCGCGGTCGCCGCGGTCGCCGGGATGACCGCCGCGGGCGTCATCAAGCTGCCCGGCACGACGCCGAAGGTGCCGACCGTGGGCTTCGCCCCGGCCACCGACTCCGGCGCCTCCTCGGCGACGCAGACCGGCACCGCGTTCCTGACGGCGTGGCAGAACGGCGAGCTGGAGACGGCCGCGAACATCACCGACAATCCGACCGAGTCGCTGGCCGCGCTCAAGTGGTACAAGGAGAACCTCGGCGTCGTCGGCCTGGTGCTCAACCCGAACGCGGCCAACAGCGTCGGCTGGATGACCTTCGCGATCACCACGCAGGCCGGCTCGCCGATGGGCCAGTGGCAGTACCAGAGCGGCTTCGCGACCTATTCGAAGCAGATCGACGGCTACACCCGCTGGTTCGTGCAGTGGACGCCGCAGATCCTGTACGCCTCGCTCAAGTCGGGCTACCAGCTGAAGATCAAGAAGACCCCGGCCTCGGTCAAGGGCGTGGCGGACCGCAACGGCACGCTGATCGACACCACCGCGCACCCGAGCCTCGCCAGCCTGGTCAACGTCCTGATCAGCAAGGCGACGGTGACCGGCGCGACCGACGGCCAGCAGATCATCATGGTCAACGCCAAGGGCGAGCAGGTCGCGACGGTCGCCACGCTGACCGACCCGATCAACAACGGCACCGTCGCCAGCACGCTCGACATGAACGTGCAGAGCGCGGCCGACACGGCCGTCACCATGAACCCCCAGAGCTCGATGGTGGTCATCCAGCCGTCCACCGGGCACATCCTGGCGATCGCGAACAACACGACCAGCCAGTACTACGACGACGCGCTGCTGGCGCGGGTCGCGCCCGGATCCACTTTTAAGATCATCACCTCGGCGGCGCTGCTGAACTCCGGAATGGTCACCCCTTCGACCGACGCGCCCTGCCCGGCCACGCTGACCATCACGAACAACGTGTTGCACAACTCCGGCGGCGAGTCCGGCGACTACACCTACGGCGAAGACTTCGCGAAGTCCTGCAACAACGCCTTCTCCAGCTTCTACAACCACTCCGGAATGACCGCGAACCTGCTCGCGGACACGGCGAAGACCTACTTCGGGTTGAACCAGCCCTGGGACATCGGTGTTGGCGAGTCCGCGCAGTACATGACCGTGCAGGAGAACCTGAGCGGGGCGGGACTCGCGGAGTCGCTGGTCGGCCAGGACCAGATCGTCGCCTGCCCGCTGGCGATGTGCTCGGTGGCCGCGACGGTGGCGAACGGCAGCTTCAAGCAGCCGATCGTCGTGCCGAAGCAGACGCAGATCACCGCCACTCCGCTGCCGTCCGCGACGCGGGCCGCACTGAAGTCGATGATGTCGGATGTGATCGACTCGAGCATCGGAACGGCGTACGGCGTCGCATTCCCGCACAACGGCCACTTCCACGGCAAGACCGGCACCGCGGAGGTCGGCAGCGGCGCCGGCCTGTACAACAACGCCTGGTTCGTGGTCTTCGACGACCAGCACGACCTGTGCGTCGGCGCGCTCGTGATCAAAGGCACCTACGGTGCGTCTACCGCGGCCCCCGAGTGTCTGCACGTCTTCCAGAAACTCGGATACGCCTGAGGCCCGAGAACACGGAATGCTCCCAGATCCCTCAGCCCTTTTCGTGCATCGCGCGCCACGCCTGCCCGGTCGGAAACCGCAGGGGTCGCATCGCAGGGCGCGCGGTCCGGGACGACGCGGGACCTCGGGTCTGAAAGTGCCTCGCGTGCGCGCGAGGAGCGGTGGGGTGGGAACCCGCGGGAGGCGACGCGCGTCTTACCCCGCGTGAACATCTACAGTCGTGTAGAAGCAATTGTGGGCAAGCGTGATGCGCGGAGACGGGCTGTCTGTCGTTGGAATCGGACTGCGGGCCGTACTCGCTCGACGGCTGCCGGTATGCGTAATCGAAGAGCAGCGGCCCGTCCTCGCTTATTGAAGACCCCGGGGCGTGTATGCGATTCGAGAAGCACCCGCGCACTGCTCGACTTGCGCTCCGTGAGGCTTCTCCCGACGAGGTGCGCAACGAGCCGGCGCGGTACGTGCTCGGAGCCAAGCTGGCAAGCAGCTTCAGCCGAGCCGCCCGCCTACGCAGCTCGCCATGTGCCCGCAACGTCGTCGCCACCACGGACGCGGCGGCACCGCAGGGTAGCCGCACGCACGGTTCCGGCCCACAGGTTAACGGCCAGGCAAGGTGGCGCAGGTGACGAGTAAGACTTCGATGTCACAGCGTGCGCGTGAGCTGGCCCGGAACGCGAAGCGGCGCGGGCTTGTCCGGAGCAGGCGACGTAGACTGCCGTCGCACCTGCGCCGCAGGCTCGTGTGGGTGCTGCGCGGCATCCTCTGCGCGGTCCTCGCGGCCGCCGTGTACGTCGGCGTGACGATCTATCCGTATCTGACCGCCCCGGGGACCGACAGGGTCGCTGCGCGGGTCGCCGAATGGGGACGCGACCACCACCTGAGCTGGGCGGTGACCTGGCTGGAGAACCAGACCTACACCGCTCCGCCCGCCGGCGGCGCGCTCAGCGCCGAGCAGCGCAGGGCGCTGCTCGGCGGCCAAGGCTCCGCGCCGCATCCACATCCGACCGCCGCCGGCGCCGCACCGGTCGACCTTCCGGCGAACATCCCCGCCCAGGCTTCGCGCCCGCTGCCGGGAGAAGGCGTGTGGCACCCGGTGATCTACGGGCCTGCCGGAAACCCCGTACTCGAACAGGCGGCGCTGCGCCCCGATGATGTGCACACTTCGAAGCTTGCCTATGCGGTGTGGATGAACCAGAAGGCCCTGGCCTTCACGCTACACCCCGGCTACCAGCAGCCCGGCGGGAGTTGGCCGGTGCCCGACTCGCTGTCCGGTGCCGCGCTCAAGGGCCTGGTCGCCACCTGGAACGGCGGGTTCAAGGTGCACCCCGACGACGCGCTCGGCGGTTACTACGACAACGGCGTCACCGCGGTGCCGCTGGTGGCCGGAAAGGCCTCCGAGGTCTTTCACCGCGATGGCTCGCTCTCGATCGGAGCGTGGGGAACCGATGTGAGGATGGGACCCGGCGTGCTCGGCGTTCGGCAGAACCTCAGCCTGCTGGTCGACCACGGTGAGATCCAAGCGACCTTGGGTGCCGGATCCGGCACCCAGTGGGGATACACGATCAACAACGACTTCTACATCGCCCGCTCCGGCGTCGGCATCACCGCCACCGGAGACATCGTATACGTCAGCGGCTCCGCGCTGTCGGTCAGCACCCTCGCACACCTGCTCAAGGCGGCCGGCGCGGTCAACGCCATGGAACTGGACATCAACCCCGACTGGGTCTCGTTCATGACCTACAGCCGCGACCCGGTCAATCCCGACCCGGTCAAACTCTGGGACTTCGTCCAACCTGCAGGCCGCTACCTGCAGCCCTCCAGTCGCGACTTCGTCTCGGTGAACCTGCGATGAACACCACGCTGCCCCCTCGTGCGGATCAAGGTGCCGCACATACGCAGACTGCTCGAGTACCCGAGGAGCCGCGCAGCGGGCTGGCGCCTGAGACGAAGACCCCTCGCCCACGTCTGGCCGCTGTATTCGATGCTTTCGAAGGCGACTCTGACGACGCGCTCGAGTTCTATGTCGCTCTCGCTGACGAGTTGGGTGCGCACACAGTGGTCGATGTCGGCTGCGGGACCGGGCACCTCGCCGTACGCCTCGCAGCGACCGGCCGTAGCGTTACCGCGGTCGACCCGGCTGCGGTAGCACTGCGGGTTGCCTTGGCGAACCAAAGGGCAGAATCGGCCACGCGGATCCACGCCAACGCGACGGCGCTACCCGCCGTTGCTGCCGATCTAGCGGTCATCACCGGCGATGTGGCGCAAGCGATTCTCGCCGACAACGAGTGGGCTCAGACGCTCAGGGCCCGTCGGGCGCGCACTGCGGCCGGGGGGCCGTCTGGCTCTCGAGATCACACGCCCCACACTGCGCGTCTGGTTGGACCTTGCGCGCCAGTCGGCCGAACCGCTCACCGCAGACCTGCCCGGCCTCGGACTGGTGCAGCGGCAAGTGGAGGTGACCGCAGTGGAGTTGCCGTTCATCTCGTTACGGCACAGCTACCGCTTCGCGTCCGGCGGCGCGGTGTTGACCTGCGGCTCGACCCTGCGGCTCCGCAGCCGAGGCGAAGTGGAGGCCGACCTAGCGGCCCACGGCTTCCGGGTGCTCGACGTCCGTGACGCTCCCGATCGCCCGGGGGGCGCGAGTACATGTTCATCGCCGAGAACACGACCTAGACACTCGATCATTACAGGTGTTCTGTGGTCGAGGTCGAAACATCGGCGGACGGAGCCAGGCTGGCCGCGGGGGCTGGTGCGTCCCCCGCTACTCCTGCTGCAGCCACCAAGGCGGGGCGCGGTCGGCCCGTCTGCTTGGCGCGACCTCGCGCGGCGGCCACAGAGCACCTCCGGGTGCCGCTGGCGGCGCGAATTCGGTGGATGGGTGCGTTCGACCTGTCGCCTCAGGGCGACGGCGCGCATCCGTGTGCTGCGGCTGGAGGTTCGCTGGATGGAGCGCGGTTCCGCCTCGTCGGTGCGCAGCGCAGCCGGGCGCCGCGGTAGATCAGCGAGAGGTTGACCGGCACCGGGACGACGACTTCAGGGCGACACCGGTGACGGCGGCGAGCAGGCCGAGATGCGGGGTGAGCAGGCCCGGCCGCCGTGGCGGCGATGGCAAAGGCGTAGCCGAGCGCCGCGAAGAAGTGGTCGCAATGGTGCTCGCCCGGGATGCGGGCGGGTCTGCCGTCGGCGTCGTTGGCCGGCGTGCGGGTGATGGTGCGCATCTTATGCTCACGGTTCCGATCGCGTCGTGACGGTTGCCCGTCGGCCGAGGAGAGCGGAAAGACCCCGATGGGGGTGTGGGCCCGGATGGCCTTTCAGCTGGCTGTGGACGAACTGGAGGAGCCCGGGCCGCTAAGTGCAGTGCTCATACGCGAGCCGCCTCCTTCTCCGGCACGTGGGCGAGGGCGTTCTTGCGAACAGGCGCCGGGCCCGCATATGCACGAAGAGGTAGCCAAACCCGGTGGTAATCGGGAACGAGAGCGCCGCGAAGAACAGGAACACGGGAACGAAGCGTTCGAGCCCTGGGGCCGCACGCCCGACGCCGTAGCCGACGAGCGTTGTCGTGCTCGTCCAGACCAGACCGCCGGACACCTGCCAGGCGGTGAACCGCGCAGCTGGGACGCACAGCAAGCCCGACAAAGTGCCTGCAACCGAGCGGGGCCACCGGGACGAACCTCGCCGCGACCAGGGCCGGACCGTAGCCACGACGCTCGTACTTTGCTCGAAGCGTGTCGTGGCCCGCTGGACGTGCCGGCTGCGCGGGCCAGGCGGCAGTACCCGTGTGCCAAAGCGACCGCGCCGATACCCGGGGGATTGGCCCTTGAGCGTGGACACCCTGATCATTGGATCGTGAAGATCCGAAGGACAGGAGCCCTCGTTGGGGACCTTTCGATACTCTGCTGAGTTCCGTACCGACGCGGTCGCGCTGGTACGTTCCTCGGACAGGCCGCTCGCCCAGGTGGCGCGGGACCTCGGCGTTAACCATGAGACACTGCGCCAGTGGGTCAAGGCGGCCGAGCGCACCGAGGACCCCGGGCGGTGGTGATCTGGTGTTCGGGGAAGATCGACGCTGAGGCACAGCCTGCGTTGGCGGGCGCGTTCGAGATCTCCTCGATTCCGACGCTAATGATCGGTGCCCTGCCCGAAGCAGCGCCCGACGAGTTGATTGACAAGGCGCGCGCCCTGGACATGGACGAGGTGCGTGGCAAGTTCGCCGTGCAGCGGGAGGCGTAGAGCGGGGCGATGTACGCGGGTTTACGTGCTCTGCCGCCCTCATGGGCTAGGCCCCGACCCTCTGTGAGGGCGGGGACGACCTCCATACCGTGGGCATGCAGGCGCCGGCCGTACCCTCAGTCCACGCACTGGGGGTACGGCCGGTTGCTTTGCTGAACTCGCCGACAGGAACCTCACGGGTACCGCGTCGCTGAGCACGCCGCGTTCGCCGGGCTTTCGCTTGAGCGGTTCGCCACCTGCTTGCGCATGAGGCGAACCGCGCATCTTTAAGGCGAATGCGGCTTGGACATGGTTTTCACCGATTCAGGCGTTTCGGTTTCCGAACAGCCGCGAGAGCAGTCCGCCGCCGCTGCCCCGCTCGGCGGGGCCGCAGGCGCAGCGCTGGGACCGGGGCACTCCGGCGAGTACCTGTTCGACGTGGTTGCCGCAGCCGCGGTAGGTGGCCTTGCCGCAGGTCTTGCACGTGGCACGCTGGCACATGGTGGTATCTCCCTTTCTTGTTGGTGTTCTGTCATCCGGCCAGTGTCAGGCCGGCTCGGATGGCGACGTAGCCGGCGACGAGCACCAGCAGCACGGCGAACGCTCGCTTGAGTGTTTCGGCCGGCAGACGGTAGGCCACGTTCCGGCCCGCGAAGGAGCCCGCGAGCGCGGCGGCGATGAACGGCGCGAGCAGCGCCCAGTGGAGCTGCATATGCCCGGTTCGGGCAAGCAGCGCCGCGGCGGAGTTGATGGCTATCACGAGCAGCGAGGTGCCTACGGCGTCGGCCATCGTGTATCCGAGGGCCGTCACGAGGACCGGCACGATGACGAAGCCGCCGCCGACGCCGAGGAAGCCCGTGATGAACCCGACCGCGGAGCCGGCGATCAAGAGCTTGACGATTCCGGAGACTGAGAAGCGCGCTCCGGGTTGATCGGCGACAGGTGGCGAGGGCGCCAGCGTGAGCACCGCGGTTCCGCCGCCCGACGGTGCACTCGGTGAGGGTGCCGGGGCGATCCGTACGCGATCGTCGGTTGCGCTCTTGGGAGGGGCGGCGCCGCGCTTGAGCATCGCGATCGCGGCGGTGAGCATCAGCGCAGCGAAGGCGAGCATCAGCACCTGCGGATCGACGCGCGTGTTGGCGGCGGTGCCCGCGTAGGACGCGGCGAGTCCGGCTAGTCCGAAGGCAAGCCCCGGGCCCCAGCGTACGTGGCCCGCGCGAGCATGGGCGATTGTCGCGGCGAGCGCCGAGACACCGACGATGACCAGGCTCTCGGTCGTCGCGACGTGGGCGGATTCGCCGAGCAGGTAGACGAGGGCGGGCACGGTGAGGATCGAGCCGCCGCCGCCGAGCGCGCCGAGGCTCAGGCCGATCGCGAGCCCGACGGCGAGCACCGCCGCCGTGATCATCCGACCGGCTCCGGTACGGCGGCGGATATCGCTCCTGCCCGCAGCGCGGCGTCGAAGTCGTCGTCGACGTGCACGACGGTGCGTCCGCGGGCGGCCAGCAGCGAGGCTGCGATGGAGGCGCGGTAGCCGGCCGCGCAGTGCACCCAGATCTCGCCGTCGGGGACCTCGTCGATCCGCGCGAGCAGTTCGTGCAGCGGGATCAGGAGGGCGTCGGGCAGGTGCGCCTGGGCGTGTTCGAGCTTGCGGCGCACGTCGAGGACGGCGACCGGCCGATGGTGGCGCACGTGGGCGAGTTCCGCGAATCCCGCGCGCGGATACGACCCCGGCAGTTGGTCGCCGGCCCAGTCCCTGACGGAGCCGGTGGCGTGCGCCGCGGGATCGACGCCGATGCGGCTCAGTTCGCGGCGGGCTTCGAGGATCTGCTCGGGCGTCTCGCCGAGCAGGGTGATGCTCGCGTCGGCGGGGATGACCCAGCCGAGGTAGGTGGCGAACGAGCCGTCGAGTCCGATGTTCACGCTGCCGATGACGTGCTCGGCGGCGAACGCGACGCGGTTGCGCAGGTCGATGACCCAGCCGCCGTCCTCCAGGCTTGCGCGGATCTCGGCGGCGTCGGCCCGGCGCGGCGCGTCCAGCACGCCGGCGGCGGGACCGGCGAGGTTGGCCGAGGCCATCCGCGCATAATAGGCGGGCCACGCGTCGAGGCCGGACAGCAGCGTGTCGACGAACTCCGCAAGGCCGAGGGTGACGGCCGGGTTCAAGGCCTTCTCGACGCCGATCGTCGAGGCCGCGGCGGTGCTCTGGCTTGCGGAGCAGAAGCTGCCGAATCCGTGCGTGGGCAGCACCAGGGTGTCCTCCGGCAGTTCGGCCAGGCGCTGGGCGGAGGCGTGCTGGTGACGGGCGAGCGCGTCGGTGTGTTCCGGTCCGAGCAGGTCGGGCCGTCCGACCGCGCCGTACAGCAGCGAGCCTCCGGTGAAGACCCCGACGGGTTTCCAACCCGTCTCCTCGCGCTCCTCGAGCAGGTAGGCCAGGTGCGTGAACGTGTGTCCCGGCGTGGCCAGCACCCTGACGCGCATCCGGTCGCCGACCGGCACGGTCTCGCCGTCGCGGATCGGAGTGTGCGCCATGGCGACCGGGTCTTCGTCGTTGACGTGGTAGGCGGCGCCGGTGGCCTCGGCGAGCGCGAACCCGCCGGTGACGTAGTCGTTGTGGATGTGCGTCTCGAACACGTGCGTGATCCGCACGCCCTCGTCGGCGGCCAGCTTGAGCACCCGGTCGATATCGCGCTGCGGATCGATCACCAACGCTACCCGGCCGTCGTGGGCGAGGTAGCTGCGATCGCCGAGGGTCGGGGTGTCGACCGAGGAGATCAAAACCATGATTCCAGTCCTTCCGAGGGCTCTCGTTCAGCGTTCCCGTGCGCCGAGGACGACAGGACGGCCCGCCTGCGCCCACGCCGCGGTCCCGCCCGCGACCGAGTAGGCGTCGAGCCCCACCCGGCGCAGCATCCCGGCCGCGGCCTTGCTCCGGTTGCCCGACGCGCAGATCACGTAGACCGGCTCCGTGCTCGGTAGTTGCGTGACGACCGAAACGAGATGGGCCAGCGGCGTCAGCCGGGCGCCGGGAACGTGCCCGGCCACGTACTCGTAGTCCTCGCGCACATCGATGACGTAGCCGCCGGCGGCATGGGCCGCCGCGAAGGCGTCGGGATCTATCTCCAGCATTCCGGTGGTCTCCTCACCGTGGATCCACATACCCCGGGGGGTATCCGTAAGTCACAGTAAACGCCTACCCGGGGTGCCCGTCAAGCCAGGTCATATACCCCCTGGTGTATGACGGGTCGCAGTGCCTCCGAATCGTCGGCGGATCAGTGCGGGCGCGCGATGACACGGCGCACGATGCCGCCGAGCCGCGCTTCGGAGTGGACGATCGTGAAGCCCGCCTGCGCGGCGAGCACTTCCGGTTCCCGCGTGAGGTGTTCGCCGAAGCGGGGCGCGGTCCAGTGCTCAAGGAGGCGTTGCAGTGCCGCGATGGCGCGCCATGAAGATGTGGAGTGCTCGATCAGCACCAGTTGCCCGTCGGGTCGCAGTACGCGGCGAACCTCCGTCAGGACCGCGAGTGGTTCGGGCATAGCGCAGAGTGTGAGTGTCGAGACCGCGGTGTCGATCGTGGCTGCGGCGAGCGGAAGGCGTGCGGCATCCGCGGCGATCACCGTCGCGCGTAGAGCGCGGGTGCGGGCAGCGGCTCGGGTCAGCATGCCCAGGGAGACATCCACGCCGACCGGTGCCGGCGCCTGCGCGCCGAGCGCGTGGCGCAGTTCGGCCAGGGTGCGTCCGGTTCCGGTGCCGATCTCGAGGGTCCGGCCGCGTGCGATGCGCGCCGCCCACAGGCGCGCGTCCGCCAGCAGGAGCTTCTCGAAGGGGGCGATCAGCACGTCGTAACAGGGGGCGAGGCGGTCGTAGAGTTCAGCGCGCCGCCTCCATCCGTCGCCGCGGCCGCCGGATGTCATAGCCTTGTTATGCCGACTGGTTCGCGACGGTGTCCAGGGCGGCGTTGAGCTTCGTGGCCGCCTGGGCGGCGATGGGCGAAAGGCTCGCGTCGCCGGTGGCCTCGACCATGATGTTCGGGTCGAGGGCTTCGACCACCGTGCGGCCCTCGTGTAGGCGCACCACGACGTTGCACGGCAGCAGCAGTCCGATCGACGGATCGGCGGACAGGGCGCGGTGCGCGAGCGGCGGGTTGCACGCGCCGAGGATGAGATACGGCTGCATCTGCTCGCCGAGCTTCTCGCGCATGGTGGCCTGCACGTCGATCTCGGTCAAGACTCCGAAGCCTTGCTCCTTGAGCGCGGCTCGCACCTTCTCGACGACCTCGTCGTGGGGCCGGTCGAGGGTGATGGCGGTTCCGTAGGACATGGCACGCACCTTTCGAGGGTCCTGACAGGCGGTGTTCGTCGGTCAGGCGAGGGAGAGGAAGAGCTTTTCCATCTTCGCGACGCTCGTGGCACGCTCGGCGGCGTCCTCCGAGGCCACGCACTGCTCGAGCCCGCTGGCGATCACCGTGAACCCGGCCCGGTCCAGGGCCTTGGAGACGGCGGCGAGCTGCGTGACGACCTCGGCGCAGTCGCGGCCGGCTTCGAGCATCGCGATCACGCCGCGGATCTGCCCCTCGGCGCGGCGCAGCCGCTTGGTGACCTGCTCCACGGTCTCGGTCTCGATCTGCATCGGCGGTTCCTTTCAATCTGCTGCACACCAGTATACCCCAAGGGGTATTTGCGCCACCCCGGATGCCTCGAGTTAAGATCCTCTGAGATATACCCCTGGGGGTATGGTCCTTCCGTGTGAGGAGAGCGGCGTGACTTTTGCGAAAATCGAGGATCAGGTCGGAATGGAGCGGGGGCAGGAGCCGCCGCCGGGCGTGCTGGGGCGGATCGGGCTGGTCGCGGCCCGGCGCTTCCGGACCACGGTGCTGCTGTGGCTGGTGCTGGTGGCCGGGCTCGGCGCGCTGGCGCCGCAGGTGACCAGCGTGCTCGCCGGAGCGGGATGGCAGGCGTCCGGATCGCAGTCCGTGCAGGTGCGCGATCTGGTCGACCGGCACTTCGGCGGGACCGGGTCCACCGCGATCCAGGTCGTGGTGCACGCCGACGGGTCGGTCGCCGACCCGGCGGCGCGCGCGGTGCTCGCGAAGGCGACGGGCCTGCTTCAGGCGAACCGGAGCGTGGCCGAGGTGATCCAGCCGCGCCCCGGGCTCACGGTCAGCGCGGACGGGCACACCG
>NZ_JAGSOH010000152.1 GCF_018139625.1 Actinospica acidithermotolerans | reverse complement strand
CCGATCGGCTCGACGACGTACGGGTCAGGCGTGCTCACCTCGCCGGTGAAGTCCGCGCCGACCATCTCGGGGGCGGCGGGGGCGGTGAACTCGACGGTGCAGACGGCGGCCACCAGCAGCACGCCGAAGTCCGTAGCCGTCACGTCTTCGCGCAGGTCGCCGTCCTGTTGGGCGCGGGCGACGAGGTCGTAGAGGGCGGGCTCCAGCCGCTCGCGGATGACGTCCTCGTGGGCTCCCTCGTGGCGGCCGCACTCGGCGAACAGGTGGTTCTGCCTCGACAGCATCACGTCGCGCAGGCCCTTGTCGTGGCCCTGGGACTCCAGCATCTCGGTCATGAAGTGCACGATTCCGTCCCAGGCGCGGGGGAGGGCCACGGACTCGTCGACGATGCGGATGATGGAGCGGACCATGTCGTCGTACATGGCGTCGATCAGGGCGTCGCGGTTGGGGAAGCGGCGGTAGACGGTGCCCACGCCGAGGCCGGCCTCCTTGGCCACGTCGTCGAGCGAGGCTTCGAGGCCGCGCTGGGCGAAGACGGTCTTGGCCGCGCCGAGGATCAGCTGGCGGTTGCGCTCGGCGTCCCTGCGCAGGGGACGGCTGACGGGCTCGGGGGCGGCGCCGAGGACGCCGGCCACAGCTGCCTCGGACGTACCGGCAGGCTCGGACGTACCGGAAGGCTCGGACGTACCGGCAGGCTCAGACGTGCCGGTGGCCTTGACCGCGCCCTTCGCCTCGGGCGTCGTCGCGGCCTCGATCTCGGACGCGGCCGGGGTCCTCGACCCCGACTCCACGTCGGACTTCGCGCTCATTCCGCCTGCTCCTGCCTTCGTCGCCCCGGGCGCCGACCCGGGTGAACCCTCGATGCATCTAAATGGAACACCTGCCTCCATGTGGAGGCAAGCTCTCCGCTTCCATGGTACAGTTTTTTCTGAAAGTGGAACAATCTCCTCCGGATGCATGGGACCGAATCCATGGCAGAGCTCCAGACGACGGGGACGGGCGCGCAGACCGCGGACGCCGTACCCGCGCACCACGAAGACCCGCACCACGGGCGCCGCTGGCTGATCCTGGCCGTCATCGGCCTGGCCCAGCTGATGATCGTGCTCGACGCGACCATCGTGAACATCGCGCTGCCCGACGCCCAGAAGGCGCTGGGCTTCTCCAACGGCGACCGGCAGTGGATCGTCACGGCGTACTCGCTCGCGTTCGGCAGCCTGCTGCTGCTGTTCGGCCGCGTGTCCGACGTCATAGGCCGCCGCTCCATGTTCCTGATCGGGCTCGTCGGCTTCGCCGCGGCCTCCGCGCTCGGCGGCGCCGCGCCGAACTTCGAAGTGCTGGTCATCGCGCGCGCCCTGCAGGGTGTCGCGGGCGCCATGCTGGCTCCAGCCGCGCTCTCGCTGCTCTCGACGACCTTCACCGAGGCCAAGGAGCGCGCCACCGCGTTCGCCGTGTTCGGCGGCATCGCCGGTTCCGGCGCCGCGATCGGCATGCTGCTCGGCGGCGTGCTCACCGAGTACCTGAACTGGCGCTTCACGCTGTACGTGAACGTCGCTATCGCCGTCATCGCGATCGCCGGCGCCGCCACCCTGATCCCGCGCCAGGCGCGCTCGGCCGACCGGCCCTCGCTCGACATCCCGGGCACGGTGCTCATCTCGACCGGCCTGTTCGGCATCGTCTACGGCTTCGCCAACGCCGAATCGCACCCGTGGAGCGCCCCGGGCACCTGGGGCTTCCTGCTCGGCGGCGTGCTGCTGGTGGCCGCGTTCACCTGGTGGCAGACCCGCGCCGAGCACCCGCTGCTCCCGCTGCGCGTCGTCCTCGAGCGCAACCGCGGCGGCTCGTTCCTGGCGATGTTCCTCACCGGTATCGGCATGTTCGGCGTGTTCCTGTTCCTGAACTACTACCTGCAGGAGAACCTGCGGTACTCGCCGGTCATGACCGGCGTGGCGTTCATGCCGATGGTCGCCGCCCTGATGATCACCGCCACGATCAGCACCACGCAGCTCTACCCGCGCATCGGCGCGAAGATCCTGGTCTTCGTCGGCATGCTGCTGGCCGGCGGCGGCATGGTCTGGCTCACCGGGATCGACCTGACCTCCAGCTACGCCGCGAACATCCTCGGCCCGCTGATCGTCGTCGGCGTCGGCATGGGCATGATCTTCGCCCCGGCGATGAACGCGGCGACCTCGGGCGTCGAGGCGCACGACGCCGGCGTCGCGTCGGCCACCGTGAACACGGCGCAGCAGATCGGCGGCTCGATCGGCACCGCGCTGCTGAACTCGCTCGCGGCCTCCGCGGCCACCCACTACCTCGTCGGCAAGAACGCGTCGAACCAGCTCGTGCTGGCCGCCGCCGAGGTGCACAGCTACACCGTCGCCTACTGGTGGGCCGCGGGGATCTTCGGGGCGGGCGCGATCATCTGCGGCCTGATCCTCAAGGCGGGCAAGCCTGACCCGGCCGATCCGGACGCCGCGCCGGCCATCCACGCGTAGCGCCGAGAGCGTAACAACGAGGTCGCGCATCCGGAGCACAACCGAATACGTATCAAGCCGTTGCCCCCTCTTTTCCTGAAGAGGGGGCAACGGCGTCTTCGAGTACGATCTCGCGGGTGAGCACATCGGGAGGAAGCAAAGCGGTTGTGGCCGCGCTCGGGTCCAATCTCGCGATCGCGGTCGCGAAGTTCGTCGCGTGGGGGTTCAGCGGGTCGTCGTCGATGCTCGCGGAGGCCGTGCACTCGGTCGCCGACTCGGGCAACCAGATCCTGCTGCTGGTCGGCGGCCGCAAGGCGCAGCGGGCCGCGGACGAGGAGCATCCGTTCGGGTACGGCCGCGAGCGGTACGTGTTCGGCTTCCTCGTCTCCATGGTGCTGTTCACGATCGGCGGGCTGTTCGCGGTCTACGAGGGCATCGAGAAGATCGCCCATCCGCATCCGCTCGACGACTGGTACTGGCCGCTCGGCGTCCTGCTGTTCGCGATCTGCGCCGAGGGCTTCTCGTTCCGCACCGCCGTGGGCGAGTCGAGGGGCTCCAAGGGCGGCCAGACCTGGATCGGGTTCATCCGCACCGCGAAGGCGCCGGAGCTGCCGGTGGTGCTGTTCGAGGACTTCGGCGCGCTGATCGGCCTCGGCTTCGCGCTGGCCGGCGTCGGGCTGTCGGTGGCCACGCACAGCGGGGTCTGGGACGGCGTCGGAACCCTCCTGATCGGCACGCTGCTGGTCTGCATCGCGCTGGTGCTGGCCGTGGAGACCAAGTCGCTGCTGCTCGGCGAGGCCGCCGCGCCCGCCGTCGTCGCCGGGATAAGGAAGGCGCTGGTCGACGGCCGGCTCGTCATCCGCGTGATCCACATGCGCACGCTGCACCTCGGTCCCGAGGAGCTGCTCGTGGCCGCGAAGATCGCGGTGCGCCCGGACGCCGCCGCGGCGGACGTGGCGAGCGCGATCAACGAGGCGGAGGCGCGGGTGCGCGAGGCCTATCCGATCGCCCGGGTGATCTACCTGGAGCCGGACATCTACAGCGCCGCCGAGGCCGCCGCCGGGCCGGACCCGGAGGCCACCCCGGGCGGCCGCTGAGCGCCCCGTATCAGGGCCCTGCCGGGTGAAATCTTCCCGTCTCGTCAATCGATTGCTGCGCGGAGTCAGGGGCGCGTAGTAGCTTCGGTCCTATGCCTAGTCTTGATCCGACCTTCGCCGCACTGCCGCTGCGGGAACTGGCCGAGGCCGCCCTGGCCAAGGCCCGGGAGCTCGGCGTGGACCACGCCGACCTGCGCTCCGAGCGCATCCGGGAGCAGTCCGTCCGCCTGCGCGACGCCGAGCTCGACGGCGTGAACGAGTCCGTGGACAGCGGACTCGCGGTGCGCGTCGTGCACCGCGGCACCTGGGGCTTCGCCGCGGGCACCGTGCAGACGCCCGAGGCCGCGGTGCGGCTGGTGGAGCAGGCCGTGCGGGTGGCCGAGGTCTCCGCGCCGGTCAACACCGAGCCGGTGGTCCTCGCGCCCGAGCCCTCGCACGGCGAGCAGGAGTGGATCTCGGCGTACGAGGTGGACCCCTTCGACGTCCCGGACGACGAGAAGATCGCGCTGCTCGGGGGCTGGTCCAAGCGGCTGCTCGAGCACGAGGCGGTCGCGCACGTGGACGCGTTCGTGCACGCGGTCAAGGAGAACAAGTTCTACGCCGACACCAACGGCACCGTGACCACCCAGCAGCGCGTCCGGGTGCACGCGGCGCTCGAGGCGGTCGCGATCGACGAGGCGACCGGCGCGTTCGAGACGATGCGGACCCTCGCCCCGCCGGTCGGCCGCGGCTGGGAGTTCCTGCGCGGCGTCGGCTGGGACTGGGAGGCGGAGCTCGCCGCGCTGCCCGGGCTGCTGGCCGAGAAGCTGGCCGCGCCCTCGGTCGAGGCCGGCGAGTACGACCTCGTGGTCGACCCGTCGAACCTCTGGCTCACCATCCACGAGTCGATCGGCCACGCGACGGAGCTGGACCGGGCGCTCGGCTACGAGGCGGCGTACGCGGGCACCTCGTTCGCCACGCTCGACAAGCTCGGCACGCTCAAGTACGGCTCGCCGGTGATGCACGTGACCGGCGACCGGACCGTCGAGCACGGCCTGTCCACGGTCGGCTTCGACGACGAGGGCGTGCAGACCCAGCAGTGGGACCTCGTCACCGGCGGCATCCTGACGGGCTACCAGCTCGACCGGCGGATCGCGCGGCTCAAGGGCCTCAACGGCGGCCGCTCCAACGGCTGCGGCTTCGCCGACTCGCCGGGGCACGCGCCGATCCAGCGGATGGCCAACGTCTCGCTGCAGCCCGCCGCCGACGGCCCGGGCACCGCCGAGCTGATCTCCCGGGTGAAGAACGGGCTCTACATCCAGGGCGACAAGTCCTGGTCGATCGACATGCAGCGGTACAACTTCCAGTTCACCGGCCAGCGCGCCTACCTGATCAAGGACGGCAAGCTGGCCGGCCAGGTCAAGGACTTCGCGTACCAGGCCACGACGACCGACTTCTGGGGCGCGATGGAGGCGGTCGGCGGCCCGCAGACCTACGTCCTGGGCGGCGCCTTCAACTGCGGCAAGGGCCAGCCCGGCCAGGTCGCGCCGGTCTCGCACGGCTGCCCCTCGGCGCTCTTCCGCGGAATCAGGATCCTCAACACGGTGCAGGAGGCGGGCAAGTGAGCGTGACACCGCAGCAGTTGGCGGAGCGGGCGCTGGCCGCCGCCAAGGCGGACGGTACCGTCGTCATGGTCGACGAGTCCTCGACCGCGAACCTCCGCTGGGCCAACAACACCCTGACGACGAACGGCGTGGCCGCCAACCGCCGCGTCACGGTAGTCTCCACGCTCAAGCGCGGCGAGGGCGCGTCGGCGGCGGCCATCACCAAGGCCGGCGTGACCGAGGACGACATCGAGGATCTGGTGCGCGAGAGCGAGGCGGCGGCGCGCGCCGCCAGCCCGGCGCCGGACGCCCGGCCGCTGCTCGGCCCCGAGGACGCCGCCGGATTGCAAGGCGTGCGCTGGGAGGAGGCGGCCGTCGGCACCGACATCGAGGTCTTCGCCGGCCTCGCCCCGGCGCTCGGCGAGTCCTTCGAGGGGGCGCGCTCGGCCGGCCAGCTGCTGTTCGGCTTCGCCGAGCACACCGCCGTGACCACGTACCTGGCGACCAGCACCGGCCTGCGGCTGCGGCACGACCAGCCGACCGGCAAGCTGGAGCTCAACGCGAAGACCCCGGACTTCGTGCGCTCCTCCTGGGGCGGCGCGCAGACCCGCGACTTCACCGACGTGGACGTCGTCGCGCTCGCGGCCGGCCTCGGCCAGCGCCTGGAGTGGCAGAAGCGGCGCATCGACCTGCCGGCCGGGCGCTACGAGACCCTGCTGCCGCCGACCGCCGTCGCCGATCTGATGATCTACCTGTACTGGACCGCCTCGGCCCGGGACGCCGCCGACGGCCGCACGGTCTTCTCCGCACCCGGCGGCAGCGGCGGCACCAAGGTGGGCCGGCGGATCGGCGTGCCGGGGCTGCGGCTCTGGTCGGACCCGGCGGCCGCCGGTCTCGAGGCGGCGGCCTTCAACGCGGTCACGGCCTCCTCGTCGCAGTCCTCGGTCTTCGACAACGGCCTGCCGCTCGCCCCGACCGACTGGGTGCGCGACGGCGTGCTGGAGCGGCTGCTGACGACGCGTCACTCCGCGGCCGAGACCGGCCTGCCGGTCACCCCGCCGATCGACAACCTGCTGCTCGACGCGGGCGGCACGGCGAGCCTGGAGACCATGACCCGGTCCACCGCCGACGGCCTCCTGCTGACCTGCCTCTGGTACATCCGCGAGGTGGACCCGCAGACGCTGCTGCTCACCGGCCTGACCAGGGACGGCGTGTACAAGGTCGAGGGCGGTGAGGTGGTCGGAGTGGTCAACAACTTCCGCTTCAACGAGTCCCCGGTGGACATGCTCGGCCGCATCGCGGAGGCGGGCCGCACCGAGATCACCCTGCCCCGCGAATGGAACGACTACTTCACCCGGACCGCGATGCCCGCGCTGCGGGTCGCCGACTTCAACATGTCCTCGGTGTCGAAGGCGAGCTGATCGCCCCGGCCGAGCGATCCGGCCGGATCACGGCCAGTTCAGTTCGATGTAGCGGCGCCAGGCGAGGTCGATCCGTTCGGCCTCGCCGGTCGCCAGCAGATCCAGGAACAGCCCGCGCAGCGTGGCCAGCGCGAGGGTGACCTCGGCGTCCGAGGGGGCGCTGCCCGCCGACCTCGTCAGCATGCTGCGCAGCTGCGGCTCCCAGTCGCGCACCGAATCGACCGCGAAGCTCGCCCACGGCTCGCCCCCGCCGAGCGAGCGGCTGTAGCTCTCGAAGAACAGCCGGCCCACCCCCGCGTGCTCGGGCTCGCACATCCACGCCCACAGCCGGCCGAGCACCTCGCCCGGGGCGGCGGACTCCTCCATCGCCCGCCGCACCACGGCCAGCTGCCTGGCCCGCGAAGCCGCCAGCACCTCGCGCAGCAGCCCGTCCTTCGACCCGAACAGGTAGATCAGCACCCGCGGACTCGACCCGATCGCCGCGGCCAGCGGGCGCAGCGAGAGCTCCGACAGGTTCGTCCGCTCGGCGTAGTCGAGGGTGCGTTCGAGCAGCTCGGCCCGGCGCGGCGAGCCGACCGACACCTCCGGCTGCGCGGGGGCTTCCACTGATCCGTCCATGGGGATATCTTGGCTCACGAGAGCCACTGAAACAACCGTTTCAGTAGGCGGGGAGTGCGAGCGCAACGGGCACGAGCGGAGAGCGGGGACCACACCATGAACATCCGTTTGGCGACGCGGCCGGGCGATCTCGGCGAGGTGATCGCGCTGCACGGCCGCCTGTACGCCGAGGAGTACGCGATGGACCAGTCGATGGAGGCGTACTGCGGCGAGGGCATCAGCCGCTTCGTCCTCGACCGGATGGAGCACGGCGAGCAGGTGGGCGAGATGTGGGTGGCCGAGGACGACGGCCGGATCCTCGGCTCGATCGCCATGCTCGCCGAGGAGGGGATGGGCCGCCTGCGCTGGCTGCTGCTGCACCCGGACCTGCGCGGCAGGGGAGCCGGCCGCAAGCTGGTGGACACCTCGATGGACTACGCCCGCCGACGCGGCTTCCCCGGCGTGTTCCTGACCACGATCTCAGGCCTCGATGCCGCGCACCATCTGTACCGGCAGGCCGGATTCGAGCTGACCGAGACCGTGCCGGTGCACAAGTGGGGTATCCAGACCCAGGAGCAGCGCTTCGACATGAAGTTCGGCTAGTTCGGCTAGTTCGCCGCGTCGATCCACGCGTCCTCGGCGAGGAACAGCGGGGCGGCGCAGACGCGCTTCTGCTCGTCCCAGGCGGCCTTCGGCAGGTTCGCCGTCAGCGTGCCGTACATGTCGAAGACCACCGCGGACATCCGAGTCACGATCCGGAACATATCAGGGTCGCCGGGCGCCGGGCTCCGGGTATCCTCCGGAGGCGCAGGCGGCCGGGATTTGCGAGGCTGGGACCATGCGCGAAGTCTTCAACCTGGTTCTGAACATCATCTGGTTCCTCTTCTGCGGGCTATGGCTCGCGATCGCCTACGTGGTCGCGGCGCTGATCTGCTTCGTGCTGATCATCACGATCCCGTTCGGGATCGCGTCGCTGCGGATCGCGAGCTTCGTGATCTGGCCCTTCGGCCGGACGGCGGTGCCGCGCGAGGACGCCGGAGCCGCGTCCTGCGTCGGCAACGTGATCTGGCTCGTCGTCGCCGGCATCTGGCTGGCGCTCGCGCACATCGCGACCAGCATCGCCCTCGCGGTCACCATCATCGGCATCCCCTTCGCCTGGGCGAACCTGAAGCTCATCCCGATCTCGCTGATGCCGCTCGGGATGAAGATCGTCCGCACCGACGAGGCCTTCGCCGGCTGGTGAGCGGGCTCGGCGGCGGTTCGGATCGAACAATCTTGACATCGAGATAAATCCCCGACAGTATTTCTCGATGTCAAGATAGTTCTCGAGCCGGGGAGTAGAGCATGCCGACGCAGAGCACCACCTGGAACCCGGGCCACTACCTGCGCTTCGCCGCGCAGCGCGCGCAGCCCTTCCGCGACCTGCTCGCCCGCGTCCGCGCGGACGGCGAGCCGGAGCCGGAGTACGTCGTGGACCTCGGCTGCGGTCCCGGCAACGCCACGGAGCTGCTGACGCGGCGCTGGCCGGGCGCGCGCGTGCTGGGCCTCGACAACTCGCCGCAGATGATCGAGGCGGCGCAGGCCCGCGCCGTGCCCGGGCGACTGGAGTTCCGCTCGGGCGACGTGCGCGAGGTGACGGCCGACCTGCTCGGCGGCCCGGTTGACGTGCTGATCACCAACGCGACCCTGCAGTGGGTGCCCGGCCACCTCGACCTGATCCCGCGGTTCGCCGAACTGCTCGCCCCCGGCGGCACCTTCGCGCTCGGCGTGCCCGGCAACTTCGACTCGCCCTCGCACACGCTGTTCGGCGAGCTGCAGCGGGAGCCGCGCTGGGCCGCCCGGCTGACCGGGCTCGAAGTGCGCCCGAACGTCCCCGAGCCCGAGGAGTACCTGCGCGCGCTGGACGCCGCCGGGCTCGCCGCGGACGCGTGGGAGACCACGTACCTGTACGTCGTCGACGGCGAGGACGGCGTGTTCGACTTCGTCAGCTCGACGGGGCTGCGGCCGGTCCTGATCGAGCTCGGCGGACCGGACTCGCCGGCCGCGATCGAGTTCTGCGACGAGTACCGCGCGCTGCTGCGCGAGGCCTACCCGCCGACCGTGATCGGCGGCCGGACCGTGCAGCTGCTGCCGTTCCGCAGGATCTTCGCGCTCGGCGTGCGCGGCTGAGCCGGCCCCGGATCACGCGTCGAGCGGGCCACGGTACTCGATCGGCCCGTAGAGCGCCTCCGGGCGCCGGGACATCAGGGCCCAGTAGCGGTCGCCGTAGGAGAAGTGCCACCACTCGGTCGGGTAGTTGACGAAGCCGGCCGAGTGCATGGCCTCGACCAGGATCGCGCGGTTCTCCGCCGCCTGAGGCGGGAGGCCCTCGGCGTCGGTGTAGCACCGGCCGTCGGACTGCTCGGGCGTGGCGTTCATGATCGTGCCCATGTCGAGCTCGCCCTCGGCGTCGCACAGCGTCAGGTCGATCGCCGCGCCCGCGCTGTGCGGGGCCAGTTCGGGCGGGGAGACGTAGCGGCTCGCGGCGGTGCGCAGCTGCTCGGCCGAGTAGCCGGGGTTGAGCTGGGCCAGCTCTTCCCGGTAGCCGTCGAAGTACTTCCGCTGCAGTTCGAGCGGCCGGTAGGCCTCGACCACGAGCAGCCGCAGGCCGGCCGGCAGCAGCTTCTCCGCCTGGGCCAGCCGCTCGGCCGCGCCGGACCGGTACCGGCGTGAGGCGCCGAGCGGGTCCTCGTGCCGCGGATCGATCAGGAAGCCCGCGGCCTCGAGGTCGACGAGCGGCTCGCCGTTGTCGACCACGGGTATCCGGGCGACGCGGGGATCCGCCATCAGGACGATGTCACGCACGGCCGAGACCTTACTTTCCGGGGGCGACGTCGCCCAGGGTGTTACGGACGTTCCGCGGCAGCTTGGCGCGGACCAGGTCGTAGGAGTCCTCGATCATCTCGCGGACCAGGTCGTCGGGCACCGAGCCGTCGATCAGCACCGTGTTCCAGTGCTGCTTGTTCAGGTGGTAGCCCGCGGTGATCGCCGGATACTCGATGCGCAGCTTGACCGCGACCTCGGGCACGCACTTGAGACTGATCCGCAGCGGGGTCTCGTCGAGGGCGCAGAGCGCGAAGACCTTGCCCGCGACCTTGAACACCGACAGCTCGGCGGAGAACGGGAAGGTCTCCTCGGCCGCGGGCTGGTCCAGGCAGACGGCCCTCAGCCGGTCAGCCGTCCACATGCGCGAGCCCTTCGGCGGCCACGCGCTCGAAGACCTTCATGTCGGCGGCGAACTCGCTGTCCGCGATCGGCCAGTGCAGCACGAGCTCGGTGATGCCGACCTCCCGGTAGCGCCCGGCCCAGTCGACGAAGGCCTCGAAGGACTCCAGCGGGCGCTCGCCCGCGGAGCGGCCCATGTTCAGCAGGGTGAGTTCGAGCTCCGCGACGTCCCGGCCGCGTGCCGCGCACGCCTCGGCGAGCCGCCCGATCTGCTCGGCGACGACCTTCGGCCCGTCCTCGGCCGCGCCGTAGGTGACCCAGCCCTGGCCGAGTTCCGCGGCCAGCCGCATCGAGCGCGGCCCGACCGCCGCGACGTGGAACGGCATCCGCGGCCGCTGGGTGCTGCCCGGCAGCATCTCGGCTTCGAGCGCCCGGTAGTGGACGCCGTCGGCCGCGGTCGTCTCGTCCTGGGTGAGCAGCCGGTCGAGCAAGCGGGTGAACTCGGCGAAGCGGTCCGCGCGTTCCCGGCCGGACCAGCGCTCCTCGCCCAGTACGCTCGCGTCGAAGCCCTCGCCGCCGGCGCCGATGCCGAGCGTGAAGCGTCCGCCGGACAGCTCGTCGAGGGTCATCAGATCCTTGGCGAAGGGGACCGGGTGCCGGAAGTTCGGCGAGGCGACCAGCGTCCCCAGCCTGATCCGCCCGGTCGCCACGGCGGCCGCGGCCAGGGTCGGGACCGTGCCGTGCCACGGCGAGCCGCGGAAGGACTGCCAGGTCAGGTGGTCGTAGGTGTACGCGGCGTGGAGGCCGAGCTCCTCGGCGCGGCGCCAGACCTCGCGGCCTTCGCGCCACGGGAAGACCGGCAGGATCACGGTGCTCAGCTGCATGGGTCGATCTTAGCCGCGGCCGGGGACGCCGGCCCGGAGATAAGTGGTCTAGACCCTTGACCGCCCGGCGCCCCGGCGGTTGACTACGAATACTGCTTCACCCGCGGTCGCCCACGCCGCGGCCGTCGCACCAGCTCAGGAGGCTTCCCTCCCCATGCCCACCGCACTCTCCGCTGCCCGGGTCCGGCCCTGGCAGGCGGCCGTCGGCACCGCGGCCATAGCGTTCGGCGCCCTCGTCCTCACCCCGATCGCCGCCGCGCACGCCGCTTCTGCTTCGGCCGCTCCCGACGCCCGCCGCCATGCGGCCGCCGCGCTGCCGTCCTGCCCCTTCTGGGACGCCGGGGTCACACCGCCCTCGCGCAGCGTCTCGCCGTGGACGCCGCCGTCGCAGACCGCCCCGGCCGTCGACTTCTCCAGTCGCCCCGCCGCGCCGACGCTCACCGGTTCGCTCTCCAGCGGCACCGTGACCATCACCGTGCACCCGGTGCCCAACGCGGTCGCCTACCGCGTGTGGCGCGACGGCGTGGCCGTCGGCTACATCAGCTACTGGGGTCAGACCGGTCCGCTGACCGTCACCGACACCTCGCCGTGTCAGGGCGCGTACTACGACGTCGTCGCCATGTACGACACCAGCGAATCCGACGCCTCGCACGGCCAGCTGTCCGCGCCCTACTGGCTCGGCGGCGACGGCACCCTCGCGACCGGTTCCGGCGACGTTCCCGTCGGCACGCAGATCCCGGTGATGGTGACCGCGTACAACGACGTCGGCCAGACCTCCTCCGGCCTCAACGCGCAGCTCGGCGTGTGCGCTACCGACCCGCGCGTGATCCCGTGGGGCACGTACTTCACCGTGCCGGGCTACGGGACCTGCTACGCGGCCGACCTCGGCGCGTGGGTCCAGAGCGACACTGTGGACGTGTGGCTGCCCGGCGTCCAGGCGGGCAACTGGGGCGTGCAGGATCGCACGGTCACGGTGATCGCCAACCCGTACTGAGCCGTCGGCCCGTCGGCCGGCGCTCCGGCCCCGGCGGGCTACGAGGCCCAGAGCGTCCGGACGTGCGAGAGGTGGTGCTCCATGCACGCGCGCACGGCCTCCTCGTCGCCCGCGATCAGCGCGTCGAGCAGCGAGATGTGCTCGCGCGCCGAGGCCTCGAGCCGCCCCGCCACGGCCAGCTCCTGCAGGCCGAACAGCCGCGAGCGCTTGCGCAGATCCGCCACGACCGCGACGAGGTGCTCGTTGCCGGCCATCGCGAGCAGGGCGAGGTGCAGCCGGTTGTCGGCCTCCAGGTAGCCGATCAGGTCGCCCTTCGCCGCCGCCCGGACGATTTCATCGGCCTGCGGGCGCAGCGCCTCGAACTGCTCGATGTCGGCCGTCCGGATCAGCCCGACGACCACCGGGATCTCGATCAGCTTCCTGATCTGCGTGTACTCGTCCAGCTGGCGCTCGGAGACCTCGGTGACCCGGAAGCCCTTGTTGGGCATCGTGTCCACCAGCCCCTCGCGCACGAGGTCGAGCATCGCCTCGCGGACCGGCGTGGCCGAGACCCCGAAGCGCGCGGCGAGCGCGGGCGCCGAGTACACCTCGCCCGGCTTGAGCTCGCCGGCGATCAGGGCGGCGCGCAGCGCGTCGCCGACCTGGTCGCGGTATCGGCGGCGGCCGCCGAGCGGCGTCAGCGCGGAGCCGTCGGCGGTCACAGGACGAACCCCGCGGGGAAGGGATCGGCCGGATCGAGCATGTACTGCGCGGTCCCGGTGATCCACGCGCGGCCGGTGATCGACGGAAGGACGGCGGGGAACCCGCCGACCGTCGTCTCGCCCAGCAGGCGCCCGGTGAAGTGCGTCCCGATAAAGGACTCGTTGACGAACTCGCGGCCGATCTCCAGCTGCCCGCGCGCGTGCAGCTGCGCCATCCGCGCCGAGGTCCCGGTGCCGCAGGGGGAGCGGTCGAACCAGCCCGGGTGGATCGCCATGGCGTGCCGCGAGTGCTCCGGCGTCGCGTCCGGCGCGAGGAACTGCACGTGGTGGCAGCCGCGCACGGTCGGGTCCAGCGGGTGCACCGGCTCGTCCTCGGCGTTGATCGCGGCCATCAGCTCGAGGCCGGCGGCCAGGATCTCGTTCTTGCGCGCGAGCTCGAACGGCAGGTCGAACTGCTCCAGCGGCAGGATGGCGTAGAAGTTGCCGCCGTAGGCCAGGTCGTACGTCACGCTGCGCCCGCTCGGAAGCGTGATCTTGCGGTCCAGCGCGACGCAGTACGAAGGCACGTTCGCCAGCGTGACCGCCGTGGCCGCGCCGTCCTCGACGTGCACCTCGGCCGTGACCAGGCCCGCCGGGACCTCCAGCCGCACGGTCGTGACCGGCTCGACGACCGGCACCATCCCGGTCTCGACCAGCACCGTCGCCACCCCGATCGTGCCGTGCCCGCACATCGGCAGGCAGCCGGAGACCTCGATGAACAGCACGCCGTAGTCGGCGTCCGGGCGGGTCGGCGGCTGCAGGATCGCACCGCTCATCGAGGCGTGGCCACGCGGCTCGCACATCAGCAGCGTGCGGAGGTGGTCGAGGTTCTCCATGAAATGCGTCCGCCGCTCGGACATCGTCGCGCCGGGAATCACGCCCACCCCGCCGGTGACGACGCGGGTCGGCATGCCCTCGGTGTGCGAGTCCACCGCGTGCAGAACCAGTCGGCTGCGCATGGCGAATGATCCTTCCTGGATTGCCTGTCGTTGTGCAAGGGTTCGGACGGACTCAGGCGAGGCCGAGTTCGACGGCCCGCTCCGTCGCGGCGCGCACCGCCTTCTCCTGCTCGGGCGTCAGCGGGCCGCGCGGCGCCCGGCACGGACCGCCGTACCGGCCGACGATGTCCATCGACAGCTTGATGGCCTGCACGAACTCGGTCCGCGAGTCCCAGCGCAGCAGCGGGTGCAGCTGCCGGTAGAGCGCGCGGGCGTTCTCCAGGTCCCCGGCGACGGCGGCCCGGTAGAGCCGCACGGTCGAGCTCGGCAGCGCGTTCGGGTAGCCAGCGACCCAGCCCTTGGCCCCGGCGATCGCGAGTTCGAGCAGCACGTCGTCCGCGCCGATCAGCAGGTCCAGGCCCGGCGCCAGTTCGGCGAGCTGGTACGGCCGGCGCACGTCCCCGCTGAACTCCTTCACCGCGACGATGTGCCCGTCGTGGTAGATGTCGGCGAGCAGTTCGGGCACCAGGTCGACCTTGGTGTCGTACGGGTTGTTGTAGGCCACGATCGGCACGCCGGCCTTCGCCACCTCGGCGTAGTGCGCACGCACGACGGAGGCGTCCGCGCGGTACGCGTTCGGCGGCAGCAGCAGCACGGCCGGGCACCCGGCCTCGGCCGCGTCCTCCGTCCAGCGCCGCGCCTCGGCCGCGCCGTACGCCGCGACTCCCGGCACCACCCGGTCGGCGCCGATCGCCTCCGCGGCCGTGCGCACGACCCGGGAGCGCTCCTCCGGCGTGAGCGTCTGGTACTCGCCGAGCGAACCGTTGGGCACGACGCCGTCGCAGCCCTCGGCGACGAGCCACGCGCAGTGCGCGGCGTACGCGTCGTAGTCCACGCTGAGGTCTTCGCGCAGCGGGAGCGCGGTGGCGACGAGGACGCCGTGCCAGGGCGTGCGGGAATCGGTGCTGTTCACGATGCGGTTCCTTCGTTGTCCGGGGAGGGTTCCAGGTGCGGGGATCGGGCGAGCACGCCGAGCGGCACCGGCCGCGCGAACGGGGTGCGGG
>NZ_JAGSOH010000151.1 GCF_018139625.1 Actinospica acidithermotolerans | reverse complement strand
ACGCGCTCTTCGGCATGCTCCGCGGCCCGGCGCCGCAGCGCGTCGAGCAGCCCGCGAAGGGACATTCGGCGCCGACGCTGGAACTGGTGCGCAACGCCGTGCGCGCGGCAGAGGGCGACATCTCGGCCGCCGAGGTCGCCGAGCAGGTCGGCGTGAGCCGCCCGACCGCCCAGCGCCATCTGCGCTACCTCGCCCAGCACGGCGTCGTGCGTGTGCAGTTGCGCTACGGCGCGACCGGCCGCCCCGAACACCGCTACACGACAACCGGGAGAGGGGGACTGCAAGGGAACCACCACTGAAGCGCGGACGGCACGTACCAGCGTCCGCATCACCGTCCCGAGTTTTGCAGGCACCGGCGAACTGGAGAGCCCCGGGCACTGATGGAGGTTCCCGCCGCCCGCACCAGATCGAGCAAACCATCACCGGGGCATTGATGACGGACTGCCACGGCTCTTCTCCGTCAGGACCGTGATCTACCGCAGGAGGCGTCGGCGCGCAGGACCATTGAAGCGCGGCCGCAGCTTCGCGCGCTCACCCGAGAGACATCCGATATCGTCGATCTTGCTCACGGCGAAACTTGAATTCCACCGTCCGACGCCGGGCGTGGGTCCTGACCCGCCGCGACCGATGTCACCACCTTGGTCAGATGCAGGACGAGAACCGCGAGCAGACCTGGGGATGAGCGAGCGGCGTCAAGTAGCCCGAACCCGCCCGCCGGACGTCATGGCGTTCATGGCCGAACGCACGCGCACCCTGGACGAACTCGACTTCGCCGTCGACGGGGCTACCGGCCAGAGCCCCTGCGGCACCTTCCGCCTCCAGTTGTTCACGGCCACCGGAGCGCGGCCGGTGGCCATCGCCGCCCAGCGGTACACGGAGAAGGTCTCCGAGGGGGCATCGTTGACCAGCGCCGCCGAGATCTACGTCCCCGCAGTCTGGCAGCGCCACTTCCCCGACGATTCCGAGCCGCCGATCCGGATCCAACTGCAACTCGTCGACGAGGCGTGGTCGGTCGACGACGACCCGAACCCTCTCGGCGACGGATTCGCGGCGGTCACCTTCACCATCGACGCCGAGCGCCCATACCGGCTGCGCGCGCCGAAATGGGAGCGCGGCCAGCGCCAGGCGCGCCGCTCTGTGGCCTCGGTCGCACTCACACATCTGCCACACCATGATCACGGCGTCCTTCGCTCGCCGAGTACGCCATGGACGCGGGATCATCTCATACTTTGAGACGGTGTTACAGTTGGCGATGGACAGCTGCCGTGCGGCAGCGCAAACTGTGGGGCGCCCATGAGAATTCGGGGCCGATCGGACGATCGGGCGCGCTTGAGTCTGGTCACCGTTACAGCCGCGGCGGGTGGTCTGCTCGCGGTGCTGATCGGTGCTGCGTTCGCAGTGGTGCTCTGGTCTGTCAACGACATGCGCGGCTCGATGAGAGCGGCTCAGGACGCGCAGGCCGCCATCAGCCAGGCGCGGCTCGTGGACAACCTGGTGCTGGACATCGAGACGGGCCAGCGCGGCTACCTCATCACCGGGCAGGAGCAGTTCCTCGGGCCGTGGACGGCGGCGTCCGGCCACTTCCCGGCGCAAGTGAAACAGCTGATCGACATGAGCACGTCGGCTGAGCAGACGAGGATCGCGCAACAGATCAGCCGACAGGGCGAATCCTTCATCCACGACTACTCGATCCCGGTGGTCGACGCGGCGCGAGCAGGCTCGCCGAGCGCGACGAGCCTGCCCACCATGATCGCTGGCAAGCAGCGGGTGGACGCCATCCGGAGCCTGTTCGACAGCTATACCGCGACCCAGCAAGCGGCGATCGCGGCAGCCGAGTCGACGGCCGATGCAAATGCCCGGCACACGGTGATCGCCGCGTCGATCGGGATCGGCCTGTCGGTGCTCCTCATCGCCGCGTACGCCGGATACGTCACGCGGATCGTGGTCTCGCCGGTGCGTCGTGCGGCGGCGCTGGCCACACGGCTGGCAGCAGGCGATCTGACCGCGCGGATGCCGCGTACCGGGACGCGGGAGATCGGCCAGCTGGAGACGGCGTTCAACTCGCTGGCCGGGTCGCTGGAGACAAGCCTCGAGAAGCAGCAGACTGCGCAGCACCGGCTGCGGCTGCTCTATGACGCGAGCACGACGATTGGCACGGCGCTCGACGTGGAGCAGACCGCGCGCGAACTCGCGGACGCGGCAGTCCCCCGGTTCGCCGACTACGCCACCGTGGACCTGGACGCATCGGTGCTGCAGGGCGCAGAGCCGACGTACGGCGGAGCGCCGATGCGCCGCGTGGCACTGAGCGGCAGCGGCGCCCACGAAACCGTGCCACTCGACCCCGTGGGCGCGCTGGTCGAGCCGCTCGCACCGCCGAGTGAGCCGGGGCGCAACGGCGGCGTGGCGGTGATCCACGATCTGCACGGCAGCGGATCGTGGTCGATGTACGGCCCCAGCCAGGCCGCCCGGCTGCTCGACTTCGGCATGCACTCGCTGATCACGGCTCCGCTGCTGGCCCAGGGCGCGCCACTGGGCCGGGTCGGCTTCTGGCGAGCCCAGGAGAGCACCCCGTTCGGCAAGGAGGATCTCGCCGACGCCGAGGAACTCGCCGCCAAAGCCGCCCTCGCCATCGACAACGCGCGCCGGTACAGCCGTGAACGCGCCACCGCCCTGACCCTGCAGCGCAGCCTGCTCCCGCACCGGCTGCCGGTCCAACCCGCCGTCGAGACCGCGTACCGCTACCTGCCGACGGGCACCGAGGCGGGCGTCGGCGGAGACTGGCTCGACGTCATCCCGCTGTCCGGCACCCGCGTCGCGCTCGTGCTCGGCGACGTCGCGGGCCACGGCGTGCACGCCTCCGCCTCGATGGGACAGCTTCGATCCGCGGTGCGCACCCTCGCCGACGTCGATCTCCCCCCGGACGAGCTGCTCACCCACCTCGACGACCTGGTCATCCACCTCACCGAGGCCGACGAAGACGAGGCGGGAGTCGGCGATCTGAGCGCCACCTGCCTCTACGCGATCTACGACCCGATCTCCCGCCGCTGCTCGCTGGCCAGCGCCGGCCATCCGCTGCCGTACCTCCGCGATCCCTCCGGCCACACCTCCGCGGTCTTCGGGCATCCGGGACCCCCGCTCGGCGTCGGCGGGCTCCCCTTCGAGACCACCGAACTGGAGATCGCCTCCGGCAGCACACTGGCCCTGTTCAGCGACGGCCTCGTACACTCGCGCGAACTCGATATCGGCCAAGGCCTCGAGGAGCTCCGGCACGCGCTCGACCAAACCCCGCGCGACCTCGACGCCGCCTGCGACGTCGTGATGGACCACATGCTCGCCGGTCCCCCGGCCGACGATGTCGCCCTGCTGCTGGCCCGCACCCGCGCCCTGCCGGAAGACCGGGTCGTCACGTGGGACATCCCCGCCGACCCGGAATACGTCGCCAGCGCACGCGAACTGACGACGCGCCAGCTCGAGGCCTGGCAGCTCGAGGAGACCTCCTTCATCACCGAACTGGTCGTCAGCGAACTGGTCACCAACGCGATCCGCTACGGCGCCCCGCCGATCCAGCTGCGCCTGATCCGCGACAGCATGCTGATCTGCGAAGTCTCCGACGGAAGCAACACCGCCCCGCACCTGCGCCGCGCCCGCGTGTTCGACGAGGGCGGCCGCGGGCTGCTGCTCGTCGCGCAACTGACCCAACGCTGGGGAGCCCGCTACGGCACCGCCGGCAAGTCCATCTGGTGCGAACAGGCACTGCCACCCGCTACCTGATCCCGGTGAGGCCGCCGCGGCGGTGGCCTCCGCTGAGCTACCTTTTCAACTTTGCCCCCGCAGCCTCCTCGCAGCAGAACCTGGCAACGACCCCACGCAAGGCCGACCGATCTCAGAAGTCATGCTTACGACCGTTAATGGAAGTTGAGTGCTTTTCACGCGTTCCGTGCGAAAAGCTCGCGCCGTCGCGTCCGTCGTCCGCCCTTGTACTACTCCCCCTTGACCCAAGATCTTGGTGAATCCCTGAGCGGCCCTCGCGCGTTCATCGGCGGGCCACAATCCGGTCGGCCGCCAAGAAGTAGGCCCTCGCACCGATGACCGCGCTGTCTTACTGCCACGGTGCGCCGAACTGCACTCGTAACCGTCCCCCGGACGCGGGTAGCGGCCCGCTGTAACACGCTGCGATCGCGCCGCCCCCACACGGTGGAGGCGGTGATCCACGATTGCCGGTGGGGCGTGAACTGGAGTAGAACCTTGAGGCCCGAGGCCTGGGTCCTCATGAGGGAGCGCGGTGCGGTGCCCGCAGGAGCTGGCGGTGTGTTTGTTCCTGCGTTGGTGGTCGTGTCGGGGTCAGTGGTGGTCTGCGTACCAGTGGGCGAGGGAGAGCAGGTCTTGGAGGTCGTTGGCTGCCTCCAGGGCGCAGAACGCGGCCAGTACGAGGACGGCCAGTCCTGCGGCGAGGGCGGGCAAGCTGGTGCGCGGGGCGGGGTCGAGCAGGGCGGCCACGCGCCGTGGTACGGGTCCGGCGTTATCGAGTCGCAGTCCGCTGGTGCGGCTGACCACGGCGCCGAGTGCGAGGGCGGGGCTACGGCGCGGGCGGGCGTGTTTGGTGGCAATGGCTGCGGTGGCGATGGCGGTGGCGACTTGGCGTCGGTCGCCGATGGTGTGGGCGGCGTGTTCGTCGGCCCAACGTTCGACGGCGTAGTCGACAGCTCCGGCGAGCGGGCGTACCAGCGGGTTCGCGGCGGCGGCCAGGCGGGCCGCGGTGGTGTAGAGGTAGTGGCGGTGATCGAGGTGGGCGTGCTCGTGGGCGAGCAGGGCGCGGCGGCCGGGTCTGTCGAGGGCCTCGAGCATGCCGGTGGACACCACGATCCGGCCCGGGTTCCCGGGGACCGTGTACGCGTCGGCGGACTCGTCCCGGGTGATGACCAGGCTGGCCGCGCCGGGCAGGGCGCGGGCGTGGGTGAACGCGGCGGCCAGGGTACGTGCACGGGTGACCGTGAAGGTCGCGGTCAGCAGCAGCGCCGCACCGAACAGGATCCCGGCCGCCACGGCGATCACTCCGGAGGTCGAATCACCGCCGGCGATGATCACCCGGTGGGACAGGTGCGCGAGGTGTGCGAGGGCGGGAATGCGTACGAGCGCTGAGATGGCCACCAGCCCGAGGGCGCCGCAGCTGGTTCCCGCGAGTATCACCGCGGCCAGGCTCAGCAGCCACGTAGCGTGGCGCGGGTGCAGGCGGGTGAGCGCCAGGCGCGCGAGCGGAGCCGCGGTGAGCGGGAAGATCAAAGTCACGTACACGAAGACGCGCACGTATGCCCCTATTCAGCGTCTGCGTCGGCCTGCTCCGCTCTCCCGCCGAGGAGGGCGCGCAGCAGTTGCTCGTCGTTGTCGGTGAGGTTCTTGACGAATCCCGAGAGCACGGCCGGGCGGTCGGCGGCCGCGTCGAGCATCGCCGTCAGGCGCCGGGCGGCAAGCCCCGCCTCGTCGGCCACGGGCGCGTAGCGGTAGGCGCGTCCGTCGCGTTCCCGAAAGAGCGTGTTCTTCTCGAACAGCCTGGTGAGGATGGTGACCACGGTGGTGTAGGCCAGTTCGCCGGTGCCGCCTTCGACGTGGCCGGGCAACTGCTCACGCACCTCGGCGGCGCTGAGCGGTTCACCGGCCTCCCACAGGATGTTCAGGATGGCGGTTTCCAGCGCGCCTGCGGCGCGGCGCGGCCCCGTGCCGCGTTGGGGTTTGCGGAGCGGAGCCATCGTGCACCTTCCCTGGGCGTGTCCTGCGCGGTCACCGGAGCTTAGCGGTGCAGGCGAGGGGCGCGGCGCCGGACGGGCCTGCCTAGCTCCGGTGGACACCGGTGCGCTCCACGGCGGCGACCGGCGGTTGCTGACCTTGGCTGCGGCGGTTGCGGACGAACAGTGCGACGGCGATCACCGCGGCGATGCCGACGATCCCGGCGATGATGTACGTCGGGCCGTGGAAGTCGTTGGCGACCCTGTCCCAATTCGCGCCGACCGCGTATCCGGCCCAGGCGAGCGCCGCGGTCCACGGGATGCAGCCGATCACGGTGTACAGGCCGAAGCGGACCGCGTTCATACCGGCGATCCCGGCGGGCAGGGAGATGAAGGTGCGGATCACCGGAAGGCACCGGCCGAAGCCGACGGCGGCCGGACCGTACTTGGTGAACCACGCGGTCGCCTTGTCCAGGTCGTGCTCGCGCAGGTAGATCCGGCGCCCCCACTTGTGCAGGGCGGCCTGCCCGCCGTAGCGGCCAACAGCGTAGGCGAGGTAACTGCCGGCGAGGTTCCCGGCTACCCCGGCGGCGATCACCGCCTCGAGGTTCAGTTGGGTCCCGGCGACCGCTCCGGCGGCCAGGGCACCACCGAACAGCATGATCAGTTCGGAGGGGATCGGGATGCAGGCGGACTCGGCCAACATCAGCAGGAATATCGCCAGATAGCCGTAGTTCGCGATGAAGCTCTGCACGTCGGTCGGCCTTCCTCGCGGGGGGTGTTGTGAAGCGGTTCGGGACGAGGTCGCGGGGAGCGGACCACCGAGCGGGGATCGATCCGGTCGTCCTGAACCGCCGATAATTCTACATGATTGTAGATGTTGCTGGTGCCGACCGTCGAGCCCGGCCGGTGCGGCGCGGTCAGCGCAGGCCGGTGCCGCGCGTCTCGTGCCGCGGGTATGCGCCCCGCCCGCTGGCCGGGTCCTGCTGGGTGTGGCTTCCGTTGCCGTACGCGGTGGTGCGCGGCGCGTCGCCGTGGGCGCCGGCGGGGGTGGCGTCGGTGTAAGCGGCCCGGCCTGCGTTGTAGGGGTCGGCGTACGCCGCATCGCCGCGGGACTCGGCAGGAGTGGACGGCGCTGCGTCGCGGGAAGCGGTCGAAGTGGCTGTGGTGGCGCCCGCTGGGGCGGCGGTCAGCAGCGGGCGCAGCGGGCTCGCTTCCAGGACCTCGAGCAAGCGGGTGAGCGGGCGGCGGGCCAGCGGCCAGCCGGCCAGCAGGATCGCGGTGCTCAGGATCGCGCCGCCGAGCACGTCGTGCGGGTAGTGCTGGCCGAGGTAGATGCGGGAGAAGCCCTCGATCGCGGCGAGGATGGCGGCGATGACGCCGAGTCTGCGGCTGACGATCCACAGGCCGACGGCGAGTGCGACGGCGACGGTGGTGTGATCGGACGGGAACGAGTAGTCCGTGGGCCCGGGGCAGGCCTGAACGGTGGCGACGTGGATCGCCTGGCAGGGCCGGTTCTCCCGGAAGACCTGCTTGAGCCCGAGCCCGCCGGCGATCGAGATCAGGGTGCCGACACCGAGCCAGGCGACCGCGGCCATGGTCGCGCGGTCCGCCCGGCCTCGCGCGCTCCACCAGGCGTAGAGCGCCATCAGGCCGAGGATCCCGATCCCGGCGAGGGTGTAGAGCTTCATCGCGGACTGCAGCCACGCGGTGTGCTGGGCGAAGGAGGTGATCGAGCGGTAGAGGCCGTCGTCGGCGGTGGTGACGGTCTTGATGTGCTGCGGGTCGGCGAGCGCAAGGGGCATGGCGGGTCTTTCCTTCTCGCGGAGCGTCTCGGTGCACGTCGGCGGGCAGCCACGGGAAGCAGCGCCCGGCCCGGAAGATTTACAAGGCTGTAGAAGCTGACTGGAGTGTAGACGACCGGCGGCGCCCGCGCTAACTGAGGGCGGCCGGCAGGGAAACCGGGGTCGATCGCAGAATCCTGCGCACGCCTTCGCAACCGCGCGGGCGCCGAATCCGTCATCTGCAGTTACGCAGAAGTACTACTCCTCTGTAGAAGTTCGCTACTCTAGCAGAAGTACTACAGTCTTGTAGAAGACGGCGCGGGTCGAGGATGCGCGTCGCACTCCGGGAAGGCAGGCACGGTGGACCCGTTCTCTACGACCTCGCTGCTCTCAGCAGCGGCCCCGTATGCCGCGGCGGCGGTGTTCCTGGTGCTGCTGATCGAATCCGCGCTGCCGATCGGGTTCGTGTTGCCGGGCGACACGCTGCTGCTCACGGCCGGGCTGGCGTGCGCGACCGGGCACCTTTCGCTGCCGTGGATCCTGGGTGCGGCCACGGGAGGAGCGGTGCTCGGCGCGCAGGGCGGCTACCTGGTCGGGCGCCTCGGCACACGCGCCTTGCTGCCCGGACCGCGCGACCACCGCATCCACCGCGCCGCGGTGCGCTTCGAGCGCCTGGCCACACGGCGCGGCTACGGGCCCGCGCTGGTCGCTGCCCGGTTCATCCCGGTGGCCCGCTCGGTCGCCGGCCCCCTATCGGGTCTTGTGCGCGTCCCGACCGCCCGGTTCACCGCCTGGCAGACGGCCGGCGGCATCACCTGGGCGGGCAGCGCTACGCTCGCCGGATACGCCGTCGGGCGACTCGAGCCCGGGCTCGAACGCTATGTTCCGGCGTTCGTGCTCGTGGCCGCGCTCTCGTTCCCGATCACCGCCGGCCTCGGATACCTGCTGCTGCGCGTGCGGGCCCGGCGCCTGCTCGCCGACGCGCCCCTGGCCACGACCAGCGTTCCCGAGAAGGAGACCGCCCGCCTGTGAGCGCCCCGACCCAGCTTCCCGGATTCCTCGAATCCCTCGCCCCGCTGCTCGACCACTGGGGCTACGCCGCCGTCGCGTTCCTGCTGTTCGTCGAGGACTTCGGGGTGCCCGCCCCGGGCGAGACCGTGCTGATCGCGGCCTCCGTCTACGCCGGCACCGGACGGCTCAACATCGTCGCCGTCGGCCTGATCGGTTTTGCCGCCGCCATCCTCGGCGACAACGTCGGCTACGCCATCGGCCGCTTCGGCGGCCGGGAACTCGCCCTCAGGTGGGGCCGGTACGTGATGCTCACCGAGCAGCGCCTAGACAAGGCGGAAGCCTTCTTCAACCGCCACGGCGGAAAGATCGTCACCGTCGCGCGGTTCATCGAGGGGCTGCGCCAGGCCAACGGCATCATCGCCGGGATCACCGGCATGCGCTGGCTGAAATTCCTGCTCTACAACGCCCTCGGCGCCGCGTTGTGGGTGGCCACCTGGACCACTGCGGGCTACCTCGCCGGCAATCACATCACCACCATCTACGAGACGGTCGGCCGCTACTCCCTCTACGCCCTCGGCGCCGCGGCCGTCATCGTCGTGCTGCTCGTGCTCCGCCACCGGCGCCGCCGGGCCCGCACTGGGCCGGCCGCGGTCGAGAACCTCGAGGCCGAAGCGGTCGAGGTGGCCTATGAGAGCCGGGCGAACTCCGGCCAGGAGCGAGGCCGCCGTGGGCGATGAGGCCCGGACCGCGAACGACGAGGACCACCCGGTGACACCGATCCCGTCGGAACACCTGCGGGAACAGCTCTTCGCCGCCTGCGGCTACGCCCTGGCGTGCGCCGCCGTGGTGTTCGGGCTGCTCACCGCGCGCCTCGGCCGGCTCGGCTTCATCTCCGGCATCGTGCTCACCGGGGTACTCGTCCCGGTCAACCTCTCCCTGATCCGCCGCTTCGCCCGCCTGCGGCGCTCCCTGACGCGTATCGACGCCGTGGCTCCTCGCGGCCGGGGTGAGCGGGCCGTCGCGCGGCAGCGATCACAGCGCTGACTCACACGCGGCTGGTCGGCGGTGCTGGACGAGGGCGAGCACGGGCAGGATCAGGCCCATGCCGACCGGCACATCTCAGCTCACGGGCTCCTCGAGCGCGGCCGCGACGGCGCGTACCCGGCGAACGCCGGCGCGACCCGCCACCCGGGTAGGACCCTTTCGCCCGCGATGCCCGGCGGCGCGGGAGGCCACGAGCCCGTCCACAGCCCGGCCCGACCCGCCTCGTGTCTCTGCGTCATCGCGCCCGGCGTCGGGCTGCTCGCCTACGGGCAGACCGGCGCAGCGATGACCAGGCACCTGCCGCCGAACCTGCCCACGGTCGCCGTCACGTTCGGCGCCGTGCTGACGGTGGCGCACCTGGCCGTGCGAGCGCTCGACCCGTGCGCGGACCCGGTGATCGTGCCGACTGCGGCGATGTTCAACGGCGTGGGACAGGTGCTGATCCACGCCGCGCCCAAGAGCACGGCCCTCGCGTATCGCCGCCGACGAAGCACGCTGCTGGTGTCGCATCCCGCCTACGGCGCCGGGGCCGCAACGCCCGTGCGCGCTCTACGACCTGGGCGCGCGACGACTCGCGCGGTCGCGAGCCGGACGACTCGGCGGCGAACCTCGTTCTCGGCCGCGATCGGCTGAACGTGTGAATCCTGACGCGACACGTCATCCATTCGGCCTCGCGACGCAAGCACCCGCCCGACTGGCCTGAAAGGCTCGTGGCCAGGCACCGAGGGCACGGGTCAGACGGCCGAGTAGGAGAGCGCATCGAGGTGAAAGCCGATCAGCCAGACCAGACCGACCACGTGCGCAGCGGGGTGTCTCGGCGGCAGTTGTTCAGCAGCGGCACGATCATGCTGCTCGGCCTCAGCAGCATCGCTCGCGCGAACCAGGCCGGCGGCGCCCCCGGCGCCAGGCGCGCAGCCACCCATCCGACAGCCGCTGCCTCACCCGGCGACGCCTCCGGTCCGCAGCCGCGGCCGATGAACGCCCCGCCGATCGAAGTGGGTGCACCGTCCGGGCAGCCGCGCATGGCGCCGCAGTTCTACGTCGACGACGCGGGCCCACAATCGATCGCCCTGACCCTCGACGACGGTCCGCATCCCGTCTACACCCCGCAGGTCCTCGATGTCCTCGACCGATACGGCATCCAGGCGACCTTCAACATGATCGGCCGTCAGATCGCAGGAAACCTCCCGCTCGTACGCGAGGTCGCCGCCGCCGGCCACACGATTACGAACCACACCTGGGACCACGCGGACATGCGCGGATACCCCGCGTCCCAAGTGATCTCCGAAATCGACCGGTGCAACGACGCCCTCGCCGACGCAGGCCAAACACCCACGATCTTCCGCGCACCCTACGGATACTGGACACCCGCGGTCTTTCAGGCGTGCGCCACGCGCGACCTCACCCCCCTGGGCTGGTCGGTCGACCCCCGCGACTGGGACACCGCCCACGTGACCACGCAGGACATCGTCACCACCGTGCTCCGCCATACCCACCGGCACGACATCATCCTCGAACACGACGGCGGCGGAAACCGCAGCAACACCGTCGCCGCACTGCGCATCTTCATCCCGGCGCTGCTCGAACGCGGCTTCGTGTTCGCCGCTGTATAGGGAGATCCTTGCCGTCACCGCCGGGCAACGCGGGACCAAGGGGCCTCACATCCGAACCGCTAGCACATTGAAATGAGATGCGGTTCGGACGTGTTCCGCGTGGCACTGTCCGCGGCGGCGCACCGGCCGGCTCCAGAGGCACAAGGTCTTGAGCGCGGTGCTCCCGACGCCATCATTAGTGCGACCGGGTGAGATGGTTCACTCGGTTGACGGTACACCTGGTTCAACTTCCGATCTGCCGAAAAGTGCCCTGATATGACGTCGCCCGAGCCGCCGCAAAGCACCTGGTCGCGCCGGAGCGTGCTGGCCGCGCTGGCTCCCGTGCCGTTGCTGGCGGCCGGAGGCTGCTCGGATCCGGGGCGCGCCGCGGCGCCCGAAGCACACCCGAGCCGGGAACAGCTCCCCGCGCCGTCGACAGGTTCGGGCTCGACCGCGCCGCGGCCTGCGACTGCGGCGTCGAACGACCCTGCCGTAGCGCCTGAGGCGTCGCACGCGCCCGTATCCGACGCGGTCGCCCTCACCTTCCACGGAGCCGGCTCCCCGCAGCTCGCGAACGCGTTACTCACCGAAGCGGAACACTCCGGTGCGCGCCTGACGATCCTGGCCGTCGGTGCGTGGCTGGCGCAGTACCCCGAGATGGCAGAGCGGACCCTGCACGGCGGGCACGAACTGGGCAACCACACCGAGCATCACCTCGACATCGACGCGATGTCGCCGGACGACGCGTACCAGGAGATCGAACAGTGCGCGCAGCGCCTCGAGCAGCTGACCGGTTCGCGCGGGCGCTGGTTCCGCCAGTCCCAGGCACAGCACGCCAGCCCGACCGTACGCACGGCGGCTCGGCGCGCGGGCTACACGACCCTGCTGTCCTACGACCTCGATTCGCTCGACTACCTCGATCCCGGCACCCGCGCGATCGAGCAGACGGTGCTCGATCGGATCCGAGGCGGGGACGTGGTCTCGATGCACCTCGGACACCAGCAGACCGTCACCGCGCTACCGGTGATCCTCCAAGGCCTCGCGCGCCGCGGGCTGCGCGCGGTCACCGCCTCCGAGCTCTTCCCGACAGTCCGCGCCGCCGCACGCTCGCAGCCACTTCCCGCATCCCCCAATACACTGAAGGAAGCGACCAAGTGAACCCCGTCCTACGCCACCGGCCGGTCAGCGCCGCAAGCATCGTGACCGCGTTGTGCATCGCCTGCGCCGGCTGCGCCACGCACACCGCCACCGAGGCGGCGCGGCACGCGGTCGCCGCACAGCACCCGGACGCGCCGCCTGCCGCGCAGCAGTTCACACGAGCCGGAGCCCTGCCCGGCATGCCCGCCTACGACCCGACCGACCTCTACGCCGCCGACCGCCCCGACCGGCTCTCACCCGTCGTCAAGAACGACCCGAGCTACGTCTACGTTCCCAACACCCACTCGGACACCGTCACGGTCATCGATCCGGCCACCTACAAGGTGGTGCGCACGGTACCGGTCGGCGCCGACCCGCAGCACGTGGTGCCCTCCTGGGACCTCAAGACCCTGTGGGTGAACAACGACAAGGGCAACACGCTGACTCCGATCGACCCGGCCACGGGCAAATTCGGCACCCCGGTCCCGGTGTATGACCCCTACAACCTCTACTTCACCCCCGACGGCAAATCCGCGGTCGTAATGGCCGAGGCCGACCACCAGATCGTCTTCCGCGACCCGCACACCATGGCGATCCAGACCATGCTGAACGTGCCCTGCGAAGGCGTCAACCACGCCGACTTCTCCCCGGACGGCAGCTACTTCATCGCCTCCTGCGAGTTCGACGGCCAAATGCTGAAAATCGACACCGCGACCCACAAGCTCGAGGCGGTCATCCAGCTCAAGCCCGGAGCCAGGCCGCAGGACGTGAAGATCTCACCTGACGGGAAGGTGTGGTACGTCGCGGACATGCAGACCGGCGGCGTGTGGACCCTCGACGGAGACCGGTTCACCGTCACCGGGTTCATCCCCACTGGCAATGGAACGCACGGTCTCTATGTCAGCCGCGACTCGAAGGACCTGTACATCACCAACCGCGGCGAGGGCTCGATCAGCGTACTGGACTTCGCCACCAACACGGTCCGCGCGAAGTGGCAGATTCCCGGTCGGGCAAGCCCGGACATGGGCGGGGTCTCAGCGGACGGCAAGGTCCTGTGGCTCAGCGGACGCTATAACGCCGAGGTCTACGCCATCTCCACCACCGACGGCCACCTGATCGCGCGGATCCCGGTGGGCCAAGGCCCGCACGGGCTGTGCATCTACCCGCAACCAGGCCGCTACTCCCTCGGCCACACCGGCATCTTCCGCTGACCGCCTACCGTCGGCGACTGCAGCCTGACGCAGGCGGCGAGCAGCGTGCCGACAGCCGTGCCGCGGCAGCAACAGACCGCCGCCGAACCCGATCGCGATGCTGGTCCTGATCCGCGAGACCGACTCGGCGTCTCGCCGATGTTCTTCGGCGCGCTCGTCATCATGGTCCGCCTCGCCACCGCACGCGCCCGCCGGCTGGCGATGGGGCCAGGGACTGTTCGTCGCGGACGCCATCGGCGTGGCAACGCGCTCAACCTCGACTACCGCCGACGCAGCCCTTATCCCTTGCAGATCCGGTGCGTTAGAAGACGCGCATGCAGGCCGGCGCAGCACCTGATCTTGAATCATGAAGTCGGCGCGGTCATCTTGGTCGATGCGGGGGCAGGCAGAAACCAGCCGGCCTCGAATGCCACGGCGGTCGTAATCCCGATCGGCGGGCGCGGACGCCGCTCGGGCCACGTGCAGTACCTTCAGTGCGGCCGGCGTGGGTTCACGCGTAGCTGGGAGCGAAGCTGCACGAACGGCTCGGGCGCGCGGATGCAACTTCTACATCTTGGACGCGATGTACTTTCCTTACCGGGTTCAGAACAGGCCCTGAGTTACGGTCCGGCGTCCAACGGCCGTTCCCTGAAGGCACGCACCTGCTCATCCAGGTGCGTCGCCATCGCCGAGACCTGCGACTTCGACAGCTGCGTCACCCCGAGTTCAGCCGCGAGTCGCTCGACCGGCGGGTGAAGACCCCGAGCAGGTAGGCGGTGGCCACCACGCTCATCAGCGCCTGCTCCGCCCGACGTCTGCGCGAGAAGCCACTCCGGGAAGTATGAGCCGGTCCGCAGCTTCGGGATCGCCAACTCGATGCTCCCGACCCGCGTGTCCCACCCGCGGGTGCGGTAGCCGTTGCGTGAGTTCGTCCGTTCCGAGCTGACCTGGCCGTATCCGGCGCCGCAGGCCGCGTCCGCCTCCGCCGACATCAACGCCTCGGCGAAGGACTTGACCATCAACCGGAGCATGTCCGGGTCGGCCGCGGCGAGTTGCCGCTCGAACTCCTCACCTGCGGGCACACTGGATAGGACGGTCACCGCGTGTTCCTCCTTCAAGATCTTCAATCCATCTCGAAGGATCGCCCGGTGACCGTCTCACGTATCGGAGATACGCCCATCAGAGCTACTCCGTACACCACGTCCCTGGACGCAACCCAGCGGCGGGGCGGGTAGGCCGGCCCGACTGGAGCCTCGGTGAGAGGGAAGCGGCTTCTGATCCGCCGACGTTCCTTTTCTACCTGCGCGAGGACGAGCCGGTGGCCCTCGTAGTTGCTGAATTGCGCGCCAAGCGAGAACGCAAAGGCCTGGCACGACACCGGGCGCACCCCAGGGGCCCGCACTTGGAGCCCGCGACCGACGTAAAACACGGGTCCCGCCGTCCACAAGAACTCGTGATGAACTAGGCCGTGTCTTCAAACTATCGCCGGGTCCGCGACGGCTGCCACGCACGCTCGCGGCGTTGCAGGGGCGGTTGCAGACGACCGAGTATGCGCCCGCCCCTGCGCCTTGCGAGCGCACGCGTCAGACGCCGCGGCCTGATCCAACGCAAGTTTGAAGACACGGCC
>NZ_JAGSOH010000150.1 GCF_018139625.1 Actinospica acidithermotolerans | reverse complement strand
GGCTCCGCCCACCGCCCCGCCACCTCGGCCTGCTGGCATCGGCCGAGGTGGCGGGGCGGTGGGCGGAGCCGAGCGCGTGTGCCGGGTTCACGGTGGGCGGGCTGGCGGCGCATCTGGGGTGGCAGGTTCAGTCGGCGCGCTGGGCGGTGGAGTCGGAGCGCCCGCAGGACGGGGCGGTGGTCACCGCGCTCGCGGCGCACTACGAGCAGGCGGCGTGGGTCGGCGCGGACCTGGACACGCCGGTGAACCGGGGCATCGTGGAGACGGGGGAGACGCGGGCGGAGCAGGGGCCCGCGGAGGTGCTGCGGCTCACCCGGGAGGCGCGCGAATACCTCGCCGAGTGCTTCGGCCGGCTCTCGCCGGAGGAGGTGATCGCGATGCCGTGGATCGAGGGCCGCGCGATGACCCTGAACGACGTGCTGACCACGCGGGTGCTGGAGCTGGTGATCCACACCGACGACCTCGCCGCGAGCGTGGGCCTGGAGACGCCGCCGGCGACGGAGTCGGCGTATGAGCGGGTGTTCGCGCTGCTGATCCCGCTGGCGGCCCGCCGCCACGGCCCGGTCGCCCTGCTGCGTGCCCTCTCGCGCGCGGAGCGGGCGCCGGAGTCGGTCTCGGCGTTCTGACGGTTCCGGCCGGTCTGACGGTGAGGAACAGCCGTCGTGCGGGGACGGCGGGGCTCGTCGGCAGGTCGGCCGTGCCGATGCTCGGGGCGGTTCGCGCTTCGCGGCGCCGGGCCCCGTCAGCCGCGCCGCTTGCCCCTCGGTCGCCTGCCCTGCGCGTGGTCGATGATCGCGCGCAGGCGGACGGCCTCGGTCTCGGTGCGGTTGGGGTCGGCGAGCTTGGTGCGCGCGGCGTCGGGGATGCGGGGTGCCGGGTCCGAGACGCTGGCCCGTCGCATGACGGTGAGGAACAGCCGTCGTGCGAGGACGGCGGGGCTCGGCGGCAGGTCGGCCGTGCCGACGGTCACGAGGGTGCGGGCCAGATCGTAGGCGGGGTCGCCGGCCGCGGCGTTCGTCCAGTCGATCACGACGGGCCCGTCGGCGGTGATGATCACGTTGAGTGGGTGCAGGTCCAGGTGGACCACCGCGTCGCCGTCCCGGTCGGCGAAGTGGCGCGGCGGCGGAAGCCAGTCGGGGGCAGGGACGGCACCGAGCCGGTCGTGCAGCCGGGCGAGTTCGCCCGCGTAGCGGCCGAGCCGCCAGGGCTGCTTCTGCCAGGCCTCCAGCAGCGTCGGCCCGTGCAGCCTGTCCATCACGAGGTCGGTGCCGGTGGCCTCGTGCACGCGCGGAACCGGGTAGCCGTGCGTCGCGAGGTAGTCCATCACCCTCGCCTCCAGCTGCGTCGCCGAATGACTCGGGTCCCGGTACCGGCGCAGGACGCGGGTGTCGTCGAGGGCGTAGACGTCGGCGTCGCGGCCGCGGGCGAGCAGCGGCAGGCCTTCGGTGTCGATGCTCACGGCTTGCGCGCCTCGATCAGGAACCGGGTCGTGGTGGCGAGGAACGGGCCGTCGGCGTGGATCTGGTCGTGCAGCGCGCGCAGCCGTTCGCGGTGGGCGTCGACGGTGAATCCCGGGACGATCCAGATGACCTTGCGCAGGAAGTAGATCATCGCGCCGACGTCGTAGAACTCGGTGCGCAGCTCCTCGTAGCGCAGGTCGACGACCTCCAGGCCGGCGGCTTCGGCCTCGGCGCGGGCGTGGTCGGGGTGCCGGGCGTCGAGGGCGCGCCGGTCCTGCGGTCCGAGGAAGAACTCGGTGACCTTGGCGACGCTGCGGGGTCCGACCTGCTGGGAGAGGTACGTGCCGCCGGGTTCGAGCACGCGCGCGATCTCCGACCAGTGGGCGCGCACCGGGTGGCGGCTGGTGACCAGGTCGAAGGCGCCGTCGGCGAACGGCAGCGGCGGCTCGTCCCGGTCGGCGACCACGACGACGCCGCGCGGGCGCAGCAGCCGGCTGGCCTTGGCGAGGTTCGGCGGCCACGACTCGGTCGCCGCCATGACCGGCGGCAGTTTCCGCGCGCCGGCGAGCACCTCGCCGCCGCCGGTCTGGATGTCGAGGGCGGCGGAGGCGGCGGCGAGCCGTTCGGCCATCAGGCGCTGGTATCCCCAGGAGGGCCGCTGCTCGGTGGCTCGCCCGTCCAGCCAGGAGAAGTCCCAGCCGTCGACGGAGACCGATTCGGCTTCGTCGACCAGTTCCTCGAACGTGCGCGCCGACGCTGTCATGGCCCCCGATGATAGGCGTCGGAACCTGCTGAGAGCCCTCGGTTTTTCCGCGCGGCAGCCGGTCACCGGCGGCGGCCCCCGATGGCGCCCGTGAGCGGTCGTCAGCCGCCGAGCGCCGCGGAGATCTCCTCGATCAACGCGTCCGGCACGGGGGCGCCGATGGCCTCCCAGCACCGCCGTCCCTCGGCGAGCGCGGCCCGCAGCGCGGCCCGCAACCCATCCAGGTCGGCCGCCGACGTCGCCGCCACCAGCGCCTCGATCGTACGCGGCGGCAACTCCGCCTCCGCCGCACGCGAGGGCGTGAGCCAGTGCGCTGTCTCCCGGTCGGCGAGCCGCGCCATCCACAGCAGGTGCCGCTGGACGTGGCCGAGCGCGTCCCACGCGCGCAGCAACTCCCCGCGCTCGACCAGGTGGTACGCCAACACGACCCAGTTCAGAAACCGGTCGCAGTACTCGGAAACCGCGTCGCCCGGCGCTGCCGGAGTGCTCACCCGCTCCGGCAGCGCCCGCAGCAGCCGCTCCAACCGCCCCGACCGGTCGACGACGATCATCCGGTCGACCGGTGCGCCGCGCTCGGGCCACGTGGAGAGCGATCCGTAGTGGCTGACGCTCGCGAAGTGGAACTCGCCGCGTACCAGCTGCGGGAAGATCGCCACGTGCGCGCCGAACTCGTTGCGGATCAGATAGCTGACCGGTGCGATCCGCGCGCACCACTCGGCCGGATCAGGCCGCCCGCGCGCGGTGAAGAAGAGCCAGAACTCGATGTCGCTGTGCTCGTCCGCCTCCCCTTTCGCGAAGGACCCGTACATCAACGCCCCGTCGAGCCCCGGATCCGCCCGGCAGACCGCCTTGACCCGCTCGATCAGCTCCAGTTGCAGCATCCGTGCAGGCTACCGCTCTACGGCGGGTGCGTGTCGGAGGCCGCTGCTAGCGTGGAACGCATGACGAATCCGCTCCCGCGCAGCGCCGCCGAGCGTGAGGAGCACGTTCTCGAGCGTTCCGGGTCGGAGGCCGAGGTCCGGGTCGCCGCCGAGGGCGCTGAGCGCAAAGAAGGCGCTGGGGGCGAGGAGGGTGACGGGCGGCCGGACGCGGGAACCGGCGCCGGGTACCTCCAGGTCACGCGCGCGGCATACGACACGGTCGCCGCCAGCTACGCGGACCTGCTCGCCGACGACCTCGCACAGCAGCCGTTCGACCGCGCCGCCCTTGCCCTCTACGCCGAACTCGTCCACTCAACGGGGGCTGACACCGGCACCTGCACCCGCACCGGTCCTCGCATCGGCTCTGGCACCGGTCCTGGCGCCGGTCCTGGCATCGGCTCCAGTACCGCTGCCGGGGACGACGCCGCGCCGCCGCGCGTGGCGGACATCGGCTGCGGGCCCGGACGCATCACAGCGCACCTGGCCGCCCTGGGCCTCGACGCCTCCGGAATCGACCTGTCCCCGGCGATGATCGACGAGGCCAGGCGCCGTCACCCCGAGCTGACCTTCACCGTCGGCTCGATGACGGACCTCGACCTCCCGCCCGGCGAACTCGACGGAATCGTCGCCTGGTACTCCGTCATCCACATTCCGCCGGCCGAGCATCGTGCCGTGTACGCGGGCTTCCATCGTGCCTTGAAGCCGGCCGGCCAGCTACTTCTCGCGTTCCACGTCGGCGACGAGCGCCGCGTGATCACCGACGCGTACGGTCACACCGGCCTGCGCTACGACGCCTACCGGCTCCGGCCCGACCGCGTCGAGCAGGACCTCGCCGCGACCGGGTTCGCGCACGTCGCCCGCTTGACCCGCGCGCCGATCGGCCGGGAGGGGAGCGCCCAGGCGTACGTGCTCGCCCGGGCGCTCCCCGCCGCACTCGATCACTGATCAACGACAACCGGTCACCGATCACTGATCACCGATGACTGATCGCTGGACGGTGCCGCCGGTCAGCCGCCGGAGGTGAAGGACACCACCTGCTGGAAGGTCGGCCGGTTCTGCCAGGTCGTCTCGGGGTGGTCGATGCCGCCGAGCGGGTCCTGGACGATGCTGTCCGCGCACCACTGGTTGCCCGCCGAGCAGTACGAGTCCGCCGGGTACACCGTGGACGCGGACTCCTGCGACGCCGCGACCAGCGAGTTCAGCAGGGCGGTGCGGCAGGCGGCGAGGCTGCCGCCGCCGCAGTAGGTCACCGGAAGCGGGTCGGTCACCGACCGGCCGAGCACGCTGCGCAGGTCCTTGCTGACGTAGCCCCACCAGCCGAACTGGAACGCCGAGCCCTTATGGGTCTGCGCCATGTTGTCCGACTCGATGGTCCCGGAGACGGTGATCTGCTGGCCGCCCGAGGGCGAGTCGTTGGTCTGCATGTCCGCGTCGAGGGCGTCGAACAGGCTCGTGCCCATCCCGGATTGGAACTCGGCTTCGAGCAGCAGCGGCCACCAGGCGTCCATCAGCTGAATCGCCGCCGAGTTCGCGAACGTCTGCGAGGTCGAGGAGGTCTCCAGGATCCTGCTGCCGCCGTTCATCCACGTCGTCAGCTCCGAGACCAGCGACGCCTCCGTGGAGTCGGTCACCGTCGAGGAGTTGATCACGTCCAGCAGCAGCGGCAGCACCTGCGTGCCGCGCAGGTCTGTTGTCGCAGCGGTCTCCATGACCTTGATCAGCGAGGACTCGGTGAACTTCGCGCCGGTGGCGAGGTAGTTCTCGATCCCGGTGTTCAGCAGGTCGACGCGCTGGACCGGGCCCCAGCTGTAGTTGCCGTCGGCGGCGCTGTAGCCGAGGGCCTGCTTGTTGTTCCAGCTGACGTAGTAGTCCTGATCCGTCGAGTTCGGATGCGCGGAGGATGCGGTGTCGGACTCGGTGTAGGTGCTCGGGCTCCAGCCGACCCACTCGTCGGCGCTGTCACCCCACAGCGGCAGGTTCGGGTCGGTGCCCTGGGCGCGCACCGGGTTCTGGCCCGAGTTGTAGTACGCGGAGTGCGCCGAGTTGACGTAGAACCAGTTGAAGTCGAAGTTCACGTATGCGGCCGCCGACTCGAACCCGGACGTGCTCGACATGACCGACGGGTCGTTGAACAGCATGAAGCCGATCGCCGAGTCGGCTTCATGCATGTACTGCGATCGCTGGACGGTGTACGCGACCGGTTTCCCGCCGATCGTCGCCGTGTACTCGACGAGGCCGAAGTCCGTCCGGTACATCACCAGGTCGTACGAGCCGGCCGCGGTCGTGTCGGCGGCCGTCGGGCTCCACGCGTCCGAGCGCACGAGCTTCGTCATCGGCGTGCAGACGCCGTTGTCGATGTACGCGGTCGAGCTCGTCGTCGCGGCCGAGCCGTCCGTGTTGCACAGCTGCACGGCGAACGTGTCCGACGTGCCCTGCTCGCCCGAGGTCGCCGACCACGCGTAGCTCTGGCCGCGGCCGAGCTCGACGTACATGCTCAGGCCCGCGAACGACGCGCCGCGCGCGCTCAGGCCCGGGCCCTCGACCTCTTCGAGCATCAGCAGCTGCGGCGCGAAGTAGCCGGTCTGGGGGCCGAACACGGCGATCGGGTTTCCGGAGGCGGTGTCCTTGCCGGAGACGACCAGCGCGTTCGACATGCCGCGATGCTGCTCGCCGGGTGCGGGCACCGTGACCCCGGGCATCGCGCCGCCGTCGCTCATGCCGACCAGCTTCGAGGCGTTGCTACGGAGCGAGGCCGGCAGCTTCTTCGCCAGCGCCGCGACCTGCCGCGCCGTCACCGCGGCACTCGCCTTCGCCGTCGTGGCCGAGGTCGACGCCGTCGCGGACGTCGCGGATGCCGTAGACGCCGCGGACGTCCTCGATGTGGCCGACGACTTCGAGGACGGCTTCGCGGAGGACTTCGCGGCGGATTTCGCCGCGGAGCCGGAGGCGCCGGTGCCGGTGGCGTTCTGCACGATGTTCACCGCCTGCACCGACCCGGCGTCCGGCATCGCGAGGCCCGTCTCACCCGTCGCCTCGCCGTACGGGAAGCTGGTGCCGTTGTGGATGGTGAGCGTCGCCTCGGTGTCGTTCTGCTCGCGCAGCCCGCTCCAGACCGCGTCGCCCTTCGTCGTGCCGTACTCGGCCTCGGCGGCCTCCTTCACCAGCGCCGACTGCAGCTGCTCGCCGCCGCCGTTGCCGAACAGCGCGCCGATCACGTCGGAGATCGCGATCAGGTCCGTCTCGGTGAACGGCTCCATCGACTGGCCGGTCAGGTCGTACTCGCCCGGGAAGTCGTTGGCCGCGGTGACCGCGGAGATGTACGCGTTGATGCCGGCGAGGTAGTTGTCGATGTCGGATTTGACCTGCGCGCCGTAGCTGCCGTCGCCGGCGAGGGCGGTGACCTGAGCCTGCAGGTCGGCCTCGGTGTACGGGGCGCCGCGCCACAGGTTCTGCTCCAGCGCCTGGTTCGCCGAGGCGCCGCCGGCGAACGAGGTGAGCTCGCCGCGGCCGAGGTGGCGCAGCAGGTCCATCACCCACAGCCGCTCCTGCGCGCCGGCGTATCCGGCGCCGTACTCGGCCTCGGCGCGGGTGGTGCCGGTGATGTGCGGAATACCGGAGTCGTCGAACTTGATGGTGACGCCGGTCTCCGGGGTCTCGGTGGACTGCACGTCGGCGGAGGAGACCCCGAGGGCGGAGGAGTTGTAGAACTGGTCGATCTGCGCGTCGGTCAGGCCGGTGGAGGCGGTGGCCAGGTCGGAGTAAGGGCCGAGCTGGTCGTTGCTGTTCGACGGGTAGGTGCCGAAGACCTTGTACAGCAGGATCTGGGCGAGGGTCTCGTTGCCGTTCTCGCCGGCCGGCAGGATGTCGTAGCACTGGCCGCCGCAGTCGTCGACCACGGACAGGGCGGCCGCGTTCGCGTGCTGGGCGGCGGTGGCCGCGCCGGCGGCGGACGTCGCCGCGAGAACGGCCGCGGCCACGGCGGCGAGCAGGCGGCGCGCCCGCCGGCTGCCGCCGGCGAGGAGGGGCGGGTGTAGGGATCGGTTAGGGCGCATGCGGACCCTCCCGGGGCATGTGGGAGTGCACGGGAAGTTACGGGAGCCTGGCGATCCGTCAACTTACTGCCGGGTAAGGTCAAATGTCTGCCAAGCACGGACCTGTGCACGGCAAAAACATGAACGCGAACCTTCGTTTGCCCTTCATCGGGCCTCGAGCGACCGCCCAGAGTCGGCGCCGCATACCTCGAGGTGCGGCTGCGGCGAGCTGGTGACTGGGGGAGGCTCACTGGCCCGTGCGGCGTCGGGCGGTGGCAGGGAGAGGTGACTGGCCCGTGCGGTGTCTGGCCGGTGGCTGGAGGAGGCACACTGGCCGGCGCGCCGGTGCTCGCGCGCCACCTCGACGCGTTCTCGCTCGTGCTGGCGGGCGGCGCCGCGGGCGCGATGTTCCCCAACAGCCGCGGTCTCAGGGTCGGCGTGCCCCATGGCGTCCTGGAGGTCGTCGAGGTCAGCGCCGCGTTCGGTGGCCAGGGCGGCGAATCCGCTACGCCCGGCGCCGCCTCAGGCCGGCGACGGCTCCCGAGGGCCCAGGAACGGCAGCCGGGCCGAGTCCACCCCGAGCACGGCGCCGACCGCCAGCAGCACCCCCGCACTACCGGTCGCCAGATCCGCCGAAAGCCGCAGCGAGCCGTCCCCGGGAAACGCGAGCCGGCCGCGGTATCCGACGGCGTGCCAGGCCAGGCGCCGCATCTGATAGAGCGCGGCCGGATCGGGCGGCGGCGACCCAGCGACGGACCGCGGTTCCAGCTCTAGATCGGGCGGCGACCCAGTACCAGACCGCGGTTCCGGCGCTGGACCGGGCGGCAGCGAACCAGCGACGGACCGCGATGCTGGATCGGGCGGCAGCGAACCTGTACCGGACCGCGGATCCGGCGGTGAATCGGTCGGCGAACCAGTACCAGACCGCGGTTCCGGTGCTCTATGTGGCGGCAGCGACCCAGCAACGGACCGCGGATCCGGCACTGGACCGGGCGGCAGCGAACCAGCACCGGACCGCGGTTCCGGTGCTCGATGTGGCAGCAGCGAACCAGCAACGGACCGCGGATCCGGCGTCGGGTGCCGGATGTTCGGCGACGCGCTGTCGGCGAGTGCCATGGCCAGCCCGGCCCGGCCGTCGAACAAGCCGGCGTGCGCGCAGAACCGCGTCGCCGCGGCACGTCGACGGATGGTGGCGAGGACCGCGCGGAACTCGTCGTCGTCATGGTGCGTCAGATACCGCCGCAGAACGAGCCCGATCCCCGGACCGCCGTCGGCCAGCCCCGCAGCCGGCCGGCCCCCGGCCTCCCCGCCCGGATCGGCAGCCGCGTGGCATGCCAGATCCATCCGCAGGGCAGCGTGCGCTCGCTGCAGCCAGTCGGCGTGCCCGGTGTGCTCGTAGAGGTGCAGGAACAGCAGCGCGGGCCCGCTGGCCCCGCGCATTAGACCGGCGCGCGCTGGCGCGCCCGCAAACCGTGTGCCGGAACTGCCCCTGGTTCGTGCCATGTCACGCTGTGCCAGTACTTCCGCCGCCAGCCGGCCGGCCTCGACCGCCGCTCCGTACAGCTCGCGGTCCCCGCTGCGTGCCGCCAGGTGCAGCAGGTTCAACCCGATCCCGGACAGGCCTCCCGACAGGTCCGGGCCGAGCCGCTGCCAGCTCTCCTCCAGCGCGACGTCGACCAGCCGCAGGGCCGCGCTGCGGTACCCGAGCAGGTCGAGCACGTAGGCGATCCCGTGCATGCCGTCGTAGAAGCCGAGCCGGACCTGCGACGGCGGCATGTCGCACGCACGACGCACCAGCCAGTCCACGTGCTCATCGGCGACCTGCGCTCCGGTCGCGTGCAGCGCGTAGAGTACCCCGGCCGCTCCGTGCGCCAGGCCGAGCCCGGCTCCCGGGTGCGCGAACTGCCGGACGTCTCCGGGGAACAGCCGGTCGCCGCGCTGCGGGCTGGCCATCGCCGCGATCGACGCGCGGATCGAGTCCCGTACCGCCGGCCAGTCGCCGCCCGCGATCGGCGCGTCCAGCGCCCGCACGGGCAACGCCCCCCGGCCCGCCGTCACGATCCGCTGCACGGCCTCGTCCAGGAACCGGCCGGGCACGTCAGGGAACTGCCCCCGGATCACGTCCGCCAGCGCGCGAGCCCGGCTCCGGTCCAGCGGCAGCAGGTCCGTGAACGGCAGGAACAGCGCCAGACGCAGGCAGGCGAGCGCGTACTCGTCCACGGCCCGGCCGGTCACTCCGGCCGGCGCCGGGAAGCCGCCCGCCGCGAACAGCGAACGTCCCAACTCGCCGTCCGGGTCCGGGACCGGGACCGGGACCGGGACCGAGGCCGAGTCCGAGTCCGGGGCCGGGGCTGGCGCCGGGGCTGGCGCCGGGGCCGAGGCCGAGCCGCCGCACCCGACCAGCGTCACCGACCCGATCAGCGTCACCGACCCGTCCGGCCGCACCATGACGCTCGACGGTCGCAGGCCGTTGAGCACGACCCCGCGTTCATGCAACGCGGCGACCGCCCGCTCCACGTTCCCCAGCACGCCGAGCGCCCACGCCGTGTACTCGCGTACCGCACCTGCACCCGCACCCGGCTCACCGCCGCCGCCACCGAAGCCGCCGCCCCCGTCGTAGCTGCCGCTGTCACCACCGAAGCCGCCGCCACCACCTCCGCCACCTGAGCCGCCCGCCAGCGGGAACCTCTCGCCGGACGCCGCGTCCAGCGTCCGGCCCTCGACGAATTCGAGCACGAGGAACCGGTGCCCGCCGGCCTCGAACCAGTCCAGCACCTCGGGCACGACGCCGCTGCCGGCCGCCGCCCGCAATGCGTCCCGCTCCCGTTCGAGCCGGGCGGCCGCGTCCAGGCCGTCCCCGGCCAGACCCGCGTACGGCCGGGCCTCCTTGAGCACGACCGTCCGGCCGGTGCGCGCATCGGTCCCCTGATAGAGCCCGCCGCCGTTCGAGAAGTGCAGCGCCCGGTCGATCGTGTACGGCATCGCGGCGAAGCGGTCCGCGCGGCGGGCTTCGAGGTGCGGGACGAGGAAGTCTGGCAGCGTCACCCATCGCGGCGGCGCGAACGCCGGTCCGGTCCGGTCCGGCACCAGGCGCCCGCGCGGATCGGCGATCGCGGGCACCGAGGCGCCGGAGGCGTCCCGGCAGTAGCGTGCGGTGAAGCCGCCGTAGCGCACGTACAGCGGGCCGGCGCCGTACCGCAGATCGCTGAGGATGGCCGGGCCCGGCCGGCCGCCGAGGACGTCGTCGAGCTGCTTGAGCGTGCGCTCCAGCTCCGCGTCGTCGGCCGGATAGATCGTGGCGAACTTCCCCGCGCCGTCGCGGTCGGCGTATACGGAGTTGCGCAGGAACAGCAGCGCGGGCGAGCGCAGGAACGCGAACGGCAGCCGCGCCGGGACGCAGTGGTCCCACAGTGCGTCGAGGACGCCGGCGGCCGACCCGGGCGTGGCCGCGACGTGGATCTTCCAGCCCTGCTCCGGGCCGCGCGGCTCGCCGTTCGGGCGCAGCAGTCGGCGGCCGCCGGCGGCGGACGCGCTCCAGCCGTCGGGCACTGGCCGCCTGACGTGCTCGAACGCGTCCGCCGCATCCTCGCGGGCGCCGGGATGGTCGTAGAAGAGCGGATCGGCCAGGCAGTACGGTTCGTACCTTCTATCCATGCGTCGGTCCTCTCCCCTCGGTACGGCGCCAGTTATCTCAGCCTTCGAGCACGAGCGGCAAGGCAGCGCGCAGCGGCGAAACGCGCCCCCGGCGAACCCCCCGGAATCACCCGCGCACCCATCTGTGGTACTACACCTCCGGTTCCGGTTCGTACGCGTGTTCCAGCGTGAGAATTTGAGAAAGAATCCGAGCCCTGCACGGCGCGCGGGCGCGCGCCGTGGGACGATGAGCGCGCCATGACAGACGAAGGCCTGTGCCCGCGAGCGTTGCGCGCCGCCGTTTTCACCGCGGCGTGCGTCCTGCTGTCCGCGGTCACCTTCGCCGTCATCGGCCGCGGCACGGCCCCGCTGTGGGCGGTGGTGATCGCAGCCGCCGCTCTCTACCCGCTCGCGTACGTCGGCGGCGCGCGCGCCCGCGGCACGGCCGGGATCACGGCGTTCGCGGTCCTCGCGCAACTCGGGCTCGACTACTGGTTCGCGCTCGCGCAGCTCGACCAGACCGTGGTGCGCGGCTGCGGGCTGATCCAGGCGCTGCCGCCGATGGGGGAGTCCATCCGCTGCGCCCAGACCGCCGCGCCCGAACCCGCCGGCCTCGCTCCGGACGGCACGCTGCACGTCGGCCTCGCCCTGCTCCTCGCGCAACTGCTCGTCGCGCTGGTCAGCGCCCTGTTCCTCGCCGGCGGCGAGCGCGCGCAGCTGACGCTGCGCAGCCCGCTCGGCCGACTCGCCTCGGCCGGGTCCCTCATGCGCCGCTGGTGGCCGGTGCTCGCCCTCGCGCTCACCCGCCTCGCCGCGCCCGCCGGCCCGCTACGGACCGCGCCCGCGCCCCGCGCGGCCTGCCGAATCCGCCCGAAGCGTCTGGACCTGCGGCACGCCGTCGTGCGCCGCGGCCCGCCCGCAACCTCCTGCACCGCGCTCGGTTAGGTTCCCGCCCCCCCCGCACCACACCTTCGGCACGCTCACTCGGCTGACGACGTATTCAGCCGCGATCCAGCCGCGTTCGTGCCGTGCAGTGCCGTGCTGTGCTGTGCCCGGGCGACCTGCGTCGCGCTCGGCTAGGTCCCCCGGCGCCGCCCCACCCTCGGCAACGCTCACCCTCGGCTGACGACGACTCAGCCGCGCCCAAGGCGTGCCCCGTGCCGTGCCGTGTCCGGGCGACCTGACCGCCCATCAGCAAACAGCCCATGCCGTATTCCACGCGCAGTCAGGAGTTTCCCCCGTGAGCACCTCGCATCCCGCCGCGCCCCGGCGCGGTTCCGGACCGGGTTCCGCGGCACGCCGCCGCATCGTGCACGAGCAGGCCCTCGCCGCCAAGCGGCAGCGCCAGCGCCGCACCGCCCTCGCCTGCATCGCCGTCGTGATCGCCCTGTTCGCAGGCCTCGTGATCGCCAAGGTCGCCGACCACCCGTCCACCGCCAGCCAGGCCGCGACCACGACCAGCGCGTCCACCGCCGCCGACGTCGCCGCCAAGGCCACCTCCGTCCCCGCCGCCGTGTACGCCGCGGTCGGCACCGGGGGCACCACCGCCCAGGCCGAGGCCGTCCCCGGCGGCACTGCCCTGACCCTCGACGCGAAGCCCGAAGTCCTCTACCTCGGCGCCGAGTACTGCCCGTACTGCGCCGCCGAACGCTGGCCGCTCGTGCTCGCGCTCAGCCGCTTCGGCACGTTCACCGGCCTCGCGCTGACCGAGTCCAGTTCGAGCGACGTCTACCCGAGTACGAACACGTTCACCTTCCTGCACGCCACCTACACCAGCAGCTACCTGGCCTTCCGCTCCGTCGAGCTCTACGACCGCAACGACCAGCCGCTGCAGAGCCCGACCGCCGCCGAGCAGCAGCTGCTGCAGAACGCCGGCCAGGGCGGCATCCCGTTCATCGACCTCGGCGGCACCACGATGCTGCGCAGCTCCGGCTACAGCCCGCAGGTGCTCTCCGGCATGACCTGGACGCAGATCGCCGCCGCCCTCACCGACGCCGACAGCCCCAGCACGAAGGCGATCGTCGGCACCGCGAACCGCATCACCGGCCAGCTGTGCGGCCTGACACACGACCAGCCCGCCGCCATCTGCCAAGCCCCCGAAGTCCGCGCCCTGGAGTCCGCCTCATGACCACCGCAGCCACCCCGCGCCCCCCGCACCGGCAGCCGAAGCCGCAGTCGAAGCCCGAGCGGAAGCCGGAGCCGGAGCCGCAGTCGAAGTCCCAGTCGGAGCCGAAGCCCCAGCCGCAGCCGCAACCGCAGTCGAAGCCGCGCACGCAGCGTAGGCCCGGCGCCCCGAGCACATCAGTCGCCCCGGCCGGCTCCGCCGGCTCCGCCGTCCCCGGCTGGATCGCTCCCTCCGCCCTCATCACCGCGGCCGCCGGCCTGGCCGTGTCCGCGTACCTGACGGTCGCCCACTACACGCAGTCGGTCACCCTCGCCTGCCCCGCGACCGGCGCGATCAACTGCGAGAAGGTCACCACCAGCCCCGAATCGCTGCTGCTCGGCATCCCCGTCGCCGTCCTCGGCCTGCTGTTCTTCGCCGCGTTCGCCGCACTCGCCCTGCCCGCCGCCTGGCGCTCCCGCTCCCCGCTGGTGCGCACCGCGCGCCTCGCGCTCGCCGTGCTCGGGGTCTGCTTCGTCGCCCGGCTCGTCTACGCTGAACTGTTCGAGATCGACGCGATCTGCCTGTGGTGCACCGTCGTGCACGCGCTCGCGATCGCCCTGTTCGCGATCACCGCCCTGGCCACGGCCGCCACCGCCACCATCCCCGAACCCGCCTGACGTCCGCCGGACCGCCAGGGAGCGGCACCCGGTCTGTCTCTGCCCGTCACCCGCTGGACTCCGCGTTCCACTGGACGCGCGGCGGGATCAGGCGGGCGCAGACCGGGTGCCCCTTCTCGTCCGTCATCGTCAGCCGGGCCCGCAACTGACCGCGCTCGACCGCCTCGGCCAGCATGTGCGGGGTGACCGCGCTCAGCAGCAGCTTGCCGCGGCGGAGCATCGTCGGCCGTCCCTCGGCGTCGACGTCCACCCAGGACAGGTAGACGAAGCGGCCGCCGAGCCGGTTCTGGATGTACGGGCCGTTGAGCACCAGGCCCTCCGCCTCGCTGGTCGACGCCGTGCACGGCAGCGACCAGGAGACCCGCTGGGCGTCACCGCGCTGCAGGTCGAGCAGTTCGGTCGGCGCGTCCTTGCGCTGGACGGCCACGTGGATGTTCGCGTATCCGGGGAAGTCGCCGCCCGGCGGGCAGCTGAGCCCGGGCAGGTCGGTTCCGATGATCCGCAACGTGACCTCGCCGCTCCGATGCGCCGCCATGCCCGCTCCTCACGCAGCCCGGCCCTGCCCGGCCGAGGTGGGCGGGGCCCCGTGCCTTCGATGCTAACCGCGCCCACCGACGCGCGCGCGGCTCACCGCATCCACCCCGCCTGAACCCATCTGACCAGCCACGACGCGTCCCACAGGCGCAACGAGCCCGACGAACTCGGCCGCCTCGACGGGCTCGACGCACCAGGCAGGGCCCCACCGGCCTGACCCCACCCCTCCCGGCCTGATCCGACCCGATGAGGCAGCCCGGATCTACCACGGGAGCGCCGCCGCCGACCCGGCCCGGCCCGACTCGACCCGGCCCGACTCGTCCGCCCGGATTCACCAGGGCTCACCAGGGCTCACCAGGGCAGCGGGCCGTCTGCGCTGAAGTACCCGCCGGTCGGCCCGTCCTGCCCGAGCCGCGCCATCCGCACGATGATCCGCGCGCCCTGCTCGACGGTCTGCGTGCCGGTGTTGCCGTTCAGGTCGGTCTTCGTGAAGCCCGGCTCGACCGCGTTGATCCGCATCCCGGGGAACGCCTTCGCCGTCTGGATCGTGATCATGTTCACCGCCGCCTTCGAGGCCGGGTAGGCCACGCCCGGGTAGAAGTGCGTCGGGCTCTGCGGGTCGCTGAGCGAGGCCAGCGAGGCGAGCCCGCTGCTGACGTTCACGATCACCGGCGACGCGGAACGCTGCAGCAGCGGCAGGAACGCGTGCGTGACCCGCACCGTGCCGAACACGTTCGTCGCGAACACGTACTCCATCTGCTCCGCGGTCACCTCCGCCGCGCCGATCACCGCGTTGCCCGGCCCGCGCCCCTCCACCCCGGCGTTGTTGACCAGCACGTCCAGCCCGCCGGCCGCCTCGATCGTCTTCGCCGCCGCCGCCACGGACGCCTCGTCCGTCACGTCCAGCACCACCAGCCGCGCCCCCGCCCCCAGCGCGGAAACCGCCTCCCGCCCACGGCCCTCGTCCCGGCTCCCGACCCACAC
>NZ_JAGSOH010000014.1 GCF_018139625.1 Actinospica acidithermotolerans | reverse complement strand
CTCCAACTCCCTCCGCCTCCGCCGCTTCCGCCCCACCCACCCCTGACTCCGATCGCCGACCCGACCACGAAACCGCAGGTCAGACCGCAACTCCATACCGATTTCCGCCCCGGCCGGAACTACGGTAATCTCTTACCCGCACCGCACAAACTCCTTAAGCGGCCGTTAACGGCCACTTGGGAGTGGCGATACGCGCCGTTAGCTCAATCGGCAGAGCAGCTGACTCTTAATCAGCGGGTTCGGGGTTCAAGTCCCTGACGGCGCACAGGCTTTGACCAGGCCGGATGCTTCTGTGAAGCATCCGGCCTCGTTGTGCGGTGGGGCCGGGGTGTGTCCAGGGTGCGCGAACGGGGCGCATGAGACGGCCGTCTCGCTATCTGGTCAAGGGTTGGCTCAGTCGTCTGCCACGCCCGCCTATTTCTTGATCACGCTGCGGGAGTCTTGCGACTCCTGCGCGGTGAGGTGTTGGTCGCGGTGCCGGGCCTGTTCTTGCGCGGTTTCGTCGAGCGCTGCGACCGGCGGGGCGGTTGGTGCCGGGGATGAGGCGGCCCGCCTGGAGGATGAGGGTGGCGGTGTCTTCGGCCGCCTGCCGGGCGACGTCGGGCAGGACGCTGACATAGGTGTCGGCGGTGATGACGATGGAGGAGTGGCCGAGTTGGTCTTGCACGACCTTGAGATCGGCGCCGGCTTGTAGGGCGAGGCTGGCGGCGCCGTGACGGAGATCGTGAAGCCGCACCGGAGGAAGGCCCGCTGCGGCAATGAACTCGTACAACAGGCGGGTGAGCCGGTCTGGATTCAGCGGTGCGCCACGTAGGTTGGTGAAGACGTACCCGGAGGGCATAGTGCCGTTTTTCACGGATTCGGCCTGCTGTCTGGCGCGGTGGCGGCGCAGGACGGCGGTGGTGGTGCGGTCCAAGGCGATGGTGCGGCAGGAGGACTCGGTCTTGGTCGGGCACTGCGCCAGGTGTCCGTCAACACGCTGGATCTACTGGCGGATGGTGATGGCTTGACCGTCGAGATCGATGTCGCACCAGCGCAGTCCGGCTGCTTCCCCGCGGCGCAGCCCGCGCAGCGCGATCAAATGGTATGCGGCGTAGAGCCGGTGCTCGCGGATTGTGTGCAGGAAGTGGGCGGTCTGCGCGGCGGTCCATACTGCATCGCAGGTCGCTGTCCGTCGAGCAGGTATTGATTGATCCGCGTCTCGGTCCACACCACCGCGTGCGGGCGGCGTGCACGAGCCTGCTGGATCAGGCGTGCCGGATTGTGCTCGATCAGCCCCTGGCGCACGGCCGCGTTGAGGGCAGCGCGCAGCGTCGCGTAGATCCTCTCGATAGTTCCGTCACTGACCGGCCGCTTGCTCGCCACGCTGTACCGGCGCACCGACTCCAGCATCCCGGTGATCTGCAGGCCGGTCAGATCGCGCAGCGGGATGCGACCGAGGTACGGGATCAGATGGTTGCGACACAACTGAAGGTAGCTGCACCGGGTCGACTCACGCAGCCTCGAGGTCGTCTCCAGCCAACGATTGAGCCACATCTCGACCGTGACGATCCCGGTACCGGGTCGCTCGGTGCCGCGCAGGTCGATCAGGGTCCGCTCGGCCGCGGCACGCGTCGGATAGCCGCCACGGCGAATCCGCTCGCGCCCGCCCCGGGCCGTAGGGACGTCGAGCGCTATGTACCAGCTTCCGTGGCCGGGCTTGGACAATTTCGGACAGCGCGGCCCGAGTTTCCGGGCGCTGTCCTCCTGTCGGCAACCGCACCGCTTGTAGACACTGCCGCTAGCGTTCATCACTGCTCCTGCTCTCGGATTGGCGGCGCGGTGTGCGCCAACCCGAGCCATGCCCCGATCGCAACGACAACGGCTGGACGACGTACCGAGTTCGCTCCTACAGCGCAGCTCGTATGGACCATCCGAGCGAAGCCCGGTTGCAAATGATGTGCCCCGTGTTGCGTGGAGTCGGGGTGCATCAGTCTGCGGTGATCACGATGGAGGAGTGTCCGAGCTGGTCTTGGATCACCTTCAGGTCCGCCCCGGCCTGGATGGCGAGACTGGCCGCGACGTGCCGCAGATCGTGGAGGCGAATCGGTGGCAAGTCCGTCTCGCCCAGCATCTCGGCGAAGCGGCGGGTCAGATAGTCGGGTGTGGCCGGATCGCTGTGCTCGTTCGTCGACGCATAGCCCGCGGGCGAGCGCCGTAGGGATCGCGCCTCGCCGCGCTGAAGCACACGGTGGCGGCGCGACATGTTCGCGGTCATGACGTCGAGCGCGACCGCGCGGCGCGAACAGTTGGTCTTCGGCGGAGTCTGCACTACCCGGCCGTCGTACTGCTGGATCTGGCGCTCGGCAGGAGAACCTCGTGAGCTATGGCGCTCCCCGGCCACGCCCTCCTGGGCGTGGCCGGGGCCTTGATCGTGCACTGACGGTCGCCGCTCGTCAGTCGCTGATCTTCTCGGTGGCCGTCGTCACCGCCCGAAAGGCCGTTCCGCGATCCGGTCGCCGCCAGAAATCGGTGCGGGCCTGGGTCGTGGCCCGCACCGAATCGTCGGACCGCTCGACGGAGATCGCGAGGCTCAGCGGCGGTCGGCGCCGCCTGCGCAGCAGCGCGGAATCCGCCGAGGCGTCCTGCACTTGCCAGTCCTCGCCGAGCTCCGCCGCACAGCGGGCCGAGATCTCGCCGAGATCAAATTCCGACCCGCCGTGACGCACGACGGTCCTGCTCGGGCGCCAGGACAGGTCGCCCTCGCGCAGGTTCTCTCGGTGTTCGCGGAAGGCGGCGACGTGACGCGCCGAGTCCAGGGCACTGACGACGGCGTATGCCGCCGAGAACCCGACTGCAAGTCTGACGGGCAGGTCGCCGCCGCCCACGGCCACGATCGCGACAGCGACGGCTGCCACCACCAGGATCACTCCCAGCATGAGTGCGGTCTGCGCTAGCGTGAAGCGGAGGACTTCACGCCGCCACGTCGTGCTCGAATCCGATCTGCGCACTAGAAGAACCTTCTGATGTATTTGCCGAAATCGTGGGCGATGATGATGATGTCCGCTCTCAGGCCCGTGATCACCCTGGGCCGATTCTTGAAGAAGTTCGAGACTCCACTGGTGACCAGCGCGGACAAGCCGGCGAGGAGCGCGTCCTCGATGTACGTATTGTAGTTGCTCTGGTTGTGTGACCAGTCGGTCACGATCGACGAAGCCATCGCCCAGACCGCCCCGAATATCCGGCCATTGATCACTCCGCACACGCCGTCGCTGAGCCCGTCGCACAATGCCGCGAGAAGTCCGCCGAGCGCCGAGGCCGCGACGAAGACCGTCGCCTTGAACAGGTTCGTCACCCAGCAGTGCCATGACCAGCAGAACTCTCCGTTGAGGTCGAAGTTGGTCAAAGGGTTCTGGAACACGTAGTCGTACGGGTTGGCGTTGCCGCCGAGTACCGGGTCCGTCTCCAGGAAGCGGCCGGTGTTCGGGTTGTAGACACGCACGCCCATCAGGACGGTGCCGCCCATGTTCGTCTCGGCGCGTTGATTGGAGCCTAGGAATCCGTATTCGGCGGCTGCGGAGGAGCTTTCCGTGCTACCGAACTCGGTGTAGGCGTACGTGGCGGTCGGAGCGGTGTCGCTGCTCGGGTTGACCGTTGCGATGATGTTCCCGCGAAGGTCGGCCAGGTCGAGAGTGACCGTGCCGGATTCAGTGACCTGCGCACCGAGGCTTCCGCCGATTCCGCTGACGCTCGCCGTCCACGACCCGTTCGTCGTGCTCCAACTCGGCGAGTCGCCGCCGTCGGAGTAGTCATTGGTCGTGGTGTACCCGCTGGACGAGCTCACCTCGGTCGCATAGCGGTCGAGCGTGGCATCGAGCGTGTAGGTGTCGGTCACACCGGCCTGTGTCTGGGTGTCGACAAGGCCGTTCGCGTAGTACGTCGCCGTCAGGTCGCCTGAGCCGCCAGCGTCCGCCGACGGCGTCGTGGTCACATCGCCCTGGGTGTCATACGCGTAGGTGCTCGTCGTTCCGGATTCCGTGGTCGACTCGAGCCGGTCGGCCGCGTCGTACGTGTAGCTTTCCGCAGTGGACGCCGTCGTGGTCTGGCACGCGCCGCTGCTGGCCGCCGCGTACGTGGTCAGGCTGGTCCGGTTGGTGTCCGCGTCGTACGTGTAGTCACGCGTGGTGCACGATCCCGCGTTCGTGTCCGCGGTGCTGACCAGCCGGTCCGCCTTGTCGTATGTGTACGACTTCGTATCGTTCAGCCCGCTCTCGGTCGTCCAATCTCCTGTGGAGTTGGCTGTGATCGAGTCCGTGATCGAACTGGCCCAGTTGCTGTTGGAATACGTCAACTGTGTTGCCGTGCCGCTGGGGTCGATCGAGTACGTCGCGAGAGTGGCGTCGGGATAGGTCTGCGTGAGGAGCGCGCCGTCGGCGTTGTACGTCGCCGTGAACGTGCCGGCGAGCGAGTCGACTTCCTTGGTGGCCTGGCCGCCCGGAGAGTAGGTGACTGTGCTCGTGTCGTACGGCGTCGTTCGCGTGATCGCCTGACCGTCGAGGTTGTACGAGTACGTCGTCGTCTCGTTGTTGGCGTCGGTGTACGAGACCTGCTGTCCGAAGTCGTCGTACGCGGAGTTGTTGTCCGTAGCCACCGTGCCGGACGAGGTCAGCGTCTCGCTGTCGGTAGCCGCGCCCGTCGCGGAACTGTAGACGGTCACGGTGGTCGCGGGAGCGGTGCCCATGCCCGTGCCGGAAACCGCGACGGCCTGCTTGGTCTGCCTGTCGGCGGCGTCGTAGGTGTAGGTGACGGTCTCGGTGCCGGTCGAGCCGTAGGTCTTGGTCTCGGTCAGCGGAGAGAGGTAGTCGTTGTATGTGTACGAAACCGTCGGGATGGTCGTCGTGTCCGAGGGTTGCGCAGCCGGGTAGGTCTCGCAGACGAGGTTCGCCCACTCGGGCTCGTTGCCGCACGCGGAGACCTGGCTGTTCGCGCTCGCCGTGTAGTACACGGTGTGCGTGTCTCCGGCGGTGCCGCCGCTGCTGTCGGAGGGCTGGTCCTTGTCTATCACCAGGTTGTCGCCGTTGTACGTCGAGGAGCTTTCGTTGTACGAGGCCGTCGAGGTGATGGCGAGGCCGCTCGGGTCGGTGATCGTCTGAAGTGGCTCGCCGATCGTCCAGCCGGTGTCATCCGAACCGGACGCATACACGAATTCGCTGGTACGGCTGTCCGCGGTCGACGATCCGGGGATAGTCGATCCGACGCTCGCGGAGGTCGTCTCGCTCGTCTTCAGCTTGTACGGCGCGCCGCTGGAGTTCTTGTCGGAGTTCGGCGCGCCCGCATCGTACGTGTAGGCGGTGTGGTCGCGGGCGGTCTCGTCGGTGCCGTCCACGTCTACGGTGTGCGCCGGACCGTAACTGTCGTTCTCGACCTCGTACGACGCGTCAGAGCTTGTGCAGGTGTCGATCGTGCCGAAGTCGTCGCAGGCGTACTGGTTGATTGTGGAGAGTGCCGTCGCTTCGGATGCGGGAGATGAGGACGCCAGTGCGGTCGCACGATTCGCGGCGGTCAGCGTACTGGTGACATTACCGTCGCTGTCGTACTGGGTGGTGTCCACTGCCCACGCGCCGTTGACGTAGGAGGCGGTGTTGACTTGGCGGCCGTTGGCGTCGAAGTAGTCGATGGTGGCGTATTCGTAGTCGGTCGCCGTCGGCGAGGTGGTCGACGACGGCGTGTATCCACCGGGCCAGACTGCGACGGCCGAGGTCGGCACGTCTGTCTGGCTCCAGGTCGCTACGGTGGAAGTATCCATGGTGAGCGGACCGCCGGAGGACGTGGTCAGCGGGACCTCGTAGTCGATCGTGTCGGTGGCCGTCGTGCCGCCGTACGCGGACGAGTGCGTCCGGGCAACGGTCATGACCTTGCCGTAGTTGACGTCGGTCGCGGTGTCGTCGTAGGTGAACTTCCAGGACGCGAGTGCGCCCGATCCCGAGGCTTGGGCCGGGGAGTAGGCGGTGATGCGGCCGTAGTCGGCGTCGGTGGAGGTCTCGTCGTAGGTGTAGCCGGTCGCCAGCGGGGTGGACAGGCGCGGGTCCCACTCGGAGGCGACTCGCCCGGTCGTGTCGTAGCTGTAGTCGGCGACCGGGGTGTCGTGGAAGGTTCCGGAGTTGTCGACGTACACGAAGTCGATCTCGGAGACGTCACCCGCGGAGTTGTAGGTGAACGACAGTCCGCGGCAACCGGCGCTCCACGTCGATGAGGACGCCGGGCTCGGGCACGCCGTGGTCGGCGCGGAGGAAGACGCCGCGTCCGGAGCGACCACGAGCACCGGATCGCCGGCCGAGTTGTAGACGATGCCGGTCGAACTCGTCGTACCCGGCGAAGTGATCGTCGAGGGCGCGTAGTCGGCGTTGGCCGCGGAGTACGCGAACGCGGTGACGTTGTTAGAGGAGTCGGTCAGGTCGAACACGGCGGACGAGGTGTTCTTCGTCAGCGTCAGACCGGCGGATGCCGCAGACGCGTTCGCGGTGTAGGAGACGGTCGATCCGCTCGTGGAGCCTTCGGTGAAGGTGTACGTCGATCCGTCGCCGGCGGTCAACACGGCATAGGAGCTGTAGTCGGTGACAGACGACCAGTTCGAGGCCTGGGTGGATCCGATGCTGGAGACCCAGCCGGGACCGAAGATCCCCGACGCCGACGGGTTGACCGAGTTGAAGGTCCGGCCGACCGTCAGTGCGGCGCCGTACGACGAGATGTTCACGTCGCTGGCGGACATGGCGGCGTTGCCGGACTGGAGGCCGACGGTGACCGGTCCGACCGTGGTCGTGCCGAAGTCGGCGCCGGAGCCAGTGCGAGACAGAGTGACCGAGACCGGCGGAGTGGTGAGCGTGTCGTTGGAAGAGTCGGTGAAGACCGCCTCGACCTGGATCAGGCCGTCGTCGGCGATGGTGCGGTTGAGATACCACGTCAGTGAAGCGGTCTGCACGCCAGCGGCGTTCGTGCTGGTGGATACCGGGAAGGTGACTGCGCAGTTGCACTGGTAGACGACGTGGTCCGGGATCGTCGTGAATGAGCCGGAGGTGCCAAGGCGGTACTTGAACGTCGCCTGCGTGTACGCGCCGGGTGCAGCTGCCTGCAGGTTTATCGAGGACGCGGTCTGCGAGCCGTCGGACGGGGCGAGCATCGCGCCGCTCGTGCCGACGCCGAACACGTAACTGGTGGAGGATCCCTGCACGCCCGCGTCGTCGGTCGGGATGACGGTCAGGGTGTAGAGGCCGATCGCGGTCGGGTCGATCGTGGCCGTCTCGCTGGACCCGGTCACCCACGACCAGGTCGGGGTGCTCGTGCCGTTCTGCAGTTCGTAGATGTAGCCCTCGATGTGCGAGGTCGAGTCCGAGTACGAGCAGGAGTCGCCGCCGGAGATCAGCGCCGTCCAGGTGCCTGATGCGTAGCCGGTGCAGGTGACGCTCGGCGCGACCGGTGTTGTCGCGTCGGTCGTGAAGACCTGCGCGTTCGACCAGGCGCCGTATTCGGTGCCGTCGTAGCCGCGCACGTAGAGGTCGTATGTGGTGTTGTTGCTCAACGTCGTAGCCGAGGTGAGCGATCCGGTGGCGCCGGAGGCGTAGTAGCCGCTGGTGTTGTCCTCGATCACGGTCGAGCCCTGCTCGACCTTGAATTCGTACGCGATCTCGTTGCCGAGCGGGTCGGTGGAGTAGGCCTGGAAGGTCGGGGTGAGCGAGGAGGTGTACAGGTTGCCGTCGGCGGCCCAGTTCTGGGGACTGAGCGAGACGTCGCTCGCGTCGACCTGGTACGGCGCCTGGTCGTAGGTGATGGACAGGGTCGGGTAGGCGGCGAATGAGACGTACTGGTTCGTGTCGGTCTCGCTCGCGTTGATCAGGCCGAGGGAGAACTGCCAGCCGTAGGCGTCCAGGTCGGTCTGCACCCATGAGGCGACGTCGATCGACACGGTCTGGTTCGGAGCGGTGGAGGCGGTGGTGAAGTTCACCGCCTCCGGGCCGGCGAGGTTCGACGGTGCGGAGTTCCACGTCGAGGTCGAGGAGTACTGGCTGGTGTAGTACGCGTCGATCGTGTGCGCGACCGAACTGTTCGTGTAGGTGGCCACCGCGGTCAGGCTCACCGTCGCGGAGAGCACATCGGTGGTGGTGCCGTCCGCGGCGGAGGGCAGGCCGAACACGTAGTAGCCGCGGTCGGTGCCGCCGCCGTCGTAGCCGACGTTGACCTCGCCGTTGTAGGTCGCGTTCAGCTCGGCCGCCGTAGGATACGCGGACTGGTCCTCGCCGTATCCCTCCCAGGCCTGCGAGACGGTGTACGACGGGTCGATGATCACCGGGAAGGTCGTGGTCGCAGAGTCCAGCAACGCGCTCGGTGCGGTCATCGTGGCCTTGCCGGCCGAGTACGTCACCGGGACCGCGACAGGCTTCGCGTGCTTGGAGGAGTCCCAGGCGCGCGGCGCGGGCGAGGCGAACACGGCCCTGCCCTTGGCGTTCTTTACCGTCACGTTGCCGGACTTGTCCGCACTGCTGGTCAGCCCCTTGCTCAGCGACATGCCCAGGACCAGCTTCGACAGGCCCGGGTCCTTCGCGGCCGCGGCGTTCCCGACGATCAGCGACTCCTCGAAGCCGCCAGTCACCTCCGCCGTGACGACCAGGTTCACCCCGGGCAGCACGTCCGCGTAGGTTGCCGATGCACCGTCGTAGGACGGTGTCGGAAGCTTCGAGGGCCAGGTCACGGCCATCGAACCCTGGCTCGTCGTGGCCGTGACCAGCGTGGTATCGCCACCGCCGGAGAACTTCAGGGCGGACTCTGCGGCCTTCGGCGCGAGCGAACCGTCCTTGTTCACCACCAGATCGGCGTCGGCCGATACCCAGGAGCCGCTCTGCTTAACCCAGTGCGGTGTGGCCGAGGACGTGTAGGTCAGTGTGCCGTTCTTGTTCGCCGACACCTGCGTGTAGGCCGTCTGATCGGCGCTGATGCTCACGGACTTGTGGCACTTCTTCGCCAGCATCGTCGCCGTGGTCACATCGCTCGCTGACGACGCCGAGCACGACGTCGAGGCCTTTGATGTCGAGGCTTGCGCGGTGGTGGCGGGTACGACGGCCATCACCGTCGAGGCGATCAGAGCGAAGACTGATGCCCAGGCGGTGCGCCGGGTGAGCGCCGGCCAACGGCGCCCACCTCTCGACCTCCATCGCATCCCAGGAAAAGCAGGCATGACGAAACAACCCCTCCCGTGTGTCTCTATGGCAGAGTCGGCGCCGCTGGCGACGCGACACTGATCGCAGCACCATGGAAAATAGCCAGAACCCCAGCCGTTACACAATGGCTACAGATCCGCAGCAGGAACACGACAAAGCTCTCGCCGGAATTCTCGGTAGCGAAAATCTCGCTACTGCCAAGCGGCGGTGGCCGTCCCGCCAGCCGGTATGGCGTGCCGAATGCCCGGTCGCGCACGTTTCGGGCTCTTCCCCCTTGCACGATCGACCGCGGACGTGAAGTGCATCACAACCGGAAAGCTTAAGCCCGTATGAGTTTCCTCATGAATCATCGAATGTTGACACGAGTGTCCTCCGTTTGATATCGATCAAAGACGAACGGGGCGCGCGCCAACTGCGCTGGGGGGTCGAAAGAATGCGGCAGAAAAAGGGGCGAATGAACGAAAGATTGGAATCTACTCCCGGCACCGCCACGCCCCAAGGGCACCCGGGCGGCAGCAAGGTCGGCAGGCCGAAGGGACCGGACCGCATCGCTAGGACGGTGCGCCTGCTTGAGGAGCACGACCGGCGGCTCGCCGCGGAGGTCGAACATCAGGGCTTGAGCCAGCAGTACCTCATCGAATTAGCGCTCGGGGAGTACTTCAAGCGACTCGACCGTCAGCGCAGGCGGATGCAGGGCACAGGCGAGATGCAGGCGGACCCTTCCAGCAGATCTTGACGTCACCAAACTGGAATTTATAGTCAATTGCCCCGGCCGAACCATCGCAATAATGGCAGTTTGCCCCGATGTGTCCAGATGGAAAGGACCACGCCATGCCCACATGGAGCGATCCGCCGATACCGACCGAGATCGCGCCCCTGCAACCGGAGGGGGAGGGCCGTGCGCAGGCGCGGGGACGTCGGATCGGCCGCCCTCGCGGCCCTGTCCGAGTTCCGCTGACCGTGCGCATCCTCGCAGCGCACAACGAGCGGCTGACGGCCGAGGTCGCGGCGCAGGGCCTTAGCCCTCAGTACTTGGTGGAGCAGGCGTTGGCGGAGTACTTCGCGCGCCTGGACGATCAACGCGACCGAGATAAAGAGGGCGAGTGAAGACAGTTCCGGAAGTAGTTCTCCGGCACCCTTTGCAGCATTCTTTTCCGATGGCGAAAATGATTGCAGGCAAGCCTGTCGTAATCGCGAGCTGTCGCCCACCTTGACACCTTCGCCGTATCTGACGGGAGCTTTGAATCCGGCTTTACGAAGGGCTGCGCCGCCGGTAGCATGGCCGCGCGCTCGCGCTGGCAGGTAAGTGATTTCTTTTCGTCACGGTGGCGGGTGGCGATCGGACCGGCATGTGCCGCACGGCATCTTGCGGCCTTGGTGTGGGAGGGCGTCGGCCAGTGGCTTATGCCATCTATTCAATGGAATCGGCGTGCTTGATTCCTCAACATAGTGGGGTACTTGAGGCCGCTGATGTCTGAGACGGTTCTCATACCCCGTATCAAAGCGCATGAGTCGGAATCGGCCGAGTCGGGCAAGCCTGATACTGCTCACTGTGAGCTTGGGCCAAGTGCACGCTGGCGTCGTCGGTTGCCTCTTACGGCCGTGCTCGTGGCCCAGGTGTCGATCGCGGCTACGCTGACCAACACCGCTTTCGTCGATGAGGCCTGCTACCTGTTCGCTGGACACACCGAATGGGCCTCATTATTCGGCGGCGCGGCGCCGAATATGGACTACGCGACGTTCTTCTCCGGCTCGCCCTACCTGTACCCGCTGCTTGGCGCGCTGGCGAACTCGGTCGGCGGCCTCACCACTGCCCGCTATCTGAGCCTGGTGTTCATGCTCGGGGCCACCGTCATGCTCTACCGCGCGACGGTGCTGCTGTTCGGCCGACGGGCCGCGATCTGGGGGTCGAGCCTGTTCGCGCTGTGCGGCCCGGTGCTGTTCATGAGCCATCTGGCGACGTTCGACGCGCCCGCGGTCTTCCTGCTGGCTACAGGTTTCTGGTTCGCCGTGCGCTCGGGCACGAACAAGGTCTTCATGCTGGAGACCACCGCGGTCACAACTCTGGCGGTCGCCTTCAAGTACACCTCGCTGGTCTACGCGGTTCCGATCGTGCTGGTCGCGGCGATCTGCGCGATCCCCTCGGTCGGCTGGCGCTGGGCCGCTGCGCGCGGAGCCGTGCTCGGGATGCTGATGTTCCTCGCCGGATTCGCGCTGCTGTGCCTGGCCGGGCCCGCGTCCGTGACCGGCCTGATGACGACGACGCTCGCTCGGCCCGCAGCGACGAACACGGTTCACCAGGTGGCGCATCGGTCGCTGGTTTATGTGGGGTTCATCCTGGCTCTCGCGCTGCTCGGCTCCCTCTGGTTCGTGCTGCGCCGGCGACGGTCGGCCTCGAAGGGCAACGGGCCGAAGGCGCCGGTGAGCGACGGGTTCGGCTGGAAGTCGCGGCTGTTGCTCGCCTCCGTGCTTACCGGCGCGGCCTTGATAGCCCCGCTCGGCGATATGCGGCTGCACACGTTGACCTCACTGGAGAAGCACGCGGGCTACGGGCTGCTGTTCGCCGCGCCGATGGGTGGCTGGCTGCTCGACAAGCTGGCCGGGACCGCGTGGTGGCGTGTCGCTCCGGCTGTCGCGCTCGTCGGCGCGCTCGGCGGCTATGGCGCCAACCAGGCGCACGAGTTCTTCGGCGAGTGGCTGACCTCGACCACTTATATGAAGCAGCTCGTAGCCGCGACCGCCGAGTACCCGTCGGGCTCGCACATCCTGGCCGAGGATCCGTGGGTGGAGCGCTACTACCTCGGCCACGCGGGCAACCGCTTCACCTGGAGCGACACCTACGGCCTTTCCTTCACAGCAACGAATGGCAAGACGCTCTCCGGCGTGGACGCGTACCAGGCGGCCATCTCCGAGCGCTATTTCAGCGCCGTGTTCATCGACTACAACGCCACTCCCGGGCTCGATCTCGCGCTGGACCAGATGCTCGCGACTAACGGCTACCAGCGCACGTCGGTCCCGAGCTACGACCGCTACGGCCGCACCGACGTCGAGATCTGGACCCTGATCGGAGCGCGCACGTGACCGCACCGACGAGTCACGCGGGAGCCCCAGAGCAGGACGGCCCCGAGGCGCTGCAAACCGTCCTGCTTCCGCGCATCACCGCGGACGCGCCCATCGTGGACGCCGAGGATCGCGCGCAGACCATCCTGCTGTCACGGATCCCGGCGATCCCCTTCAAGAGCCTCAGGGCGCCGGCCCGCGACACCTTGGCGTGGGAACGCGAGCAGGACCCCTACGGCGATGAGGAACTGTGGCGGCCAGAGCTGTTCACCGCCACGGTCAAGACCACGGGCACGGTCCTGCCGAAGCCGCCGTCTCAGCGCACCGAGAAATACCTCTACAACAACCGGCGCATGTGGGTGCTCATCCTCGGCATGACCCTCAGCGCCCCTTTCATGCTGTACACGCAGCTTGGTTTCCTGGCGAACTCGATGCGACTGTGGGTGCTCTTCCCGGTTGTGATGATGACGCCGGTCGTGATCGTGATCCGGCTCCTGCTGGAGATGGGTACCCGCGGTTTCGACTTCGAGGCCCACAGCAAACTCGTCACGCGGTGGACGCCGAGCACCTACCCGAGCGTCGACATCATGCTCCCCGTGTGCGGCGAGAGCCTGGAGGTGCTGCGCAACACCTGGAAGCACGTGGCCGTCCTACAGGAGGGCTACCCGGGGCTTGCCACAGCCTACGTTCTCGACGACGCAGCACGGCACGAGGTGGCCACGATGGCCGCCGAATTCGGATTCCGCTACGGCTCACGACCCAACCGCGGCTGGTTCAAGAAGGCCGGCAACCTCAATTACGGCCTCGAACGTTCCTCGGGAGAGTTCATCCTGATCCTGGACGCCGACTTCGTGCCCAGCACCGAGATGCTGATGGAGACACTGCCGTACTTCGAGGCCGACCCGAAGCTGGGCATCCTGCAGACACCGCAGTTCTTCCGCAACGCGGGCGAGCAGACCTTCATCGAACGCGGAGCCGCCACCTCGCAGGAGCTGTTCTACCGGGCCGTCCAGGTCGCCCGCGACCAGCGCGACGCAGTGGTCTGCTGCGGGACCAACGCCGTCTACCGGCGCTCCGCCCTCGTCGAGAACGGCGGCATCACCCTGATCTCGCACTCCGAGGACGCGCACACCGGCATTGACTTGCGCCGCCTCGGATGGAAAGTGCGCTACCTTCCCGTCAACCTCGCCTCCGGACTCTGCCCGGCCGACGTCGACTCTTTCTTCAGCCAGCAGTATCGCTGGTGCGCGGGGACGATCAGCATCGTGGCCGACCGGAACTTCTGGACGACCAAGATGCCGCTTCGGGCCCGGCTCTACGACATCGTCGGCTTCCTCTACTACGTCGAGACCGCGATGTTCACGATCCTCAGCCCACTGATCGCAGTGATCCTGTGCCTGGTCACACCACACCAGGTGATAATCCGGAACTACCTGCTCGTGCTGCCGAGCGCGCTCTACACCTTCGTGGTCACGCCGCTGTGGCACCGCGTGCGCTGCGGCTCGGACATGTGGCCGGTCACCGTGATCGTCAGCTGGTCGAACATCTTCGCCTTCTGGGACGCGGTGCGCGGCCGCCAGATGTCGTGGCGGCCGAGCGGCGCCAAGAAGAAGAGCAACCATCGCCTGTGGATCGGCCTGTGGGCCTGGAGCCTCGGCGTCGGAGCACTCGGCGTCGCGCTCTCAGCCTGGCGCATGCTCGACATGAACACCGCCGCGTTCACCCCGATATTCCTGCCTGCCCTCTTCTACCTAGTCACCGTCCTCAGGATCCTCGGCACGAAGTGGACGACCCCGATCGATGCGTGAGCGCACCTACACCCGCGGCCTATACGCCGTCGCCGGAGCAGCCACCAGCTTGTTCCTGATATACGCTTATGCGCATCCGGTCTCGCCGAGTTCCATCACGGCGGCGGCCAAGGCCTCAAGCACACGGCGAGCACCGGCCGGCACCGCGTCGTCCCCCACCACCACAACGTCGGCGAGCGAGACGACTTCCGCCCTCAGTTCTCTGATCAACCCGACTAAGAAGTACCTCGGCGTCGCGCAGGACAACGTGCCGAACTCGATGACCGACCTGGCCGCGCTGACGAAGAAGATCGGCAAGAGCCCCAACCTGATCGCGTACTACGTGCCATGGGGCCAGCCGCTCAACCAGACCTGGGTGCTGGACCTCGACAACGACGGCATCATGCCGCTGATCCAGTTCGAGCCCACGAAGCCCTCGATCGCGGACATCGCCGCCGGAGCCTCCGACGCGTACGCGACGACGCTCGCGCAGACGATCAAGAACCTCGGCGTGCCGGTCGTGCTCTCCTTCGGGCACGAGATGAACGGCAACTGGTTCACCTGGGGCACGCAGCAGACGAGCGCGGCCGACTTCGTCAAGGCGTGGAAACGCATCCACGACATCTTCGCCGAGGCCGGGGCCACGAACGTGATCTGGCTCTGGGACGTGAACGTGACCTACCCCGTGCCGAATATCGCGCTCGATCCGCTCTATCCCGGCGACGCATACGTCGACTGGGTCGGGCTCACCGGCTACTACAACACCACCGCCGGCGGCCGCTCGACCTTCAAGACGCTCTTCGAGCCGACGATGGAGCAGGTGCGCGAGTTCACTGAGAAACCGTTCCTGATCGCGGAGACCGGAGTCTCGCCGGGCGCGGAGAAACCGACCGAGATCGAGAACCTGTTCACCGGAGTCGAGGACCACGCGGACGTGCTCGGCTTCGTCTGGTTCAACTACAACAAGCCCGGCAAGAACGAGACCGACTGGATGATCGACTCGGATTCGACATCCGCGAAAACCTTCGCCTCACTCGCGCAGGGCCCCGACTGGGGATTCCCCAGAACGCCGTAGTGCCGACCTACCCAAGCGCATTCATTTTGGATGGCGGAAACGCAATCCAAGCCGCCGCGCCTATGGGTTCACCTGCGCACTTGGCGATACGCAAGTTGCCTAACGTAGGCTCGCAATTGTATTCTTCGCATGTCGAAGTTCGGTCGAACAATTCCGCAGAAAGGTCAGGGACACAGGCGATGAATAATGCTGGCGCCCTGGCCTCGATTGCCGCGGGCATTGTGTGCGCGACGGGTGGCATCGCCGCTCGCCCCAAGGTTCCAGACGCCCGGAACAAGAATCGAACCATCCTTGCCGCAACCGCCGCAGCCATCCCCGTCCTCGGCTGGATCCTGTGGATCGGTCATCCGCTCGCGACATCGCTGGGATTCATCGGCGCCACGATCGCCGCCGGGCTCCTCCGCGACCAGCTACACGCAGCGTCGGCACGGCGAACTGCTGCCAGCGACACCGATGCCTCGAATGCACGAGCTCCGCAGGAAAGCGATACAGCGGCGACGTCGTCGCAGCCGTAATACCGCTACCGTGAAGGCGCGCCGCGAAAACGCCGGGCCGCGGCTCGCGGCGGCCCTGAAGAGGATCATCCGTGCCATCCGCGGCCACTACCGGCACGCTCGAAGCAACCGCGGACACGGCAGCCGCAAGCGGTCGGCCGCACGGTTGGCCAAGGCACGGGCGGACGCCATCGCCGCAGCGATAGTGGACTCGGAGTGCACGATCTGCTGCGAACCTTACCCAACTGCACATTTGCTGCGGACGACCACCGCCAACGAGGTCACAGTGTGTCCAGCGTGCGTGTTCGACGACAACCTGTGGATGGAAGCATTCCCGCAGCGTCTGGCATACGAAATCGACCGCCTCATCCAGAAGGACCTGGCCATCCCGGCCGGATGGACAGCAGTGGCCGCGGTCCTTGCCTACGCCGCCGGTCCCACGACCTGCGCACCGCTCGAGCGCACGGAGCCATGGGCTCACTCGCTCGAACCAGCACCACCGGCCCGGTGGGCTGATCCAGGCATACTGTGGATCTGGCTACCGCCGGCCAACCGGCCCGCAGCGTTCACCGGCCTCGGCCCCGGTGCATCGTTGCGCGCTGTGGCAGCAGCAGTCGAAGCCGCACATCCGGACTTGCATGATCGATTCCGCTCGCGGCTTGAGGCCGAGCTCGGCACGCCGTTCCCGCAGGACTCCGACCTTCTGGTCAAGGAGCTATGGCCTGCGGCGATCGCCTACGCCGTGACCTTCGCCACCGACAAATTCGAGCGCCGCTGGAGCCGCCTGCCCGCCGTGAACTTGTTCGACTTCATCCAGGAGCGCTCACTCGCCGACCACTTCGCACATCTCCGCAGCATGCTGACCGCGGATCGCACCATACACGCACTCCTCACGCTCGAATTCGGAGCCCAGGTCGTGGCGACCGCACTCGGTTGGGGCACCGACGAAGCCACCTGATCGTTCCCTGCTCATGTGTCTTGATCAAGCGCCCTGACCTGCACACGGCCGCCCCACGAACCGGGCGCGCGCTAATGACTGAGAGTGTCAGGCAACTGGCTCTTGATCAGCGGGTTCGGGTTCAAGTCCCTGACGGCGCACAGTTCCTCACTCGGGGCGACACCATGACATGGTGTCGCTCCGAGTGTCTGGATGCCAGGTGTCGGTCAGGTTCGGGCAGGGCGAACTGAGATTCCGCCCATCCCGCGTCCCTGCAGTCGCACCGCTGGTGAACACTGCCCGCGCCATGGCCTCCTTCAGCGTTCGGCGCCGCATGCGCCACCGGCGCCGTGCCCGCGCGAGCGTACCGAGCGACCAACGAGCTACAGACGACGAGCCCTGCCGCGGACGTCCGGAGTGCGGCCGACTTTCTGGTCGGTGACTTCTCACTGTATTTGGAGCCGGTCCGCGTCGACTTGACTCAGAGGTCACTGATACTAAGAACTGAAGTTCGATACCAGGAGCATCACAGGCCACGCTGTCAGATGAAGTGGATCTCTGCGGCGTGGCCGAAGGTCTCGAATGAGACACGAGGTGCTCATATCCATGGAAAACTCAAGCGCGAGCCCGCACTATGGGGGAATCCGACAATGGCTGACGGATGAGCAGTCGGGCGCCACGTCTGGTGGGCTGGTGTCCGTGAAGTGCGGAGATCCCGTGGTGCGCAGGGAGAGTGCGTGCCATTGATTTCCGTTGCGTTAAACAGGGCGCGGCGGGTGCCCTGAGTCTTCCATGCCTTCTTGAGGCATGCCATTTGAGAGGGAGTTCACTCCGAGAACTACCGCATTCTGGGTAACGCGATTATTTCTCATGCTGCACGCTTGGCTACTGCTGCACTGCCGCTGCCGTTTGCCAGGCGATCGATAAGGCGTGCCCGGGATCTGGGGTCTCGGAGTCGTACGCGATTTCGAACTGTCGCAGACAAGCAATCAGTCCATGCTGCCCTGAGGGGGGCTAGTGTCGGTTTCCGTCCTCCCGGCGCCTTCCGTGCCGGTTTCACATGTCCGAACGCACGCTCGGCCACAGTCGGCCTGGCCGCTGCTTCCCATCCTTGCCATGCAGGCGTTCTTGTCGGCGCGGCTGATGCGCTCCAACACCGCGATGGCGGATGAGCCGCTGTACCTCTACGCCGGTCATCTCGTGTGGGCGCACTGGCTGCATGGCGCCCCGCTGCCGAACTACCCGGCCTACTTCTCCGGCGCCCCGGTGTTGTATCCGCCGGTCGCAGCAGTAGCCGATCATTTCGGCGGCCTGTTCGGCGCGCGATGCCTTTCGCTCGCGTTCATGCTGACGGCGACCGGAACGCTGTGGACTACAGCGTCCCGGCTCTACGGCAGAACCGCGGCCGTGATCGGCTGCGTCCTGTTCCTCTGCATAGGCTCGACCCAGTACCTCGGCACGCTTGCGACGTACGATGCGATGTCGTTGTGCCTGCTGAGTGTCGCCGCGTACTGCGTCGTGCGCGCCGGCGACGCAGACGAGGGCTCGCGCTGGTGGGTCGCGGGCGCTGTCCTGCTCGCTTTGGCGAATGCGACGAAGTACGCCTCTGCGCTCTGGGATCCGGCCGTCATTGCTCTCGCCGGCCTCGTCTACTACCGCGCCGGCGGTGTACGGGTGAAGGCCGCGATCTGCCGTGCCGCCGCCGTCGCCGCTGTGGCCATCGGCCTGGAGGTGCTGGGGGTTGCCGCAGGCGGGGAGATGTACATCGTCGGGATCGGATTGACGACGACCAACCGGCCCGAGGACGGTACGGCGGCTTCGCTGGTACTGCGCGACTCGTGGGACTGGGTCGGAGTCGTGCTGGTGCTCGCGGCGGCGGCCGTGCTGTTCACCGTGCGCCGGACGCGTCGACAGGAGCTGGGGATAATCGCGGCCCTGTTCGCAGCGGCCGCGGCCGCACCGGGGAACCAGGCGCGCATCCACGTCGTGACGAGCTTGCAGAAGCACGTCGATTTCGGCGCATGGTTCGGGTGCATCGCCGCCGGATACCTCGTCACGGCCGTCGCGTCCATCGCGCGCCGAGGCCTGTTGAGAATCGTTGCGGCCGCGGTCGCGGCGGGTGCAATTGTGGCGTTCGCCGCGCCGCCCGGATACGCGCAGGCCCCCGGTTACATCCAGAACTGGCCCTCCTCGGTCAATCTGATTCCGGCGCTGCGCCCGCTGACTCACCGCGGTACCGAGCGCTACCTCGTGGAGAACTACGAGGTGCCCGCCTACTATTTGCGCACTGATATCAGCGTCTCGCAGTGGCAGGAGACGTGGTACTTCCTCTACCACGACCCGGCCACCGGGCAGAACCTCAGCCTCGTGCCGGCGTTCGAAGCCGCGATCGAAGCGCACTACTTCACTCTGATCGTGCTGAACTACCGTGCCACCACGGCGATCGACCAGCAGATCGTCGGTTTCCTCCAGGCGTGCGCGAATGAATGCGGCTACAAGCTCATCGAGCAGATCCCCTTCGCAAACACCACCGGGCACTACGACATCTGGCAGCTGCAGGGGGCACAGTCATGACCGCAGAGGAAATCACCGCGCCGCTTCCCAAGGTGACCGAGACGACTTTGCCAGAGCCAGGCGTCGTCGAAGCACCGGTACGCAGGCGCTCCGCTTCGCGACGTGCCACCGCTGCGGCCCAGCTGCTGCCCGTGGCGGTGCCGCCGCGCAAATCAGGCGGCACGCACCGCGTCAGCGACCGCCTGCCCCAACCGCCAACCGACGCTGAGACACTCCGCTACGACGGGCGCAACCAGCGGCTGCTCATGCGCGTTTCGCTGGCCTCTTTCACTGTGCTGGCCTTATCGCAGTTCACCTTCATGCTCACTGAGCCGTGGCTGCTCGCATTCGCGCCGTTCATCGCCTTCACGATCGTGTACTACGTGCTCGCACTGTGGGTGAACTTCGGCACACGCGACTTCGACATGCCCGGCCACTTCGAGCGGAAGGATGCCTGGCACCCCGAGGCCTATCCGTCGCTCGACGTGTTCCTCCCGATCTGCCGCGAAGAGATCTCCGTGCTGCGGAACACCTGGCGCGGCGTATTCGATCTGATGATGAGCTACCAGGGCGACTGCACTGTCTACGTCCTCGACGATGGCGCCGACCCCGAAGCCGCACACGCCGCGCGCGAGTTCGGTTTCAGCTACCTGTCGCGTCCCGAGACCGGTGAGAATCCGCGTGGCTGGTTCAAGAAAGCCGGCAACCTCCGCTACGGGTTCGCCAACTCGCACGGCACCTACATCGCGGTGTTCGACGCCGACTTCGTGCCACGTGCCGACCTGCCTGCGCACCTGCTGCCGTACCTCGAGGCCGATCCGAAGCTCGGAATCGTCCAGTCGCCCCAGTACTTCCGCACCCATCCGGGCCAGACGCGGATGGAACGCGGCGCCTCCGCCGTACAGGAGCTGTTCTACCGGCTCGTGCAGGTCTCCCGAGATCAACGGAACGGATCGATATGCGTCGGCTCGTGCGCGGTCTACCGACGCGAGGCCCTCGCCGCGAACGGCGGCGCCACCTTGATCGGACACAGCGAGGACGTGCATACCGGATTCGATCTGCGCCGGGCCGGGTGGGGCATCCGCTACGTGCCGGTGCCGCTCGCCACCGGCCTGTGCCCGCAGACCGCGGACGCGTTCTTCGTACAGCAGTACCGCTGGTGCATGGGTTCCATGGACCTGCTGCGCCACCCGAGGTTCTGGCAGCACGGAATGCCACTGCGCACCCGTGCCTGCTACTTATCCGGGTTTTTCTACTACGCGCACACGGCCGTGTTCACCGTCGTCACGCCGCTGATTCCGCTGACGCTGCTGCTGTTGCTGCCGGGGCACGTTCGGCTGGTCAACTACATGTTCATCGCCCCCTCGCTGATCTACAACTTCGTCGTCTTCCCGGCCTGGCACCGGTGCCGCTACGGGACAGAGGCGTGGATGGCGAAACTGCTGTATGGCTGGGCCCATATGTTCGCCATCACCGATCTGCTGCGCCGCAAGCCGATGGGTTGGCGCCCGACCGGTGGGAAGTCCGCGACGCGCGCCAACCGGCGGCTGTGGATCGGCGTGGGGGCCTACTCCGGGGGCACTTCAGTGGCGTGGATCGCGGCCGCGGGCTATCGCGCGGCGACGTGGGGTGTGCAGTTCGCGCCGATGTTTGCCCTCGGCGCCTTCTCCCTGTACACCACGGTCCTTGCGATCCGCGCGAGGAAGGATCCTGCATGAACCGTCCCGTCCTGACGGCCGCCGCCGCGCTCAGCTCACTGATTATCATGGCGGGCGCAGTTGAGTTCGGCCTGTCCGTCGGCACGGCACCGCCCGCACCCGGATCGGGACCCGTTTCAGCCGCGACGCGCCTTGCAGCCACGACGAGCACGGCCTCGCCGAGTTCGACCGCCAGTACCCCTGCGGCGGCGCCCTCACCGGCAGACACGTTGCTCGACCCCCACGGCACCTACGTCGGGCTTGCCACCCCCGGCAGCGTGTCGGCCTGGACGACCGCGACCGGCACACGCCCTGACATGCTCGAGGAATTCATCGGGTGGGGTCAGCCCCTGCCGGCGGTCGCCGCGAACTGGTCGTCTGGCGAACTGACCCTGGTATCCCTTCAGTCGAACACCACGACTTTGGCGTCGATCGCGTCCGGCCAAGACGATCTGTACCTCGATCGCATCGCCGTTCAAGCTCGTACCGCCGCGATCCCGATCGCACTCGACTTCGACCACGAATTCAACGGCAACTGGTATCCGTGGGGCGCAGACGGATCACAGCACGCGAGCCCGGCCGAATTCGTCGCGGCGTGGCGGCACATGCACGACGTATTCGAAGCCGCGGGCGCTCGCAATGTGATCTGGGTCTGGTCGCCAAACGTCGTGAATCCGCTGCCGAAAGTCGCACTCGCTCCCTACTGGCCGGGCACAGCATATGTAACCTGGGCGGGAATGGTCGGGTACTGGACCGGCTACGAAGGGCAAGGCACCTATACGACGCTCTATGGTCCGACCGAGCGACAGATAGAGGCCCTTACCGACGATCCGATCCTGATCACCGAGACCGGTGCCGAGCAAGGCAGCGAGAAGGCTGCTTGGATTACGGCGCTGCTCAACGGCGTGCGCACTGACTCCCATGTGATCGGATTCGTCTACTTCGACTACGGTGCCGCCCAGGGAAAGCGCGAGGACTGGACAATCGAAGACGACGAGGCAGCGGTGACGGCCTGGCGCACTGCGGCGCGCAGCCTGCATCTTCCCTCCGTCGGATAGTCCGTCCCGAGTGCGGCCTGCTCCTGGCTCCTCGCACGTGACCGTTGACAGCCTGCTCGACGACGGGGGGCGGGGCCCGGCTCGGCTCCGGCCTTCCGCATCAACGGCACCTCCTCGCACGTGACGATCAGCCGCAAGCCGTGCAGGTCCTGTTCGATCGCGGCGACCGTAGATGCCAGGCGTTCGCCCTCGGGCGTGAGGCTGAGGTGGAGGTAGCGGCGATCCGCGTCGTCGGTGCTGCGTTCCACGAGCCCGGCGGCGACCGTGCGTTCGACCAGCCTGCTGGGGTTGGTGCCGGACTCGCACACCAGGAGTTGCCCGAGCCCGTTGAGGCTCAAGGTGCCGTGCTGCTGGAGCAGCCGCAGCACCTCGGCCTGCGACGGGGTGAGGCCGTGCGGTGAGAGGGCCTGGGTCAGCAGCCGGTTGCCTTCGCGCTTGGCTGCCAGGATCGCGAACCGCAGGTGCTCGGCCTTACGCACAGGCGGCCTGCCCTGCGGCCTGCACGTAGTCGGCGTAGCGCTCCATGTCGTCGACCCCCTCGGGCAGGCGCAAATCCGGGTCGGCGCGTCGCCGTAGGGGGCGGCGAGCTGCTCGGCACTCCACGGCGCGCCGGAGAAGCAGGGGATGAAGACGAGGGTCGGCTCTTCTCCGCACGCGGCGGTCTGCCGTGTGCGGTGGAAGGCGGAGCGGGTCAGCCGGTCCGGCGCGCGGGCGCGAGTTGGTCGAAGCAGTAGTAGACGGCGAGCAGGCCCTGGGTGACGAGCATGGCGACCGGGCTGACGAAGGCCAGGCCGAATGCCAGCAGGTAGATCAGTCCGCCGAAGCCGAAGCGCCGCCTCGCCGCCCGCAGGTCCTTGGCCGAGACGGGTGTGCGCAGTACGCGGGCGTCGCGCGTGAAGGAGAGGAAGAGTAGGGAGAATGCAGCGCCCATCGCGACCATGGCGGCGGCGTAGACGGCCGCGGCGGTGTGGCCGTCGCGGCCGGCATTGGTGAGATAGGCGGCGAGCATTCGTGTCGGGTAGGGGATGACGGAAACGGTCAGCAGGAGGAAGAGGTTGGCGAACAGGGTGCGCCGATCCACCCGGTCGGCCAGGGCGAACATGGCGTGGTGGTTGATCCAGATGATGCCGATCACAAGAAAGCTGACCAGGTAGGCGAAGTACGAGGGCCACTGGCGGGCCAGCGCGCCGGCCAAGGACACGCCGTGCAGGCTATCCGGCTCCGGGAAGCCGAGGTCCAGGACGAGCAGCGTGATCGCGATGGCGAACACTCCGTCGCTGAAGGCTTCCAGGCGCCCGGTGCTGAAGTCGGCCCGGCCGGCCGGTCCAGCCTCGGCGGGTACCTCGGCCTCGCTCATGCCCCTCCTCGCCTCGGTGTACTTCGAGCGAATCCCACCCCGGCGGGTGCCGCACGCCAACTCACCCGAACAAGTGAGGCCGCGCCCGCGAGCCCCTTCAGCCAGGCAGCATCTTCTGGTCTGCGCGGCGTCGGCCGGGTCGCCCGCGCCCCCGGGATCGGGACACGCCATCCGGGGGATTGCTCGCTGTAAAGCCGCTACCATATTCGCTGCCCGCATCGCATCGCATCGGGCGTGGCCTGGGAGGGGTGTGCTTTGGCGCGTTCGGGGTCGGGGTCGGGGAAGCCGTGGAGCCAGCGGAATTGGGAGCTGGTGTTCCTGGTTCCGGCGGCGGTAATCGCGCTGCTCACGCTCAAGCCCGCCGGCGTCTTTCGGCACATGTCGCAGATCGTCGAGGGCGCCGTGCTGGCCAGCGCGCTCCTGGCGTTCAGCCCGCTCGTCTCGTGGGCGGTGATCTCGGTCCTCGGTGTGCAGATCATCCAGATCACCATCGGCACGGGCCCGGTGATCTGGCGCGGGGCCGGGCGCTCGCGCGTGGTGCTCGTTCGAACCTTGCCGCTGGGGCTCGCCGTCCGTTCGTTGCCAGGGCTCGAGCACTACCGGCGGGACGTGCGTCGTTCGGTTGCCACACGATTTTTTGTCCCGGCTGTGCTGACCGTGATTCCGGCTCTGGTCTTCCCGGGCTACGTCACCGTGACCACGCTGGTTGCCGCCTATGCGAGCATCATGGGTTTCGCGATGACGAAAAGCAGCTCCTCTGGCAGGCGCGTGTTCGCCCGGATTCTTGCTCCTGCCAGGCCGGAACGGGACCCCGAGCTTTTCGATCCGGCGATCGCGATGAGCCGGCACGCGAACTACGCGGTCTCCTTCGGCGACCTGGAGACCGCGCAGCGGCTGATCAGCGAACCGGGCATGCAGGGCAAGGCGACGTCGTTGGGAGTCGCCGAGGCGATTCACGAGATTCGAGGCGAGCATGAGGCCGCGCTTGCGGTCTTGGCGCGATATCCCGAACGCGCACGAACCTTCGCGACGCTCGAGGCGGTCCGGCTCGGATTGATCGCCGCTGAGGCGGGTCGAGCGGACGCGGTGCAGGCCGTCGCCGACACGGAGGCGGCACTCGGCGCGCTGGCATCGCTCGCGCGGACGGAGATGTACGCGTCGATGATGGCGCTCTACCGGGTGGAAACCGGTCAGGCGCAGGATGCGCGAGCGTGGGTGAACCAGCAGCTCGCGAGCGCCGTCACGCCGCTGGGCATCGCCGACTGCCTCTGCACCCGCGCCCGTATCGAAGCCGCCCTCGGGCGGACCGAACACGCCGGCCGGATTCTGCGCCGCGCCCAGTCCATCGCACCCTGGTACGCGCGCGTCGCCGCCGTCCGCGGGCGCCTCGGCATCGCTCAGATGGCAGATTCCGCATCGGGCTCAGACATGTCGCAGATCACGACACAAGCCGGCCGGCCCGCCGATCCATGGACCACGCCGCAAGCCTGAGCCACGAGAGCCTCGGCGTCGCCGTGGCCCGCCGCCGATGACACCTTCGCCGAAAGCGTGTTCACCGCCATGATCCGATTGCCCTGACACCCAAGCAGCCGAAGGTCGACGGGGGCGTTGATCTGCCGGTGTCGGCGCGCTGGCGGATCACCCGGATGTCCGTCACCCGGATACCGTCACCCAGATGTCCGTCACCCGGATGTCCGTCACCCGGATGCCGCCACTCCGCGTGCCGACGGGAGGTGGTGCTGGCTGACTTGGTGGGGTCTTGCTCACTCGAGGCTCCGGAGGACGGCATGGGGAACGCCGCGACGACGCGAAAGAACGGTGGAACTGGCGGCGGTACCGGCGGCGCTATCGGCGACGGTGCGCGCGGTAATGCGGATGACGCGGCGAACGCGGACAGGGGGTTCGTGGCGGCGCTCACGCCGGGGGTGGTGAAGGACGCCACGGGGCGGGTGGTGTGGAACTCGGATGCGTTCGCGTATCTGATCGACGCGAAGCAGTGTCCGGACACGGTGAATCCGAAGCTGTGGCGGCAGGCGGGATTGTGCGCGCGGCAGGGGCTTTACGAGGTGACCGAGGGCGTCTACCAGGTGCGCGGGCTCGACCTGTCGAACATGACGCTGGTCGAGGGCGAGCGGGGCGTGGTGGTCGTCGACCCGCTCGTGTCGGAGGAGGTCGCGGCGGCGGCGCTCAAGCTGTACCGCGAGCACCGGGGACAGCGGGCGGTCACGGCGGTGGTCTACACGCATCCGCACGTGGACCACTTCGGCGGCGTGCTGGGGGTGATCGGGGCGCAGGACGAGGTGCCGGTCGTCGCTCCCGAGCACTTCATGGAGCATGCGGTGTCGGAGAACGTCTACGCAGGCACCGCGATGATCCGGCGCGGAATGTACTTCTCGGGGTTCGCCACGCCGGTCGATCCGACCGGGCAGGTGAACATGGGGCTCGGGATGTCCACGTCTACCGGGACTGTGGGCCTGGTGCCGCCGACCCTCATCGTCACGAAGACGGGGCAGCAGGAGGTGCTCGACGGGGTTCGCTTCGTCTTCCAGATGACGCCGGGGACCGAGGCTCCGGCTGAGATGAACTTCCACCTGCCGGAGCGGCGTGCGCTGTGCATGGCGGAGAACGCCTGTCACACGCTGCACAATCTGCTCACGCTCCGGGGCGCACAGGTGCGGGACGCGCGGGCGTGGTCGCGGTACCTGAACGAGGCGATCGAGCTGTTCCTCGACGGCAGCGACGTGGTGTTCGCGTCGCACCACTGGCCGACGTGGGGCCGCGCGGAAATCCGCACGTTCCTGACTCAGCAGCGCGACATGTACGGCTACCTGCACGACCAGACGCTGCGCATGATGAACTCCGGCCTGACCGGCATCGAGATCGCCGAGCAGATCGAACTGCCGCCGGTACTGGAGCGGGCCGCGCATGTGGGCGGCTACTACGGCTCGGTCTCGCACGGCGTGAAGGCGATCTACCAGCGCTACATGGGGTGGTTCGACGGCAACCCGGCCCACCTGTGGCAGCATCCGCCGCAGGCGCAGGGCGAGCGGTACATCAAGGCCTTCGGCGGGCCGGACAAGCTGCTCGCGGCGGCGAAGTCCTGGGCGGACGCGGGTGACCCGAGGTTCGCCGCGGAGCTCGCCTCGCATCTGGTGTTCGGTCAGCCCGACAACACTGAGGCCCGGGAACTGCTCGCCGAGGTGCTGACGGGGCTCGGTCAGGGCGCGGAGAACTCGACGTGGCGCAACTTCTACCTCCAGGGCGCGCAGGAGCTGCTCAATCCGATCGCCCCGACGGCGATCTCGCTCGCCGCGAGCCTCGCGTCCGCGCTGAGCGTCACGCAGATCTTCGACTCGATCGGCATCCGGATCAACGGGCCGAAGGCGTGGAACGAGCACGCTTCGATCCTCTGGAGGCTTACCGACCTCGGTGAGACGTACCGGACGGAACTGTCGAACGGCGCGCTGATCCACTACCCGAATCCGAAGGACACCAACACCGACCTGACGCTCACGCTGACGAAGGCGCAATTGCTCGGCCTGCTGGCCGGACAGGGGCTCGACGGCGTGACGGCCGAGGGCGATGCGAGCGTTCTGAACCGGCTCACGGCGCTGCTCGACGATCCCGACCCGGCGTTCCCCATCGTCACTCCGTGACGCAGATCCCGGCCCGGACGCGGCTCAGGCCGCGTCCGGGCCGACGTCGTGGAACAGGGACCAGATGACGAACAGGTTCAGTGCGATCATGATCACGGACCAGTACGGCTCGTAGGGCAGGTCGAGGAAGTTCACGATCAGCACGGCGCCGGCGAGCAGGACTCCGATGGCGCGCGCCAGGATCGAGCCCGTGAACAGGGCGAAACCGGTCAGCAGGACGAGGGCGCCGACGGCGAGGTGGATCCATCCCCACGTGCTGACGTCCAGCTTGAAGGCGTACTTGCCGACCACCGAGTAGACGTCGTCGTTGGCGATGGCCGCGATGCCCTGGGTGATGCCGAGGACGCCGGTCAGGATCATCAGCGCGGACGCGAGGCCGGTGCCGAGGGCGGCGGCCGGCCGGGGACTGTGCTGCGCCATGGGGCTACGACCGGCTTTCCTGCCGGTCCGGCACGGAGAACAGTGCCCAGATCACGAACACGCCGAGGCCGATCGCGACGATCGACCACAGCGGCTGGTAGGGCAGAGCGAGGAAGTTGGCCACGATCGAGAGTCCGGTCAGCACCACGGCGAGCATGCGGGCCCACCGGGCGCCGCCGTACACCGCGATTCCGGCCAGCAGCAGCAGGATGCCGATGATCAGGTGGATCCAGCCCCACGCGGTGACGTCCAGTTTGAAGGCGTACTTGCCGACCTTGGCGAAGACGTCGCCGCCGGCGATGCCCGCGATTCCCTCGACGATCCCGGCGATGCCGGTGATGACCATGATGACGGCGGCCAGGTTGACGCCCGTCGAGGCCCAGATCGAGTCGCCGGAGCCGGTCCACCAGCCGCCGCCGAACGGTGATTCCCCGGAATGCGACGGGCCGCCGGACGACGGCGCGCCACCGGGAGACGCCGATCCGCCTGCGGGGGTCGGACCCTCTGAGTCAGCCATAGCCACGCGCGCCGTCCTTTCCCGCCCCGCCTGCCGTTGACTCGATGATCGGGCAGCGGCGGGGGCGCGGCCCGTCGGCGTAGACCGGACGGGTGGTTCGAAGAGCGGTGCGCGGGCGGCGGTGCTGGACTGAACGTGTCCATTGGTTGTGACGCGGTGAATGAGGAGTAGACGTGGCGACTCTGACCGTCTGGAAGTTCCACGAGGCCGAAACGGCGCAGAAGCTGCTGAGCGAGCTCGAGGACATGCAGAAGCAGCACCTGGTCGATCTGATCGACGGCGCCGTGGTGACCTGGCCGGCGGACGCGCGCAAGCCGAAGACGCGCCAGCTCTCCAGCATGACCGGGATCAGCGCCATGGGCGGCGCGTTCTGGGGCATGCTGTTCGGCCTGATCTTCTTCGTGCCGCTGCTCGGCGCGGCGATCGGCGCGGCGGCGGGTGCGCTGGGCGGCTCGATGGCCGACGTCGGCATCAGCAAGGACTTCGTCGAGCAGGTCAAGGCGAAGGTCACGCCCGGCACCTCGGCGCTGTTCCTGCTGACGCAGAACGCGGTGGTCGACCGGCTCAAGCCGGCGTTCGAAGAGGCGAAGGCCGAACTGATCAGCACGAACCTGAGCGCGGAGCAGGAGCAGCAGCTGCGCGACGCGTTCGCGGACGAGGACTGAGCAGGGGAAGCGGATCGAGAGTGAGTGGTTGAGGGCATCCGCCCGGCGCGTTACGCGTGACAGGCCCCGATCGCAGCGCCTGCGATCGGGGCCTGTCACGTCGCGTCCGGTGAGCTCAGCCGCCGGTCAGCCGTACCGTCGTGCAGCCGGTCGGCCGGTCAGCCGGTCAGCCGGTCACACTGTCCATCCGTCAGCCCGTCGGCCCGTCGGCCCGTCAGTTGAACGTCACCACGTCGCTCGGCCCGCCGAAGCTGGGCGAGACGGCGGCGCCGGTTCCGTCGATGACGGACTGGATGCCGCCGGAGCCGTTCAGGAACACCGTGAGGGTGTCGTTGAACTGGACGCCCGAGGTCTGCGGCACCTGGAAGGCCATCGCGTTCTCGATCGCGACGCCCTGGCTGAAGTACGAGTAGCTGCCCATTCCGTAGCCGCTGAACGTCGTGACGCTGTTCGGCATGTAGAAGGCGGGGTAGCCGTCCTGGGTGGCGCTGGACATCCACGCCGCCTGGCTGGGCACCTCGTACGGGTTCTCGTTCTGGAAGAACACGACCTGGCCGCCCTGGCCGTTCCAGATCGTCTCGTACTGCTGGTAGTGCTCGACGGCGAGGCCGGTCGCCTCGACGCGGTCGCCGTTGACGGCGAGCCCGGTGGCCGACTGGTCGCCGGTCCAGCCGCCCGCGCCGGCGCCGTGGTCGGCGCGCCAGGACCAGACGTCGTCGATCAGCGAGTCGTTGGCGTTGTCGACGAAGGCGGTGGCCACGGTGCCGGCCTCGGCGCCGCCGACGCGGAAGAACACGTCGTCCACGCTGTCCGGGTTGCTCGCGTTGTTGGCGCTCGAACCCTCGACGCCGAGCTGCAGGAGCGCGGAGGACTGCGTGGGTCCGGCGTCGAAGATCAGGCCGGAGACGTTGACGCCGGGGACGTCGGCGACGGACAGCGCGATGTTGCCCGCGGTCGGGATGATCGTCGCGAAGCCGAGGCCGAGGATCTTCGTGTTCGCGTGCGTCACCTGGATCGTCGACGCGTACTGGTACACACCGGGGGTGAACAGCAGGTTGTCACCGGCGGCGAGGGCGGCGTTGATCTGGTCGACCGTGCTCGACGAGTTCACGACGTAGAACGTGCTCAGCGAAAGCGACGAGCCGGCCGTGTTGCCGTTCGCCCAGCTCGGACCGTTGGAGTTCGACGCGGCCGAGGGGACGAAGACGTTGTAGTTCCCCGACGAGTCCGTGTAGAGGTACGGCTCCTCCTGCGTCTTCGCGCAGCTCGCGAGCGTCGTGTACGGCGCGGTGCCGCCGCTCAGGCCCGAGGTGGAGGAGAAGCTCTGCGCGGGAGCGCCCGGGTCGCCGCAGAACACCTGGTTCCAGACGCCGTTGCTCCAGCTGCCGATGTCCGTGTCGCGCACGAAGAACTGCTGCTGCGAGCCGTTCGTCACCGTGCTGCCGAGCTTCGAGTCCGCGATGAAGCCGCCGCTGGCCCAGTCCGGCGAACCGTCGCAGTAGTCCATCAGCGTCAGGTTGCCATTGATGTCCACGCGGCGCATCGGCGCGGCCTGGGAGACGGCCCACACGTCCGTGCCGCTGAAGCAGCCGGTCATGCCGGTGACGTTGATCGTCAGGTTGGAGACGGAGCGCCAGAAGTTGTCGGTGGCGTAGCACTCGGTCTGCACTCCGCCGTTGCACTGGTTGTACGAGTTGATCGCGCCGTTGATGACGACCTGGCCCGGGTTCTGGCCGAGGCCGGCGACGCTCTCGTAGTAGCCGACCGTGAACACCAGCGGGTTCGAGGACGAGCCGTACGTGCCGGGCTCGAACAGCAGCTCGTAGCGCTGGCTGCCGAACTGGTTGCCGGCCTGCGCGTTCGAGATCGTGTTGACGGTGCTCAGGATCGAGCTCACCGACTCGCTGGGGGTGAACACGTACACGTTCGATCCGAGGCTGCCGCCGGTGGCCGGGGCCGCGGGCAGCGTCGAGGAGGCGGACGTGTTGTAGACGGTGACGTTCGTCAGCGACCACCAGTTCGGCGAGGCGGACGCCGTCAGCAGGATTCTGATGTAGCGGGCCGACTGGGTGGAGAAGGTCGCGGTCTCGGGGGACGCGGTGCCGGTGCCGAAGTAGACCGGCGTGAACTTCGTGCCGTCGTTGGAGACCTCTACGTCGTAGCCGCGCGCGTAGTCGCCGGTGTTGCCGCCGGAGTCGAGCTCGACCTTGTTGAAGGTCTGCGCCGAGCCCATGTCGACCTGCCACCACACGCCCGGCGCCTGGGCGGCCTCGGAGCTGAAGCGCGCCCCGGTGTTGCCGCTCACGGCGTTCTGCGGGGCGTCGCCGGCCGGGGAGTTCGTGTTCGAACTCGCGGTCCAGCCGGTCTCGGCGAGCTGGCCCGTTCCGCCGCCCGATCCGCCGGAGCCGCTCGAACCGCTGGTGTACGCGGTGAAGTTCACCATCGACCACCAGTTGGTGCTGACGCCGGTTGTCAGCTGGACTCTGATGTACTGCGCGGTCTGCGTCGTGAACGTCGCGGTCTCGGGAGAGGAGGTGCCGGTGCCGGTGTAGACGGTCGTGAAGTTCGTTCCGTCGCTGGAGACCTCGACCTCGTAGCCGCGCGCGTAGTCCCCGGCGTAGCCGCCGGAGTCCATCTCGATCTGGTCGAAGCTCTGCGCCGAACCCAGGTTGACCTGCCACCACATGCCCGAGGCCTGGTCGGCGTCGGAGCTGAAGCGCGCCCCGGTGTTCCCGCTGACCGCGTTCTGCGGGGCGTCGCCGGAGGACGAGTTCGTGTTCGAAGTCGCGACCCAGCCGGTCTCGGAGAGCGCGGTCTGCGTCGCGGCCGAAGCGGGGGACGCGGCGAGGACCGGCGCGAGCGACACGAGGCCGCAGGCGGTCGCCGTGGCGACGAGGTAGTGGGCGGCCCGGCGCGTCGCTGCGCCGACCAGCCGCCGTCGTCTGGTCATGGAGGGTGTCTTCCTTTCCTTGGATTTCACCGGGGTGGGTCGTGGATCTCAGGATGGGAGAGCGCTCTCCGAGCGGTAGTGAACTCCTTGCCTAACGGGCCGTCAAGGGAAAGCGAGGCGGATTCGGTTCCGAAACCTGGCCGGGAGATCCGTCAGGCGGAGGCGCGGACGACCAGCGTGGGTTCGAAGACCGTCGCGGCGACCGGGAGCTCCGGCCGGTCGAGCCGGTCGAGCAGCAGCCGGGCCATCTGAGCGGCCATGTCCTCGACCGGCAGGTGCACGGTGGTCAGCGCGGGGCGGCACAGCATCGCCGCGTGGTGGTCGTCGAAGCCGATCACGGCCACGTCTTCGGGGATGCGCCGGCCGCGCTCGTGCAGCACGGTGACCGCGCCGAGGGCCATCAGGTCGTTCGCCGCGAACACGCCGTCGAGGTCGGGATGCTCGTCGAGCAGGTGCTCCATCGCGGCGCTGCCGCTCTCCTGGGTGAAGTAGCCGGCCGCGGACGGGATGTCGGGGTATCCGTGCTCTGCCATGGCCTCGCGGAAGCCGGCGAGCCGGTCGCGGCCCGCCGACATGTCCATCGGGCCGGCGATCGTCGCGACCTTCCGGCAGCCGCGCGCCGCGAGGTGCTCCGCGGCGAGCCGGGCGCCCACGCGCTGCGGGGCGTCGACGTAGCTGATCTGCAGCGGCGTGGTCGGACGCTCGGAGAGCACGGCGGGCAGCCCGGCCTCGGTGAGCATCTTCGGCAGCGGATCCTGGGCGTGCGAGGAGATCAGCAGCACCCCGTCCACGTGGCCCTGCCGCAGATAGCCGAGCAGCTGGCGGCGCATCTCGTCCGTCTCCACGAACATCAGCACCAGGTTCACCCCGTGCGGCCGCAGTACGGAGAAGAGCCCTGACACGACCCGGCCGAAGTACGGGTCGGTGAACACGCGGCCCACGAAGGCGTCGTCGACCGGGACGGTGCGGTCCTCGCCCTCGGAGACGACCAGCGCGACGGAGTTGGTGCGCCGCGTCACCAGCGAGCGCGCGGCCTGGTTCGGCACGTACCCCGTCGCCTCGACGGCGGCGCGCACGACCTCGGCGATCTGCGGATCGACGTTGCGGGTGTTGTTGATCACCCGCGACACGGTTGCCCGGGAGACCCCGGCCACCCGCGCGACGTGCTCGAGTGTCGGCGCGCCGGTCGGGTACTGGCTGGCATCCACGAATGTGATTGTAGCCACGGACTCTTTGTGTAATGCGGGGCCGTGTCATCCCACGTGGCGGGGCGAGAGAGCGCTCTCCGGCCCCGCCCGCGGGGGACGACGGCTACCAGCCGACGGCCACGACCATGTACTGCGGGTTGGCCACGGACAGGTCAGAGGACTGTCCGTCCACGTCGTCGTACGGGAAGCCGTACTGCACGCCGTTGATCGCGTTCTGGTGCCAGAACTGGGCGTAGTAGTTCGCCGGAGCCGTCTGGTAGAAGAGGCTCGGCGTGGACTGCTCGGATGTCGGCAGTTGCGCGACGCCCCGGTTCAGCGCGGCGCACAGCGTCGGATTGCCGGAGAGCGTTCCCGCGCAGCCGAAGACGTCGAGGCTGGTGTCCGACGTGTCGCCGGCCGCCGTCAGCGCGCTGTTGAAGTAGTTCGCGTACGCGCCACCCGACTGGAATGCCGCGTCGTTGCCGGGCGAGGGAATCCCGTAGGGCGCGTCGTCCGTGGCCAGTTCCTTGAACGCCGTGGGCACCGAGTTCTCGAAACGTTGGAATGTCGCCGCGCGGCTCTCCTGGAAGGTCGCGTAGTTCTCGCCGACCTCCTGCTCGGTGCCGTCGTGGCTGTGCACGAGCAGCGCGAGCTTGAGCCCGAAGCGGTCGACGCGCGTCGTATCGACGTTGATCGAGGCTGATCCGACGGTGAACTCGATGAAGTCGTAGTACTGGCTGTTCGGCGAGCCGAGGTAGAAGTACATCCTTCCGGCCGAGTTCGCGGGCATGTCGATGTACGGCTGCTGCGCGATCGACTCCTCCTGCCCGTTGAAGCTCCAGTAGACCTCGCTGTCGGGGTATTGGCCGTTGGTCTGGTTCGTCACCGCGACTTCGAGCACGTTGCTCGCGGCCGGAATCGCGCTGGTGTTGCCCCAGAACGACGCGGGCGGCGCGCCGGAACCGGTGCCGGATCCGCCCGTCGAGGAGCCGCCGCCGGTGGTGTAGACGTCGAATTCCCAGAGGGAGTAGCCGTACTGGGTGGCTCGGGCGGTGCCGTACATGCGGACGTAGCGGCCGGTGCCGGAGACCGTCAGCGACTGGTTGCCGCCGGTCCCGGTCGTCGTCGAGTAGATCGACGTCCAGGTCGATCCGTCCGACGAGACCTGGATCTGGAACGCGGTCGCGTAAGCCGCCTCCCAATCCAGCGCGACGCCGCAGACGGTCTGCGAGGAGCCGAGATCGACTTCAAGCCACTGCGGATCGCTCCAAGCGCTCGACCAGCGGGTGCCGGTGTTGCCGTCGGTCGCGGCCGAAGCCGGGAACGACGAGTTCTCCAGCGACGACGCGGTGGTCGGCTGGTTCAGCGCCGCGTCTGTGCTGCTGCACGTCGTGCCGGCCGACGCCGTGCCGTAGACCTGGAATTCCCAGAGGGAGTAGCCGTACTGGGTGGCTCGGGCGGTGCCGTACATGCGGACGTAGCGGCCGGTGCCGGAGACCGTCAGCGACTGGTTGCCGCCGGTCCCGGCCGTCGTCGAGTAGATCGACGTCCAGGTCGAGTTGTCGGTGGAGACCTGGATCTGGAACGCCGTCGCGTACGCCGCCTCCCAATCCAGGGTGACGGAGCTGATCTGCGCGGTCGAGCCGAGGTCGACCTCCAGCCACTGCGGGTCGCTGAAAGCGCTCGACCAGCGAGTGCCGGTGTTGCCGTCGGTCGCGGCGGAGGGCGGGAAGGAGGCGCTCTCCTCGGAGGACGCCGTGGTGGGCTGGCCCTGCGAGAGCAGGACCGATGCCGCGTGCGCGGGCGCGGCCGCCACGACGAGCGCGGCGGCGGAGAGCACGACCGCGGAGAGGGTCGCGATCAGGGCTTGGATACGTCGTGGCCGATGGGGACTGCGCTGGGGACTTCGCGTCATGCGATCGCCTTCGATCGTCGAGAAGTGGGTGTCGGGATCGGAGAGCGCTCTCCGAGCTACGGCCTGTGTAACGCCGCTCATCCGCACCCGTCAACGAGTTCCGCAGGTTTCGGAACCCAGTACGGCGAAGGGGCCGGTCCCGCCGACGTGGCGGGACCGGCCCGGGTTTCCTCGGGGGATCAGCACCGATCGGAGCCGCGAGGGCCCGCCGCGCCGGAGATCACACCCGGTCGGCCGAGATCAGCAGGTACTGGAAGCTGCGCTCCCGGTAGCCGGCCAGGAACGCCTCCTCGATCCCGGTGGCGATCGAGGACTTCTGGCGCAGCTCCCAGTACGGGATCGTCGCGTCGGTCAGGTCGAAGACGTTCACCGGCACCAGGTTGTTCGCGGCCAGCGCGGCGAAGTAGCGGCTGCGCGGGTGCACCCGGCAGTTGTAGTGCTCGTCGATCGTCCGCACCGCCTCCGACTGCTCGCCGAGCGTGTCGTTGTAGCAGCCGGTGATGCACACGTACCGGCCGCCGCGCGGCAGCAGCCTGCCGAACTCGGCGAACAGGTCGAACACGTCGACGTACATCGTGGTCTCGTCGGTCCAGATCGCCTGCCGTGAGCCGTCCTCGAATCCGGTGTTGAGCATGTTCCTGAAGTGGAAGCGGACGTCCTCGGACACGCCGCGCCGCGCCGCCTGCTCGTTCGCGAAGTCGACCTGGTACTGCGAGATCGAGACGCCGTCCACCTGCGCGCCGAAGCGCAGGTTGGCCAGGAAGCTCAGGCCGCCGCGCCCGCTGCCGCCGTCCAGCAGCCGGTCGCCCGCGCTCAGCGGGCCGAGGTGGTCGAGCAGCAGGTCGGCCTGCGCGTGCTCGAGCCGGTGCAGCTCGCGCAGCGTGCGCTCGTCGCGGGTGTCCTCCGGCCCTTCGAGCACCGAGGGATCGACCGCGCCGACCCCGTAGTGGTGATGGTAGAAACCGTCGATCTCGCCGAGCGCGAGGTTCACCCGGTCCGTGCGGCGGGTGTCCCACCAGGCGGCGACCTGGCGCTGGTACTCGGTGGTCAGGACCTCGTCACGGGTTTCCGTGATCGACATGGGGCTCCTCCTGAAGTGGTGGCTTCTGATTGCCATTCAGCGCGATCCGCCGGCGAAAAGCCAAGGCACGCACCGGGCCGGATGTGTCGCGCTTCGCGGCCGCCCGGGATCACCGGCCGCGCGATGTATCCGCAGGCCGCGGAGCTGGATCGCGCGCACGACGCCGACGTAGGGCAGCGGCGAAGCGCGACACATCCGGGCCTGCGGGCGCCTTGTCGCGACGCGCGCGGCGCGAGTTGATGGGGGCGGGGGAGCGAGCGCCCACACCCGCCCATCTCGCGAGAGCCGATCGGAGCCCAGCATGCCGACGACGGATCAGGAAGAGCCCGTCCGCTCCAGCCTCAGCACCCAGGCCGCGCGCAATCTGGCCACCACCACCAAGACCGTCCCGCAGATGCAGGGCATCAGCTCCCGCTGGCTGCTGCGCAAACTGCCGTGGGTGAACGTCTCCAGCGGCACGTACCGGGTCAACCGTCGCCTCTCGCTCGCCGTCGGCCGCGGCCGGGTCGGCTTCGAGGTCAACGGCGCCGACGACGTGCGGATCATCCCGGACACGCTGCGCGAGCTGCCCATCCTGCGCGGCTTCCCGGACGACGCGCTGCTCGCCGAGCTCGCCGGCGGCTTCCGGCCCCGCGAGTTCCGGGCCGGCGACGTGCTGGCCGCCCAGGGCGAGCCGATCTCAGAGGTCTTCATCATCGCGCACGGCCGGATCGAGCTGATCGGGAACCTGCGCTACGGCGCCTCCGGCGTGGTGCGCGTCGTCGCGGACGGGCACGCGCTCGGCGACGAGATCCACGACCAGGAGGGCGAGCCGGTCTGGGGCCACACCCTCAAGGCCTCGACCTCGGGCACGGTCATGGTCCTGCCGCGGGCGAGCTTCCAGCGGCTCTACGACGGGTCCGAAGCGCTGCGGCGGCAGATCGCCGACTTCCAGGCCAGGGCGCGGCGGCCGGCCGACGGCAAGGGCCAGGCCAGCATCGACCTGAGCGCGGGCCACGCCGGGGAACCGGTGCTGCCCGGCACCTTCGTCGACTACGAGCTCGCGCCGCGCGAGTACGAGCTCAGCCTCACCCAGACCGTGCTGCGGGTGCACACGCGCGTCGCGGACCTGTTCAACAACCCGATGAACCAGACCGAGGAGCAGCTGCGCCTGACGGTCGAGGCGATCCGCGAGCGCGAGGAGTGGGAGCTGCTCAACAACCGCGACTTCGGCCTGCTGCACAACGCCGACTACGAGCAGCGCATCAACACGAAGTCGGGCCCGCCGACTCCGGACGACCTGGACAACCTGCTGAGCATGCGCCGGTCCACGAAGCTGTTCCTGGCGCACCCCAAGACGATCGCGGCGTTCTTCCGCGAGTGCAACAGCCGCGGGCTGTACGTGGACGCGGTGAACATCGACGACCACCGGATCCCGGCCTGGCGCGGCGTGCCGATCTACCCGTGCGGCAAGATCCCGATCTCCGACACCTTCACCAGCTCGATCCTCGCGCTGCGCACCGGCGAGGACAACCAGGGCGTCGTCGGGCTGCACCAGACCGGCATCCCGGACGAGTACTCGCCGGGCCTGAACGTGCGCTTCATGGGCATCGACGAGAAGGCGATCCTGTCCTACCTGGTCACCGCGTACTACTCGACGGCGATCCTGGTGCCGGACGCGATCGGCGTGCTGGAGAACGTGGACATCGCCTCGTGACCCGATTCGCGCTCGCGGGCCCGACCGGGCTCGGCACGAGCTCGCTGCGGCTCGCCCTCGCGGCCGACGCGCAGGACGCCGCGCCGCAGCCGCCGCCCGCCGCGTCGGCCGAATCCGCGTCCCTGCACGTCCCGCCGCTCTACTGCCCCGACGCCGAGCGCGACGACGCGGCGCTGGGGGAGGAGGTCAACAGGCGGCTGGTGGAGTGGGCGGCCGAGGTCGGCATCTTCCAAGGGCGGCTGGAACGCCTGCGCAGCCACAACTTCGGCCGCCTGTTCATGCTCGCGCATCCCGGCTGCGACGACCCGGAGCGGCTACTGGTCGCGGCACGCTGCGGTCTCGCGGAGTGGTCCGTGGACGACCACTGGGTGGACGAGGGCGAGAACACCGATCCGCAGCTGCTCGGCGCGCGGCTCGCGATGGCGCACGCCGTCGTGGACCCGGTCCGGCTGCCGCCCGCGTACATGGCGAACTTCGAGAAGGTCGTGCAGGACGAGCCGGTGCTGCGCGCCTTCCGATCAGCTCTCGGACACCTCGGCACGATCGCCTCGCCGACGCAGGTCGCGCGGCTGCGGCACGAACTCGCCGTGATGTTCGTCGGCTACGGCCAGGAGGCCGAGTGGCGGGCGAGCGGCAGGTGGCCGGCGGTCTGGGAGTACCTGTTGCACCGGTACGAGAACGCGTTCTACCCGTGCATGGTGCTCATCGACCCCGTCGACGGATACGAGCTGCCCGCGCATGAGTTCGCCGACCCGCGGGTCCGGCGCGTGTACCTGTACGCGGGCGTGGCGAACGTGCTGCTCAACGACCTCTACTCGATGCACAAGGAGGACCCGGCCGACACGAACCTGCCGACCGTCATCGCGGCCGAGGAGAAGTGCTCGCTGCAGGAGGCGATCTACCGCGCCGCCGCGATCCACGACGAGATGATGCACACCGTCGAGGCCGAGTGTGCCGTCCTGGCGGAGATCGGCTCGCCGCAACTCTCGCGCTACGTCAAGGGTTTGTGGAACTGGATGGGCGGCAGCAAGGAATGGCACGCGACGAGCCCGCGATACAACGGAGGGTCCTGAGAAGGTTCCCCACCGGAGCGTATTGATCGCGGAAGTGACATCCACACGGCGCCGCACAGTGTTGACGGCAATGAACGCCGTCGATCAATACTGAATCACGTGCGAACGACGAATGAGACGCTGCGCGGACTGCTCAATGAGGCACGCTGGACGGGGGACGCGCTGGCCAAGCAGGTCAACGCGCTCGCCGCGGAGATCGGCCTGCTCATCCGCCTCGACCGGCGGTCGGTGAGCCATTGGCTCGCCGGCCGCCACCCGCGCTCCCCGCTGCCCGAGCTGATCGCGGAGGCCTTCGCACGCCGTCTCGGGCAGCCGGTCTCCGTCTCTGACATCGGACTGACCTCGCCGGACTCTCCGTTCCCGGAAGACCCGAACGCCGATCCGCTCGACACGCTCGAATTCCTCTGCAGACTCGCCGAATCCGGCCGCGAGTCGGATCAGGGCGGCGTCTACAGCCTGGCCGACCTCGCGAACGTGCCCGCCTGGCCAGCGGGCGGCGAACTGTACCGGCCGCCGTTGCGCGAGCCGGCCGGCGCCCGCCTCGAACCCGAGCACGTCGTCGCCGCGGAGCAGATGGCGCAGGTCTTCATGGGCGCCGACAGCGTATTCGGGGGCGGATACGCCCGGGCAGCGCTCGCACGTTATCTGGCTTATGACATAGCACCGCGCCTGCGTGCACCCGCGCGCCGGGAAACGCGCAGCCGGATGCTTTCGGTCGCCACGGAACTCGCTTATCTGTGCGGTTTCATGTGTTTCGACGACGAGCAGAACGCCATAGCCCAGCGGTATTACCTGGTGTCGCTGAAGCTCAGCGTCGAGAACGAGGATCCGGTCGGCTACGCGGTCGCACTGCGGGCGATGTCTGTGCAGGCACGTGCGCTCGGCCACGCCCGGGAAGCGCTCACCCTGGCCAAGGCTGCCGTCGCGAGCGTCGAAGGCACGGCATCGGCCGTCTCGGACGCTCAACGCGCGTCGCTCTACGGCCCGCTCGCGGTCGCCGCCGCGGCGCACGGCGACCGGGACGCCGCGCTCGCCGCGCTGACCCGCGCACAGCGGCTGGGAGCGGGATCGCCGACGGGCTTTGCCGCGGCCGACGACCGCCGGATCTGCCAGTACCGCGCCGCCTCCCACGCGTACCAGGAGGCTGCCGTGCGCTCGTTGCTCGGCGACCGGTCCGGCGCCATCAGGGTCCTGTCGGAATCGGTACGCCGCCGCCCGGCCGACGAGCGTCGATCGCGCGCGATCACCCTGGCCAGTCTGGCCGAGCTCCACCTCGACCAAGGCCACCTGGAGGAGTCGATCGCGGCCTGCCACGCCTTCATCGACGACTACCCGCCGCTGCACTCCAGCCGTGCCCGGACCGCCCTGCATCACCTCACGGCACGCCTGCGCCCGCACGCCGCGAACCACGGTGCCCGCCAGCTGCTGGTCCGCGCGGCGGCCGTCTCGCGACCTGGCTAGAAAGCGCTCAGCGACGACGCGCCCACTACATGTCGGGTGTGACTTTTCAAGGATCACTAGATATGGTGTCCCGCGTCGTTGGCGGCGCGGGAGGAGAGGTTTGTGACTGTCACTCAGATCGGTCTGGGAGTCGGGGTCGGGTACTCGGTCGAGCAGGTCGAGCACGAGGTGGCGCGGTGTGCCGCCGACCTCCCGGACGTCGACCCCCTGCGCGTCGCCCGCAAGACCGTCGGCGGTCTGCACGAGGGCGCCACCGCCTCCGAGGCGGCCCGTCTCTCGGTGCAGAGCGCGGCCGAGCTGATCGGCGAGGAGCCGCAGTACTCGAAGCTCGCCGCCCGCCTGCTGTCCTCAGTGATCGCCGCCGAGGCCGCCGGCCACGGCGCCGTCACCTTCAGCACATCGATCGCGCTCGGCCACGCCGAGGGCCTGATCGGCGACGAGACGTTCGCGTTCGTCACGGCGAACGCAGAGGCCTTCGACGCGGCGATCGACCGCGACGGCGACCTGCGGTTCGAGTACTTCGGCCTGCGCACGGTCTACGACCGGTACCTGCTGCGCCACCCGGTGGCCCGCGACGTGATCGAGACCCCGCAGTACTTCCTGCTGCGCGTGGCCTGCGGCCTGTCCCAGACCCCGGACGAGGCGGTCGGCTTCTACCGGCTGATGTCCTCGCTCGCCTACCTGCCGAGCTCGCCGACCCTGTTCAACTCGGGCACCCGGCACACCCAGATGTCCTCGTGCTACCTGGTCGACTCCCCGCGCGACGAGCTGGACTCGATCTACGACCGCTACCACCAGGTCGCGCGCCTGTCGAAGTTCGCCGGCGGGATCGGCATCGGCTTCTCCCGGGTCCGCTCGCGCGGCGCCCTGATCCGCAGCACGAACGGCAAGTCGAACGGCATCGTCCCGTTCCTGCGCACGCTCGACTCCTCGGTGGCTGCGGTGAACCAGGGCGGTCGCCGAAAGGGCGCCGCGTGCGTGTACCTCGAGCCGTGGCACCCGGACATCGAGGAATTCCTGCAGCTGCGCGACAACACCGGCGAGGACGCCCGCCGCACGCACAACCTGAACCTGGCCAACTGGATCCCGGACGAGTTCATGCGCCGGGTCGAGGCCGACGGCATGTGGTCGCTGATCGACCCCGACCAGGTCCCCGAGCTGCCGGACCTGTGGGGCGAGGCGTTCGACGCCGCCTACCGGAAGGCCGAGGCCGAGGGCCGCTACGTGCGCCAGGTCCAGGCCCGCGAGCTCTACGGCCGGATGATGCGCACGCTCGCGCAGACCGGCAACGGCTGGATGACGTTCAAGGACGCGTCCAACCGGCTGGCGAACCAGACCGCGAGGCCCGAGAACGTCGTGCACCTGTCGAACCTGTGCACCGAGATCATCGAAGTCTCCTCCGACGCGGAGACCGCGGTCTGCAACCTCGGCTCGGTCAACCTCGCGGCGCACCTCACCGAGGCCCACGACGAGATCGACTGGGTGAAGCTGCGCGAGACGGTGCGCACCGCGGTCGTCTTCCTCGACCGGGTGATCGACATCAACTACTACCCGAGCGAGCAGACCGCCGCCTCCAACCCGCGCTGGCGGCCCGTCGGACTCGGCATCATGGGTCTGCAGGACGTTTTCTTCGCGCTGCGCCTGCCCTTCGACGACGCGAGGGCGAAGGAGATCTCCACCCGCATCTCCGAGGAGATCTACCTCACCGCCCTGGAGACCTCCGCCACGCTCGCCGAGGCGCACGGCCCGCACCCCGCCTACGCGGACACGCGCGCCGCCTCCGGCGCCCTTCAGCCCGATCTGTGGGGCGTGGCCACCTCCCCGGAGCTCGCCGGCCGCTGGAGCGCCGTGCGCGCCCGTATCGCGTCCACGGGCGTGCGCAACTCCCTGCTGATCGCCATCGCCCCGACCGCGACCATCGCCTCGATCGCGGGATGCTACGAGTGCATCGAGCCGCAGGTCTCGAACCTGTTCAAGCGCGAGACCCTGTCGGGCGAGTTCCTGCAGATCAACACCGCGCTGGTCAACGAGCTCAAGGAGCTCGGCCTGTGGATCCCGGAGATCCGCGACGCGATCAAGCGCGCCGAGGGCTCGGTCCAGGACATCCCGGTGCTGCCTGACGAGGTCAAGGCCCTGTACCGCACCGCGTGGGAGCTGCCGCAGCGCGCCCTGATCGACCTCGCGGTCGCGCGCGGCCCGTTCATCGACCAGTCCCAGTCGCTGAACCTGTTCCTCTCGGCCCCGACCATCGGCAAGCTCTCCTCGATGTACATGTACGCGTGGAAGGCCGGCCTGAAGTCGACCTACTACCTGCGCTCGCGCCCGGCGACCCGCATCCAGCAGGCCACCGTCGGCGCCCAGGCCGCGGCCCCCGCGATCGAGCAGGCCGACGCCGTCGCGTGCTCGCTGGAGAACCCCGAGTCCTGCGAAGCCTGCCAGTAGCCCGTCCGTACCCGCCCCCTCGCAAGGAGTTCCCCGACATGCTGCTCGACCCGGGTATGGACCTGACCCTGCGCCCGATGCGCTACCCGCACTTCTTCGACCGCTTCAAGGACGCGATCAAGAACACGTGGACAGTCGAGGAGGTCGACCTGCACGCCGACCTGGCCGACCTCGACAAGCTCTCGGCGGCCGAGCGCCACCTCGTCTCGCGCCTGGTCGCGTTCTTCGCCACCGGCGACACGATCGTCGCCAACAACCTCGTGCTGAACCTCTACCAGCACGTCAACAGCCCCGAGGGACGCCTCTACCTCTCCCGGCAGCTGTTCGAGGAGGCGGTCCACGTCCAGTTCTACCTGAATCTGCTGGACACCTACGTCCCCGACGACGACGAGCGCGCCGCCGCATTCGCGGCCGTCGAGAACATCCCCTCGATCCGTCGCAAGGCGGAATTCTGCTTCCGCTGGATCGACTCCCTGCACGACCTGCGAGCCCTCAGCACCAAAGAGGACCGCCGCGCCTTCCTGCTCAATCTGATCTGCTTCGCGACGTGCATCGAGGGGCTTTTCTTCTACGGCGCATTCGCTTACGTGTATTTCCTGCGCTCGCGCGGACTGCTGCACGGACTCGCCTCCGGCACCAACTGGGTGTTCCGCGACGAATCCATGCACATGGCGTTCGCCTTCGACGTCGTCGACACCGTCCGGTCCGAGGAACCCGACCTGTTCGACGACAAGATGGCCGCGCAGGTCCGCGAGATGCTGTCCGAGGCCGTCGACTGCGAAACCCAGTTCGCCGAAGACCTCCTCGACCAAGGCGTGCCCGGCCTCCCGCTCGCCGACATGCGCGCCTACCTCGAGCACGTCGCCGACCGGCGCCTGGCCCAGCTCGGCATCGAGCCGGTCTACGGCTCCGCCAACCCGCTCGCCTTCATGGAACTCCAGGACGTCCAGGAACTCTCTAATTTCTTCGAGCGCCGCGTCTCCGCGTACCAGGTGGCGGTTGGCGGAAGCGTCTCGTTCGACGATGAATTCTGATGCAGTTCTGATGCAGTTGTGAATGACCGGTTCGCGCATCGGCCACGGTTCCCTAAGCTCTTCACGACTCAGAGCGAAGGGAATCGTGGCCGATGCACAACGAGGCATGCCGAACGCCGTCGGACGGTGAGGGTGAGCCGCGCGTCGAGGCCGAAGGTGAGCTCGCCATCGCGCGACTGCACATGGACAGCGGGGATGCGGAGCACGCCGCCGTCCACGTCGCCCAGGCACTGCACCACGACCCGGCGTTCGAGCAGTCGTACGCGATGATCGACGAGCTCGCCGGGTACGCCGCGGGGCTGGAGGAGCTGGCCCACTGGTTCACAATCGGCGAGCCGATGTACCTCGGCGGCGCGATCGCCCTGGCCGCGCTGCGGGCCAGGGCCGGCCAGCACTCGATGGCGCTGGAGATCATCGGTCGGATCACCGCGATGCGACCCGATCTGCCGTGGTGCGCCGCGCCCTGGTTCGGACCGTACCTGGCCCGGCTGGTGACCGGCAGGGAAGCCGCCGTCGCGATCGGCCACTTCGCCGGCGGCCTGCCGGACCCGGCGCCCGAGGACCTGGCGAGGATCCAAGCCCCCTGGCTCGAATTCGCCCGCGCGGTCGCCGCGCAACCCGAGACCACGGCACAGTCGCTCGCGATCCTCTCCACGCTCGCCCGCCGAATAGGCGGAGTCGGCGAGGCGATCGCGTGGTGCACGCGCGCCGAGATGATGGACCGAAGCGGCGCGGCGGAGGGCGAGAACCAGGTCGGCGCGCTGATGCTCGGCTTCGCCTACCGCAGCGCCGGCCGTCCGACCGAGGCCCTCGAAGCCTGGGAGCGCGCGCTCGCGCTGGACCCGTACAACATCGACCTCTACATAGACATGGCCGAGACCTGCATGCAGCAGGACGACCACGCCCAGGCGATCCAATGGGCCGACCGCGCGATGCGGTACGACCCCGACCACGTGAAGCCGCGCGCCGTACGCCTGTCCGCGCTGTACACGCAGTCCGACTACACCGACGGCGCCGCACTCGCCGCCCTCCAGCAGCTCGCACGCGAGAACCCCGAGCACCCGTACCCCAGGCACCTGCTGAACCTCGCCCGCCAGAACCGCCCCTGGATCGGCTCCGTGCCCTGGCCGACGGAGGCCACGTCGGGCCTGCTCGCCCAGATGCTCGACGGCAGACTGCCGAGCGACGCCCCGTTCGACTTCGCCCCGCACCTGAGCATCACGAGCCTCGAGGCCCCGAGCCCCAACGCCGTCGTCCGCAGCTACTTCCCGGACCTGACCGTCAGCGCGGGCGACATTCCCCCGCCCGACATCCGCGTCCCGGTCAGCACCGCATTCGGCACACCCATCTGGTCGTACCCCGGCGGCGACGTCACCGAGGTCCCGACCGTCGCCGAGCCCAGCGCGACAGCAGTCGCAGTGCTCCGCGCCGTGGCAGGCCCGGGCAGCTGGAGCGACCCGATCACCGCCTACGACGGCTCCGCCGAACTCGGCAAGCTCTCCGAGCTGGACCTCCTCGGCCTCGTCGCCCACATCCCGCACCCCGACGACGATTCCTGGAACAGCCGCTGGCACGCCGCCCCCGCCTACTGGGCCCGCATGGCCCAGGCGTGGACCTGCCTCGGCATCCTGCACTTCCGCGCCGAGGAGCCATGGCGCCGCTCACGCCGCAGAGCAATGCTGCTGCGCCTGCTCTTCGGCAACGAGGACTGGAGCGTCGATGCCGCCGCCTTCGCCCTGTACGTCAGTGCCCTGCTCCACGAAGACCAGCGCCCCGACACAGCCGCCGCCATCGCCGCCCGATACCTGAACGCCACCGTAGCCTTCGGCTCCCGCCCGACCGAACTCCAGGAGCCGATGGCCCACGTCGTGCTGGCCTGCTCAGCCATGGACCCCCGCCTCATCGCCTACGCCCACGAAATGCTCGCCCTCAAACGCGCCGCCGACCGCGACCGGCCCGCCAACCCGAAGTCCCTCACCGACGCAGAGGCCCTGGCCTGGGCCAACCGGCTGCTCACCCAGCTCGCCGCCGAGTAGCGGAATCACGGCCGGCCCAGGCGAATGCGCCGCCTACAGTTCCCAGTAGTGGCCCTCGTCGAGGTCTGCGAGCAGGTCGGCGTGGGTGGGCTGCCAGCCGAGGAGCTCGCGGGTGCCCGCGTCGGGCATGGTGATGTCCATCGTGATGAACGGGAAGCCGGCGAAGTGCTCCGCGGCCCGCTCCGCCGGGATGCTGACGGCCTCGATGCCGAGGTGGCGGGCGATGGACTCGGCGATGGTGCGGACGGGGACGCCGGGCTCGGCGGCCGCCACGAGATGGGAGCCGGCGGGGGCTTTGTCGACCGCGAGGGCGAAGACGCGGGCGACGTCGAGGGTGTGGCCCGCGGCCCAGGTGTTGGCGCCCTCGCCTACGTAGCCTGATACGCCGGTCCGGCGGGCGATGCGGATCAGCTGGGGGACGAAGCCGCCGGTGTCGCGGTCGCTGTGGGTCACGTTCGGCACGGCGACGAGGACGGTGCGGACGCCGCGGTCGGTGAACTCCTCGATCGTCCGCCAGACGATCGTGCGCGGGTTGGCGCTGGGGCCGGCGGCACGCTTGGCGTCGTCGCCCTGCGCCTTGACGCCGACGGCGATGAACGCCTTCCCCGTGCCGACGAGCGCTTCGCACATGGCCTCGACGGCCCTGCGGTCGGCCTCGGCGGCTTCGGCGAAGCCGCCGACCGGGATGCTCGCGTGGTCGAAGGCGAGGTGGATGACGGCGTCGGACTCGCTCGCGGCCTTGCGCAGGGAGTCGAGGTCGCCGAGGTCTCCGCGGGCGACATCGGCACCCAGCGCCGTGATCCTTTCGGCCGACGCGTCGGAGCGGGCGAGGCCGGTGACCTCGTGACCTGCGTGGATGAGTTCGGTGACGACGGCCGAGCCGATGTGGCCGCTGGCGCCGGTGACGAAGACGCGCATGGGAGCACTCCTCGAAGTGGTGATGTGACTTGGTAACATCACGCTAGCACGGGTGACGTTACCAAGTCACGTCACCTATCCTGGTCTGCATGGCTCGATGGGAACCGAATGCGCGGGAACGGCTGGTGCGCGCCGCGATCGACCTGTTCGCCGAGCAGGGATACGACGCGACGACGGTCAACGAGATCGCCGAGCGCGCCGGCGGTCTGACGAAGACCACCTTCTTCCGGCACTTCTCCGACAAGCGCGAGGTGCTCTACGCCGGCCAGGAACTGCACGGACGGATCGTGTCCGACGCGATCGGCGGGGCCCCCGACTCGGCCACGCCGCTGCAGATGGTCGCGTCGGCCGTCGACGAGCTCGCGGCGGTGTTCACGGAGGACCGGCGGGAGATGGCCGGCAAGCTGCGCAAGGTCATCGCCGAGAGCGCGGAACTGCAGGAGCGGGCGGCCTTCAAGCGAGCCGCGCTCGTCGGTGCGATGACGGCGGCGCTGCGGGAACGGCGCGTGCCGGAGTTGGTCGCCGAACTCGCCGCCGAGTTGGGGACGCGCGCGTTCTACGGTGCGTTCGGCCGCTGGGCGGTGGCCGAGGATCCGCGCACGCTCGTCGAGCACGCGCGGCAGGCCTTCGGCGAGCTGAGGGCCGCGATGTCAGAGCTCGAATGAGAAAGCGTCGGCTGCCCGAGAGACCGCTGATTGAGACGGTCGGCGGTGCGCGGGGGCAGTGGCGGTAGTTTCGGTGGGCAGGTCGCGGGCCACCAGCCGTGACCGCTACTCAGCGAGGAGTGATCGACGGTGACCGAGCTCGGCACGGGGCAGGCCGCGCACGCCGCGCAGGCCGACGGCGAGGTGCTGGCGGAGTTGAGGACGCTGCGGGCGAGCATCGACAACCTGGATGCCGCATTGGTGCATCTGCTCGCCGAGCGGTTCAAGTGCACGCAGAAGGTCGGCGAGCTCAAGGCCGCGCACAGCCTGCCGCCGGCCGACCCGGATCGCGAGGCCGAGCAGATCAGGCGGCTGCGCCGGCTGGCCGAGGAGTCGCAGCTCGAACCGCAGTTCGCGGAGAAGTTCCTGAACTTCATCGTCGAGGAGGTCGTGCGGCACCACAAGCTCATCGCCGCGGCGACAAAAGGTGCAAAAGCGGACACTGCGGGTTAGCGTTTCCGGTGGCGGGGGGAGCCGCGGACCCGCGGCTTGACGACACCCATCACCGCAGAAGGATGTGAACAACCCCGTGTCCGATGTCGAAGAGATGAAGAACAAGGCCGAGGAAGCCGCTCAGCAGGCTCAGCAGGCACAGCAGGGCCAGGGCCAGGACCAGCAGGGCCAGTCCATGAAGGACAAGGCCATGGGCAAGGCCATGGACGAGGGCAAGAAGCGGATGGACGCGAACGGCGACGGCAACTTCGACGACGACGACGTCAAGAAGATGGGCGAGGACGCCGTGAACAAGGTCAAGGGCCTGTTCAAGAAGGACTAGCAGGGCGAGCAGGACCAGCAGGGTGAGCAGGGGGAGCAAGACCAGCAGGGTGACTGCGGACGAAGTCTTGCGTTTCTCTGCTCCCTGAGGCCCGCTGTCCGAACGACGTGGCGCGCACCGGCCGGCCCGGTTACGGCAGTCGGGTGACGTCGCGGAAGTGAGTGAATTCGCAGGGGGCAGCGCGGGTGCCCCGGCCGACGGAGGATCATCGGCCGGGGCACCCTTATGTCATGCGCAGCACGCGCAGAACCCGCAGCTCGGAACCGGCAGGTTCCGCGCGTGCGCCGTTTTTCCCGCCGCGGCGTCAGTAGCCGCGGACCGTGCGGATGGTCTCGGCGTACCAGCGGGCGCTGTGCTTGGGCGTGCGGCGCAGGGTGTCGAAGTCGACGCGGACGATGCCGAAGCGCTTGTCGTAGCCGTAGGCCCATTCGAAGTTGTCGAAGAGCGACCAGACGAAGTACCCGCGCAGGTCGGCGCCCTCCTTTCGGGCTACGGCGACGGCGGCGATGTGGTCCGCGAGGTAACCCGCACGGTCTACGTCGTGGACGAAGTCCTCCTCGTTCGGCGTATCGGCGAAGGCCGCGCCGTTCTCGGTCACGTACAGCGGGACGCCGGGGTACTCGCGGCCGACGCGGGTGAGCAGGGCGGCGAAGTCGTCGGGCATGATCTCCCAGTCCATCGCGGTCTGCGGGCGGCCCTGGAGCACGTGGCGGGAGACCGGGGCGCCGTTCGCGTCGAGGATGGAGCCGTCCTCGGCGCGGCCGCTGAGCTGCATGCCGAAGTAGAAGTTGATGCCCAGCGCGTCGATCGGCGCGCCGATCAGCTCCAGGTCGCCGTCCTGGACCGGGATCGTCACGCCCTGCGCGGCCAGGTCCTCGACGACGTCGGCCGGGTACCGCTTGTGCCACAGGGGATCCAGGTACAGCCGGTTGTTGAAGCCGTCGGCGCGGCGCACGGCCTCGTGGTCCTCGGGTGCGTCGGTCTCCGGGGTGGAGGGGCCGAGATTCAGCGTGATGGCCAGCGCGAAGGGGTTGCCCGCCTGCTCGGCGAGCTCGCGCAGCCGGGCGCCGGCCAGGCCGTGGCCGAGCATCTGGTGGTGCGCGGCGGCCGCGGCGTCGGCCAGGCTCCGGCGGCCCGGCGCGTGGACGCCGCTGAGGTAGCCGTGCGTGGTCACGACCGACGGCTCGTTGAGCGTCGTCCACGTCTTCACCCGGTCGCCGAGCCGCGCATAGGCCAGTTCGGCGTAATCGGCGAAGCGGTGGGCGGTGTCGCGGTTCGGCCAGCCGCCCGCGTCCTCGAGTTCCTGCGGCAGGTCCCAGTGGTAGAGCGTCGGCCACGGGTCGATCCCCGCCGCGAGCAGCTCGTCGATGAGGCGGTCGTAGAAGTCGAGACCGCGCTCGTTCGCCGGGCCGCGGCCGCCCGGCTGGATCCGCGGCCAGGCCAGCGAGAAGCGGTAGACGTCGAGGCCGATGCCCTTCATCAGCGCGACGTCCTCGGGCATCCGGTGGTAGTGGTCGCAGGCCGTCTCGCCCACGTCCCCGCCGTCGATCGCGCCCGGCACGCGGCAGAACGTGTCCCAGACCGAGTCCGTGCGCCCGTCCTCGGCGACGGCTCCCTCGATCTGGTACGCGGAGGTCGCCGCTCCCCACAGGAACGAGGAGGGCAGGCCGCGGATCAGCTGTTCGGAGGGCTCCGCGAAGGGCTGGGGGCCCCGCTCCGCGACGCGGGCGGAATCGGTTGCGGAACCGGTTCCGGAGGTGGGCGCGGGGTGGTCGGAGGCTACGGTGGTGTCCAATGTCAGTCCTCTGTGTCGGGGGTCGCGTGCAGCCAGCAGGCGACATCTCGGGCCGGCGAGGTCGCCGCGAGCGGGGGACGCCGGCGGGCGCAGGGGTCGAAGGCGAGCGGGCAGCGGGGGTGGAAGGTGCAGCCGGCCGGCATCGCGCGCAGGTCCGGCGGCGAACCGGGGATGCCGGTCAGCTCCCGGCGCGCCCCGCGCAGCGCGGGGAACGAGCCGAGCAGGCCCCTGCTGTAGGGGTGCAGCGGATCGCGGTACAGGTCGGCGCTCGGCGAGCTCTCCACGATCCGGCCGCCGTACATGATCGCGATCCGGTCCGAGAACTCGGCCAGCAGCGACAGGTCGTGCGTGATGAACAGGACCGCGAAGTCGAACCGCTCGCGCAGCTTGACCAGGCGGGAGAGGATCTGCCGCTGCATGACGACGTCCAGGGCCGTGGTCGGCTCGTCCATCACCACGATCTGCGGCCGCAGCGCCAGCGCCATGCCGATCATCACGCGCTGCCGCATGCCGCCGGACAGCTGGTGCGGGTACGACTCGAGCCGGTCCTCCGGGATGCCGACCAGCGACATCAGCTCTCTGGCCCGGTCCAGCCGCTCGGCCGGCCGGGTGTCCGGCTCGTGCGCGCGGATGACGTCGGTCAGCTGGGTGCGGATCCGGTGCACCGGGTTGAGCGAGTTCATCGCGCCCTGGAAGACGATCGCCGTCTGCGCCCAGCGGAAGCGGCGCAGTTCGGCGTCGGTCAGCCGCAGCACGTCCACCGGCTCCTCGCCCGCGGCGTTGTAGAGGACGCTGCCCCCGGCGACGACGCCGGGCGGTGCGAGCAGCCGGGTCATGCCGTAGGCCAGCGTCGACTTCCCGCTGCCGCTCTCCCCGGCGAGGCCAAGCACCTCGCCGCGGTGCAGCGTCAGGTCCACGTTGCGCACGGCGTGCACGGCGGACTCGCCCACGCCGTAGTCCACGCTGAGGTCCTTCAGTTCGAGCACTGCGTCGCTCACCGCGCTTCTCCTTCCTCGACGGTGGCGAGCACCGGGGTGAATCCGACGCGCATCCGGAGCCTGCGGCCGGCCCGGGTCCGTACGCGGGCCCGGCCGCCGGAGCGCAGCCGCGGGTTGACGAACTCGTCGATGCCGAAGTTCAGCAGTGCCAGGCCCGTGCCGAGCAGCGCGATGGCCATACCGGCCGGAACGAACCACCACCAGGCGTTCTGCGCCAGCGCGTCCTGGCTCTGCGCCCAGTAGAGCACCGTGCCCCAGTTCCACTCGGAGACGTTGATGCCGACGAACGCGAGCGTGATCTCGGACAGGATGGTGAACACGACCGTGCCCACGAAGCCCGAGGCGATGATCGCGGTCAGGTTCGGCAGGATCTCGAACGCGATGATGCGCCAGGTGGACTCGCCGGTGGCGCGCGCCGCCTCGACGTAGTCGCGCCGCCGCAGCGAGAGCGTCTGCGCCCGCAGCAGCCGCGCGTTCCACGCCCAGGACGTGAGCCCGATCGTCAGGATCACGATCCAGCCGCCGTCCTTCGGCGTGGCCGAGGTGATGATGATCAGCAGCGGCAGCGCGGGCAGCACCAGGAACACGTTCGAGATCACGGACAGCGCCTCGCCGCCGCGCCCGGGCAGGTAGCCCGACGCGATGCCGATCACCAGCGAGAGAACCGTCGCGATGACGCCCGCCGCGAATCCGACGACGATGACGCCGCGGGTGCCGACGAGCAGCTGGCTGTAGATGTCCCGGCCGAGCTGGTCGGTGCCGAACCAGTGGGCGCCGGACGGGCCGACCACGGCGTCCGGTCCCGTCGCGTCCGGGCTGTAGGGCGCGATCCAGGAGCCGATCACCGCGAGGATGAAGAAGAACAGCAGGATCAGCGCGCCCGCGGTGGCCTTGCCGTTGCGGAGGAACTTCGGTCTGCGCAGTCTGGCCACGGGTCAGCCCTCCTTGCGGGTGCGCGGGTCGAGGAGCAGATAGGCCAGGTCGGCGAGGAAGTTCGCGGCCAGCACGGCGAGCGTGATGACCAGGAAGATGCCCTCCATCAGCGGGTAGTCGTCCGCTCCGATCGCCTGGAGCAGCAGGGTGCCGACACCCTGGTAGCTGAAGACGATCTCGACCAGGAACGTGCCGCTGACGATGAAGCCGAGCGAGAGCGCGAAGCCCGAGACGCTCGGCAGCATCGCGTTGCGCGCCGCGTAGCTGAACATCACGCGGCGATCGGACAGGCCCTTGGCGTGCGCGACGGTGATGTAGTCCTCTGACGAGACCGTCACCATCATGTTGCGCATGCCGAGCAGCCAGCCGCTCATCGAGGAGATGACGATCGTCGCCGCGGGCAGGATCGCGTGCTGGACCGCGTTGGCCACGAAGGACGGCGTCCAGACCGGCGTCAGGCCCTGGTCGTAGCTGAACGAGCCGGGGAAGAAGCTGGCCGGGCCGGCCAGCACGCTGATCGCGATCAGGCCGAGCCAGAAGTACGGGATCGAGGACAGGAACGCGGTCGCCGGAAGCAGCGCGTCCGTCCAGGAGCCGCGCCGCCAGCCGGAGAGCACGCCGAGGGCGGTGCCGATCAGGAAGCTCAGCACCGTCGCCGTGCCCACCAGGAACAGCGTCCACGGCAGGTAGGACCCGATCAGTGTGCTGACGGGGACCGGGAACTGCGAGAACGAGATCCCGAGGTCGCCGTGTGCGAGCTGGCCCCAGTAGGCGACGTACTGGTCCCACAGGCTCTGGTGCTTGTCCAGCCCGAACAGCGCGGTCAGCGAGGCGATCGCGCTGGAGTCGATCTGGCCCTGGAACTTCGTCAGCAGGGCGCTGACCGGGTTGCCCGGCAGCGTCCGCGCGATGAAGAAGTTGATGGTGATCGCGGCCCACGCGGTGAACAGGTAGAACGCGAGCCGGGTGAGCAGGCGCTTCACGATTCACCTGCCGGGGCCGGGGATCCGTTGTCGTAGAGCCAGCACGCGGCCCACTGCTTCCCGCTCACCTCGAAGCGCGGCGGCAGCTCGGTCGTGCAGCGCTCCATCGCGTGCGGGCAGCGCGGGTGGAACCGGCAGCCGGCCGGCGGGGTGACCAGGCTCGGCGGCTCGCCGAGGTCGTCCTCGTCGAGCTCCGCGCGCTGCGCGCTCCCGATGCGCTCCGGATCCGGCGCCGAGTCGATCAGCAGCCGGGTGTACGGATGCGCGGGGGACTGGGTGACCGTCTCGCTCTCCCCGCCCTCGACCAGCCGGCCCGCGTACATCACCAGCGTCTCGTCCGCGAAGTAGCGGGCCGAGGCGATGTCGTGGGTGATGTAGAGCACGGCCAGGCTGAGCTGCTCCTTGAGGTCCCGCAGCAGGTTCAGCACGCCGAGCCTGATCGAGACGTCGAGCATCGAGACCGGCTCGTCGGCCAGCAGCACCTCCGGCCGCGCCGCGAGGGCGCGCGCGATGGCGACCCGCTGGCGCTGCCCGCCGGACAGCTCGTGCGGGAACTTCGCGAGGTACTGCTCGGCCGGGGTCAGCCGCACCCGGCCGAGCAGGTCGGTGAGCGCCTCCTCCAGTTCCCGCGCGGTGCGCCCGGCGTGGCCGTGGACGCGCAGGGCCCTGGTCAGGTGGTAGCGCACGGTGTGCACGGGATTGAGCGAGGCGAACGGGTCCTGGAAGATCAGCTGCACGGACCGGCAGTACGCGCGGAACCTGCGTCCGCCGTGCACCGTCACGTCCTTCCCGTGCAGCCGCACCGCGCCGCCGGTGCGGGTCTGCAGCTGCGCGAGCAGCCGCGCGACGGTGGACTTGCCGCTGCCGGACTCGCCGACCAGCGCGGTGACCCGGCCGCGGTGCAGGCTCAGGGCCACGTCGTCCACCGCGTGGACCGCCGCGCCGCGGCGCAGGACGTCGCGTCCTGCGCCGCGTACGGGGAAGTGCTTGGTCAGGCCCTCGGCCTCGAGGACCGCCGTGGTCTGTTCCGGTGCCATCAGGATCCCGAGGCCGGCTTCAGATCGAGGATGATCTGCAGCGAGTTGATCAGCGTGGGCTGCGCGGGCGCGTACGGGTTCGTCTCGTCCGGCCATCCGGTCCAGTGCTTGGTGCTGTACTCGCCGCCCGCGTTCGCCGCCATGATCGGGATCATCGGCATCTGCGTCACCATGATGTTCTCGATCGTCTCCATCGCCGCGCTGCGCTCGGCGTCGGTGCTCGCGGTGGCGTACTGCTCCAGCGCGGCGGTCGCGGCGGAGCTCTGGAAGCGGCCGAAGTCGCCGTTCGCGGTCTGCCCGATCGGCGTGTAGCCGTCCAGGATCGTCGCGTACAGGTCGTACGGGGTCGCGCCGCTGTTGGTCCAGTGCAGCACGCCCTGGAAGTCGCCGTCCGCCACGTTCGTCGTCCACGTGTTGGCGTTCGGCTGGGAGACGGTCGCGTCGATGCCGATCGTCTTGAGGTCGTTCTGGATCAGCGTCAGGTCCGTGTCGTAGTCGGACCAGCCGGCCGGGTCGGACAGCTGGATGGCGACCTGCTTGCCGTTGTACATCAGGTTCTGGCCGCTGTAGCTGAAGCCCGGCGTCGAGGTCAGCAGCGCCTTGGCCGCGCTCACGTCGACCGCGGTGTTGCTGCTGGAGAACTGGCTGCTGATGAACGAGGTGCCGGCCGGGGTCGGGATGCCGGTGTTGCTGGTGACCTCGGGGTAGAAGTACCCGTCCTCGCCGGTCTTGACGATCGTCTGGCGGTTGATCACGTCGTTCATCGCCACCCGCAGGTTGGCGTTGTCGAACGGCTTGACCGTCGTGTTCAGCCACAGGCCGTGGTCGCCGAGCACGGCCGGGAACCACAGCTTGAGGTGCGACGGGTCCTTCGCGGTGTAGGTGACCGAGGGGTTCGGGATGAAGACGAAGCTCCAGTCCGCCTCGCCGTCGGTCAGCGCCTGGGTCTGCGTCGTGTTCGACAGGTACGAGGTGTAGTGCAGGGTCTTGACCTGCGGCAGCGCCTGCCAGTACGAGCTGCGCCGGGTGAGCGTCGCGGTGTTGCCGGAGAACGAGGTCAGCGTGTACGGGCCGGTGCCGACCGGGTCGGTGACCGCGTTCGTCGCCGGGTTCGAGATCTTCGACCAGATGTGCTCGGGCACGATGAACTGGTTCAGGATGTGCGTCTGGTACACGTACTGCGACTTCGCGAAGGTCAGCGTGACCGTGTTGCCGCTGCTGGAGATCGAGCCGAACTGGATCGCGTACTGGTTGAGCGCGGTGTTCGACTTCACCAGGTTGAAGGTGTACGCGACGTCCGCGGCGGTCAGCGGCTGGCCGTCCGACCAGGTCACGCCGTTGCGGATGGTCAGCTCGAGCGTGGTGTAGTTGCCTGACCACTTCCAGGCGGTCGCCAGCCACGGCGTGCCGGCCTGCGTCGGCTGCACGATGTTCGTCATCACGAGGGGTTCGTAGATGACGTTCTTGTAGCCGAGGCTGTTGGCGGCGGATGAGCTCAGGAAGGGGTTGTTGTTGTCTGACTGGGCGCCGTTGGGCATGCCGATGTTCAGCACCCCGGATCCCGCGGCCGAGCTCGAGGTGCTCGCGCCGGAGCCACCGCAGGCGCTCAGCGTGCCCGCTGCCAGGAGTGCGGCGGCGAGCGCGGCTATAGTCTTTGTTGTACGCATGTATCCCTCACTTGAGTCCCTAACTCACGGATGACGTGCGATGGACGGCAGTACGCGGCAACGTACGACCGATCCCGTTCGACCCGGCCCGTCGTCGGCAAACGGCGGGCCGGACGGCATTTTCAGGCGCCGCCGGGCTCCGAGCTCCTCGCCTGCGGGTGCGAGGAGCCGCGCACCACCAGCTCGGTGGGCACGATGTGCGGTTCGTCGAGCAGCTGCTCGCCGCCGTCGAGGTGCGACATCAGCAGCCGCGCCGCCGCCTCGCCCATCCCGCGCATCGGCTGGCGGACCGTGCTCAGCGGCGGGTTCGTGTACGCGGCCATCGGCACATCGTCGAACCCGACGACGGCCACGTCCTGCGGAACCCGGAGCTTCGCCTCGGCCAGGGCCTGCAGCGCTCCGGCGGCCGAGAGGTCGTTGTGCGCGAAGACGGCGTCGAAGGAGATGTCCGAGTGCAGCAGCCGGGTCATCGCGCGCAGGCCGCCCTCGAAGGTGAAGTCCGCGCCCTCGACCAGCTTCGGGCTGATCGGATGGCCGGATTCGGCCATCCGGGAGCGGAATCCGGCGAGGCGCTCCCGCGAGCAGCCGAAGCGCAGCTCTCCGGTGATCACCGCCGCGCGGGAGCGGCCGAGCGAGAGCAGATGCTCCGCCGCGGCCTCGCCGCCGGCCCGATTCGTTGTCGCGACCGACGGAAACCGCGGCCGGTGCTCGCGGTCGTCGATGAGCACGACCGGCAGGCCCTGCTCGTGCAGCGAGTTGATGTAGTCGAGGGTGCCCTCGGGCTCGATCACCACGAGGCCGTCGAACGACTTCGCCGAGACCTGCCCGGCGAAGCGCCGCATCGACTGGTCGCCCTGGGTGCAGGTGAAGACCATCAGGCCGTAGCCCGCGGACTCCACCACGTCGATCGTGCCCTGCAGCACCTCTCCTATCCACGGCCAGGTGAGCGAGGGGACGAGCATCCCGATCACCCGGGTGCGCCCGCGCGCCAGGCCCACCGCGCCGGCCTTCGGCACGTATCCGAGCTCGGCGATGACCTGCCGGACCCGCGCCGCGGTCGCCGCGTCGAGCTCGCCCTTTCCGTTGAGCACGCGCGAGACCGTGGTCTTGCTGACGCCGGCCCGCGTGGCCACGTCGGTGATGGTGATCGGCAACGCTGCCTCACTCTCCACAAACCGCCCGGTACCGGTTCCGTAACCGGTACCGTTGGAGGAAGTAAAGCCCGGGGCCCGACGCTCGTCAATGCGCTGTCCGTAACGAATCGAACAGCGCAGGTCGCAGCCTTTTGATCATCGAGTCCTGTTCCGGGACCCCGGCGAAAGCGGCATAAGGGCACGATCCGAGGGTTGTTCGCGTGAACAATCCCGCATGTCCAGGCCCCTTGCGGTCTACCGTGGTCCGTACCGCAAGACCTCGACAGCTTTGCATGGTTTCTTGCACTGTCATGCCGTACACTTGCAGCATGCCAGGCAAACTCTCCGATGTCGCGAAGAAGGCCGGGGTCAGCGAGGCCACGGTCTCGCGCGTGCTCAACGACAAGCCCGGGATCTCCGCGTCCACCAGGGCCGCGGTGCTCACGGCACTGGACGTGATGGGCTACGAACGGCCCACCCAGCTGCGCGGGGAGCGGGCCAGGCTGATCGGCCTGGTGCTGCCCGAGTTGCAGAACCCGATCTTCCCGGCGCTCGCCGAGGTCGTCGGCGGCGCGCTCGCCCAGCGCGGTTTCACCGCGGTGCTGTGCACCAGGACCACCGGCGGCATGTCAGAGGCCGACTACGTCGACATGCTGCTGGAGCGGCAGGTCTCCGGCATGGTCTTCGGCGGCGGCCAGTACGCCGAGGCCGACGCCCCGCACGGCCACTACCTCCGGCTGCTCGAACTGCGGCTGCCGGTCGTCCTGGTCAACGCCGCCAGCGAGAACCTCGACTTCCCCCGCGTCTCCACGGACGACGCCGTCGCCGTCGAGCAGGCCTTCGGCCACCTCGCCTCGCTCGGCCACGAACGGATCGGCCTGATCCTCGGCCCGCCCGACCACATGCCCAGCCGCCGCAAGCAGGAGGCCTTCGAGGCCGCCGCCGCCAAGGCCGCCGTCACGGTCCAGACCGCGCACGTCGAGCACACCATGTTCTCCATCGAGGGTGGCCAGGTCGCCGCGTCGAGGCTGCTCAAGCAGGGCGTCACCGGCATCGTCTGCGCCAGCGACCCGATAGCGCTCGGCGCGATCCGCGCCGTGCGCCGCGCGGGCCTGAAGGTCCCCCAGGACGTCTCGGTGGTCGGCTACGACGACTCCGCCTTCATGAACTGCACCGACCCGCCCCTGACCACCGTCCGGCAGCCCCTGGAGGCCATCGGCCGCGCCGCCGTGGCCATGCTCGTCGGCCAGATCGACGGCATCCCGGTCACCGCGGAGGAACTCCTCTTCGAGCCCGAACTGGTCGTCCGAGGCTCGACGGGCCCGGCGCCGGCGGGTGCCTGAGGCCGCGGATAAATCCAGGACAGCCCCTTGCCGGGCCCCGATCGGATCGGGGCCCGGCAAGGGGCTGCACGGCGCCAGGCGGTGCCGCGGGGATCAGCCCTTCAGGCTGCCCGTCGTCAGGCCGGACATGATGCTCCGCTGGAAGACCAGGAAGAACACGATCGTCGGCACGGACGCGATCGCCAGCGAGGCCATCAGGATGTTCTCCGGGATGCCGTCGCCGGTGAGGTTCAGCAGGCCGGTGTTGACGGTCATCTTCGTGGGGTCGGTCAGCACCAGCAGCGGCCACAGGACGTCCTTCCACACGGCCACCGTGCCGAAGATGGAGACCACGCCGAGGATCGGGCGGGACATCGGGAGCACGATCGACCAGAGTGCGCGCAGGGGGCCGGCGCCGTCGATCGCCGCGGCTGCCAGCAGCTCCTCCGGGATGGAGTCGAAGAAGCGCTTGAGCAGGAAGATGTTGAAGCCGTTGGCGACCGCGGGCAGCCAGATCGCCATCGGCGAGTTGACCAGGTTCAGGTGCAGCACCGGGACGTTGATCGCGGTCAGGTAGTTCGGGATCACCAGGACCGTGGCCGGGATCATCAGTGTGGCCAGCATCAGCGCCAGCACCACGTTGCCCAGCACCGGGCGCAGCTTGGAGAGCGCGTAAGCCGCCGCTACGTCGAACACCAGCTGCAGCAGCAGGGCGCCGACCGCGTAGTACGTGGTGTTGAGGATGTACCGGCCCAGGTTGAAGTCGGACCAGGCGGTCGCGTAGTTGTGCGGGCTCACCGAGTGCGGGATCAGCGTCGGCGGGCTCTGCAGCACCTCGGACGCCGATTTCAGGCCGCTGCTGAAGACCCAGTAGAGCGGGAACAGGAACACCAGCGTGAACACGGCGATGGTCGCCACCAGCAGCACCCAGTAGATCCGGCGGGCCAGCGGCCGGTTGAGCTGCGCCCTGGATATCAGGGTTCTCGTTTGCGCGTCGAAGGCCGACATCGGCGTCCTCAGTCCTCTCCTCGCCGGTTGAGCCACAGGTACGCCCCGGAGAACAGGCCGAGCACGAGCAGCAGCACCGTTCCGATCGCCGCGGATCCGCCGAAGTTGTTGAAGTTCGTCGCGTCCTGGTACACGAGGTAGACGAGCGTCCCGGTGCCGTTCGCGCCGCCGGTGAGGACCAGCGACTCGGTGAACGTCTGCATCGTCGCGACGATCTGCAGCAGCAGCATCAGCGACAGGATCAGCCGGGTCTGCGGGATGGTCACGTGCCAGACGCGCTTGAGGATGCCCGCGCCGTCCAGTTCGGCCGCCTCGTAGAGCTCGCCCGGGATGCCCTGCAGGGCCGCGAGGTAGATCAGCACGCCGCTGCCCATGTTGCTCCACGTGGAGAAGATCACCATGCACAGGATCACGAAGGTGTTGTTCGAGGACTGCAGCCAGGCGGAGGTCGGCAGGTGCAGATCGTGCAGCACCGCGTTGAAAAGGCCGCTGTCGTCCGGCGTGTAGAACCACTTCCACAGGTACGCCGCGGCCACCGGCGGCAGCATCACGGGCAGGTAGACCAGCAGTCGGAAGTACCACGCGGCGTGCCGGAACTCGTTGAGGCCGACCGCGAGTACGAAGGGCACCGCGTAGCCGAAGATGAGCGCCAGGCCGGTGAACACGAGCGTGACCCGGACGGAGGTCCAGAAGTTCGGGTCGTTGAGCATGTGCTCGTAGTTGCGCCAGCCGCCCCAGCCCTCGCTCTGGCCGACGAGGTTCAGGTGCTGGAAGCTGAGCAGGATCTCGTGGATCATCGGATACCACGACCACAGCGCGAAGCAGATGATCGCGCCCGCGAGGAAGACGTATCCGGTCAGGTTGCGCCGTACCCGGCGGCCCAGCGTGGGACCCCGCCGCCCGCGGTCCGGCGGTCCGTCGGTCGCTTTCGGCAGGCCGCGCGCCCGCGCGCGGGAAACGTTGATCGTGGCCATCGAAGCTGCACTTCCGCTCTCGTGAGGACGCCGGGCGCCGCCCCCGCCGGAATGGGTGCTTCCGGCGGGAACGGCGTCGAGGACCGGCCGGTTACTGGTTCTGCAGGATCTCGTTCGCCGCGGAGCTGAACGTGTCGAGCAGTTGCTGCAGGTTCGCGTTCGGGTTGGTCAGCGCGGCGTACATCGCCTTGTCGCCCTGCGCGTAGATCGCCTGCGCCTGCGGCGGTTCGATGACGAGCTGCATGGTCGAGAGCGCGTTCGTGTAGGCGGAGAAGTTCGCCGAGGGCACGTTGGCCGAGGCCTTCTCATCCGCGCTCGCCTGCTGGTCGGCCGCCGAGCCCGCGGTGAACAGGTCCGGCTCCGGCAGGCCGACCGGCTGCCCGGCCTTCGCGGTGCGCGTGTAGTTGAACTGGCCGTCGTTCGGCGTCAGGAACTCGAAGTTGAGGAACTTGATGCCGGCGACGATCTGCGCGGGGGTGTCCTTCTTGTTGAACATGTAGCCGTCGCCGCCGAGCAGCGTCGCGGTCGGGCTGCTCACGCCCGGCAGCGGTGCCATCGCGATGTTGGTGTACGGCGTGTTGTACGTGGCGTGCATGTTGGTCACCGTGTCCGGCGCGCCGACGTACATGCCGAGCTTGCCGGTGCTCATGAGCTGCTGCGGGTCCTGCCAGGCCAGACCCTGCTTGGTGCCCATGTCGTTGTCCACGAAGCGCATCTGGTGCAGCGTCTGCAGCACGGCGAGCCCGGCGGACGTGTCGAACGCGGCCTTCGCGTTGCTGCCGCTGCCGGTCACCATCTGCCCGCCGCGCGAGTAGAGCTCGGCCGCGAAGTGCCAGCCGCCGGTGTTCTGCGCGCTCAGGTCGACGTAGCCGACGTACCCGGAACCGAGTGCGCTGATCTTCTTGGCGTCCGCCTCGACCTCGGCCCAGGTGGCGGGCGGGCTGGCGATCCCGGCCTGCTTGAACAGGGTCGTGTTGTAGACCAGGCCCTCGGAGTAGTTGTTGACCGGGATGCCGTACAGGTCGCCGGAGGTGGTCTCGCCCTGCCGGTACACGTTCAGAAGTTGCGGCAGGATGCTGCTCTCGTTCGCGATCTGCCCGACGTACGACTGGATGTCGGCGGCCTGGCCGGCCGCGATCACGTTCGCGGGGTCGGTGAACGCCGTGTAGAAGACGTTGTCCTCGGTGCCGGCGGCCAGCTGCGCGGTGAACTTCGCCGGGACCTCGCAGGGGTTCGCGTCGTCGCCCTTGACCGTGATGTTCGGGTTCGCCTTCTCGAAGGCGGCGATGTCGTCGAGGAAGAACTGCCGCTGCGCCTTCTGCGTGGTCGGCGGCTCGCACCCGACGGTGATCGTCACCGGCCCTGACGCATTGTTCGACGATGAGCCGCTGCTGCTGCTCGAGCACGCGGCGACCGGTAGAGCCAATGCCGCGGCCGTGGCGATCGCCACCGTGCGGCGGATGCCGGCACCTCGGCGGACCGTGCTTTTCATAGATCTGCCTTCCCTCACTGGACACGAGCGACTGTGGTCTTGCCCCGGGTGCGTTCACCGTACTGACCCGGACATCGCTTCGCAAGATAGCGATGAAAACTCGCAATGACACGACTTGATTACGACGATCAAGCCGCAGCAACGGAAAACGGCGTACCCAGCGCCGTTGCGCTGACTCCGCGTCGAGACTCAATCTCTGTACGGCGATCTTCGGTGGGGCCGACCCGGAAAGGCGAGATCGAGTTTTTGCAGCACAAGTGCAGATCTCTTGCGGGCCTGAGTGCGGCCATGTACGTTGTGCGCAACCGGCAGGCGAACAACGAAGGGGCGGAAATCCGTGGCTCTCCAGTGGTGGCGCGACGCGGTCACCTACCAGGTGTACGTGCGCAGCTTCGCGGACGGGAACGGCGACGGCGTGGGCGACCTCGGCGGGATCCGCTCTCGCCTGGCGTACCTGGCCGATCTCGGGATCGACGCGATCTGGCTCAATCCCTGGTATCCCTCGCCGATGGCCGACGGCGGCTACGACGTCTCGGACTACCGGGACATCGACCCGGACTTCGGCACGCTCGCCGAGGCCGACGCGCTGATCGCCGAGGCGCACGCGCTGGGCATCCGGATCATCATCGACATCGTGCCGAACCACGTCTCGGACCAGCACGCGTGGTTCCAGGCGGCGCTCAAGGCCGGCCCGCGCTCGCCCGAGCGCTCGCGCTTCTGGTTCCGGCCGGGACGCGGCCCGGGCGGCGACGAGCCGCCGAACAACTGGGTCTCGCACTTCGGCGGGCCGGCCTGGTCACGGGTCGTCGAACCGGACGGCAGCCCGGGGCAGTGGTACCTGCACCTGTTCGCGGACGCGCAGCCCGACCTCAACTGGGAGCAGCCCGAGGTGCGCGAGGAGCACCTCAGCATCCTGCGCTTCTGGTTCGACCGCGGCGCCGACGGGATCCGCATCGACTCCGCCGCGATCCTGGTCAAGGACCCGTTCCTGGCCGACCTCGACCCCGAGGCGCCGCAGGACGCGCCTCATCCGTACACCGACCGCGACGGCATCCACGAGATCTACCAGGAGTGGCGCCGGGTCGCGGACTCCTACCCGGAGCCCAAGGCGCTGATCGGCGAGGTGTGGATGCCGGACCCGCAGCGCTTCGCGATGTACCTGCGGCCCAACGAGATCCACACCGCGTTCAACCTCTCCTTCCTGTGCTGCCCGTGGGATCCGGCCGAGCTGCGCAAGGTCATCGACGAGACGATCGCCGCGCACCAGCCGGTCGGCGCGCCCGCGACCTGGGTGCTCTCGAACCACGACGTGACCAGGCACGTCTCGCGCTACGGCCGGGACGACACCAGCTTCGCCTTCGCCACCCGCAGCTTCGAGACGCCGGTGGACCTGGAGCTCGGCACCCGCCGCGCCCGCGCGGCCGCGCTGCTCAGCCTGTCGCTGCCCGGATCCGCGTACATCTACCAGGGCGAGGAGCTCGGCCTGTGGGAGGTCGAGGACATCCCGGACGGCCACAAGCACGACCAGATGTTCTTCCGCACCAACGGCGCCGACCCCGGCCGCGACGGCTGCCGGGTGCCGCTGCCGTGGTCCGGCGACCAGCCGCCCTTCGGCTTCAGCCCGGCCGGCGCGAGCGCGCAGCCCTGGCTCGCCGAGCAGCCGGCCGACTGGCGCCGGATGACCGTCGAGGCGCAGACCGGCGATCCGGCCTCGATGCTCGAGCTCTATCGCAGCGCACTGCGGATCCGCCGCGCCACGGCGGGCCTGCGCACGGACCGGGAGGCGCTGCGCTGGCTGCCCGCGGATCCCGAGGTGCTGGCGTACCGGCGCGGCGACGACTTCGCCTGCGTGGTCAACTTCGGGCCGCACGACGCTCCGCTGCCCGAGTACGAAGAGGTCCTGCTCGGCAGCGGCCCGCTCGCGCAGGACGGACGGCTGCCGTCCGACACCGCGGTGTGGCTCCGCCTGAACTGAAGAGCAGGGGCACGAAATCCACGGCACTGAATCGAGAGAGGAACCGTCCTTGCCACAGCTACGAGCACGACTTGGTTTCCTTGGTGCGCTCGCGATAACCACATCCGGAGTGGTCTGCCTCGGCGCGGCCGGCGCCACCGCCGCCACGTCTCCCGCGACCGCGCCGCGCTCCGCCTTCAACGCTTCGTACGACGGCGGCGCGCGCGTCCCCGGTCTGGTCGGCGAATACCTCGCGACCGGTCCGAACGCCGTGACGAACGGCACCGTGATCGGCCCCGACTACACGCAGGGCACGCTCGCCTCCGAAGCGGTCGGCCGCGAGGCCGTGCAGCTCACGGCGCCGGGCCAGTATGTGCAGTTCACGTTGTCGGGCAACGCGAACGCCGTCGATGTGGACTATGCGCTGCCGCAGGGGAGCAGCGGATCGCTCGCGCTCTACGTCGACGGACGGAAGGTCACCGACCTGCAGCTCACGTCGGCCTACAGCTACATCGACACCCCGCAGATCTACGGCAGCAAGACGCGCCACTTCTATGACGATGTGCGCGTGCTCATCGGCCGCGAACTGCACCGCGGCGACACGGTACGCCTGCAAGCCGACGCGAACGACACCGCGCTGCCGTACACCGTGAATCTGGCCGACTTCTACCAGGTCGCCGCACCCGCGCAGCAGCCGCCGAACTCGATATCAGTGCTCAGCGAGGGCGCCGACCCGACCGGCGCGACGGACTCCTCCGCCGCCTTCGCCGCGACGATCGCCGCCGCGGACGCCAGGCACGAGACAGTCTGGATCCCGGCCGGCGACTTCGCGATCGACACGCCGCTCCAGGTCGACCGCGCGAGCATCGAGGGCGCCGGAAACTGGTACTCGCGCGTGCGCTCCAACGAGTTCATCGACAACGCCAGCGCGGTCCCGGGCCCGGTGAACCTGCGTGACTTCGCGATCCTCGGCGACACCGTGGGCCGCCACGACGACAGCACCGCCAACGCGATCAACGGCTCGCTCGGCACCGGCTCCGTCGTCAACAGCCTGTGGATACAGAATGCGAACGTCGGCCTGTGGCTGCAGTACGGCAACACCGGCGACGTGGTGAAGAACTCCGTCATCCTCGACACCGACGCGGACGGCCTGAACCTCAACGGCAACGCGACCGGCGTCGTCGTGCGCGACGACTTCATCCGCAACACGGGAGACGACGGGCTCGCGATCTGGTCGTACCCGGCCGTGGACTCGCACGACGTGTTCGCCTGGGACACCGTCGAGCAGCCGAACCTGGCCAACGGCATCGCCGAATACGGCGGCACGGACAACACGATCACCCACGACGTGATCACCGACTCCAACGCCCTGGGCAGCGGCCTGACGATCTCCAACGAGCAGTTCGCGAGCCCCGGCTTCACAACCCTCGCGGGCACCATCGACGTCAGCCACGACACCGTGATCCGGTCCGGCGCGATGAACCCGAACTGGGGCCACCCGATGAGCGCCATCCAGATCGACGCCTACGACTACGCGATCAGCGGCGTCGCGCTGAACCTGGACGCGCTCAACGTCTACGACACCCCGTACAGCGTCTTCGAGCTCGTATCCGGCGACGGAACCGGCCTGCCGATCACCGGCCTGCGCATCACGAACGTGAACATCGCCGGCGTGGGCACGGTCGTCTTCCAGGGCGAGACGCAGGGCTCGGCATACGTCGCGGGCGTGCACGCCACCGGCGTCGGCGTCGCGGGAACCGTGCAGGACCAGTACCCGCCGGCGACCCCGCAGTTCCAGTTCCAGCTAGGGTCCGGCAACACCGGCTGGAGCCTCACGCCGACGCTGGACTACTTCCCGGCGCCGGCGAGCTAGAAGAGTCCGCAGCGGGGCGAAGAGCAGGGGCCGGGAGTCCGTTTGAGGGTGGCGGGCTCCCGACCCCGAACCACGTTTCCCGCGGAGCCTCAGTCCCGCTGCAGCACGGTCCCGTACGGAGCGTCGACGCGCAGCCAGCGGCCGATCCGGGCGAGCGCGGCGAGTTCGTCGGTCTGCTCGGCATCGGGGCCGAGGAAACCGAGGGCCTGCGCGGCGTGCGCGGTGCGCAGCGTCAGCGGGGCGCCGTCGGTGTCCGCGGCGGCCTCGACCGGCCGGCTCCAGATCTCCTCGCCGAGCGCGTCCAGGCCCGCGCGGTCCAGGCCCAGCGCGCGGAAGCGGAAGTCCGCGTTGCCCTGCGCCGCGGCCCGGCCGAGCTCGCGCACGCTGATCATGCCGACCCGGGTCCAGCCGGTGCGCGGCGGCAGCAGGCCGGCCCAGGCGGGGCCGCCGACCATCGTGTCCGGGACCAGGATCTCCGTGTCGTCGCGGGAAAGCCCGTCCAGCAGCTTCCCGGCCAGCACGGTCACGTCGAAGGGCTCGGTGCCCTGCTGCAGCGCGGACAGCCGCACCGCGAGCACCGGCCTGCCGCCGAACGGCGGCCCGCTGTACGCGGCCACCGCCGGGCCGACCCCGACGCAGCGCACGACCGCGCCCTTGTCGAAGTGCAGCAGGCGCTCCAGATACGCCCCGAGGGCCGCTCCGTCCCGCGCGCCCATGAACCTGATCAACACGTTTCGGACCAACTCCTACTTCGCCTGCAGGTACTGCTCCAGGTAGAACCGCTCCTCCGGAGCGATCCGCCGCGGCCGCTGCTCGGCCAGGTCGTAGGGCACCAGCGTGGTGTTCGCGGTCGCGTACACCACGTCCTCGTCGCGCACCTCGTAGTTGCAGACGAAGGACGCGACGCCGATCTTCGTCACCCAGATCTCCACCCGCACCGGCTCGGCCCGGTAGACCAGCGGCCGCTTGTACTCGATCTCGTGCCGCGCGACGACCGTGCCGAGGCTGAACTTCTCGACCCCGGCCTCCCGCGCGGTCTCGAACATCCAGTCCACTCGGGCCTGCTCCAGGTAGCGCAGGTACACCACGTTGTTCACGTGGCCGAAGGAGTCCATGTCCGCCCAGCGAAGGGGGCAGAGATAGACGTGCCGCCGAGCGGTCACGGACGAGCCTTCCGCCAGATCAGTCACGGGTGAGCTTCCGGTAGGTGACCCGGTGCGGGCGCGCCGCCTCCGGGCCGAGCCGCTCGACCTTGTTCTTCTCGTAGGACTCGAAGTTGCCCTCGAACCAGAACCACTTCGAGTCGCCCTCGTAGGCCAGGATGTGGGTCGCCACGCGGTCCAGGAACCACCGGTCGTGCGAGACGACCACCGCGCAGCCCGGGAAGTCGAGCAGCGCGTTCTCCAGCGAGGAGAGCGTCTCGACGTCCAGGTCGTTGGTCGGCTCGTCGAGCAGCAGCAGGTTGCCGCCGAGCTTGAGGGTCAGCGCCAGGTTCAGCCGGTTGCGCTCGCCGCCGGACAGGATGCCGGCCGGCTTCTGCTGGTCCGGGCCCTTGAAGCCGAAGGCCGAGACGTACGCGCGCGAGGGCATCTCGACCTGGCCGACCTGGATGAAGTCGAGGCCGTCCGAGACGACCTCCCAGAGCGTCTTCTTCGGGTCGATGCCGCCGCGGTTCTGGTCCACGTACGAGATCTTGACGGTCTCGCCGACCTTGACCTTGCCCGCGTCCGCCTCCTCCATGCCGACGATCGTCTTGAACAGCGTGGTCTTGCCCGCGCCGTTCGGGCCGACGACGCCGACGATGCCGTTGCGCGGCAGGGTGAAGGACAGGTCGTCGATCAGCACCCGCTCGCCGAAGCCCTTGTTCAGGTGCTCGACCTCGACGACCACGCTGCCCAGGCGCGGGCCCGGCGGGATCTGGATCTCCTCGAAGTCCAGCTTCCTGGTCTTCTCCGCCTCGGCCGCCATCTCCTCGTAGCGGGCCAGGCGCGCCTTGGACTTCGCCTGCCGGCCCTTGGCGTTCGAGCGGACCCACTCGAGCTCTTCCTTGAGGCGCTTGGCGCGCTTCGCGTCCTTCTGGCCCTCGACCTTCAGGCGCGCGGCCTTGGTCTCCAGGTAGGTCGAGTAGTTGCCCTCGTAGGGGTACGCGCGGCCGCGGTCGAGCTCGAGGATCCACTGCGCCACGTTGTCCAGGAAGTACCGGTCGTGGGTGATCGCCACGACGGTGCCCGAGTAGCCGGCCAGGTGCTGCTCCAGCCAGAGCACCGACTCGGCGTCCAGGTGGTTGGTGGGCTCGTCGAGCAGCAGCAGGTCCGGCGCCTGCAGCAGCAGCTTGCACAGCGCGACGCGGCGCTTCTCACCGCCGGAGAGCACCTTCACGTCGGCGTCCGGCGGCGGGCAGCGCAGCGCGTCCATCGCCTGCTCGAGCTGGGCGTCGAGGTCCCAGGCGTTGCGGTGGTCGAGGTGCTCCTGCAGCGTGCCCATCTCGGCGAGCAGCTCGTCCGAGTAGTCGGTGGCCATCAGCTCGGCGACCTCGTTGAACCGGTCGAGCATGGCCTTCGTCTCGGCGACACCCTCCTGGATGTTGCCGAGCACGTCCTTGTCCTCGTTGAGCTTCGGCTCCTGCATGAGGATGCCGACCGAGTACCCGGGGCTGAGCGTCGCCTCGCCGTTCGACGGCTGCTCCAGGCCGGCCATGATCTTCAGGACGGTGGACTTGCCGGCGCCGTTCGGACCGACCACGCCGATCTTCGCACCCGGCAGGAAGCTCAGCGTCACGTCGTCGAGGATGACCTTGTCGCCGTGGGCCTTACGGGCCTTGCGCAGGGTGTAGATGAACTCAGCCATGCAGCCCAGTCTATCGGGCGCGGCGGGCCGCCCTCGACGCACTTCCCGCCCTCGGCGGCGAACCGCCGACGGGACGCCGCAGCGTCCGCGACAGGTCGCCGATCAGCCGTAGACCGTGCGGAACGCCTCGTAGGCGCGCCGGTGCCGGTCCAGTTCCGCCTCCGCGACGGCGAACAGGCCGTCCTGGGCGACGGCGGCGAGCTCCACCGCGAGCGATCCGGCCGCGACCTGCCCCGCCTTGATCGCGCGGCCGCGGGCCGAGGCGCGGGCCCGCACGTCCAGCAGCAGGGTGCCGAGCAGCCCGACGACCAGCGCGCCGACGCCCGCGCCCGCCAGCGCCGGGCCGTTCCGCGTCGCGCCCGCGGCGCCGGCGATCGCGCCGATCGCTCCGGCGAGGGCGAGCAGGAGCAGGAGCACGTGCCCGACCCGCGGGCCGGTGGTGCCCTGCCGGGCGCCGCCGATCGCCGTCAGCTCGCACTGGCCGAGCGCCGCGTCCAGCTGCTCGGCGACCTCGCGGCGCGAGCCGGTGAGCCGGGTGCGCAGCGAGCGGCCCCACTCGTCGGGCAGCTTCTGCGTGATCGCGTTGGCGAACTGGCCGAGCACCTGGTCGAGGCCGCCGCGGTCCACCGGGACGGCCGCGGGGACGTCGGGGCCCGCGGTCCGGGTCGCCGTCACGTTCTCCTTGCGGCCGAGCCGGCCCAGCGCGCGCAGCGGGCTGGAGACGAGCGGCAGCGCGTGCGCGGCGGCCCGGGCGGCGACCGCGTCGGCCAGGCTGGAGACGCCGGCGGCGGCCCGCAGGCCGGCCAGCGCGCGCTCCCGGTCGCTGTCGGCGATCTGGTCCGCGTCCGGCACCAGGCCGATCAGCGGGGCGAGCTCGGCCGCCGCCTGGTCCACGTCGGCGCCGAGCCGGTCCGAGGCCGCGCGGCGCCCGGCGACCAGCTCGGCCAGTTCGGCGCGCAGCTCGGCGATGCCGTCGCCGGTGCGCGCGGAGACCGGCAGCAGGGTCGCGCCCTCGAGCCCGTCCGCGTCCACCAGCCGGCGCAGGTCGCCGAGGCATTCCGGCAGCGCTCCGGCCGGCAGCTTGTCCACCTGGTTGAGCAGGATCAGCGTCACCCCGCCGTGCGCCGACAGAGGCTTGAGATACTCGTCGTGCCAGTCGGCGTCGGCGTACTTCTGCGGGTCGGTCACCCAGATCAGCAGGTCGGCGAACTGGACGGCGTGGTCCACGATCTCCCGGTGGTCGGTGCGCAGCGAGTCGTGGTCCGGCAGGTCGACCAGCACCAGGCCGGCCAGCGGGTCGCGCGCCGGAGCCGGGGCGCCGCGGCGGCCCGGGGCCAGGTCCAGCGGCGACTCCCGGCACAGCTGCTTGCGCCGCGAGACCCCGAGCCGGTCCAGCAGCGGCCGCGCCTCCTCCAGGCCCTCGGCCTCCCAGACGCAGGCCAGCGGCTCCGAGGTGGTCGGCCGGCGCACCGCGACGGGGGACAGGCCGATCCCGACGAGGGTGTTGAACAGCGAGGACTTGCCGACGCCGGTGGCGCCGGCGAGCACCACGAGGGTGTGCTCGGCGGACAGCGCGTAGCGTCCGGCCGCCCGCTCGAGCACCGTGCGGGCCGGCTCGAGCGCCGCGTCGTCGATCCGGCCCTTCGCCAGCTCCACGACGCGCCCGAGCGCGTCGAGCCGCGCGCCGACGCCCGGCCCGTTCCCGTCCGCCCGTGTCACAGCCCTGATCTCCCTCTGGTCGTTCTTCGTCCGCGCCCGCGTCCTCGCGCGCCGGCCGGGCGCCTAGCGCGCCCGCTGCACCGCGTAGCCCGCCTCGAGCAGGTTCTTCGCCGCGTCCGGGTCCACCCCGAGCTCGGCCAGCATCCGCTGGTGCCGGAACGCGTACCGGTCGAACAGCGCCCCGAGCGCCGCGTCCAGGGCCGCCGCCGCCTGCTCGGCCAGCCGTTCCGCGAGTCCGCCGGGGAAGATCTGGTCGGCCAGCCGCCGGGTCGCCGCGACGGCCGGAGTGGGCGGCTCCGCCTTGCGCCGGCGACGCTGCCGCGGCAGCTCCCGCCCGCACAGCACCGTCGCGATCAGCACCGCGATCCGGAAGTCGGGCTCGCCCTCGGCGCCGTCCGGCTGCAGCCGGGTGCGCGCGATCTGGTCGCCGAGCCGGTTCGCCCACTCGCCGAGCTCCGGGGCGATGCCGCCGGCTTGCTTCCACGCCGTGGCCGCGATCTCCTCCTCGGCCTCGGCCGGGACGGTGCCGCGCCACTCCTGCGTGACCTGCTCGGTCGCGCGGGCGATCGCGGCCGAGACCTGGTCGGCGATGGCGGACAGCAGCAGCCGGCGCGCGCTCGAGCCGACGCCGGAGGCCGGGTCGAGCAGCGTCTCCACCCGCCCGGGCCCGATCAGCGACTGCCACTCGACCATCGCCGTGCCGCCGATCAGCTCTCCCGCGGCCACCGCGTCGTGCAGCGCGGCCCGCTCGCCGGAGTAGGCGAGGTCCGCCTGCACCCGCAGCCGGTTCGCCACCTCGCCCTGCGCGGTGAGCGCCTCGTAGAGCACTGAGATCTGCTGCGGCAGGTCGTCGAGCAGCCCGAGGATGGTCCTTCGCACGGCCGCGAGGCGCGCCTCTGGCTGCTGGCTGATCGCGCGCAGCCAGGTGGCGAGCTGGTCGAGCAGGTACTCCGGGATGAGACCGGCGGTCAGCGCGGTCTCCGGCACGGTGAAGACCGGGATCTCGGCGCCGGCCTGCGGCAGGTAGGTGTCCAGCATCTCGGCGAAGGCCTGGTTGACCTCGGCGGCGGCCTCCGCGGGCACCCGGTTGAGCACCACGGCCACGTTCATCCGCCGCCGCCAGGCCTCCTGCAGCAGCTCCCACGGCACCGAGTCGGCGTACCGCTCGGCCGTGGTGACCAGCAGCCAGCTGTCCGCCGCCCCGAGCAGCCGCCGCCCGGTCTCCCGGTTGGCGCGCGAGACGGAGTTCACGTCCGGCGCGTCGATCAGCGCCAGGCCGTAGGGGATCGCCGGATGCGCGGCCAGGGTGAAGCCCTCGTGCCGGTTGCCGAGCCGCGGCTCGATCGCCGGGGTGGCGACCGCGCCCCCGGCGCCGTGCGGCCGGTCGCTGCCGTGCCGCGCGAACGCGGGCAGCAGCCGGTGCGGCCCGGTCGCCGCCGCCACGTCCGCCGGGTTCACGCAGAGCACCGCCCCGCGCGTGGTCGGCCGCAGCACCCCGGCCCGGGTCAGGTCGTAGCGCACCAGCGAGTTGACCAGCGTGGACTTGCCGACGCCGGTCGAACCCCCGATGACCAGGTGCAGCGGCCCGCCGGGCTCGCGGAGCCTGGGTATGAGGTAGTCGTCGATCCGCTGCAGCAGCTCGAGCCGAAGTGCGCGCACGTCGTCGACCCCCTCCGCGGCGAGGGGGAAGCGGGGTGCGGCCACATGGGTGCGCAGAGCGCCGACCGCGCTGAGCAGGTCCGCGTGCGGGCCTGTGATCGTCACAGGGTCACCCTGCCTTAACCGCCGGGGCAAGGGAACACCCCGGTCACCTCACTTCGGTAACTTCTCCATTGCGAATTCAATGCGGAACGGTGCCAGACCGGCGTGTGCGGCCCGTTGAACGGGGATCTGTCCGGTTCAACCCGCTCGTCACCGGCCATCTCCAGAGGCATTCCGGTACCCTGATGTGCCGTAAGCCTGCCGAAAGGCGAGCCGAGCGAGCCCCGATAGCTCAGCGGATAGAGCAGGTGCCTTCTAAGCACTTGGTCGCAGGTTCGATCCCTGCTCGGGGCACCAGGGCCCGGGTGCGCGGCGGCCGCGCTCCGCCGCCGGGCCCGGCGCCGCCCGGATGGGACGGGGCCGCGCCCGGCGGATCTCGGTGTCAGGCCTCGGCGAGGGCTCCGCGGTCAGGCCCAGAGGTGGCCGTCCGCGCCGATCACCGCGGTGAGATAGTCCCCCTGGTAGGGCACGAAGCCGACGGTCGAGGCGATGGAGGTCTCCCCGGGGGTGCCGCGGTCCTCCCAGAGCCACACGGGCGTGTCGTCCTCCAGCAACTGCTGGCCGAGCGCGACCGGCCCCTTCGCGGCCACGCCCATGACCAGCGGCGCGTAGTACGGATACTGCGCCGGGTTGAGTGTCAGGCCGCTGACGATGTCGAGATCGTCCGGGGGCTGGCCGACCGGCGTCCAGCTGCCGTATCCGGTGTCCCACTGGCAGAACCACACCTGGCCGTCCGCGCCGAGTGCGAAACTTTGCAGGGATGCCACGCCGAGTGAGGCGGCGATCGTGGTGCCGGGCGGCTGGCCGATCCGCGACCAGGAGCCGTCGGCGTACGCGTCCTCCTCCCACAGCCACAGGTCCCGGTCGGACATGATCGCCAGGACGCAGCGCTTGTCCTGGCCGGGCCCGCGGTTGGCGATCGTCGCACCCAGCAGCGAGACGGCCTTCAGTCCCGGCGGGGGCTGAACCTGCTCCCACTGGCTGGCCGGCACCTGGTTCTTGAACAGCGTGCCCTGGTCGGTGACGACGAACACGGCGGCGTCGACCTCGGGCAGGGCGGCGACGGCGGTGCCGGTGATCCGCGCGGGCGCCGAGCCGTTGGAGGGCGGCGCGCCCAGGTCGTTCCAGTCCCAGTCGGAGCCGGTCCACCAGTTGGCGAGCACGCCGCCGGTCTCGTCGAGCATGAACGCGGCCGGCCCGTACGACGAGTTGCCGGCGCCGATCCCGGAGGCGATCGCGCGGCCGTCGGGCGCGTGCTGGTTGGTCCACCTGAAGTTGTTGGCCCCGTAGTCCCAGCGCACCCAGAGATTGCCGTCCGAGCCCTTGGCGAACAGGTACGGGCGCCCGTCGGCGGTCATCGTCGCGCCGATCCCGGCCACGGCGGTCACATCCGGCGCCGGCTGCCCCATGTCCTCCCAGTCCTTCGGCCTGGTGTACAGCAGGTTGCCCCAGGCAAAGAGCAGTCCGGCGGTGGCGGCGATCGCGTAGCCGATCAGGTCCGGGGCCGATCGCTCGATCCGGGCGAGGTCCTCGGAGGTGAGGTAGCCGTGGTAGTCGGTGAACACGTTGGGCGGCAGGATCCTGATCACGTTGGGCCGGGAGTGCTTCGCCGCGGCGGTGATGTACTCGCCCGGGTCGCCGCCGAAGCGCGGGATCGGGAACGGCGTCGGCTGGAACCGGGGCGCCGACTGGTAGGCCAGGACGCAGCCCTCGTAGGCGGAGTGGAAGCCCACGATCGGACCCGAGCTCAGGTTCGTGAAGTTCGAGGAGTGCATCGGCTGGGTGGCGTCGGTCATGTAGTGCAGGGCGAGCCCGAGCCGGTACCCGGCGCCGCGACTGCCGTCGATCCGCCCGTCGCGGTAGGCCGCGACCGATTTGTCGAAGTACTCGGTGCCCTGCGTCAGCGCGGTCGGGCTGGTCTTGCCGAGCCAGTTCTCGCCGGTCCGCGGGTCGTAGAAGTGCGACTGGTAGGTCGGGACGAAGATCAGCACCGGATCGTTGTACGGGTCGACGAAATCGGCGTCGTAGAGGCCCTGGCACATCTGGTTGTGCAGCGGGTTGTCGGGCAGTCGGCCCGCCCCCGGCTGCAGCTTCGCGGCGAGCCACGCGCCGACGGGGCCGCCCTGCGCGGCGCACAGCCTGATGGCGCGGTTGACGATGTACAGGTGGGTGCTGCGGGTCTCGTCGAAGACGTCCTCGGCGTCCCAGCCGGGCAGGTCGGGCCGGGAGGACTGCGTAGCCTCGGCGGAGGACCGCAGGAAGTGCGCGGGGTGGCCGGAGGGGTCGATGGCCCAGGCATCCGTCGCGCTTGCCGCGGCGACCGCGACGGCCGGCGTTCCTGTCGGCACCCACTCCCCGAGGTAGAGCCGCACCGTGTCGGCGGCGACCGCGAAGACGGCTCCACCCGGCAGGGCACTGATGTCGGTGAAACCGCCTTCGGGGGCCTGCTGGTCGAGCGTCGCCCAGCTCTTGGCAGCGGAGTCGTACTGGTGGACGGCGCCCGCGGCGTCGAGAGCGGTGACGGAGGCCGCGTCGCCCGCGCTCACCCGGACCGCGGCGGCCGGCGGCGCGGGCAACGGCTGCCACTCCCCGTGCACCTGGTCGAGCCCGAGCACCGCGCCGTCCTTGCCGGCGCCCCAGATGGAGCCGTCGTGGCCCGCGGCGATCCACACCGGACCGGCCGGCTCGGCCGCGGCGGACCACTCCTGGCCCGAGCGGGACAGGCGCTGCACCGCGCCGTGCGCGTCGATCGTCCAGACCGTGCTGTTGTCGACGGCGGCGAGCTGGGTGAAGCTACCCGGCGCTCCGGACGCGATCCAGATGTCGGCCGCCTCCGTGTACTGATATGCGGTCCCGTCCTTGCCCAGGGCCCAGGCGGCCTGCACGCCGCCGAGGGCGATTGCGCCGAGGGCGGCGGGGGCCGCGATCGGTAGCCAGGCGTCGTTCTTCGCGTCGAACTCGTACAGGCGACCCGCCGCGTCGATCACCCATACGGTCAGATCCGCGCCGCACGCGACGTGGGCCACCGCCTCACCGCCCGGGGTGCCGACGGGCTGCCACTGCTGCCCGTCGTACTGCGCCAGAGAACCGTCCGACGAAACGGACCACACCCAACCCGCCGCGCCCGCGGCGATGTCGATCAGCGCCGCGGCGGAGGCGAGCGGCTGCCACGTCGTGCCGGAGAGCGCGTACGCGATGCCCTTTGTGGTCAGGCAGAACACGCTGCCATCGGCCGCGGCCGCGACCCGCGCGCCGGACGAACCCGCCGGCGGCGTAACCGGCTTCCACGCGTCGGCGGACGCGTCGAACGTCTGAAGGCCGCCTTGAGCGTCCACGCCCCACACGGTGCCCGCCCCGCCCACGGACACCGACGCCAGCCGCACGCCGGGCTGAGCGGTCGGCTTCCACGTGTCGGTATAGGTATATACGAGCCCGTCCTCAGCGGTTCCGAAGACGGCGCCGTCGGATCCCGCGCCCACGCTCACCAGCCGGTTCGGGGCCGGGAACGGCCGGGCCTGCCAGGCGACCTCGTCGTCGGTGGTGGTCAGCAGCGCCCCGGCGTGGTCCAGCGCCCAGACCGACCCGTCGGCCGCGGCGCTGATCCGCATGAGAGCCGGCGGGGGTGCGGCCGCACCCGCGAATTCCTGCATGTCCGTCCCCTTGTCTCCGCGCATCGCAGTGATGCTTCCCGAGAACCGCACGCGGGGTTCCGCGTGCCGGTCCTGCCACGGTAGGGACCGTGCGGGGCAACGTCGCTGTAGGGGACGGTGTGCTCTGACCAGGGCCGGAACCGTCTGGATACCGGCTACCGGCAGAAACCGGCAGAGCCGCGGAGCTCCCCCTCCGTGGTCGCCGGCCTAGACACGCAGCGGGAATGCGGAGGGGTCGTCGGCGGCGTCGGAGGGCTCGCCGCGGCGCTCGGGCCGCGACTTGAGCTTCTCGTACTTGCCCGAGTCGATCACGCCCGTCAGCCAGCAGACCCGGCACACGCTCCCCTCCGGTCCGTTGCGGCCGAGGCCCTGGCAGGCGGGGCAGGTCACCTTGGGGCGACGACGGTGCGGACGGTGGTCCTCCATCTCGCTCCCTTCCCTCCGCGGCGAATTGCCGGGGAGCTCAGTGTTCGGCTATACCGTCATGGTGCGACGGCGGGAGGATGAAGGCAAGCTTCCCTGCAAAATTGCACAGAAATCTGCATGCGTCGGCTAGGATGAGGGTCGGGAACCCAGGGTCCGTTGATCGAAGGTGGATATCCGATCTTGTCAGCACTCCGCCACCCGAGCCGGGAGGCCTGACGATGGCCGACGGCACCGCCGCCTCCGATCCCCGGGTGCGCCAGTTCGCCCGGGAGCTGCGCCTGCTCCGGGAGGCCTCCGGCCTGCTCGGCGAGGAGGTCGCGTCCCGGCTCGGCTGGTCGGCCTCCAAGATCTCGCGCATCGAGACCGGCCGCATCCCGGTCTCCCCGGGCGACCTCGGCCGGCTCGTCGAGCTCTACGGGCTGCCGCAGGAGCGGGCCGACTGGCTGCAGACGCTCTCCAAGCAGGTGAGCGCCAAGGGCTGGTGGGACGCGTTCGCCGACGCCGTCCCGCCCGGCTACACCACCCTGCTGAAGGCCGAGGCCGATTCCTCGGCAGTGCACTGCTACTGCGCCGTCGTTCCCCATGCCCTGCTCCAGACGATCGAGTACAGCCGCGCGGTCATCCTCGCCAGCACGCTGCCGCCGCCCTCGAAGGAGGTCGAGCGGAGACTGGACATCGTCCGGCGTCGGCAGGACGCGCTCGACGCGGACTCCGCGGACCGGGAGCCGATCCGGCTCGCGGCGGTGCTGGACGAGAGCGTGATACTGCGGATCACGGCGTCGGCTGAGGCATCTGGGGACTACGAGGTGGCCGCCGGTCAGCTTGAGCACCTGATCGCGCTGACCTCGCATCCCACCGTCGAGATCCGGGTCCTCGGCCTGGCCTCGGGCCCGCCGCCGATCTCCTCGGGGGCCTTCACGCTGCTCACTCCGTTCACCGGCGCATCACCGGATCTGGTGTGCTTCGAGAACAAATCGCGCGCCTTCTTCATCAGCGAGGAGGGCGAGGTGCAAAGCTATGCCCAGGATTTCGAGCGGCTGGGCGCGATGGCCCTGAGCGCGGCGGAGTCGGTCGCCCGCCTGGAGGCGGCACTGGACCTGTGCCGAGGAGGCCGCAGTTGACGACGACCACCAGCCTGCCCGCGTCGCAGCTGATGGTTCCGAAGCGCAGACTCGGCATCGACGGACTCGAGGTGTCGGAGATCGGCCTGGGCTTCATGCCGATGTCGGAGTTCTACGGCCCCGCCGACGAGAAGGCGTGCGAGCAGGCGGTCCGCCGGGCCGTCGAACTCGGCGTCACGTTCATCGACACCGCCTCCGCGTACGGATCGGAGTCCTACGGGGAGTCCGCCAACGAGGATCTGCTCGGCCGAGCCCTGCGCGGGCGCCGCGACGACGTCGTGCTCGCCACGAAGTTCGGCGTACGCCGGGTCGGGGGCGACCGGATCGCCGACAACTCGGCCGTCCACATCCGCGATTCGATCGACGCGTCGCTCCGTCGGCTCGGCACCGAGTACATCGACCTCTACTACATGCACCGCCGCGACCCGCTCGTGCCGATCGAGGAGACGGTCGGGGTCATGTCCGAACTGGTCACCGCCGGCAAGGTCAGGCACCTCGGGCTCTCCGAGGTCGCCGGCGACACGCTGCGCAAGGCCTGCAAGGTCTATCAGATCTCTGCGGTGCAGTGCGAATACTCCCTGATGAGCCGGCACATCGAGGACGATCTTCTCGAAGTGGCCCGGGCCTGGGGCGTCGGCCTCGTCGCCTATGCGCCGCTCGGCCGGGCGCTGCTGACGAACGAATGGTCGCGCGTACGGGTCGACGATCCGCGCGACGTGCGCTTCACGATCCCGCGCTTCCGGCAGTCGAATCTGCGCAGCAACCTCGACCTCGTCGCCCGGGTGAAGCCGCTGGCCGCCGAGCTGGAGTGCTCCCTCGCGCAGCTCGCGCTGGCCTGGCTGCTGCGCAAAGGCGAGGACATCGTGCCGATCCCCGGGACCCGGAGGATCAGCCATCTGGAGGAGAACGCGGGTGCATGCGCCGTCCGCGACCGCCTCACGGCTCAGCACATGGAAGTGCTCGAAACGGTGTTCCAGCCGAAGGCGGTGGCCGGCGAACGCAACTCGCCCGAGGCGATGACCTTCATGAGCCTCGAGCCCTGATCAACCGGCGCCGACCTCCCGGGCGTCCGCGTCCAGGATCCGCTCCTGCTGCCTGCGTTCGTCCGGGGTCGTCGGCTCGATGGCCGTCTCCACCGAGCCGCCTGCGGCGTTGACCGAGTCGATGCCGATCAGGCTGTCCGGCGAGTTCGTGGAGAAGAACAGCACGCCGGTCCTGGTCTGGACGGCGATCGCGGAAGAGCCGTCGAAGGTCGCCGACTGCTCCTGGATGCCCGGCAGCAGTGCGCGGAGCTCGGCGGCGAGTGCGGACGGCGTGTCGAGGCCGCTGGGAAGCGCCTCCTCCAGCGAGCTGTCGTAGGACCAGCCGATTGGGTGGTCCGGGTTCTGGAAGTACACGTCGCCGTCCACGACCATGACGTTGTACTGCTCGCCGGCTACGGTCTCCGTGCCGATGAGGCTGCCGGCAGCGGTGACGTAGACGTCCCAGCTCGACGCCTCCGACTCCGGTCCTGCCTGCTGGCCCACGTAGTGGATCATCGAGGTCGACTCGATCGCGGATACGGCGTCGGGGAACGTGCCGCCGGCCCCGGTTTCCAGCGGCGTCACCGTCGGCGACGGACTCACCGTCGCGGACGGCGACGGCGTGGGCGAGTGGCTGTGGCGCGTCGGGGTGGGGGAGTGCAGGCCGCTCCGGGGCGTGGTGGGAGCCGGAGTCGGTGACGGGTTGGAGTACGACGTCCGGTTCAGCACGGTGTAGGTGGCCGCGGCGGTGAGTATTCCGACCGCCACGAGAAGCGCTATGCGCCCCAACGGGGCGCCTTGCGCGGGCTTCGGTCGTGACGCGACCGGGCGCGTGTACCGCGGCGGCGGACGGTAATCCGCGTCGGAGTACGGAGTGGCCGGGTGGTGCCAGCCGACCGAACTCGAGCTCGCGGGCGTCAGCCGCGACGTGCCGTAGGTCGCACCAGAGACCATCGCCGTGGGCGGACCCGGCAGAGCCGGTGACGCACTGGACGCCGGCGCTCGCGTCAATGTGGCGGCCGGCGGCGCCGGGGCCACGAGCGGCAGCTTGGGCGGCCCGAACTGCGGCGGCACCATGCGCGGGATGCCGTGCCAGAGCGGGAAATCGGGCAGCGGCGCCCGGTCGCTCGCCTGCCTTCTGACCATCGGGACTCCTAGAACTCTGCTTCAGCCGGGCGGTCCAACCGTCACGGACGTTAGAGCCCTGAATCGGGGACCGGTCCTCGGTGCCGCGGCCTAATCTCCGTGGCGAGAGACCACAGATGGGTGGAAGACCAGGAATGGAGGCGGACCGATGCCGGACGTCAAAGGCGTGCTGCTGCCCGCTTACGTGCTCGCCGACGAGTCGGGTTCGATGGGCCCGTACCGCAGGGAACTGTCCGACGGGCTGCTGTCCCTGTGCGAGGCGCTGCGCGCGGAGCCGATGATCGCGGCGAAGCTGCGGCTGGCCGTGCTCGGCTTCTCCGAGGACGTGCAGGTGCGCCTCGCCATCGCCGACATGCGCACGGAGACGACCGTCCCGCAGGTCATCATCCGCGGCGTCACCAACTACGGCGCCGTCTTCAACGACCTGCTCTACCGCATCCCGGCCGACGTGCAGTGGCTGCGCGGGCAGGGCTACAAGGTGCACCGGCCCGTGGTCTTCTTCCTCAGCGACGGCCAGCCGACCGACGGCAACGGCTGGCGCACCACCCACGCCACGCTCGTCGACAGGGCGCAGACCCCCGCGGCGCCGAACATCATCTCCTGCGGGATCGGCGACGCGAAGCCGGCGACGATGATCGACGTGGCCACCAGTGAGCAGTTCGCGTTCGTGGCCAGGCCCGGAGTGAACATCGGCGCGGCCATCTCGGAGTTCTTCGCGGCCCTCGTCTCCAGCCTGGTCGAGTCGGGCCAGGCGCTGAACTCGGCGAACCCGACCCTGGTGATCAACCGGCCGGACCAGTTCACCATGGCGATCGACGAGGTCTGAAATGGCGCCGAAGCAGATCTCCAGCCGGGGGGCCGCGCTGTCCGCGGCGGCCTGGGAGCGGATGACCGTGCAGCCGCCGTCGATGCCGTTCGAGCCCGGGCCGCCGAAGCAGAGCGCGTACGACGTCCTGGACACCGAGTGCGAGGGCTGGTCCACCGACCGGTTCACGATGCGCGCGGCCTCGGTGCGCGGCGACAGCCACCGCTGGCCGCGGCGCTCGAAGCCGCGGCAGGACTGCGGGCGGGCCACGGTGTACGAGCGGACCGGCACGCTCGTGTTCGCCGTGGCCGACGGCGTGTCGGGGGCAGTGCACTCGGAGTACGGCTCGCGCGAGGCGTGCCGGACCGCGGTCGAGACGCTCGTCGAACAGCTGGCGCGCGGCGGCGAGATCGACCTCGCAGCCACCGTGCAGAACGCGGTCGGTCGGCTGGTCGAGCTCGCGCAGTGGCGCCTCGGTCGGCAGCCGGAGGAGGCGCCGACCCTCAAGGAGGTCTCGGACCTGTTCGCGACGACGCTGGTCACCGGCATCGTCCAGCCGACGCAGGACGGCGACTGCTTCGTCGACCTGTGCCGCGTCGGGGACTCCGGCGCCTGGGTGCTGGATCGTTCGCGCGCCCCGTACGACGCGGAGCTCTACACGCCGCTGTTCGCCACGAAGACGGGCGCGGGCAAGAAGTTCGTCTCGAACCGCGTCGCCGCGCTGCCGCAGCTGCCCGCCGAACTGGAGAGGGTCCAGACGCAGCTGGCCGAACGGGAGACGCTGCTGATCGGCACGGACGGCTTCGGCGATCCGCTCGGCGACGGCGACGGCGAGTTCGGCGCGATGTTCGCGGAGCAGCTGCACACGCCGCCGGCGCCGCTCTGGTTCGCGCACGTCCTGGACTTCTCCCGGGAGACCTTCGACGACGACCGGACGCTGCTGGCCGTCTGGCCGCTGCGCGGACAGCGGTGACCGTCGAGGGTGCGCGGAACGTTCAGTTCGACACCCTCGATCACGCACCACTTCCGAAAGCCGTGAGGCCGCCGTCCCCCCGGGACGGCGGCCTCACGGTGCCGGTGGCCCGCTGCGCCTTCAGTCGGCGTCGATGAGCAGAGCCAGGTCCTGGCTGCTCAGCGTCGCGGTCTTCAGCAGCTCCCTGATCAGGTTCACGCTCAGCGTCGCGCCGACGTTCTCGCCGACCTCCTCGCGGCGCAGGCCGCGGATGCCGCGGCGGTGCAGCCGCTCGCGCACGTCCTCGACGGCGTTGGCGACGGTCCGGTTCGTCCAGCGCTTCGAGGAGTACGGCGAGGCGTTGACGATCCGCGCGGTCTCCTCCCAGGTCAGCGGCAGCGGGTAGCCGTCGTCGCCGTCCAGGTAGCGCTTGGCCAGCGCGGTGAGCACCAGCCGCTCCTGCGCGGAGAGCTCGTAGACCGTCTCCGGGTCCACGGTCAGCTCCGTCGTCGTCGAGCGCGGCCGCCGGTCCTCCGAGGCGACCAGCCGGACCTCGACCAGGTGCGAGCGGTGCGGGGACGAGTTGATCACCAGCGGGGTGTATCCGGGCTCGATGATCCGCTTGTGGCCGGCCAGCATCAGGGCGCCGTCGGGCATCTCGATCGGCAGCCTGCCGGTGTTGCGCAGCCACCAGTCGCCGTCCGCGCCGGTGCAGGTGAATACCCCGTGCCGGCGGCTGACGGTCGGATCGTCGACGCCGACCGGCACGTGCACGTCCTCGCGGTCGCGCCCGAACAGCAGCGTGTAGCGGGTCGCCGGGACCGCGTATCCGCCCTCCGGTCCCAGCACGAAGATCGTCCCCGGCGGCGCCGAGGGCACCTTGTCGGCCGGGCTGCCCGGCGGCAGCATCTGCGGGGGAAAGTTCGCGTACGGCATCTGGCGTACCTCCGTTCAGCTTCCGGCAGTCTAGGAAGCCCCCGCCGGGACCGGTCCCCGCCGGCTGCGGTAGACCGTCGCAGGGCACGTACGCCGAAAAACCGTTTGCCCACGCCGCGAGCCGGAATTGCGCCCCTCAATCACGCTCGATACCCTCTCGCGGGTGAGTGCTGACGGGGAGTCGGGCGACGTGCCCATGGATCGCACCATAGCCGAGCCGCTCGGGCCTGACGACCCCCGCGAGATCGGCCAGTTCACCATCATCGGCCTGCTGGGCGCCGGCGGCATGGGGGAGGTCTACCTCGGCACGACCGGCGAGGAGTACGTCGCCGTCAAGCGCGTCCGGCCGCGGCTGGTCTCCGGCGAGCGCTTCAAGCGGGAGGTCGGCATCCTGTTCCGGGTGCCGGTCGGCGTCGCGCCGAGCGTGCTGGCCACCGACGGGACCGTCGCACAGCCCTGGTTCGCCGCCGAATACGTGCCCGGACTCACCGTGGACGAGGCGGTGCGGTTGCACGGCCCGCTGTCCGCCGAGACGCTCTGGTTGCTGCTGGCCGAGACCGCGGCGCAACTGCGCAGGGTGCACGAGATCGGCATCGTGCACCGCGATCTCAAGCCCGCCAACGTGATGCTCGTGCGCGACGGCGTGAAGCTGATCGACTTCGGCATCGCGCGCGCCGCCGACCAGGAGAGGCTGACCCGCAGCGGCGGCAGCTACGGCACCCGCGGGTTCACGGCGCCCGAGCAGGAGGCCGGGGACGAGAACGTGGCCGCTCCGGCCGACGTCTTCGCGCTCGGCGCCCTGCTGGTGTACGCGGCGTCCGGGCGGACCCCCGGCGTCGTGCCGGACATCGAGGCCATGCGCGCCGTGGACGCCGATCTCGCGGAGCTCGTCGCGTCCTGCTTCGCCGAGCGACCGGACGAGCGGCCGACCGCCGCCGCGCTCGAGGAACTGGCCCGGATGCACGCCCCGGCCGACCCGTCGTGGCCCGAGGCCGTCGAGGCGCGGATCGAGGCGCGGCGGGAGTTCGCCGCGACGCCGGTCGGCAAGCTCGAGACGCTGCCGCCGCCGGACGAGGAGACCGAGCCGCCGCCGGCGCCGTTCCCAGCGCCGCGAGTCGGGCAGCCGGGGAAGAATGATCCCGAGCACCGGAAGCGGTGGAGGCTCGTCACCCTGCCGATCGCCGTCGTGCTCGTCGTCGGCGCCGTGATCGCGTACGTACTCGTCCCGTCCACCTCGTCCGCGCGCGCCGGTGCGCAGGGGACCGCGACGACGACGGGCAATCAGCTCGTCGCATCCACGAAGTCGGACACCGCGTCGTCCTCGCCGCATCCGAGTCACTCCGCCTCGGCCACCTCGACGTCGACCGTCACGCTCACGGTCGCCGGCGAGACCACCGCAGATGCGGGCGCCGGCAGCCCGACCACGACTCCGGCCTCCGCCCCCGCGACGACAGCCGCCACGACCAGGGCCGCCACCGTCGTGACCGCGGCCTCGATCTCCGGCGTCAGCGGCAACGACGACCCGGAACACGTCAGCGGCTCCGAGGGGGACGTGGACTACTACGCGGGCAACGCCGCGGGCTGCTCCGCGTGGCTGGACACCAACGGCACCGGCAACCTCGCCGGAGTGCTCAACACCTCGGGCTTCCAGGCCTGCGGCGCGGAGCTCTACCGGAGCGACGGCATCCACTTCGAGTTCGAGCAGTCGACCGGAGCCGCGAAGACGAACTTCATCTCGGACGAGGGCTACACGATGTACATCTGCGTGTGGGACAAGAGCGACACCTCGACCGTCAGCTGCGGGCACAAGTTCACCATGAGCGGCACCACTCCCGTAGAGCAGTGACGGTGCCCGTCCTCCCAGGTCAGCCGTGAGATAGGATTGCTCGGCGAGTCTACGGAGGGATCGGGAAAAGTGGCCAGCAGACGAGTGCTCGCGGCGGCGCTCGCGGCGCTGATCCTGGGCGGTACCGCCGCGTGCGGGACCACGAAGCAGGTCTTCACGTCCCCGGAGACCTCCGCGTCCGTGAAGGCCACGGCGACGGCCACCGCCACGGCGACCTCCGCCACCGCGGCGTCCGAGAAGAACGCCGTGTACCAGCTGCAGGGCTGGCTCGCCGATCCGCAGCCGGGGACGATGACGTACAACACGATCCAGATCACCAGCGGCGGCTCGATCAACGCGATGACGATCCTGTCCGGCCCCTTCGACCCGGCCGGCACCGCGACGCTGACCGGCTCGATCGAGACGCTGGGCTCCGGCTCGACGACGCAGGGCGCCTCCAGCGCGCTCGAGTACGACGAGAAGGTCTACACCTCGATCCCGGCCACGCTGCAGACCGGCGACCGGCTCGGCAAGTCCTGGGAGGCCGCGCCGGTCCGCGACACCTGGGCGGCCGGCGAGCGGCTCTCCGGCTGGTGGACGGCGCTCAACTCGGTCAAGGCGGTGCAGGCCGACGGCGTCACCTCGCTGGAGGGCACGACCGTCGACATGTTCAGCGCGTTCATCGACCTTTCGAGCGTCAAGGGCATCCCGGCGACGCTGCTGGACTCGGAGCCGTTCAAGAAGGCGGGCACCTCCAAGGTCGAGGTGGACGTCTACACCGCGATGGGCAGCGGCGACCTGGTGCGCGTGACGTACAAGTTCGGGCTGCCGGTGCAGATCGACGCCACGGCCACCGCCAAGAGCTCGGCCGGCTACGAGGTGGACATGTCGGGCTTCAGCAGCGCCACCCCCTCGCCCTCGCCGACACCCACCGGCACCGCCTCGGTGCCGCCCGGCACCTCGACGGTGGCCGCCGGCACCGGCGACGTCGACCTCGCGGCCCTGCTGCCCTTCTGAGCCGGCCGCGGCCGCCCGGGAAAACGGGGGAACCCGGCCGGGATTGTGATCGTTGGATGAAGTGTCGGGCGAACGGCGCCGCTGCGGGCGCGGGGTCGAGCTGAGAAAGGCGAGCGGGACGTAACTATGCGGCGCACTGGACACCTCAAATCGGCACGGGTGCGGACCGCGGTGCTGATCTCGGCGTTCGGCGTACTCGTGCTCGTCGTCGGCGAACTGTGCGGCGGCCGCGAGGGGCTGCTGCTCGCGGCGATCGTGCTGCTGGTGGTCCTCGGCTACGCCTACTACAGCGCGGACACCCTCGCGCTGCGGGCGATGAACGCGCAGCCGATCGGCGAGGCCGGCGCCCCGGTGCTCTACCGCATCGTGCGCGAGCTGTCCTACGAGGCGCGCCGCCCGATGCCGCGGATCTACGTATCGCCCACCGAGTCGCCGAACGCCTTCGCGGCCGGCCGGGACCCGCGCACCGCCTCCGTGTGCTGCACGGTAGGCCTGCTGCGCACCCTCGACGAGCACGAGCTGCGCGCGGTGATCGCGCACGAGCTGGCGCACGTCTACAACCGCGACGTGCTGGTCTCCTCGGTCGCCGGAGCGCTCGCCGCCGTGGTCATGTGGTCGGCCAGCCTGCTGTGGCTGCTGCCCGGCCTGGACGACGGCGGCGACGACGACGAGGGCCTGGCCGGCCTGCTCGGCGCGGTGCTGCTCGGCCCGCTCGCGGCGATCCTGGTCCGCAGCGCGGTCAGCCGCTCCCGCGAGTACCAGGCGGACGCCTGCGCCTCCCGGCTCACCGGCGACCCGCTCTCGCTGGCCACCGCGCTGCGCAAGATCGACGCCGGCTCCCGGCGCAGGCCGCTGCGCGGCGGGCGCGGCCTCGCCGGCATCGGCCACCTGATGATCGTCAACCCCTTCGCCGGGGACGAGGAGCGCCCCGGCTGGGCCGGCCGGCTCTGCTCGACCCACCCGCCGGTGCACGAGCGGATCGAGCGCCTCGAGCGCCTCGCCGGCCTCAGGGACACCGCCGCGGACCGCGCGGGGGAGTGAGCCCGGGTCGACCGGTCACTCAGCTCGTCACGTCCCGGGTGGTGAGCCTGGCCCAGGCCGCGCTGGCGAACACGACCACGTAGCCGAGCTGGATCAGCAGGTTGTGCTCGATGTTGCTCAGGTAGACCGGATCCCGCAGCAGGTCCGCGTACGAGGACCACTGGTAGGTGTAGAGCCAGGGCTGGATCGCCGAGAGCTGCGGGATCGCCTGCATGATCCCGGCCGCGATCGTCAGTCCCGTCGCCACCGCCATCGCGGCGATCGGCGTGTCGGTGAGCGTGGAGACGAACAGCCCGAGCGCGGCCAGGCCGAGCAGCGAGGCGGCCACCAGCAGCGTGATCCACACCGCCTTGACCAGCGCCGCGCCCATCCCGATCGAATCGCCGGACAGCAGCGTCACCTGGCCGCCCGGAAACAGCGCGAGGCCGGTCAGCAGCGCCGCGGCCGAGACCACGGCGGTGGACACCAGCGAGAAGACCACGAGCGAGAAGCCCTTGACCGCCAGCAGCCGCACCCGCCCGGCCGGGGCCACCAGAAGGTAGCGCAGTGTGCCCTGCGCGGCCTCCCCGGAGATCGCGTCCCCCGACACCACGCCGAGCGCCATCGGCAGGAAGATCGGCAGCGTCAGCGAGAGCGCCGCGAACACCAGGAAGAGCCCGTTGTTCGAGACCTCGGCGATGAAGCCGCCGCCGTTGCGGCCGCGATGGGTGCTGAGCTTGATCGCCACGCCGAGCGCGACTGGGATCAGCGCCAGCGCGGCCAGCAGCGCCAGGTTCCGGTTCCTCCGGAACATCGTCACCAGCTCGTTGACCAACAGCGAACCGCCCAGCGTGCGCCGTGCGCGCGGCCGGAGCGCCGGCAGCGCCACGCTACTCTGCGACATCGAAACCCTCCCCGGTCAGCGCCACGAACGCGTCCTCCAGCGAGGGCCGCTCGACTCCGAAAGACAGCACCCGCACGCCCGCGCCGACGAGGGCCGCGCACACCGCGTCGGGTGCCAGGTCCTCGTGCGCGTCGCAGTCCACGCGCCGGCCCTCGGCCCGCACGTCCTGCCCGCCCTGCTCCTTCAGCACGGTCGCGGCCTCGGCGGGATCCGGCGTCGTCACCACCAGCCGCGCCTTGAGCCCTTCGCGCAGCCCGGCGACCGTGCCCTCGCTCACCAGCCGGCCGCGGCTCATGATCGCCACGTCCGTGCAGACCTGCTCGATCTCGTCGAGCAGGTGCGAGGAGAGGAAGATCGTGGTGCCCTGCGACGCGAGCGAGGTGATCAGCCCGCGGATCTCCCGCATGCCCTGCGGGTCGAGGCCGTTCGTCGGCTCGTCCAGGATCAGCAGGTCGCGCGGCTGGAGCAGCGCGCAGGCCAGACCGAGCCGCTGCTTCATGCCGAGCGAGTAGGCCTTCGCCTTCTTCTCCGCCGCGTTCGACAGGCCGACCTGCTCGAGCGCGTGCTCGATCCGGGCCGCCCTGGTGCGCGGATCCGCGGTCCGGTCGGCCGCGTCGTACCTGGCCAGGTTGGCCCGGCCGCTCAGGTACGGATAGTGCGCCGGGCCCTCGATCAGCGCGCCGACCCGGGTCAGCGTGCCGACGTGCCCGGCGTCCACCGGCTCGCCGAACAGCTCGGACCCGCCCGCGCTCGGCGAGATCAGGCCGAGCAGCATCCGGATCGTGGTCGTCTTGCCCGAGCCGTTCGGCCCGAGGAAGCCGAACACCGAGCCCTGCGGCACCCGCAGGTCCAGGCCGTCCACCGCGAGCTGTCCGCCGCGATAGCGCTTGGACAGCCCGCTGGTGGCGATCGCCGGCGTCTCGCCGGTCACTTCGCGCCTTGCGCGTTCGCGTCGTTCTCCAGCACGGACGGCGTGACCGCGCCGAGGAAGACCCGGCCGTCGTTCGTGATCAGCAGGGAGACGAAGTCGGTCGTGTAGACCTTGCCGCTGCCGAACCTGCCGCTCACCGCCGTCCCGCCGCCGAGCAGGCTGTTCAGGTACCCGCTGACGCCGCCACTGAGCAGCTGCGAGCTGCCGCCGTCGGAACTCGCCGAGTTCCCGGAGTCCTTCGCCGCGGCCGAGCCGGCGCCGCTCAGCGTCTGCTGGAGCTCGGCGAGGCTCACGCCGTGCAGCTCGAGGACCGAGAGCCAGCTGCTGCCGAGCACCTCGGGGTTCAGGCTCTGCCGCGTCGGCTCGTTGCCCTTGGCCGTGCCGCCGCTCTTCTCGTTGCCCGAGAACGGAGTGACCGTCGCGCCCTTCGGCGCGGTGAAATCGAAGCGCGAGGCATCCGGCGCGGTCAGCGACACCGAAGTGAAGGAGACGTCGAACAGCGGCGTGCTCGAACCGACCGGATAGGCCGCCACACCGAGCACCGTCCCCGTCGCCGAGTCGACGGAGATCTCCGCCTGCCCGATCAGCGAGCCCGACTGCTTCGGCTCCAGGACCAGCAGGTATGCGGACCGGCCGGCCACCGTGCGCGGCGTGCCGACGCTGACCTTCGTGGTCGGCGACAGGCCGTCGAGCAGCTGCTGCGCGGCCGCCTGCGGGGTCAGCTCGGGGTACTGCTTCTGCGCGTGCCCCGTGGAACCGGACTTCGACTTGGCGTCGTCATGCGCGACAGCCGTCCCCTCCTCGACCGCGTTCGTCTCGCTGTCGTAAGTCCAGTATTTGGTGCCGTTGTGGATAAAGTCGTATTCCGAGAGTTGATCGAGCAACGCGATACGCTGCTGGGCCGGCCCGTTGGCCGCCACCTCCAGCGTGTGCGTGCCACTCAGCAGAGAGATGGGGCTCGCGGTGCTCGACAGCTCGGTCAGCCCCGACAGACCGAGATTGGTGCTCAGGCTCATGGTGCCCGAGAAGGCGTCGACCTTCGAATCGGCGATCTTCGCCAGCAGTTGCTGCGCGGTGACCGCGGGCAGGCTCGGGGTGGCCGAGGCCAGGCCCGGCGCGAGCGCGGCGCCGCCGGCGATCACGGCGACCACGGACAGCGGCACGAGTGCGCGTACGGCACCCCGGCGGTACCACGGCTTGTTCGACTTGCTCGGCTGCTCGTTCATACCTTCGATTCCATCACCGATCGGCGCTTCCGGTATCCGTCCACGGACGGGACTTCGGCTCATCCTCACGGCGGACTGTGAAGATCCTCATGCTTAGTACATCGAAGCCCTCTACCGTCTGCGCGAGTATGAGCGCATACATTCGGCGTTACCTGCTGGTCCACGGCGCCTACCTGGCCGTCGTGCTCTCGCTGCTCGCCTGGTACGGGCTGACGCCCGGTCAGGCGCTCGCGCGCTTCGACGGGCAGCACTACATCCAGATCGCCTCCTCGGGCTACGTCCACAAGCTGACGTTCCTCCCGGACGGCAAGCCCGAGCGGATGAACATCGCGTTCTACCCGCTATACCCGATGCTGATGGCCGCCCTGCACGCGGTCACCCGAATGCCGATGGAGATCTGCGGCCTAGTCCTCTCGCTCGCCGCCTCGCTCGCAACAGCCGTGGGCATCGGCGTGCTCCTCGAACCGCTCTTCGGCCGCCGTACGGCAATGCTGACGGTCACGATCTGGGCCGTGGGCGTCGAGGCCATCGTCCAGTCGATGCTGTACGCGCAGCCGCTGATCGCCGCGTTCGCCGTCTGGGGCGCGATCGCCGTGCGCAGGCGCAGACCGCTCCTAGCTGCCGCCTGCGCCATCGGAGCCGGCCTGAGCCACTCGACCGGCCTAGGCATGGTCGTCGTTGCGATGGCAGGGTCCGCACTCCTCATCCGCGAAGCCGCCCGCAAGAAGGAATGGCGAGCCGCACTGGCCCCCGCCGCCGCCTTCGTCCTGGCCCCGATGGGCCTTCTGGGCTACATCGCCTTCCTGGCACTCCGCTTCCACCGCCTGGACGCCTGGTTCCTCGCCGAATCCGCGCCCGGCTGGAGCTCCGAGTTCGACTTCGGCAAGTACACCCTCCGCACCCTGCTCGGCCAGCTGGACACCACCGACTGGTTCGCGGCCAACGGCGTGCCGCACCTCGTGGCCAGCCTCTGGATCGTCCCCGGCCTCGGCATCACCCTCTGGCTCCTACGCGACCAGGGCTGGTGGCCCGAACGCTACCGCCGTAAGTTGGCGGCGCTGCGGCCGTCGCCGGCGCCGTCTCCGTCTCCGTTGCCGTCTCCGTCGCAGTCCCAGTCGCAGTCGCCGTCTCCGTCGCAGTCCCAGTCGCAGTCGCCGGACGCCCTGGACGCCTCGGCGTTGCAGCCGTCCCTGGACGCCTCGGTGCCGCAGCTGTCCCCGTTGCCGGACGCCTCAGCGCGGTCCGCCGAGGCGCTCGGGTCCGCCGCGCCACCCGGGTCCGCCGCGCCATTCGGCCCCGGCAGGTCCTCGTCGTGGCTTGCGCGCTACCACCGCACGCCGGCGCTGCAGCCGTCCCCCTCGCCGTCGCAGTCGCAGTCGCAGTCGCCGTCCCCGTCGCCGGCCGCCTCGGCGTTGCGGCCGCCCCTGGATGCCTTGGCGCGGTCCGCCGCGCCAGTCGCCCCCAACAGGTCCTCGCCGTCGCCCTCCAGCCAACCGCTGCTCGCGGCCGACCGCCCCCCGGTCCCCTGGGAGCTGACCGTCTTCAGCCTTGTGACCTTCGCCGTCATCCTCACGAACTCCGGCCCCTGGGGCAGTAAGCCGCGCTTCCTGATCCCCTGCGTCGCCCTCAGCGTCGCCCCCGCGATCTGGCTGCGCAAGCTCGACGACCGTCCGCGGCTGCAGCAGGGCATCGTCCTGGCCATCGGCCTGGTCTCAGCCCTCTGCTCCGCCTACATGGACGGCCCGTCCCCCTCCGCTCTCTGAGAGGTGAGGGGGACGGGCCGGGGCGATGCCCGCTACCGCGGTGACCGGTCAGCTCCGACCGTGTCCGCTCACCGGTAGTTGGTGAACTGCACCGCGAAGTCGAAGTCCTGCCCCTTGAGCAGCGCGATGACCGCCTGCAGGTCGTCCCGCGACTTCGAGGACACCCGCAGCTCGTCGCCCTGGATCTGGGCCTTGACGCCCTTCGGGCCCTCGTCCCGGATCAGCTTGGCGACCTTCTTCGCGTTGTCCTGCGAGATGCCCTCGGTCACCTCGGCGCTGATCTTGTACTCCTTGCCCGATGCAGCCGGCTCCGACGCCTCCAGCGTCTTGAGCGAGATGCCGCGCTTGATCAGCTTGTCCTTGAACACGTCGAGCACGGCCTTGACCCGCTCCTCGGTGCCCGCGCGCATCTCGATCTTCTCGCCGCTCCAGGCGATCGTCGCGCCGGTGTTCTTGAAGTCGAAGCGCTGGGACAGCTCCCGGCCGGTCTGGCCCAGCGCGTTGTCCACCTCCTGCCGGTCAACCTTGCTGACCACGTCGAAACTGGACTCGCTCGCCATCTCGACCCTCCTCGTTCCCGTCCGAAGTCACGTCCGTTATCCACCGAACTCTATCGACTATCCCTGACGGAACCCTCGGAGCAACCGCTGACTTCCCACCCGCCTAGCCGCGCCTGCTACGCCCCGCTACGCGCTCGTCGACGGACTCGGCGCGCGCGACGTATTTGGTCCTATACGTTCGGCTGGCTCGCCCTGCTACGCATTCGGCTCGCTCGCCTCACTCACTTGCCGCACTCAATAGTCGCCGCCGGCCCGTCGCCGCCCTCCCCGCATCTCTCGCCTCCGGCCGTTAGCGCGCAGCCGCGGCTCATCAACAAACCCCTCCCGACGTACCCCGCCCCGTGGCGTCGTCATACCCGGTCACGTCATGCAGCGCCGATCCCCGCAACCACGTTC
>NZ_JAGSOH010000149.1 GCF_018139625.1 Actinospica acidithermotolerans | reverse complement strand
TCATACCCTCCGCGCGGGACAGCCGCCGGATCTCGGCCCAATCTTCCACGTTCAGCACCCTCCAGGCTAAGCAAGGGGGTCAACTTTCAACCGTTGCCTGGGGGTCAGTTTTCACTAGTCGCCGACAGACGGGACACCGCTGCGCCGATTCGCTGCGGCAGACGTCGATCACGCCGTTCAAACAGACTCGGGGTTCGTGGTCGCTGATTTCAGTGGGCGGCTGGCACTGGTCGATCCAGACCCAGGGGTGCCGCACTACTCGACCCCCTCCAGGCGCATCACACAGCGGATCAGGGCCCTTCGCGCACACGGACCCCGCACTGTACTGGTCCTGACAAAGGGTACCCTGCGCGTCGTCGACGTCGATACGACCACGCCAGACACCAGCCGAACCTGACATCCGGCTTCGCCAGGCTCAGTGAGCGAAGCGCCTCGCCGAATGAACCCTGCCATGTGGCGAACTGATGGCGGACGTGGAAGAGTCGTGGTGGGCGGACATGTGAGGCTGTCCGCCCAACAAGGTCACTTCGTGGCCGTTGACAGCGAACCGCAGATCACGGCTCGAGTTGAAGCGCTGCCGCGGCCCGCGTTGCTGGTGGACGTGGACGGCCCCCTGAATCCGTATGCCGCTAAGCCGCATCAGCGTCCGGCGGGTTACACGACGCACCGGCTGCTCACGCCACGGTGGGAGGCTGCAGAGCGGCGTCGGTTAGCCGAGTGGGGACTGCCGAACAAGCGCGTTAAGCCGCTTCGGGTGTGGCTCAATCCGGATCATGGTCCCGCCCTGGCTGCTCTGGCCTTCGACTTGGTCTGGGCAACGACGTGGGAGCACGAGGCCAACGACTTCGTCGCGCCGGTCCTGGGATTGCCCGTCCTGCCGTTTATCGTCTGGCCAGATCCGCGGCCCGATCCTGAAGGCGGGGTGTTCTGGAAGACCCCGCAGATCGTGGCGTGGGCACGGGGCCGTGCTTTCGCGTGGGTCGACGATGAGATCACCGATGCGGACCGGGCCTGGGTGGGTGAGCATCATGCCGCCCCCGCCCTCCTGCACCGGATCGACCCTCAGGTCGGGCTGAGCGCGGCCGACTTCGCACTGCTCGCGCGATGGGCGCAGACTCTGGAAGGCTGAGCCTCATCCGCAGGCGTCCGTCGTTTCAGAGCCAGGTCGAGATGCCTCCAAGCTGTGGACGGAGTCGTGGATCTCGTCCGGTAGCTGGGGCGCGGTGCAGGCACGCTTTACGGCAGGACTCGGACCTGGCCGTCGTGTTGACGGGCCTGGGGCCGCATTGTAAAAAGGTTGGCCAGCCAGCCCTTGAAGATCTTTGACGCGACCGGAGGCCGTTGTTGCCCGCGATACACGACTTTGCGACGTGGGAGCCGCTTCTGCGGTTGGTGCGGGAGGCGAATGCGGAGGATCTCGCTTCTCCCGGAGGCCACGTGTCGGGGCGGATCGGCCGCGGCAGTTGGAGCGTGCCGTTCAAGCGCGTTCGGCCGCAGCCGGGACGGGCCCTGCTGGTCGAGGACAGGCAAGCCGAGTTCGACGCGGTCAAGCGGATACATGCCGCACTCGATGAGGACGGCCGGCACGACATCGCGTTCACCGCGGAGATCTCCTCGAGCGGACGAAGCGTCCTTTATCTGTTCAGTTTCGGCGGCGCGGTCGAGCGCGGCATCGGCGTGTACCCGGGCGCCCTCGTGCTGGCGGATGGCGCCGTTGCCGAGCCGTGGCGGCGTCTACCGGCTCCGGCACCTGGCGCGACGGCGGCGGCATCAGCGGACCCTGCGTTGCTGGAGCGGACGCTTCGCGATCGGCTACCTGATGCCGTGGGCGCCGGCGAGGACGAGATCGCCGCGGCGCAGGCACGTCTGGGCATCGAACTGCCCGAGGAGTTGAAGGTGCTCTACCGGGTGACACGGGCACGGTGGGAGGACTGGGACGAGGGCGGCGCGGGCGAAGACGAGCTCGTCGATGCCGTGGGCTGCCGGCTTTTCGATTTGGATCACGTCAGTGTCGCGGACGCCTCCTCCCGGCCGTGCCCGTGGCAGTTCGCGGCCGTTAAGGCGGCCGTCACGCCGCCGGGCGCCGCGGTGCAGGGTCTGGCCGGATCGCCCGGCTGGATCGTGTTCGGCTGCAACTACGGCGGCGACCAGCTCGCGGTCGACCTGACGCCGGGGCCGGGCGGACACACCGGGCAGGTCATCTTCCTGTCACACGAGGAGAACGTGGGCGCCGAACTGCTTGCCGACTCCCTGACCGACTTCGTGCTGGGCAGGAAGGTCGAAGCATCGAGTGCGGAGCGTGAGCTGGAGGCTCCGGTCGTCGCCAGGGTCAATGTCAAGAGTCTGCAGAGCACCGAAGCCGCCGCTCATCCCGGCTTGGAGGTTTTGAGTATCGGCGCGTGGGACGGTGAACCGCTGAGCCTGGCCCCGGTGTTCGGACTACCGCGCCTACGGACTCTGACCGCTTATCCCGGCACGCTTGCCGATCCGCTCGAGATCGCCTCATTGACCGCCCTGGAATACCTCGAGATCGGGTTGGAGGAGTGGCGGGCGCTGCTCGATGCCGGAGCCGTGCCGCGGGGTTTGGCCGCTTGCGGGATCGAGGTGCGATACAGGCAGCACCCGGTGCCGGTCGTGGCCCTCGCGAATGAACTGCTCGCGTTATGGAACCGGCCGACGATCGGCCAGATCATCCTGGAAGGACAGCTCGCTTCCAGTTAGCAGGCGCTATCCGGTTGCGCATCAAGCGTGCGACTCGGTTCATCGCGCCGGGAGGTGGGCGGCGAGGGTGGCGAGAGTGCCGAGCGTCATGAACGGCCCGAGCGCGATCTCGCTACGGCGTCCGGCTCGGTGTGTCGTCAGCAGAGCGGCACTGTAGAGACCCGCGAGCGTGATCGCGGCGATGGTGCCTTCGAGCACGCTGTGCCAGGAGAAGTAGCCGAGCGCGGCGGCGGCCAGCCACTAGACCCGCAGGTGGGAGGGGCGCCACCCGAGCAGCCGCGCACCCACGCGAGGGACGGAAAATCCTCCGCGCGTGCACCAGCAGCTTCCACGGCAAGCGCAGCGGAGAAATAACTCCCAAGGGATTGCCACTCCCCTGCCGCAACCAGCAAGGTCGCAGCGGCGTCTGCCGCGCTTTCCACGCGCGAAGGTCTGCACGGCGAACGCCCGCTGATCGGGCGGGTTTCTCCCGCCCGCCGCGCCGGTGGCAGAAACGCCCGCCGGGCAACCGAAGCCGGTACCGCTCGCGCGATGTACATAGATACTCTAGAATATGTACATCAAGTCGATACATGCGAGAGGAGCCGCCATGACCGTCACCCAGATCGATCTCGACGACGACGAGTTGGAGCAGGCGATGCGCAACCTCGGCACCGCCACCAAGAAGGACACGGTCAACACGGCGCTACGCGAGGTCAACGCCCGCCGGCGCCGTCTGGCCGCCCTCGAGCGCATGGCCGAACGCTATGAGCGCGGCGAGTTCGACGCGGCGGTCGCAGCCTGGGAGCAGCGCAAGGACACCGCCGCGGGCACCGGGGCGCCCACAGAGTGAGCGAGGCCTACCTCATCGACACCAGCGCCGTCTGGCGGATCCTGCGCAACGAGGACGACCTGCGACTGCGCTGGCGCCCGTTCCTGGCCGAAGGCCTGCTGCGCCACTGCATGCCCACCCGGCTCGAGATCCTCTTCGGCGCACGCAGCCCGGCCCACCGCGAAGAACTCGAAGCCGACCTCGACGCGATGTTCCCGCCGGTCGGCATGCCCAAAGACCCGTGGCGCTGGGCCGAGCGCGCCCAACACGAACTGACCGGCCACTCCCAACACCGCGGCCCCGGCGTCATCAACCTACTCGTGGCCGCCACCGCCGTCCACCACGACCTGACCGTCCTGCACGTCGACAACGACTTCCCCGCCCTCGCCCGTGTACTGCCCGAATTGCGCGAACGCGACGCACGCGCATAAGCCAAGCCGATGTGCCACCGTTCCCGCAGCGCCCCCTCCCACCTCCACAGCGGCGGGAGGGACAGCTCCGACCCACGAGGGAAACCGCGGCCGAGCCGAAAGTCCTCAGCGCTTCCGGGCGGCGGCTCATCGCGGAAGAGCGCAGAGCACGACTCACAGGAGCAGCCGCCACTCTCCCGTCCCGAACGGGCACGTCACGGCGTTGCGTGACGTTCGCCCGCTCCCACCGGAGCGGCGGACGGGAGAAACGCCAACCGATCGGCCCCACCCGCTCGCGGGAGGGATGTGGGAGGGACACGGTTGACGTGCGACGGAACACGACGACACGAGGCGGACACGGCGACGGGCCGAATCCGGACAGAACAGCACAAACCAAGACTAGCAAGTACGTGCCGATATATCAGATTACAGACTCATAATCCTTGGGTCGTGGGTTCGAGTCCCACCCGCCCTACCGAGGTTGGACATCCGACCAGGCTCATGACCTGCGGAAATATGCAGTATCAGCCCTGAACAGTTGTGAAGTCCCCCAGCGGCCCTGCCAGGAATTGACCCATTGGCGAGGCGATGGCGAGTAACCGGGGATTAGTGCCGCGCATTGGGCGGCGTTGTGCCGATGGCTTTTGTGCGTTGGCGTTGCAGATCCCAGATTTCGGTCCGGCGGGTCTGAGGCACACGCCGTTCCATGGATTCCGATGATTTGGCCCGGTGCCGTCGTGTCCCGTTCTCACCCAAGGCCGCCCAACCTGGCCCGGGCTAGCCCGATCGGTGCCGTGTGATCCCGTCTCAGAGCAGCACGTCATTCTGGTCCAATCCAGACCCGGCTCGCCCAGGCTAGCCCTTCGAGTGCAACGATTCCCCGTGGGTGACACGTCATGTCCTGCGCCCGCCCCGCTCGGCGCTAAGTCACTGATCCAGCTGGCTGCGGCTCGATGCCCAGGACCTCGGTGACGATCGCGCGGATCGGTCTCAGCTTGACTCTGTCGGTGATCTTGATGGTTGAGGTCAGGTGCCCAGGGTTCGCCAGGACTTCGAGCGGTGGAATCCCTGCTGGTCGAGGAACGTCTGGAAGGAGGTCGGCGGTCGCGCTGGGGAGGTTTCGTCGGTGACTAACCGGCTGCTGAGGCGCTCGATGTTCACGGCGATGGCCATCAGGACGTGTTGCACGTGGGCTTTGGGCTCTCCTCGGTAGCGGCAGCGGCGCATGCCGTGTCCGTGGGCGAATTCGTTCATTGTGCCCTCGATGCCGGAGCGGACCGCGTAGCGGGCCTTCCAGTCGGGGGTCTGCTGTTCGGCGCGGGCGCGCAGTTGCAGGTCGCGCAGTTCTCGCGGGGGGAAGCCCACGTTGCGGGCGCCTTCTTTGGAGCTGGTGCACTGGGCGCGGGCCGGGCACGGCTGGCACTGGCCCTTGGTGAACCGCGCGACGATCAGGGGCGCGGCGGTGGGCGAGGACGTCGGGGATAGGGGCCGTGCCAGCCCTGGCTGACGTGGCCTTGCGGGCAGGTGACCTCTCGGCGCTCGAAGTCGATGTGGAAGTCGTCGCGGTCGTAGCCCTCGTTCTTGCGGTGTTGGCCGGTGGGGTTGCCTGGCAGCGGCCCGCTGACGGTGACCTGGTGTTCGCGGGCGGCGCGTTCCAGGTGGACCAGGGAGGTGTAGCCGCCGTCGACCAGGTGCTCGGTGGGCAGCAGGCCGCGGCGCGCGAGGCGGGTGTGGATGCCGGACAGGGCTTGGCCGTCGTTCGTGGCGGCCGAGGTGGTGGCGACGTCCGTGATCACGTTCACGCTGTCGGGGGCGCAGGTCTCGGTCAGATGGGCGGCGAACCCCTTCCAGTCGATGATGTGGCCGTGGCGCACGTAGCGCGCCGTGGTGTCGTAGGGCGAGACGATCGCCAGCGAGGAGGGCGGCAGCCCTCCGTCGTCGGCGGTGCGCCAGCACAGCCGGCCGGCCGGGTCGCGGTAGTAGTTCTGCACGACGATCTGCCGCAGGGTCTCGGCCTGCGGGCCGGGCCGGTAGCCCGATCCGTTCCGGTACAGGTACTCGAGCAGCCGGCAGGCGTCCTGGCCGGCGGCCAGGATCCTGGTCTTGGGCCGGGTGGGGTTCTTGCCCAGCCGCACCGCACGACCGTAGCGGCGTCCCCAGTCCTCCTCGACCACCCCGACCAGCAGGTGACCGGCCGATCGCGCCACCTCCTCCAGCGCGGCACGGACCGACTCGGTGACCAACTCCAGCCGCGTCAAATCGCGCACCGCGGCCAGGACGTGGGTGGAGTCGGTGCGCTGTGTGGTGCGCTCGCGCACGAGCCCGGCATGCTTCAAGCGCTCCAGCGCCAGATCCAGGAGACGGTCGGCGCGGTCCTCGTGGGCCAGCCGTTCGCGAATATCGGGACGGCACGCTGCGGCCCACAGCCGTCCGCAATCCCGCGCACTTCCCCCGGATCATCCCGCTGGCCCTGCGCGTCCGGTGCCGACCGAGCCGCATCAACCCGATCGCCGCCGGGCTCGCGCGGCGGCCGGACACGGTGTGGGTCGACATTCTCGGCGGCGGCAACGAGATCAGCAGCGTGCTGTTCCTCGACGGCCCGGACGCCCGCAACGCGCTGCTGCTTCGCGACCTGCCCGCGACCGCCGACGTCCTGTCGTGGGACGCGTACGACCTGATGAAGGTCTTCCCCGCGGGCTTCGCCTGGAGCGGTGGGCTGCTGACGAGCGACCAGACGGAGATGCTGCGCCCGTACCCGGAGGAACCGGCCGACACGCCGACCATCCAGCCGATCGACGACGCGCTCATCGACCGGCTCGCCATCAACTCGCGTGCCGGCTACAGCGAACTGGCCGCCCAGCTGGACACGTCGGCGTCAACCGTGAGCCGCCGACTCGAAACGCTCGTCGCCGCGCACGTCGTGCGGCTGGCGTGCGAGGTGGACCTCAGCCTGCTCGGCATCAGGAGCGAAGCGCTGTTGTGGATCACGACCGGCCCCGGCAGCCTGGAGACGATCGGGCAAGGCCTCAGCCGGCATCCGCAGGTGCGCTTCGCCGCCGCGACGACCGGCGCGGCGAACCTGCTCGTCGCCGTCGCCGCCAAGGACCTCAGCGGACTCTACGCCTTCGTCACCGGCACGATCGGAACGCTCGCCGACATCCGCGGGGTCGAGCTGACCCCGATCTTGAACGCGGTCAAACGCACCGGCCGGGTCCGGCGGTCCGAACCGCTCAGCCGTTGACGCACACGAACTCCCCGGCAGTATGTGCGCTGCCGGGTCCGCCATCCGGCATGCGGTCAGATGACAGATTCATCGCGGATCACTCCGGTACCACTATTGCCATGGGACCTGTGGGTGGTCCCTGCGGGCGCGCGCTGGGGTCGGCGGTCCAGCGCGCGCCTCGGAACGTCCATGACTTCCAGCGCCCATCCCGCACTCCCGCGTTGCAGTCATTCGACGGATGCGCGTCAGGCCAGGAATACGAGATCTTGAAGGCGTGCCGGGCTGGAACGAGAGTTGCGGGAAATGAGTGCACGCCATGCGAGCCAGAACATCGAAGAGCGCTGGGATTCAGGGTTGCGAAACGGTCACCGCCAATCCACGCGGATTCGCCGTGTATGAATCGATACTGTGCGCGATGGCGTGCTTCGGCGTGTGGATACCGCCGATCTCTGGAGGCGAGCGCCTCCATGTGGACGAAAGCTCGGGGCCGCCGCAGGGCCATCCCGAGCGCTTAGTGCCGACGATGCGGCCGACCCGGACGGAGCGGAAACTGTGGGCCCAGCTGCGGCCGATGCGTGGTGGCAGCGTCTGATGGAGTATCGCTATGGCAGGCGTGGTTAATCCGCCACCTGATGTCCACGGCATGGCAGTCGCGCATCGCGCCTTCCGCCGTCAACTCGCGGAACTGCCGGATCTCGTGCTCGGAGTGCGGCCCGGGAACGCCACGCGAGCCCGCCTGGTCGTGTCCGCGGTGCGGTTCGCGCTACTGGGCCTGGAGGTTCACCACCTCAGCGAGGACGAGTACCTGTGGCCGAGGCTCATGCAGCGTGCGACGGGACAGTCCGAGGCGATCGCCTGCATGAAGCTGCAGCACTACCGGCTCGACGACCTCATCGCGCACGTGACCGGCTCGCTCGACGACTTGGCCGCAGACCCGCGGCAGCCCCTGTGCGAGAAGGTCGCCGCCTGACTCAGCGAGCTGAGTCAGGCGGCGGTCGCGCACATGGACGAAGAGGAACGCACGATCCTGCCACTGGCCGCCGAGCACCTGAGCGTCGCGGAGTGGGAGGAATTCGCAACGCTCGCCCTGGCGAAGCTGGACGGAAGGCTCCTGCTGCACGCATTCAGCGCCCTGATGGCGGTGACTGCTCCCGAAGAGCGGCGGACGATCCTCGGGACGGCGCCCTTCCCGGTCCGCGTCCTGTGGCGTCTGCACGGACGCCGCTCATACGCCCGTTGGCACGCCCGGCTACACGAGGTGTGAGCAATACGAAGAAGGGTATCGCCGTCAGGGCACGATTCGGCGACATCGCCTCGTATAGTCGTGGCGATGCAGCTGGGTTCCCAAGCACACGCCGTCGACCTGATCACCTCGAACTCGTTGCCGCGGACACCCGACTTCGCGAAGAGCTGAAACAGCACCGCCGCGAGCTCGAGTGGCTCCGCGAAGAGAATGAGATTCCGCGTCAGGCCGCGGAGCCGTTGATCCACCTCGCACCGGCGCGCGAGCGCTTCGCCTTCATCCACCGGTTGCGCGGCAAGTCCAGTATCAAGCGGATGTGCCGGGTACTGGTGACCGACCGGAGCCGTGCCCCTTTCGCCGGCTTCGTCGTTGCTTGAGCAGTCACCGCGTGAAGCGCCATGGCACCGAGTACCGGTTGAGAATCAGTTCCATGGCCTGCCTGTCGATTCCGGGCGGCGCCGTGATGTGCGCGGCGACTGTGCCGCCTTCGATCACTGCGTCGATCGTGAAACCGTTCCCCAGACTGCAGAGCGCTTCGGCCAGGGCGCGCCGAGTCGCGTCGGCCCGCAGCGGAAGTTTGTCGGGCTTGCCGACCTCGGTGAGCGGCAGCACCTCCAGGATGGTCACGGATTTCGGCGCGGCGGCCGGCTCGGGCACGTACTCGGCGGCCCAGACGACGAGTTCCTTCTCGTCCACCTCGGCCGCATGGTCCACGGCGACGTACGCCACCGGAACCTCGCCGGAGTGCGGATCCGGCCGTCCGACCGCGCCCGCCGCGGTAACCGCGGGATGCGCGAGGAGCGCTTCCTCGATAGCGGACGGATCGATGTTGTGGCCGCCTCGGATGATCAGGTCCTTCGCGCGTCCGGCGAGGTGGATGAACCCGTCGGCGTCGAGGTGGGCGAGGTCACCGGTATCGAGCCAGCCATCGACGACCGCGTCGGCCGCATCCAGCACACGGGCGTCGTCAGTGCGGTCGGTGACGTATCCCGCGAACACGGTCGGTCCGGCGATGGCCAGTACCCCCCTCTCTCCGATCTGGCACTGCTCCCGGGTGTCCGGGCGCAGTACCCTGACCCGCTGGTAGGGCATGCGTTGCCCGACGGCGCCCGGACGCGGCGCGTGCGGGAAGCTTCGGGCGCTGGCGCAGGTGGCCTCGGTCAGCCCGTAACCCTCCACCAGGTCCAATCCGGTGCGTTCGCGGAACGCCGCGCGAGTCGCCGCGGGCAGCGGTGACGCACCGACCACCGCGTGGCGCAGGCTGCTGATATCGGCGTCCACCGGGTACTGCGCGAGCGCCGCGTACACCGTGGGCACCGCGCTCATCATCGCGATCCGGTAGCGCTGCACGATCTTCCAGAACGCCGGGTAGAGTGCCGGATCCCGGTAGCCCAGAGGCGCGGCCCAGACGGTGCGCTGGCCGTGGAACAGCGGCGTGAGCAGTGTGACCATGAGTGCATTGACATGGAAGAGAGGCAAGGCGGCGAAGACGACCTGCTCGGCGTCGAACAGAGTCGAGGCGGCCATCATCCACGCGTTGGCGACCTGGTTCGCGTGCGTGTGCGCGGCCAGTTTCGGTGTCCCGGTGGTGCCGCCGGTGTGGATGAACGCTGCGAGGTCCTCGCGTGCGGGGGCGCATCCGGCGAAGGCGTCGGCATCTTCGGCCTCTGCCAGGTCCGCGAGATACCCGATCGCCACATCCTCGACCGGGGACAATGGCCCGCGTTCAATCGTTCCGGTCGGCCTCAGTAGTAGGACCGCATCGACCTCCTGCCCCACCTCGCGCGCCTTCGTCCAGGCATCCGGCGATAATTCGGGCCCAGCCGTAATCAGGATCCGAGCGCCGGAACGCCGCAGCAGTTCGCCCAGCCGCGGCACGGACAACGCCCCGTTCAGCGGCGCCGCGATACCGGCGACTTGGGCCGCGAGGGTGGCCGCGATCAGCTCCTCGCAGTTGGGCGCCATCAGCGCGACCGCGTCGCCTCGACGAATCCCGAGCCGGTGCAGCAGATTGGCATAGCGGTGCACTTGCGCGAGCAACTCGGCGAATGTGCGACTGCGCGGCTGATCCCACCGCGCGGCGTCGGACAGCACAGTCAGCGCCGTGCGCTCCGGCCACCGCTCAGCAGCCCTGACCAACAGCGCATACGTGGACTCAGGCAGACCACGCGCCTCCAACGGCACGGCTTCGATCGCGGACAGATCGCCTGGATCGGCGTACCGAGGCCATAGTAGGTCATCAGCCATTGAATATGCCCCTCGCGCTTTCGAGCCCGTGTTGGATCCCCTGACGACCATTGTGGACCGAAGCGGCGAAGCCGGTCATCCGTAATCTGACTGGAGTTCGAACATCTTATGGGGGGGGGGCGATCGCGAGCATTCGGCGTCGCGCTTTGCGGCGTTGTCCACATCTCGCTGAAACGGAACACCCGTTATATTCGGTCCGACCCGCGCGGTCTTCACCGGGGCCAGCGGCCTCGGTCGGCTGGCCCGGCAGACTGGCGCGAAACAGGCCGTCCAGCACGGGCTGGGCCGAGCGGTCGGTCGCGCAGATCGCGCACGCCAGCGGCTTCACCACTCACGCGTCGTTCAGCACCGCCTTCCGACAGGATTCGGCTTGACGCCCACTAATGCCGGGGAGCGCCGATGGCCGCGTTGAGTCCCGGCGTGTCGATCGTCCCCGGACTTGCGGCGCTGACTCGGATTCACGGCCCTTCAGCTCGTTCGCCCAGGTTCGGGCGAAAGACCGCGTCGCAGCCTTCGTAGCCGAATAGAGACCGAATCCCTCCGGCCCTCCATGGTCCAGATCGACCCGAGAGGATGACGGAGGCATGGTCGTTGAGCAGCGGCACTGCCTTCTGCACGGTGAAGACTGCTCCCCGCACGTTCACGCCCAGAATAAAGTCCAGATGATCCACCGTGACCTGCTCGAGAGGAGCCCACTGACCCACGCCGGCATTCGCATACAGCACGTCCATCCGGCAGCCGTCTTCCGAAATCCGCTCGTAGAGCCGATCGAGGTCGGTCGGCCTGGAGACATCGCCCTGCACCCCGATCGCTCCCCGCCCTATGGCGGCTACGGCAGCATCGAGTTCCTGCTTCCGCCGACCGGTGAGGTATACGCGCGCGCCCCTCGTCAGCCATCCGACGGGGCCCGGCGAAACCGATGCCCGTCGATCCGCCGGCCACCACCGCCGTCTTGCCTTCCAACCGCCCCATCAGGCTCCTCCTCGTAGTCGGAGACCCGCCGCACCGCGAACCGTGATGGCAGCAACATATGGCGTCGCGTCGGCGGGCCGATGACGATTTCCAGTCTCACGCTCCGAGCCCGCGCACTCTTTCGCTCCGGCGCAGAGCGCTTGCCCAGAGGCGCATTCCTTCGACTGAGGGCGCGACAAGCTACTGATTATGTTTGAGGGCGCGATGGAGAGTTCGCTTCCGTCATTTGACGGAAGCGTGATGATCTCCGCTCCTTGTAGCGTGGCGCGTTGACGGCTCAAGGGCCGTCAACGCGCCGTCACCTCTGACACCAATGAATCGAGATGGATACCATGGGGGATTCCCACATCCCAGGGACCCGAATATCGGGTGGTGCGCGATCTCGCACACTGCGGATCGGGGCACCGCTCGTCGTCCTTTCCGTTGCGCTCGCCACCGCATCCATTCAGACCGCGGACGCCGCGCCGAGCGCCGCCTCGCACACGCTCGTCGCGGTCGGCTCCGTCGCCCCGGCACCCGCCGGAGCCGAAACCGCGCCGGCTCCGAGCGACTCGACCACGATCGACGTGGACGTCGCCCTCCAGCCGCGTAACGCCGACGAACTCAGCCGGTATGCCGAACTGGTCAGCGACCCGAAATCGCCCTTCTACAAGCAATACCTGACGAAGGAACAGGTCCAACTGCTCTTCGCCCCGACACAGTCCACGGTGGACAACGTCACCGCGGCATTGCGGGCCCAGGGACTCAACCCGCGCGCCGCAGTCGACGACGGTCTCTACATCCCAGTCACCGCCACCGTCAGCACACTCAAGCGGGCCTTCAGAGTCGGCTTCACCGGCTACCGGCTCGCGGACGGCCGACGCGCGTTCAACGCCACCGCCGTTCCGAAGCTCGACGGCAGCGTCGCGAGCGCGGTGCGCGGCGTCGTCGGACTCGACGACTTCATGCAGCCGGACGTGCAGTACCGCGCGGCCGGCGGGCACGGAAAGCGCGCCAACATATCGCCCGCCGCCGTCGCGAGTCAGTCGAGCGCGGCGCATCGCAACGGTGCCGTACCCGCGCTGTGCAGTTCGTTGACCACCACGATCGACGCCTACCTCACACAGAACGGCTACACCGGCAAGGACGGCGGCACCTACTACTCCCCGACCGCGCTGGCCAGCGCCTACGGCTACGTCAAGCGTCTCGAATCCGGCGACGACGGCCAAGGCGTGTCAGTCGCGGTCGAGGAGTGGGAGGCGCCGGACCGGCAGGCGATCTCGGAGTACGAGAACTGTGTCGGCTCGCACAGCAAGGTCAGCTACGTGTTCGACGGCTCGGGCACACCCGTCCAGCCGACGCCCGACAACTACGTCGGCGTGGAGACCGCTATCGACACCGAGGCGGTCGCCGCGGTCGCGCCACTAGCCTCGATCATCGACTATGAGGGCTCGGACTACGACAACACCTTCACCGACGCCGACTGGCTCGAGAACTTCGCAAAGCCGGTCAGCGACGACATCGCCAGTGCGATCTCGATCTCTTGGCTCATCGGCTGCGAGTCGGGCCCCGTCGACAGCTCGCTTGAAAACAGCCAGACCACCACGCTAGAGTTGGCCGCTCTGCAGGGCCAGAGCGTCTTCGCCGCCTCAGGCGACAACGGCTCCGAAGGCTGCGCGGAGCCGCAACTGAACGTCAGCGACCCGGCGGACAACGCATGGCTCACCGCCGTCGGCGGCACATACATGCAGGGCCTGACCAATCCGACCATCACTCCGTGGAACGACTCCTTCGACACCTCCGCGACCGAGGGCATCGGCCTGCTCGACAACGGAGGCGCCACCGGCGGCGGGGTGTCGACGTTGCACAGCTTCCCGAGCGAATGGAACTACCAGGCCGGGTTCATCGCTCCTGGCTATAGCGACGTCTGCGGCGCGGCCTCGGGCCAGTACTGCCGGCAGGTTCCCGACCTCTCCCTGGACGGCGACTGGCGCTCCGGTTTCCCGCTGATCTACTACGCCGATAGCTCGGGCTACGACGTGCTGATGGTCGCCGGCACCAGCCTCGCCACCCCCATCCTGGCCGCCATCACCGCGCTCGCCGACAGTTCCGCCAAGTGCGCCGCCACCGGCCCGGCCGGTTTCATCAACCCGCTGATATATGATCTGGCGAGGGACCCGGCGACATACGCCGCGACCTTCAACGACGAAACCACCGGCAACAACGCCTACATACCGTCCGGCTACACCGGTTCGCTCTACCAGGCCGCGAAGGGCTATGACATGGCGTCCGGCCTCGGCAGCCCGAAAGCGCAGACCCTGATCCCCGCCTTGTGCACCGGGGCCGCGTGGCCCGGCGGCTGGCACGTCGGCCGGAACCGACTCGGCGAAGCTGCGCAGCAAGGCCAAGCGAGCGTGGACGAGGCGATCACCGCCGAGAAAGCCGAAGCTGCCGGGAAGCGCTAACGTTCAGCATTCCCGAGTATCAGGGTCGGCCGGTGCGCCCGGAAGCCGAGCGAGCCTCCGGGGCGCACCGGCCCTCGGCCGAGGTGTTGCTGTGGACTGGAGTGAGCCCCCGGAACCCCGTGCCTGGATACCGGATGGAAGATCATCCAAAGGAATGAGTACCAGGTGGCGCAGCACGGGAGCGGCAAGCGGTACCGGGCGGAGCTCAAGCGCGATGCGGTCGAGTCCGTCCGCTCCAGCTCGGACCGGACGGTGGCGGAGATCGCCGCGGAACTCGGCGTCGGCGGGCAGAGCCTGCGCAACTGGGACGGCTCGAACGAAGACATCACGGCGCCGCGCACCGCCGCCCCTCCCACCGATCCAACGGTTGGGAGGGACGGCGACCCGGACGGCCGTACCGATTACAGGAGGGACGTGCGAGGGATACGGTTGACGTGCGACGCAACCGGGCGGCACGCGACGGACGCGACGTCCGGCCCAATCCGGACAGACCGGCACCAAACGGCACCAGTAGCTATGGGTTAATATATCAGGATACAGACTCATAATCCTTGGGTCGTGGGTTCGAGTCCCACCCGCCCTACCGAGGTTAAACATCCGACCACCGGGTTGACGTGGGGTTTCGCTCCATTTTCCGCTTTCTGAACTAGACCATCTGACAGGGTCTTTCGGGTCAAAGTGGGAGAGAAGCGGGAGGGCCTGGAACGATCTTGAGCCCGGCGAAGATGAACAAAAGCCTCGTGGGAATTGACGGATGAATCCGTGGGCCGACGTTTTTTTCACGGGGATCGACGGCATTCGGGCCGGTCAATAGGCCTGGAGTTGATACGCACGGCTCTCCGCCGGAGAGTCTCCGGCGCTGCCAGTTCCGTTGCAGGGTTTTGCGGAAATCCGCCGCTTGAGCGGTGTCGGGATATGACGGGTCGTGCGGGCCGTGCGGCACGCTGGGGCGGTGCGACGCGGTTCATGCCGCGGTGGCGTCGAGGCGTCGGCTGCGACGAAGCTAGTGCCGCGTCAGGCTACGTTTGCCCGGTCGACGATGCGGCGTAGTTCGCGGTTCTCGGCGTTCCGGTTCCTCCAGGCGATGTAGCGGCGGATCATGCTGCCTTGTTCTTGGTGGGTGCGGTGGTCGGT
>NZ_JAGSOH010000148.1 GCF_018139625.1 Actinospica acidithermotolerans | reverse complement strand
AGCGCCCAGACGAGCTACGCGAGCGCGCCCTCGCCCCCGGCACGGGCGCTGGTTGCGAGTCGGTCGGCCAAGGCGAGGACGCGCTCGCGTAGCTCGTCTGGGCGCTCGATCTCGAAGGGCCGGTCGAGTGACGCGAGGACGGCAGGGAGCCAGTCGAGTGACTCGACGCGCATCTCGACGCGGACGGAGCGGGCTCCGGTCACCGGCTCTACCACCGCCAGGCTCGCGGGCAGGCGGGACCGGACGTGCTCGGCCGTCGCATGAATGATGACCGTCACCTCGTGGCGGTACGCGGCGGTGGCGAAGCCGGTGAGCACGCTGCGGGCCGGGTCCTCGTGCTCGGCCGGCGGCTCGAACATGCCCGGCAGCGTCCTGACGTCGGTGATCCGGTCGAGGCGGAAGGTGCGCTCCTCGGCGATCCCGGCATCCATCCCCCGGACGTACCAGCGACGCTCGTGGCTCACGATCCCGTACGGGTGCACGATGCGCTCGCTGGGGACGCCCTCACGGTCGGTGTACCTGATGGAGATCGGCCGTAGGTGGCGGACAGCGTCGGCGACGGACAGCAGGACGGTCGCGTCCGGAAAGGCGAGAGTGGCGAGAGCGGCGAGACCGGCGCGATCCGCGGAACCCGCGGAATCAGCGGCACCAGCGCGATCGTCGCGATCAGCGGAATCGGCAGAATCGGCCCGATCAGCGGAATCGGCGGAATCAGCGTGATCAGCGTGATCAGCGGAACCAGCCGAATCCTCGCGGTCAGCGGAATCGGCGCGATCGACGTAATCCGCGTGATCCGCGGTGAAGGCGAGTGCTTCGAGGACGGAGTCGAGCCTGCGGGCCAGCAGCTTCGGCAGGACTCTGCGGATCTTGGCCGAGGCGGTCTCGCCCGCCGTGCCGAGTGCCGTCGCCAGTCCGGCGCGGCGGCCGGCGAGCAGGCCGAGGAGAACGGCCAGGGCCTCGTCGTCGCCGAGCATCAGCGGCGGGAGGCAGTAGCCGGGCGCGAGCCGGTAGCCGCCGTAGCGGCCGCGCACCGATTCGACCGGGACGTCGAGGTCGATGAGGTGGTCCACGTAGCGCCGGACCGTGCGGCCGTCCACGCCGATGCGCTCGGCCAGTTCGGCGACCGTGCGCGTGCCGCCCGACTGCAGGAGTTCCAGCAGTACGAGCACTCGGCTGGTCGGTCGGGTCATGTTTTTCAGGCTAGCGGATATAGAGGACAGGTTCTGTCCGGTATTGCCTCTAGCGTACGAGTCATGAACTCCACTGACTCCACTGACTCCGTGAACCCCGTGAACCCCGTGAACCACGTGAACTCCGCGACCCCCGCGACCCGCGCCAACCCCGCCAACCTCGTGTCGATCCGCATCATCACCGACGACGTCGCCCGCCTCGTCGTGTTCTACGAGAAGGCCACCGGCGGGCGGGCGGCCTGGGCCAACGAGGACTTCGCCGAGCTGTCGACCACCTCCGGCACGCTCGCGATCGGGAGCACCCGCACCGTCGCCCTGTTCGCCCCCGACTCCGCTCGCCCCGCCGAGAACCGCAGCGTGATCATCGAGTTCCTGGTCGATGACGTCGACGTGCTCTTCCGCGAGGTCGGTGCGTGGTGCACCGACTTCGTGAACGGTGAGCCGACTACGATGCCGTGGGGCAACCGCTCACTCCTGGTGCGCGACCCTGACGGCAACCTGGTCAACTTCTTCACCCCGGTCTCCCCCGAGGCGATCAAGAAGTTCTCGCGCTAGAGAGGTCTCGCCGATGCCGAGCACGAGCACGCCGCTCATCGACGTCCACTCCCACTTCCTGACGCCGCGCTACGTGGCGGAGGCGAAGTCTGCGGGCCACGGACATCCCGACGGCATGCCCGGCTGGCCGGAGTGGACCGAGGACGGGCAACTCGCGTCGATGGACGCCTGGGGCGTGGGGACGGCCATGCTCTCGATCTCCTCCCCCGGCGTCCACTTCGGCGACGACGCCGCCGCACGCGAGCTGGCTCGGCACGTCAACGACACCGGCGCCGCGATGCGGGACCGGCACCCGGACCGCTTCGGCCACTTCGCGTCGATCCCGCTTCCGGACGTGGACGGCGCGCTGGCCGAGGCGGTCCGCGCGCTCGACGAGCTCGGCAGCGACGGGATCGCCGTGGAGACCAGCGCCGGCGGCGTCTACCTGGGGCACGAGAGCTTCGATCCGCTCTACGCCGAGCTCGACCGGCGTGGAGCGGTCGTCTTCGTGCACCCCACTTCGCCGCCGCACGCCGCGGAGATCGCGCTCGGCAGACCGCGTCCGATGCTCGAGTTCATCTTCGACTCGACGAGGGCGGCGAGCGATCTGCTGTTCAACGGCGTTTTCACGCGCTATCCGAACATCGAGTGGATCTTCCCGCACGGCGGCGGCGCGCTTCCGCTGCTCGTCGAGCGGATGGAGCTGTTCCGCACGGTGTTCGGGCTCGGCGACGGCACCGGCACAGTCACCGGCACCGACACCGACACCGACACCGACACCGGGCCCTCGACGCAGGAGCAGCTCGGCCGCCTCTGGTACGACATGGCGGGGACGCCGTTCCCGCGGCAGATCCCGACCCTCATCGACGCTTTCGGCCGCGAACGGCTGCTCTACGGCAGCGATTCCTGCTGGACGCCCGCCCCCGGAGTCACCGCGCAACTCGCCTCGATCGACGGCGCCGCGCCGCCCGCGCCCGACCTGACCTGGCGTGAGCTGACCGCCGCGAACGCACGGCGACTCTTCCCCCGCCTGACCGCGGAGTCCTGATACGTCCCGGTGCCCGGACCCTCTGTGTAACAGGCGTCGACGAGTAAGTCGGCGGGATACGCAATCATGGGGGCCGAAGCGGATCGGGAAGGGACGTGGCGCCTCAGATGGGGACCGACGATTTAGAGGTGATAGCCGGCCGATACCGCCAGCTGTCCCGCATAGGCGGCGGCGCGATGGGCGTGGTCTGGAAGGCGCACGACGAGATGCTCGGCCGCACGGTCGCGGTGAAGCAGCTGCGTGACTCGCTCGGCATGAGCAGCAGTCAGATCGACCAGTCGCACCAGCGGGCCCGCCGCGAGGCGCGGATCGCGGCACGCCTGCAGCACCCGCACGCCGTGACCGTCTACGACGTCGTCGAGCACGAGGGGCGCCCGTGCCTCGTCATGGAGTACGTGCCGTCCCGCAGCCTCGCGCAGGTCCTGAACGAGGCCGAGGGCGGTGTGCTGCCGACGGCCGAGGTGGCCAGGCTGGGCGCGCAGGTGGCCTCTGCGCTGATCGCGGCCCACGAGGCCGGAATCGTGCACCGCGACGTCAAGCCCGGCAACATCCTGATCTCGGACAGCGGGTCGGTGAAGATCACCGACTTCGGCATCTCGCGGGCCATCGACGACGTGACCGTCACCTCCACCGGCGAGATGCTGGGTACGCCCGCCTACATCTCCCCGGAGGTCGCGCAGGGCCGGCCCGCCGACGCCGCGAGCGACGTGTTCTCGCTCGGCGCGACCCTGTACGCCGCGACGGAGGGCACGCCGCCCTTCGGCATCGGGCCGACGGCGATGGCACTGCTGATGCGGATCGTGAACGACGAGATCAGGCCGCCCGAACGGACCGGCGCGCTGACGGACACGCTGATGTGGATGCTGAGCCACAATCCGGAAGACCGGCCCAGCATGACCCTGGTGAAGCGGGCGCTGGAGGCGACCACGGCCGAGACGGTCCCCGTCGCGTCGGCGTCGGCCCCGGCCGCTCCGGCGCCGCCGGACAACGTCGCAGAGGTCGAAAAAGCTCCGACCGACACCCGGCCCGTGCCGCCGAAGAAGCGGCCGCGCACGCTGCTGGTGGCGGGAGCGCTGCTGGCCGTCGGCGTAGTGCTGACCGTGGCCGTCGTGACGTCCCTGAACTCGGGCGGCGGCTCGACCGGCTCGCCGGCGATGAACACGAATGCCGCGACGACGACGCACTCCGCCGCCACGCAGACGACGAAGGCCGCCGCCGCGTCCACGTCGGCGGCGGCTTCCAGGTCCGCAACCGCGACCGCGTCGCCGACGAACGCGAAGTCCACGCTGACGATCGCGCAGCAGCTGACGACCGCCATATCGAGCTACTACCAGCTCGTACCCGGCAACCTGCCCGCGGCCTGGAAGTTCATGACCACGGACTACCAGAAGAACCATGCGAAGGGCTACACCAACTACGTGGCGTTCTGGGATCAGATCCAGAGCGCCTCGATCTCGACCCTCACGGCCACGCCGCCGGACACCGTCGTGGCGACCATCACGTACCACTACAAGAACGGCACGAACACGCAGGAGCGTACGAGCTTCACCCTCGTCGAGCAGAACGGCACGTGGCTGATCGCGGAGTCCTCGGTGCTCAGCAGCGGGAACGTGTAGGTCCGAGGCCGCCGCCCCGAGGTCTCCGCGATCGGCCGACGGCGTGTCAGAGCGCCGCGGCGAGCCGGGTGCCCTGGTCGATGGCGCGCTTGGCGTCGAGTTCGGCGGCGATGTCGGCGCCGCCGATCAGGTGCGGGGTCAGGCCGTGCGCGACGAGCTGGTCGTGCAGGGCGCGGTTGGGTTCCTGGCCGGTGCACAGGACGACGGTGTCGACGGCGAGGACGTGCTTCTCGCCGTCGGCCTCGTAATGCAGGCCGTCGGCGTCGATGCGATCGTAGACGGCGCCAGCGATCATCGCGACGCCGCGGTGCTTGAGCTCGGTGCGGTGGATCCAGCCGGTGGTCTTGCCCAGACCCGCGCCGACCTTCGTGCTCTTACGCTGCAGCATCGTCACTTCGCGCGGCGCGGCGGGGCGGGTCGGGGTGGCCAGTCCGCCGGGGGTGGTGTGCTCGGCGTCCACGCCCCAGCCGGCGAGGAAGGCGGCGACGTCGTGGCTCGCGTCGTTGCCCGGATCGGTCAGGTACTCGGCGACGTCGAAGCCGATGCCGCCCGCGCCGAGGATGGCGACGCGGCGGCCGACCGGGGCCTTGTCCCGCAGTACGTCGAGGTATCCCAGCACAATCGGCGCATCGACGCCGGGGATCTCCGGGATGCGCGGGGTCACACCGGTGGCGAGAACTACCTCGTCGAACCGCTCGTCGACCAGCTGCTGCGCGGTCACCGCGGCGCCGAGGCGGACCTGCACGCCGGTCGCCGCCAGCTTGTTGCGGAAGTACCGCAGCGTCTCGTCGAACTCTGACTTGCCGGGCACCTGGCGCGCGATGTTGAGCTGGCCGCCGATCTCGTCCGCCGCGTCGAACAGGGTCACCTCGTGACCGCGCTCGCCCGCGGTGGTGGCCGCCGCCAGACCTGCCGGTCCGGCGCCGACGACGACGATCTTCTTGCGCGCCGTGGTCGGCGCGACGACGAGCTCGGTCTCGTGGCAGGCGCGCGGGTTGACCAGGCAGGAGGTGATCTTCAGCTGGAAGGTGTGGTCCAGGCACGCCTGGTTGCAGCCGATGCACGTGTTGATCGCCTCGGGCGTTCCGGCCGCGGCCTTGGCCGTGAACTCCGGATCGGCCAGGAACGGCCGGGCCAGCGAGACCAGATCGGCGTACCCGGCGGCGAGCAGCTCCTCCGCCTTGTCGGGCGTGTTGATGCGGTTGCTCGTGACGAGGGGCACCGACACGGCACCCATCAGCTTCTTGGTCACCCACGCGAACGCGCCGCGCGGGACGGACGCGGCGATGGTCGGGATCCGCGCCTCGTGCCAGCCGATGCCGGTGTTGATGATGCTCGCACCGGCCGCCTCGATCCGCCGCGCCAGCTCGACGACCTCGTCGAAACTCGAGCCCTCGGGCACCAGGTCGAGCATCGAGAGCCGGTAGACGATGATGAACTCCGCGCCCACGGCCTCGCGGACGCGCCGCACGATCTCGACTGGGAAGCGCATCCGGTTCTCGTACTCGCCGCCCCAGCGGTCCGTGCGCTTGTTCGTCTGACGCGCGATGAATTCGTTGATCAGGTAGCCCTCGGAACCCATGATCTCCACGCCGTCGTAGCCCGCCTCCTTCGCCAGCGTCGCGCAGCGCACGTAGTCCTCGATGGTCGCCTCGACCTCGTCGTCGGTGAGCTCGTGCGGCACGCTCGGGCTGATCGGCGCCTGCAACGGACTCGGCGCCACCAACTCCGGGTGGTAGGCGTAGCGGCCGAAGTGCAGGATCTGCATCGCGATCTTGCCGCCCTCCGCGTGCACGGCGTCGGTCACCACCCGGTGCCGCGCCGCCTCCTCCGGCGTCGTCAGCATCGCGCCGCCCGGGTACGGCCGACCCGCCTCATTCGGCGCGATCCCGCCGGTCACGATCAGGCCCACCCCGCCGCGTGCCCGCTCGGCGTAGAAGGCGGCCATCCGCTCGAACCCGTTCGGCGCCTCCTCCAGACCGACGTGCATCGAGCCCATCAGGACTCTGTTGCGCAGGGTGGTGAAGCCGAGGTCGAGCGGCTGGAGCAGGTGTGGGTAGTTGCTCATCAAGAACTCCATTAGCCAATTCGTTGATTATGGTCAGAGGGCTCGGCGCGCGGCGCGCTTGTCGAGGATGCTCAGGGCCCGCTCGGCCCAGCGGATGTTCTCCTTCTCGAAGGAGCGGCCGCGCATCAACGTCAGGTAGGGCCCGATCCGCTCTACCTGGTCGAAGTACTCGTCCTCGGTGCGGCCGGCCAGCATGCGGGCGCGGCCCCGGTCGTAGCGGGCGAGCTTGGCCCGCGCGTATTCGAGGCGGTCGGCGACGGCCCGGCGCACGGCGTCGAGGTCGCCCGCGTCCACGGCCTGCACCTTGACCAGCAGCTCGTCCCGGATCGCGGTGATTTTCGCGGGCTGCGCGGTGAACTCGCGCAGCGCCTCGCGTCCGGCGTCCGTCAGCGAGAACAGCCGCTTGTTCGGCCGCCGATCCTGCTCGACGACCCGCGCCGTGACCAGGCCCTGCGCCGCGAGCGCCTCGAGCTCCTTGTACAGCTGCTGCGGCGTGGCCATCCAGAAGTTGGCGACCGACGCGTCGAAGCCCTTGGACAGGTCGTAGCCGGACGCCTCCCCCTCCAGCAGCGTGGCCAGGATCGCGTTACGCAGCGCCATGGTCTGCCGCCGCCCCGGCGACCGCCTCGCGGCTGATCTGCTCGAACTGCGCGTTCATGGCGTCCGCGAGCGCCTGGGCGGCGGAGAGCGGACGGACCATGACCATGAAGTCGTCGATCTTGCCGTCCTCGTCGAAGTGCAGGAAGTCGCAGCCGGTCAGCCGCCTGCCGTTCACGGTCGCGGTGAAGACGAACGCGTGGTCGCGGCCGTCCGGATCGCCGATCTCGCGGATGTACTCGAAGTCCTCGAACACCCGCAGCACGCCGCGCAGGATCGCGGCGGTGATCGGCTTGCCCGGGTACGGCTTGAAGGCGACCGGGCTGGTGAAGACGACATCCTCGGCCAGCAGCGCCTCGACGGCGTCCAGGTCCCTCGCCTCGACCGCCGCGCGGAACGGGTGCATCGCATCACCTCGGAGATCTGATACTCAACTTTTTGAGTATGCCTGAGGCCGAGGCTAGGCAAAGAACGCACGCTTGTCCAGAGTCGGGGACGCAGGGTCCGGGCGTCGGGATTCGGGGTCCGGGGGGTCAGGCGTGCGGGTTCGGGACGCGGGGTCCGGGTCCAGGGTCAGGCGTACGGGGTCAGGCGTCCGGGGTCGGGCGTACGGGGTCAGGCGTACGGGGTCAGGCGTACGGGGTCAGGCGTACGGGGTCAGGCGTACGGGGTGCCGGGAGCCCGCGGTCCGGGCTCCTCGGTCCGGGTCACGCTTCCAGGTCGGCGGCCCAGTCGTTCAGGCCCGACTCGCTCAGCACGAGGTCGAGCCCCGCTGCGGCAGCGCCGATCAGTGCGCCCTCGTCGCCGAGCGCGACCGCCCGCAGCGGGATCGGATCGGCGCGGCGGAACGCCATCAGCCCGTCCAGGTACGCGGCGTCGAACTCCTCCTCCGCGGCGGCCCGGATCAGCGGGGCCACGCCGCCCAGCGTGACGACGTCCGGATCGTGCGCGTTGACGAGTCCCGCGATCCCGGACGCGAGCGCCCGCGCCACGCGCCGTACCGCGTCGGCCTCGGCATTGCCTTCCCCCTGGCCGGCAGCGTTCGCGGCGGCGGCGCGTTGCAGCACCTCGTATGCGAAAGCCCGCGGGTCCTCCGGCGGCGGGGCGCCGAGGTGACGTGCCAGGGCTCTGCCGTCGACGTCGTTGTCCCAGCAGCCGCGAGCACCGCACAGGCAGCGCACGGACCGGTCGCCGAACGGCATGTGCCCGTACTCGCCGCCCGCGCCACCGGCCCCAACCACCGGGACTCCGCCGACGACGAGGACGCCGCCGAGCCCGACCTCGACGGTCAGATGCAGCACGGTCCCCGCGCGCACCCCGGCCCCGCCGCGCGCCTCGGCCAGGCCCGCGAGCGTCGCGTCGTTGCCGATCAGCAGCGGCAGCGCATCGTCCGGCACCATCCCGGACAGGTCGGTCGGACCCCATTCGAGCGGCGCCGCCTGGACGAGGCGACCATGGCGCACGGCCCCCGCGACGGCGACTGACACGGCCCGCAGCCGTCGCCCGTACCGCGATCGGAGACCGCTCAGCACCTCTGCGATCGGCGGGACGATCTGCTCGCCGCCGCCCCTGCCGTGCCGCCGTGCCGCGACCGTGACCGGCCGGCCGTCGATCTCGCTGATCGCGCAGCGCCAGTCCTCGTAGCGCACCTCGACGACCGCGACCAGCGGCCCCCGCGGACTCGGCCGCAGCCGCGTCGTCGGCCGCCCGCGCCCGACGACCGGCGCGGGGATCTCGTCGAGCAGGTCCAGCCCGCGCAGCCGCGCGGTGATCTCCGTCGCCGAACCGCTGCCCAGCCCGAGCCGGCGCGCGGCCTCGGCGCGGGTGACGCCCGGCGTCCTGCGCACCTCGCCCAGGATGCCGAGCGCGCCCGCCCACCGCGCGTCACGGGGTCTTGCCATCGGACCTGCCCCTCTTTATGCTCGATCATCGAGGATAAAGCGCGGCAAAGGGGTGGGCAATGACGACGCTGCTGCTCTCGCTGGCGATCGTGCTCTCGTGGGGCTCGTGGATACCGATCGCGCAGTCGGTGCCGGGGGCCCGGCAGTCGACGAGGACGCTTTACGTCACAGCGGGCAACCTGGTCTTCGCGGCGATCGCACTGGTGGTCGGCGGCAGCGCCGGACAGCTCACGCTGGGCTGGAAGGTGTTCTGGCTGCCGCTCGTCGGCGGCCTCGTGTGGGTGGGCGGCAGCTTCTGCGCGTTCCGGGCCACCGAGACGATCGGCCTCGCGCGAGCTGCCGGGACGTGGACGCCGCTGAACATCATCGTCGCGTTCATCCTCGGCGCGCTGCTGTTCAACGAGCTCGCCGGCATCACCGCGGCGCGCTACACGATCATGGGCGGCTGCCTCGTGCTGGTGCTCGTCGGCGTCTTCCTGATCATCGGATCGCAGAACTCTGCTGACGCGGGTGACGGCGCCGGTGACGCCGGCGTGAGGGCCGCGCCCGCGATCTCCCTGCGGACCGGGTTCGGCTTCGCGATCGGCGCGGGCTTGCTGTGGGGCGCCTACTTCGTCCCCGCGCAGTGGGCGCACGTGCCGTCCCAACTCGGCAACTTCCCGCTCGCGGTCGGCATGTTCGTCGGCGCGATCATGCTCGCGGCGCGCGACGGCGGCATCGTGCGGCCGGCGCCACGGCACAGCGCCGTGCTGCTCACGTCCGGCCTGCTGTTCGGCATCGGCAGCGTCGCGCTTCTCGGCCTGGTCTCGCGCGTCGGCACCGGCGTCGGGTTCACGATCGCGCAGTTGAGCCTGCTGGTGAACGCGAGCGCCGGCATCTGGGTCTTCAAGGTGCCGCCGCCCGGATCCCGCGCGGCACGCACGGCCATGGCCGGAATCGTGCTGGCGGGCGTCAGCGGCACCGTCATCGGCGCACTGCGCTAGGCGCGGCCAGGCGGGGCTAGGCGAGCAGCCTGCTGGCGTACCAGTCGCTCGCGTCCGCAACGCCGGGCAGCGCGTAGAAGTAGCCCCCGCCGAAGGGCTGGACATAGTCGATCAGCGGCTCGCCGATCAGCCGCTTCTGCACGGTCTCGAACTGCCGCTCCAGATCCTGGTTGTAGGCCACGAAGATGTGCCCGGCCTGGATGTCGCCGTTCTCGTCGAGCCCGAGATCGTAGTTGTACGAGCGCCGGATCATCCGCTGGTTCGCGGTGGCCGAGGTGCGCGGGTTCGCGAGGCGGATGTGCGCATCGAGCGGGATCACGTCGCCGTTCGGGTCGGCGGCGTAGTCCGGCGTGTCGGTCTCGGCGTTGCCGTCGAGGGGGGCTCCGGAGTCGCGGCGGCGGCCGAACATCGTCTCCTGCTCGTTGATCGAGACCCGGTCCCAGAACTCGACCAGCATCCTGATCAGCCGGATCACCTGGTAGGTGCCGCCCTTGGCCCAGGCCGGCTCGCCGCTCGCCGACCAGACCAGGTCGGAGGCGAGCGAGCCGGTCGGGTTCGCGGTGCCGTCCTTGAACCCGAGCAGGTTGCGCGGGGTGCCGGAGGGCCGCGGCGGGGAGTTGTAGCCCTCGATCTTCCAGCGCAGCTGCATGCCGCCGCGCGTGTGCTTGGCGATGTCGCGGATCGCGTGGTGGACGGTGTCCGGGTGGTTGGCGCACAGCTGCAGGCTCAGGTCGCCGTGCATCCACGCGGACTCCGGCGAGTCGTTCGGGAAGATCGTCATCGGCTTGAGCTTGGCCGGCTTGAGCGAGGCGAGGCCGTAGCGGTCGTCGAAGAGGCTGGAGCCGACGCCGAGGGTGACGGTCAGGCCGTCGGCGGGCACGTCCGGGCCGAGCACGTCGCTGTCCGAGGGCGGCTGGCTGATGCCGAGGTTCTCCGGCACGCCGCCCGCGGTCAGGAAGCGGGCCCGCTCGGTCAGCGTCTTCATCAAAGCTGTGAGATCAGCCTTCGACGCCGCGGTGGAGTCGAACGCCGCGAAGCAGGAGAAAGCCTGCTTCTCGCCGGGGGCCGGCGTGAGGATGCCGGACTGGTTGACACCGTGGAAGGGGTACGACTCGGCGGTCGCGACCCCGCCGGAATTCGCGGCATCGGCGTCCGCGTGGGCGCCGCCGATCAGCACGCCACCGGTGACGGCCGTACCCACGGCGCCCGCCGCCGCGCCGCGCAGGAAGCTGCGGCGGTTGAAAGGGCAGGACGATTCTTGCTCTGACATGGTTGCAGGACCTTCGATCGTGGGGAATCAGGACGCGGACGGCGGGACTTCGAGCAGGTCCGGCACCGAGGCCAGCGTCTCGAGCAGCGCGCCGATCGCGGCATCGACCTTCTGCCGGTCGGCGAGCGGGGTGTCGTCGAGCGACTCCCACCGGCCGTCGACCTTCGCGTCGTTCAGTGCCTGCTGGAGGGCCGCGAGCTGGCTGTCCGCGGTCTCGACGAGGCCCGGCGAGCGGGCGTCGATGAGAGATTCGAGTTCGGCGAGCACGGTCTTGTCGACTTCCGTGTCGGCGTACGTCATGGCGTACGCCGCGCCGGCGCCCTCGTCGTCGATCCCGGACAGGTGGTCGCGGATCGCGTCCTCGATGATCTCGTGCGCGCGGAGCGGCAGGTTGGTCGGGTCGCCCGCGATGTCGTCGGTGGTGAGGTTCTTCTGCACGCTGGCGACCTCGCTCGCGAGCTTGTCCACGACCGGAAGCAGCCGCGCCCCGTCCTGACCGTGGTAGAGCCCGTATTCGATGCGGTGCAGACCGGTGAAGTCGGGGTCGTTCACGCCCTGCTCGAGCCCGTCGGGCAAACCGTCGACCGCGACGCCGGCGTCGCCGAAGCTGTCGTACGAGGCGCCTACCTTCTCCCAGGTCAGCTGCGCGGCGAGCCAGTCGGCCTCGGCCGCGGCGGTGTTGTTCGCGGCGATGTCCCGGCGCAGCGTCGCGATCTGCGTCTGCAGCGTGGCCAGGTCGGCCGCGGCGTACTTCTGATACTGGTCGTTCGGTCCGGTCAACTCGGCCACGGTGACCGGCTTGACCGCGAGCGGCGTGCCGGACGGGGACTTCCCGGTGACCTGGACCGTGGCCGAGTCGACCGCGGAGCCGCTGTTCATCAGGCAGCGGAAGGTGTACGAGCCCGAACTGAGAGTCGCGGTCATCGAGGCGGTGGTGGCCGGCCCGAGCGTCTCGATCTCGCCGACGATCGCCCCGGCGGCGTTGACGAGGTTGATCTCGCCCGCCTTGCCGGACTCGTTGTCGACGTCGAAGGTCTGCGTGCCGCTGCTCGCCGAGGTCCATCCGGACGCGCACGACGAACCGGTCACCTTCACCGTCGTGGTGGAGGCCGCCGCGGCGGCGGGCAGCGCGGCGATCGTCACCCCGGCGGCCACCGCGGGCACGACGACGAGCACTCCGGCCACAGTCCACGGCCGGTTTCCGGCCAGTTGCTGCCACCGCCCGGCGGCCTGCGGCACTGCCTCCGGCCTGGGCTTCGACTCACTTACCGTTGCAGTCGCAGTCGTCGCCGTCGCCGTCGCCTCAGCCTCGCGCTTTGCCTTCGCGGCCGCCAGCGCCACGGTCGCCGCCCGGCCCGCGCCGATGAACGCCGGGATGACAACGACGAGGTAGCCGAGCCACCCGACGACCTGAAGCACGGTCAGCTTCGGCGACAGGTCCGTGATGCCGGTGATGATCGAGACCCACCAGGAGTTCGGATCGATGTGCGCGGTCATGTCGAAGGCGATCCACTGCTGGCCCGGCAGCAGCCCGGCCTCCTGCAGGTCGCCGAGCCCGTACGCGAGCACGCCGGCGGCGATCACGATCAGCAGGATCGCCGTGCGGTTGAAGAACACGCCGATGTTGATGCGCACCGCGCGCCGGTAGAGCAGCCAGCACAGCACGACCGCCACGGCCAGGCCCAGGCCCGCGCCGACCAGCGGTGCGACGGTCGAGCCCGAGGCCTTGACCGCCGTCCACATGAACAGCGTCGTCTCAAGACCCTCGCGGCCCACGGCCAGGAACGCGGTCAGCGTCAGCGCGCCGGCCCCGAGGATCGCCGCCCGCCGCACCTCCCCGCGCAGGTGCGCCGAGAGCGTCGCCGCCGTCCGCCGCATCCAGAAGACCATCCCCGTGACCAGCCCGACCGCCAGCACGCTGAGCACACCGCCCACCGCCTGCTGCCCCCGCGAGGAGAGAACGCTCGTCGAGTACGTCAGCACCGCCGCGAACGCGCCGGACAGCATCACCGCCCCGAGCACCCCGAACCACACCGGCGCCGTAGAGACCGGCCGCTCCTCGCCCTCCGGCGCGGTGCCGGCCTTCCGGAGCGCGGCCAGCAGAATGCTGACCACCAGCCCCGCCTCAAGTCCTTCCCGCAACCCGATCAACAGGTTCGGTGCAGCGTCAGCCCAAGTCATGGGAACTAAGGTAAGGCATACCTAATATTGTCGCGCAAGCAGGGCCCCACTGTGACCCGCGACACACCATCTGACGGCGGGCCCCCAATCTAAGTCGAACACCGGCACCCGGCCGAAGTACCGGCGGACTCGGGAGCGGCCGGACGGTGTCGCTCGGCCGGTCGAGGCAGTACGCTCCCGGCAAGACCTCGGGAGGGCAACCTGTGAACAGATCATTGACATTCGTAACCGGTGCCGCATTACTGCTCATACTCGCCGACGCCGGCACGGCCTCGGCTGGCACGGTCCTACCGAGCGGCAGCGTGCTGACCGGCTCGGCCTCGCAGCAGTACTCGTACACCACGTCGCACCCGTACTGGTCGGTCACCGCCATACAGCCGACGACCAGCTCGAAGTACTTCCTCGCGCTCGACGACAAGAACGGCAACCAACTCCAGGCGAGCGACTACGGCACCGGACTGACGAACTTCATCGCGGTCGACTCGAACTCGGGCACCGAGCCGTACCAGACGTACTTCCCGTTCGTGAACGCCATCACAGCCGGCTCCTACTGGATCCAGGCGCAGTACGGTTCCAACGAGGTCAGCATTCCCACGCCGACCCATCAGGGCACGACCGGCGCCGGCGACACCGACATCAGCTTTATGAGCCTGAACAGCAACAACGTAGTGTCGATCGCCGACATCTACTTAACCGCCGGCGAGTCCTTCTGGGCCACCACCCCGATCGCCGCGAGCGAACTGTTCCTGCTCGAGGCTAACCCGGCGTATTCCTCCACGTTCATCCAAAACCGCGCCGACGCCACGATCAAGCAGAAGACGCAAGTCATCGACAACTGCACGCTCTACACCGCGTCCGTCACCGGCTGGCACGCGCTCGTCCTGATCGACGACACTCCCCCGGTCACCACCAACCCTCAGCAGGGCATCGCGTTCGGCGTGCATCAGTACGACGCCACGTATCCGAACTACTGCCCGATGGCGGACTTCCCGGCCGCCACTCCCGGCCCCTGAAGTCGCGTAGGGATTCGCGGTGCGCCCCGTTCCGCTGCGAGTGGCGGAACGGGTGCCAGCCAAAGGACGGTGCGGCGGTCTAGGGTGGCAGCTTTCGCAAGCATCGGCGCTGGCGAAGGAGGCGCTCAGCCGAGGAAACGAGCAAGCTCGCAGAAGTCCTGAACCGGCCGCTCCAGGGAACCGCCGTCCACGAGCATCACCCGGCGCGTACGTGGCCAAGGACGACACCTCGCGGAACATTCATCGGATTCACCTGTAACGGCGCCGAACTCGTCATGTGCACGGCGAAGAACGCCCCCGAAGCCCTGGTCGCTGCGCTGGCACCGGCCGTCGCCCCGACGATCGAGACCGAGGACCACCCGCCAAAGGAACTGCTGGTCCGCTGCCGGGCCGACTCGACGTCGTCGACGGCGTCGAGGAGAGTCGGTCAAGCGACCCACGGGGCCTGTGGAAGCGCCTGCAAGCACTCGTTCACCGGCTTTGACCTCACTTCAAACGAATCAGGATTCACCGAAGCCCAGCTCCGCTACCTTCGGCCAATGCCCGACGATGCGCTTGTCGTCCGCATTCACGGGCACTGTTAGACACCCAACCTCCCAGCCCCCATACACCGATCCCTTGCTGAAGGGTCGCCTCTGCTCGCAGTTTTGCCTGACTGCGTCGGCTGCGGTTCCACCCTGGAAGCCGACATCCTCAACATCAAGGTCCAGGTCAACGTCCTAAAGTCAACGCCAAACTCGCCTCCGGCGGCCCGACTCAGATAGCCCCGGGGGTATTGGTTCAGCCGCCTATCGCCCATTCCACACCTTTTGTCAGACCCGCCACATACACTGGAGGTAGTTGATCGGATACGGTGCGGATGGGGGCGGGTGGCATGGAT
>NZ_JAGSOH010000147.1 GCF_018139625.1 Actinospica acidithermotolerans | reverse complement strand
GCACCCACCCTCCCGGAAGACCACCGGCGCGAACGCCTGCCGACGCTGACTGTCGAAGGTCAGCAGATCGACGTCATGCGCCGGTTGGACATCGGGGATCGAGGCAAGGTCACTCACGCCGCGATTATCGAACAGGCGTACGAATAAGTCCATCGGCCGATCCGGTGACCGGCTCTCACCCCCGTGAGCCAGGCAGGCCGGGCAGCGGCGCCCCGTGTCCTGCTACCAGCGTGAATGGGCGCCGCAGCCCGGCCGGCCTGGGCCGGGTCCGCGCGCTGCGGCCCCGGGCACGCCAGGCACTTACTCAGTCCTTGAGCGCCGCCTCAACATCGGGGTACACATCGAAGACATCGAGGGTCATGCTCATTTCGAGCACCCTCTCCACGGCAGTCGGAACCGCCGCGAGACGCAAGACGCTGCCGTTCGCGCGCCCAGCGTGCTCGGCCTCAAGCAGCACCTGCATCCCGTTCGAATCGCAGAAACCGACCCCGGCCAAATCAAGCACCGTCGTGCCGCGCTCGACCGCCGAAATCAGCTTCTCGCGCAGCCGGACGCTGGAGTCCAGATCGATCTCACCGCTTACCGTGATCACCGTGGCACCCGACTTACAGCGGCGCACGCGCAGATCGAGCGGGGTCATTCCAGACATGCACAGACTCCCTTGATTGCACAGCCAGCATCCCGTATCGAGCCTACGTCCGAGACAGCTCGCGAACCACTGAACGCCACCGCTATCGCCCTGACCGCCCACGTGGGGACCTTCGGCCCTACCACCCGCCTCGCACGCGGCAGACCGTATGCGCTATGCGGATAGAAGTCCTCCTCACACCAGACTGCCGCCATGCCGTCGAGGCCCTGGTCCGGCTGCGCAGCGCACTTGAGATGATGGGGCTCCACGACGCGACGTTCACCTGCCGCACGATCAGCAAACCGTCCGAGGCCATCGCCGCCGACTTCCGGGGATCACCCGGCTACTACGTCGACGGCCGCGACATCTTCCCCGGCGACGGTGCCCCGACCCTCGGATGCCGCACCTTCGTTGACGGCACACTCGCCCTACCCACCGTCGGCCACCTGCGCGATGCACTGCAAAGCTGCGACCCGCTGTAGCTCCGCAGGAAGGCGGCCCGAACAGCGGGTGGACCGGACCGACCTGGCCCCGCCACCGGCCCCACCGCGGCGCGCTGACCCCGCCGAATCCCGGCCCCGGGGCGCCGCGGTGGCGCCGGCCGCGCGGCCACTTTCACCGCGCGGACGACCCCCGCCGCCTCTAAAGCTCCTGCCCGTACACCCGCTCACCACGTGCCGAACTGCCCGCCTGCGCACGCGAACCGAGGTAGGCCAGCACCAGCCACAGCCACTCGCCGTCCCACGGCGCCAGATCCACCCGCACCGCCCCGCGCCCATCGGAGCGCACCAACGCAGTCACCGCCATCGGCCCACCACACAGGCACGAACTCAGCACAGCCGAGAACACCGCGCCCGCCGCCATCGCCTCAACGGCCCCCGCGACGTAATCCGCGCCAGGCTCGACCGCGCACCACACGGGACTGACCTCCCCGAGGTCCACCTCAACGTCCTCGGCCACCAGCGAGGACCAGTACGACGGCCACTCGGAGACCCACGGACCCAGCCTGGAAATCTCCGCCGCATCCGCCGTCGCCAGCACCTCCGCTACACCGAGCGCATCCGCCGCCAGCAACTCGCAGCGCACGAAACCCGCGCCCCGCCGAGGAATCCGCCGCACACCCAACGCCGAGGAACCCGTGACCCTGTGGATGCTGTCCGACAGCCCTCCCGTCACCGCCGCAAGGTACGCCAACTCCGGCGCCGAACCCCACCGGCCAACCACGTACCGCCCTTGCGCAGGCTCACTATCCGGACCGTCCGAACCATCGTCTGTCACGCCGCTACCGCCTCCCCTCTCAACAGCCGTGTTTCTCATACACGGCCCCTATGATCGTCGGCGGGTTAACACCCCCCGTGTCGCCCCAAGCCCCTACAGCAGCGGGCGACACGGGTCAAAACAGTTGCGCAGCGTAGCTATCAGGCAAACTCAGACGGTTGCGACAGGGGACGCACCGTCCGCACCCTCACGGCTACAGGGAGAGGTCACCACTGTACCCGAGCGTAACGACAGACCCCTACCTCCCCACTCTCGTTCGCCCCAGCTCAGAGACATGCGCAGAACTTGACCATGACTTTGCGACGATGCACACACGGCCAACCTCAGACAGCAAGCGACCCCGGCACCTCACGGCCCGGGGTCAATTCGCAGTGCTTATCGGCACCTAGACTTCAAACACGAACGTCCCGTCAGATCCCTTTTCGAGCGGCAACACTTCGACCACCGCATCGGGATTGAGCGGGCCGTAGATGTGTGGGAACGGTGCATCCCAGCCGTTCACGTCGTCGTATTGAAGCTTGGACTGAAGCCGCTCCGTGTCGATCACGAGCACGATTAGCCCGCTTTCACCCCCGTAGACCATGTTCGCGACCGGCGCCACCTGAGGCGCGTCTCCGGCGTGGATGAAGCCCTGTTCTTCGAGCGTCCGACCTTTCGTGGACATCCGATACTCGCCGTCGGCCTTCGCCTTTTCCCAGTCAGCCACATACGCGATGTGGTAGATAGCCATGGTTAGACTCCTAGCGATTCTCGTACTTGGGCAGAAAACTCCACAACCGACGAACGTTCCGGATGCGCATCCGTCAGTCGCCGGTCAAGGTCCTGTACGTACTCTACGACGCGCCCAGACTGTAGGCCAAGCACCAGATCGAGTACGGTTAGACCCAGGTCGCAGCCGTGGTCTGGGTCGGAATCGACGAACGTGCTCGCAAGCATCACCATGTTTGACGCTTGCGTGCGGTGAAACGTATCGCTCATTTCGGCCGCCGTCTGTGCGAAGCCCCGAGCCCGCTCCATCTGGCCGAGATCTCTGAAACAATGGGCGAATCGAGCCGCCATATAAGCGGAATCCATGTATGACAGCCAACTAGGCGTATTCGATTCCCCGGCCCGATCGAAAGCTACTTCCGCTTCGTGTAGAGCCGTTTCGCAATCCCTTGTGTTCCCCAGGAGGGCCCACGCGTTGGCTTCAAGAATCCTTGTCTCGGCAAGTAGTGCAGGTGTCTCGCTCTGCTGCGCTATCTCCTGGCCTTGCCGAGAAAGGCTAACTGCGTCCAGGTGATTTCCTCTGTGGATCTCCTGATGGCTAGCGGCGGCGAGTATTTCGCCAGCGAACGCCCGGTCCCCAACCTCGTCGGATAGGTTGAAAGCCGTATCAAAGTGTGCCTTGGAGTTCCGGTAATCCCGCTGATCGTAGGCAGTCCAGCCGCAGAGATGGCCGAGCCGGGCCGCCGACCGCTTGAGCTTGAGCCCTACCGGTTCCGTGTAGGAGCCGGACCGGAGCATCGGCACCACGCGCATGTTCAATGCTTGGGCCGCGATGCCGTAGACGTGACCGCCGCCGAACTCGTTGTCGAGTTGCCGAATGGTGACCGTCAACTGGTCGATAGCCTCGACCTCGCCGAGGCCCACCCGGCGGGTACCACGCTTGGGCGAACGAATTACGCTCGGCACGACCAATGAGGCTGCTGATACAAAGCCTCTGCGAGTCACGCTCCGCAAGTCCTCCACCTCAACTCCCAACGCCTCAGCCAGATAGCGAAGAGAGTAGGGGCCTGGCTTGCGGTCGTCGGCCTCCCATCGCCGCACCTCGCGCTTTGAAACCGTGTCCCGCCCAGACCTCTTACAGATCTCTGCGGCAAGCTCAGCTTGGCTGAGACCTTGGGATTCACGGAGCTCGCGGACCACCGCACCGAGCGTCATACACCGGATTATGCCCCAGCGGCCGGCCTCCATGTTTGCGCAATAAGCCCCCTCTTGGCCCTCTCCCCACGGGTGCTCCTGCTCGATGTACTTGGGGCGTAACCGAGAGTGCAATCGACACGGGGTCGGAGGGACGAGTCGATGAGCGAGACCGACGAGCTATGGAACGTGCGGGTCTACTGGACGGCTGAGCCGGGTGCAACATGCATGCCGCACACCGAGCACATTGTGAGCGGCGAGACGCGGGCCATTGACGCGGCCGTGTCTGTGCTCGACGGCTGTCAGCATCGATGGGCACCGGTACGCGCCATGCGCGCAGAGATTCGCCCCTGCGGAAGCACCGGGCAATGGCGACCTGTAGCAGGTAGCCCACTGGTGACTGCAACTAGGTCGTACATCTGATGCAGATCACCTACCGCCCGCCGGACCTCGGCCAACACGTGCGCCCACCGAGATTCGACCTATGGACCCCGCCTCCGGCGCTCACACCGTGGCAGGACCCGTATTTGATGCAGCGCACTTATCGGGGCCTGCAACAACTCGGCGGCGCCAGCGCCATCAGACCGCCCCGGACCGCGCCCGACCCTCGCATGTACGGGTGCGCCGGACCAGGCCACGACGAGGCCAAGACCACGAGCTCCCGAGCGGCCAATGAAGCCGTACGGGTTGTCGGCACGCCGACGAATGCCCCGCGCATTCCTGCTGATCAGAGGAGATTATGACTACCGCAGAGCAGCTCGAAGCCATACCCGCCATCACCGGGCGCAGCCTGGTCGATCCGAAGCTGTTCGAGCGCCTGTCCGCGCGCGTCGCGATCGAGAACGGCACCGACCGCGCGACGGCCGAACGCATCATGGACCAGGCCCTCGCGTTCCTCGGCACCTGCGCCGTGAGCACGGCCACGCTCGCCCCGTCCGAGACCGTGGACCTCGGCTGGCACACCTTCCTGTTCCACACCAGGGAGTACGCCGAGTTCTGTGACCGGATCGCGGGGCGGTTCATCCACCACGTTCCCACCGACGACGAGAGCGAGAGCGAGGGAGCGGCCTCGGTGTGGCACACCACGGCCACGATGGTGGCCGCCGGATACGTCGTGGACGCCCCGATGTGGGAACGGTCGGGCAACTGCTCGCAGTGCCACAACGGATGCCACAACGATCCGCCGCCGGACCCCAAGAAGTGATCGACCGCCCACTACAGTGAACTGACTGAGCGCCCCCGTCCGCCCACGGAACGGGCGGGGGCGCCCGGCCCCGACCGAGCGAGGCTTTCCTTGCGTATCGATTACCACGAACTACCCGAACTGGTCCGTACGGCAGTGCAGGCGCGAACCGGCGTGATCCGCAGCGCGCGCACCGCCGAGGCTGGCACGAACAGCGCGGTTGCCGCCGTGCTGGAGACCGAGGCATCCGGGCGAGTCTTCCTCAAGGGCCTGCCCGAGGACCACGTGTCAGTGATCGACCAGCAGCGCGAAGCGCGCGTGAGCCCGCACATCGAGGGAATCGGTCCGCGCATGCTGTGGCAGGAGACCGCAGCCGGATGGGACCTCATCGCCTTCGAAATGGTCGAAGGTGCCCGGCACGCCGACTACACGCCCGGCTCGCCCGACCTTCCGAAGCTCGCCGCCCTGATGGGGCAACTCGCCAAGACCTCCTGCCCGAGAGTTCAGATGATGTCCGCCGGGTGGCGCTGGGGCGCCTACCTCGACAGCACCTCTGACTTCGGGATTCTTGAAGGAGACGCGCTCCTGCACACCGACTACCACGTCGGCAACGTGCTGATCACCGACGACCGGGCATGGCTGATCGATTGGGCCTGGGCAACCAGGGGAGCGGCATTCATTGATCCCGCCCTCGTACTGCCGCGCCTGATCGCCGCAGGCCACAGCCCGGCCGAAGCCGAAACCTGGGCCGCTGAACACCCCGCGTGGCAGGAGGCGAACCCGGAAGCCATCACCAAGTTCGCCGCCGCGATCTCCCGCCTGTGGAGCCAGCTCGCCGACAAGAACCCGCACGCCACATGGCGCCGACCCATGGTCGAAGCCGCCACCACCTGGGCCGACCACCGCGCCGCCATGGCCTGACCTCTTAAGCCGCACCATCCCGCCCGCTGACCGCTCCCACGCTGCGGTTCCAGCCCGGTTGAAGAGCACCCCGGGGGCGCTTCGCGCCCCCGGGGCAAGCCACGACCCCACGCGCGCCCGCTGATGACGAAGGACTGACCGCCCGTCATCAGCGGGCGCACCATCCCCGAACCAAGAAGGCAAACGCCGTGACCTCGGCACCTCACCCACGCATCCCGAACCGACCGCTCCGCAAAGCCCGCGAGTCGATGAAGATGAGTCAAAGAGAATTCGCACTCGCCGTTCGCACAGCGGGCAACGCACTCGGAGTACCGAACAACTGCACGAAACGACTTGTGCAGAAGTGGGAGAACGGCGAACACGCAACCTGCAAACCCGAATACCTCAGGGCGCTACAAACGCTGACCGGACTGCCCGCCCACAAACTCGGATTCGCCGACAGCAAGAGCCCGGCGGACGCCCCGGCTCGCAAGCGCGCAAGTCCCAACGGAACTCGCCTCCACCCCGAACCGATGGGCGTACTGATCACGTCCGAGCAGTACGACGAATACCGTGCACTCCTCGCACTCCGCACCTTGGAACTCCAACGCGCGTGCAATCACGATGAAGAGCGAGCAGTCAACACCTAGACCGGTCCCGAGAACTGTTGCCGCTCCCATGCGGTGACAACGAGCGCGACCAGGCGCCCCTCGAATCCACAACGCTCAGGCCCTTCGCACGGGCCGGACGAATCGGGGGGCGCCGTTCGCATCTACCCTGCGGAAGTCGGGTCTCTATGCTCCTCCGGGCGCTACTCGCCGTCGTGGCCCGGCCCGTGGCCCTCCGTCGCGAAACAATTCCGAGGGTGGTCGGGCTTTCCGCTATGGCCCGGACCGAGGAGTCTCTGCCGCTCCCGTGGCCGTTACGGCGAGCGCCACGCGCAGCGCGTCCCTCTCCGTCCCGTCCCCTCCGCTACGTGAGTGGTGGGTCGCGAGGAAAGACCAATCGGCGGCGGTTCCGCTGTTGCCAGCTCACAGGTTCCAGCGTGCCCACCAGGCTGCGAAACCGGCAGAGCAGCGGCGCGCCGCATGTGCGGATTCCGTGGTCGGGGCGCCGCGGCTCCGCCGGCATCTCCGCCCGCTCGCAGCCTACGCACCGCAAGACGAGAGGCTAAAACCAACAAAGGCCGCCTCCGGCGCGGACCCTCCTCGGAGAGCCCCGCGCAAGATCAACTGTGGCCCGCCTGGCAGCGGCGACGTGCGTTCGGTCGGCCGATCGGGTGCGGGGGTCACCTCGACGGGCGCCAAAGGCGTACCAGGAACCTGACGGGGCACACCAGCGGCGAACAGCTCACGCTGTGCACCTCGCCGCTCCGCCGCTGGTGTACCCCGTCAGAACCCTGGTCCGGGCAAGCCCGCCCGACGAGGAGACCCCCGCACCCGAAACCGGCCGCCCTTGTGGGTGGCTTACCAGGGCTCACGCCCTGGCCGTACCTGTCGCGTCAGCGAGAGCTTAAGACAGGGCACGAACCAATAACACATGTTCGCTGCCCCCTGGCTTCCCGCGGTTCCACGCCTTGAAGGTGCTGGCATCCGGCGCCGCGTTCAACGACTTCGCCTCCGGACCGCGGACCGTGATCCCGTGCTGGTCGAGCGTGGCCCACAGGACCAGCTCCTGCCCGGAAAGTCCTCGGTGGAACTCGCCGTCGATCACGTGCCCGTGACCTGCGGCGTCCTCCGGCGGTAGCTTCCCGACGAAGTCGCGGGCGATGTAGTGCGCGTCGGAGTGCGGCTGGGCGCCGGTCTCCAACGCCTTGTGCATCTCATCGAGGCCGCCCAGCTCGTCCTCGGTCAGCGCACGCGTCGTGAGCGTCAGGATGTCGAGATCGCTCTGTCCGTGCTGGTAATCGCCCAGCGCCGTCGATCCGGTCAGATAGACCCCGTGAACCGCGTCGGCCGGAAGGACACGGTCGAGGGCGGCCAGGTACTCGTCAAGATCGGACTGGTACGGCGTGCTCGGTTTCGAATCCATAACGACGGATCTAACCACTCCACTTCGTTCTGCGCCTACGAGGCGCCGCGGAGAGATGCGGATCGGGAAAACGCATCTTTCGGTGGCGCATGATCGACCGCTTCGGGGTTAGCAGCGGCGCGGGAGGTCTTACCGATGAAGACGGCTGCTCGTCCACGGCTGGCACTCTTGATCGTCACCTTGGCATTCGCGACCATGCTGCTGTCGGCCAACCTTGCCACACCGCTCTACGCGGTCTACGCTCGCCGATTCGAATTCTCCACGATCGTCCTTGCGCTCGTGTTCGCCGTCTACGCCCTGGTGCTGATCCCCGCGTTGCTGATGTTCGGCCAGATCTCGGACCGGCTCGGACGTCGTCCGGCGATAGCTCTGGGGCTGGGGCTGGCCGTGGCGGGACTGCTGCTGTTCGCCATAGCGGACAGCGCGGCGTGGCTGTTCGCGGCACGCGGCACCCTGGGCGTGGCGCAGGGAATGCTCAGCGGTGCGGCGACCGCCGCTCTGGCCGAACTCGCCAGCGACCGCGCCCGGCGGGCTGCGTTGTTGGCGACACTCGCCCAGGTCGGCGGCTCGGCAGCCGGAGTGCTGTTGTGCGGAGTCCTGGCGCAGTGGGCCCCCTGGCCCACGGTGCTGCCATTCGTGGTCGGGATGGCGGTATGCCTTTTTGAGGGGATCGCGTTGTGGTCGGTTCCCGAGACCGTCGGCGACCGTGGCGGTGGTGGTCTGCACATTCGTACGCCGCGGGTACCTCCGGCTATCCGCGCCCCGTTTCTTCGAGTCGGGCTGACGGGTGCCGTGGCCTGGGCCGTGGCGGCGGGGCTCTTCCTGTCCGTCATGCCGTCCTACGCCGGGGAACTGGTCGTGCGTACCTCCAACCTCGCGCTTCTCGCGCTGCTGACCTCGGTGGTGCTGCTGTCCTCGTTCGCCGTGCAACTGCTGCTGCGAAACGGGGCGCCGCCGGCGGGGACGCAGGCGACGGGCCTCGTCCTCCTGGCCGTGGGACTGGCAACGCTCGTCGTCGCTTCGCCCACGCACAGCATGGCGTTGCTGATCGTCGGCGCGACTCTAGCGGGGACAGGGCACGGCGCCGCCTGTCTGGCGGCGCAGGACGAGCTCACCCGTATCGCACCCGCCGACCAGAGAGCCGAGGTGAGCGCCGCGTTCTACGTCTGCGTGTACCTCGGTGTGTCGCTCCCGGTCATCGGCATCGGCATCCTCGCCGACCTCACCACGCTGTTCACCTCGGTGGCGACCTTTGCCACAGTGACCGGCGCCTGTTCCCTCGCGCTCGCCGCATGGCACCTCCGTGGTGCCGCCGCTGAGTCCTCGACGGAATCGAACCAGCCGCACGAGATCGATGAACACGAATGGGCGCGGATCGACTTCACGCGAGGAGACTTCACGCGAGGAGAAGTTCGGTGACCGGCAAAGACCAGCTTGTGGGCCGCGTACACGTCGACGGCTCCGTACGCGACCGTGTCAGGGCGCGTGGGTCCCGCTCGGCGCAGCGAGCGGGACCCACGTTGGCCGGCGAAACCTCAGCGCTGATCCCGAATCTGAAGCACCGCCTCGAAGGCCCGGGCGATCACCGCGTACCCGACGTCGTTGGCGTGGATGTTCGGCCCGACCGGGGCCGGCGCGCACATCCAGGTCCACTCGCAGATCCGGGCGACGTTCACCGGGACGGTCGTACCGCCCAGCGAGGTCGTGTCGGTGAAGTCCGTGGTCTGGAACGCGCTTGAGACGTCCGCGACCGGGACGCCGAACGCAGCGTAGCCCGCGCCGAGGACGCCGTTGAAGGTCGTGGACAGCGCGACCGACTCCTCGGCGAGCGTCTGGCCACCGCTGGTCAGGTACTCGGCGAGGAACGGGTCGTAGTAGTTCATGCCGACGAAGCTGACGCTGTGGCCCGCGGCGGCCTTGAGCTCGGCGAGGATCTCCGGCAGCTGGGTCCCGGCCGAGGCCACTCCCTCGGCGACGCACGTGGCGTTGAGCGATCCGCCGCTCAGGCAGCCGTCCACGTTGTTCGCGCCGATGTCGAGCGTGACCAGGATGCGCGCGTGCGGGTGCGCCTTGAGGAAGGCGACCGCCGCGTCCTCCTGCACGGTGTAGGACTGGCCGCTGCCGGCGAGGTCGGGGCAGCCGCCGTCGAGCATCGTGCCGGTCGCCTCGCCGGGGCAGGAAAGGTTGACGTAGCGCAGCTCGCGGTTGCCGTGCTCGCGCAGGTAGGCGGCGAGGTCGTCGGCGTATCCGTGGCCGGATTCCACACCATTCCCGGCCGAGTCCGGCTGGTAACCCCAGGCCAGCGAGTCGCCGAGGGCCAGGTAGTAGTCGTATTCGCCGCCGCGCTGTCCCCAGCCGGCCGTGCTGTGCGCACTCGCCGCGGGGGCGGTGGCGGCGTCGGCCGCGGTGCCGCTGGCTATGCAGCCGGCCGCGACCGCGCCGGCGATCATCATTGATCGCAAGGTTCGACGATTCATGGCCGGAATGCTACTGGCCGGTATCCTCGCGCGGAAGGCCCAGGGAAGCCACGGGGAACGGACGGATAACGACAAACGCGGACAGGCTATCCCATGAGGGCACGATTATTCAGCCTCGAACTGGACCGTCAGCTCCCTGAGCAGGTCGCCGAGCACCTCGAGCCGCGCGTCCGGCAGCGCCGAGAGCAGCTCACGCTCGTTCTTCAGCAGGCCGGTCAGCGCGGCGTCGGCGAGTTCGCGGCCGGAGTCGGTCAGCCGCACCAGCACCCCGCGCCGGTCGTTCGGGTCCGGCCCGCGCACGACCAGCCCCTTGGCCGCGAGCCGGTCGATCCGGTTGGTCATCGTGCCCGAGGTGACCAGGGTCTGGGTGAGCAGTTGGCCGGGGGAGAGCTGGTACGGGCTGCCCGCGCGGCGCAGCGCCGAGAGCACGTCGAACTCCCAGGTCTCCAGGCCCCGCTCGGCGAACGCCGTCCGCCGGGCCCGGTCCAGATGCCGAGCCAGCCGGGTCACCCGACTGAGCACCTCGAGCGGGCTGACGTCCAGGTCGGGCCGCTCCCGCCGCCAGGCGGAGACGAGCCGGTCCACCTCGTCCCGGGTCTGCCCGGCGACCGTGCTCGACTCCTCGTTCATCCCCTGATTCTATCAAGAAACTCTACGCCAAGTATCTTGACGTCGAGCCTGCTGCGGTCGGCAGGATGGCCGACCGATCGGCCGGCTTGAAGGTCGGCCGTTCGCATGAGTGACCCCCGGCCCCACACGGGCTTTTGTCAGGCGTCCGCGGAGCTCAGCCGTGCTGCGGCCCCCGGATGGCCGGTCCTGAAGGTCGGCCGTTCGCGTCGGCGATCAGCGGCCCGCTCGGGCCTTTGTCACGCGTCCGCGGCGATCAGCGGCCCGCTCGGGCCTTTGCCACGCGTCCGCGGCGCTCAGCCCCGCTGCAGCCGAGGCCGCCCGTCGGCCGGAGCGGCTGACCGTTCGGGTCGGCAGCCGCACATCCGCCCTGCTCGCCCCCGCCGTGCTCCATCCACCGCCGACCTGCCCGCACACTGGCCGGCACGCGGAGACCGTCAGCCCCCCGCGGCGCTCGTCGCGTCGGCGCCGGCCCCCTCGGCCGCCGCCTTCGCCCGGGACTTCATCGCCTTGAAGCCGCGCCGGGTCATCAGCCGCGGCTCGTGCTCGAGCCCGGACAGCCCGTTCCAGGCCAGGTTCACCATGTGCGCGGCGACCTCGTCCTTGCTCGGGCTCTGCGCGTCCAGCCACCACTGGCCGGTCAGCGCGACCATGCCGACCAGCATCTGCGAGTACATCGCGCCGAAGTCCGGGTCGTAGCCGCGCCGCCGGAACTCCGTCGCCATGATGCCCTCGACCTGGGTGGCGATGTCGCTGATCAGCGAGGCGAAATTGCCGGTGGACGCGGCGACCGGCGAGTCGCGCACCAGGATCCGGAAGCCGTCGCTGTAGTTCTCGACGTAGTCCAGCAGGGCGAACGCCGCCTGCTCCAGCAGTTCGCGCGGGTGGCCGCCGGTGAGCGCCGAGGTGACCAGGTCAAGCAGCGTGCGCATCTCCCGGTCGACCACGACGGCGTACAGGCCCTCCTTGCCGCCGAAGTGCTCGTAGACCACCGGCTTCGACACGCCCGCCTTCGCCGCGATCTCCTCCACGCTGGTCGCGTCGAATCCGCGTTCCGCGAACAGGGAGCGGCCGATCTCGAGCAGCTGCTCGCGACGCTCCTTCCCGGTCATCCGAGTACGTGGCGAGGCGTTCGGTACGGAGGTCACCGCCTTATTATGGCTGCTCGCCCCCGATACCGGTCCCGGTTTTCCGCCGCGCCGCGCACCGGAAGCCGCGATCTCGCCCCCGTTCGGAGCCCTGCCCCGCACCGTCCGTTGCCGCCCGACGACCGGACCGTCCACCCGCACCATAGGCACCCCCGCACTCATCTCGAAGCCACCGCCTCCCGCAGCGGCTCAGCCAACTCGCCCGGCACGACCTGCTCGACCCGAACCCGCTCGCACCCGACCCACTCCGCAGCCTCCCACAGCGCCTTCGCCATCGGCTCGACCGCCCGCCGCGAATGCAGCGAGACCCGGCGCCCGATCAGCACGTCACCCCCCTTGCGGTCCGTCTCCCGCGCCGGATCCGCCCGGCCCAGCAACTCGCCGCCGTGCAGCAGCGGCATCGCGTAGTACCCGTGCACGCGCTTCGCCTTCGGCACGTACGCCTCGAGCCGGTGGCTGAGCCCGAACATACGCTCGGTGCGCGCCCGCTCCCAGATCAGCGAGTCGAACGGGGACAGCAGCGTGGTGCGATGCCGACCGCGGCCGCCGGCCTCCAGGAACTCCAGCGCCTCGGGCGAGGCCCACGCCGGCTGGCCCCAGCCCTCCACCTCGACCGGGAGGAGGCCCGCCTCCTCGGCGACGTCCGCGAACTTCCCGACGTTGCGCAGCCGGTAGTAGTCGCTCAGATCCGATTTCGTCCCGACTCCGAGTGCGCGACCGGCCCGGGCGAGCAGCTCCACGTGGCACTCGCGGTCGGTCAGTTCGTCGTGCAACGCGGCCTCGGGCAGCGCACGCTCCGGCAGGTCGTACACCCGTCGCCATCCGCGACGCTCCACGCACACCACGTCACCGCACGCGAGCAGATACTCCACGGCCTGCTTCACGTCGGACCACTCCCACCAACCCGGAGTCTTCCGCGCGCCCCCGAGTTCGGTCGTCGTGACCGGTCCGTCGGAGGCGAGCCGTTCCATCACGCCGCGCGCCGAAACATGATCCGGCGCCATCCCCCACATATCGTTACGGTTTCGATATGATCGCCGCCGGAAGGCGAAGAGCGGCCAGTCCTCCACCGGGAGGACGCAGGCCGCATGGGCCCAGTACTCGAAGGCGCGTGCTGCTCCGGGCCCTTTCGGCTCCCAGAAGGCCCGGTGCACGGCCGGCCTGCCGACCGCGCCGAGCCTGGCGAAGGGGACCAGCTCCTGGGACCTGGCCAGCACGGAGATGGTGTCGAGCTGGATGGCCCCCAGCCGACGCAGCAGGCCGGGCACGGTGCGCCCGGGCAGCGCGCCGAGCAGGCCCTGAGCGCGAAGAGCGGCGCGACGGGCCTCCGCGGCCGACAAAGTGGTACCCATGTCCGCGACGATAACGAGGACGTCCGACAATTCTGGCAGACTGTCAAAATTGCGCGGCGGGGCAGGGGTGGCTTGTCATCCGTGCGCTGCTCGTATAATCAAGAGGTAAGCGAGAAGTTCGTAACACCGAGGTGTCCTGACGGGTGCCTCCCTCCGCGACTATCTGCCCCAGTGCCGTGGCTGTGCGTCGAGGAACGCATGCAAGGCCACAGCCGCTCGATGCCGAGCGACCGAAGCAGGATTTGGACGCGTCGAAGGAATCGAGTGAGCGAGTCCCGTATGAGCAATGTCGTTGAACACACCCCTGCCCCCGTGTCCCCGGCCAACATCCCGCCGCGCATCCTCGTCATCGGCGGCGGCTACGTCGGGTTGTACACCGCGCAGCGGATCCTGAAGAACCTCAAGCGCGGCGAGGCGATCGTCACGGTCGTCGACCCCCGCTCCTACATGACCTACCAGCCCTTTCTGCCGGAGGCCGCGGCCGGTTCGATCGCGCCGCGCAACATCGTCGCCCCGCTGCGCCGCGTCCTAAAGGGCCCGAACGCCGAGGTCCTCACCGGCAAGGTGATCGAGGTCGACCACGCCCGGCGCACCGCGCGCATCGAGCCGAACGCCGGCGAGGCCTACGACCTCGGCTTCGACCAGCTCGTCGTCGCCGTCGGCTCCGTGCCGCGCACGCTGCCGATCCCGGGCCTGGCCGAGAACGGCATCGGCTTCAAGCAGGTCGAGGAGGCCATCAGCCTCCGCAACCACATCATCGGCCAGATCGACCTGGCCGACTCCATCAAGGACGAGGCGCTGCGCCGCAAGGCCCTGACGTTCGTGTTCGTCGGCGGCGGCTTCGCGGGTGTCGAGGCCATCGCCGAGATGGAGGACATGGCCCGCGACGTGTGCAAGTGGTACAGCCACGTCGAGCCCGAGGACCTGCGCTTCCTGCTCGTCGAGGCCGCCGACCGGATCCTGCCCGAGGTCGGCCCCGAGCTCGGCGTGTGGACGGCCGAGGAGCTGCGCAAGCGCGGCATCCAGGTCAAGATGAAGACGTTCCTGAACTCCTGCGTCGACAAGCACGTCGTGCTCTCGGACGGCACCGAGCTGGACGCCTCCACCATCGTGTGGACCGCCGGCGTGAAGCCGAACCCGGTCGTCGAGAGCCTCGGCGTGCCGACCGGCCCGAAGGGCCACGTCGACACCCAGGCCAACCTGCGCGTCGTCGGCACCGACTACGTCTGGGCCGCGGGCGACTGCGCCCAGGTGCCGGATCTGTCCAAGGGCCCGGGCAACTGGTGCTCCCCGTCCGCGCAGCACGCCGTGCGCCAGGCCAAGGTCCTCGCCGAGAACATCGTCGCGGCCCTGCGCGGCAAGAACGTGCACGACTACGTGCACAAGCACGTCGGCTCCGTCGCCGGCCTCGGCATCGGCAAGGGCGTCGCCAACGTCTACGGCACGAAGCTGCGCGGCTGGCCGGCCTGGTTCATGCACCGCGCCTACCACGTCAGCCGCGTCCCCACCTTCAACCGCAAGGTGCGGGTGTGCGTGGACTGGATCCTGGCCGGCTTCTTCCGCCGCGAGGCCGTCACCCTGACCGCGTTCGAGAGCCCCCGCGGCGAGTTCACCGAGGTGGCGGTCCCCGCCCCCGCCCCGGCGCTCGAGACCGCCGCCAAGGCCGAGGCGGCCAAGGAGAAGGTCGCGGCCTGATAGCCGATGGCCTCGCAGGCAGTACGGGCCGTGCAGGCCGTACAGGCCGTGCAGCTGTAGTTCCGCCGAGTCAGCCCCTGCAGTCGACGATGTCGACGGCGGGGGCTGATTGCTCTTTTTGTCAGCGCAGGCCCTGTCGGGGGCAACCGACCCACCCCACCCC
>NZ_JAGSOH010000146.1 GCF_018139625.1 Actinospica acidithermotolerans | reverse complement strand
CACCCCCACCGAGCCCCTCGTCCTGCCCGGCTACCCCCGCATCAGCGCCGCCGCGCAGCTCCTCGTCTCAGCCCTCGAAGACCGCGCGGAGTCGTGACCACCGGCTTCGCCCCCATTCCCGTCAACGAAGTCCAAGAACGCAGTTCCGAGGACACCAGGGTGTCCGACTCCGGCACGTACTTACCCCCATGTCGACGGCGTCTGCGACGGCGGCTGCGGTGACTGCCCTGACCGCCGATGGCTCAGTGGCGGCGTCGTTGATGCCGACGCGTTTGACGACCACCTGCGCATGGACGAACTTCTCGCTCCGTCCTCGACGCACAGCTACCTCGAGCGCACCGAGCAGCAATTCACCACGCCGCATAGACCGCTGACCAGGACAATTCTCCCGTCCGCCCATTCCGTGGGCGTACAGCGCCGTGCGGTGACGCCGACAACGGAGTTCAAGGACGCCCACGCCAGCCTGTAAGCTGTCCGCTGTCCGAGTGCGGAAGCGACCTAGCGTGGCAACACGGGGTCGCGTCCTCGCGCGGACGCCCGATTGAGTCGCTGAAATCAAGATCAAGATCCGCCAGGGCGCCAGTCCCCAGGGTTTTCATCCAGGTTTTCAGTACATCCCGCCCTTGTGGGACGTGATTAAAACTCCTCCGCACAAGGTCAGCGCCACTAGCGCGCTAGAGCCTGGAACGCGATCATGGAGATCCGGGAACGCCGCAGGTCAGCGTATCTGTCGTTGATGCTCGCGCAGGCCAGGTGCCGGGCCCCCACAGCTACTGGATAAACAAGCACCCCGAGCGCTACCAGCGCTCCGAGTCCGGACTCAGCTGCCCACCCGAGGACGCCGAGCCCGGCCAGCAGATCGCCGCAGACCAGCGCCGCCGCGAACCCGGCTCTGCGCCGGCAGGCTGCTGCGGGCACTCCCTCGATCCGTTGGGCCAGCTGAACTGGACCGTCCATCGGCACGTGCAGGTCGGCCAGCAGTGCGCGGCGTCTGAGCGTGGCGCGGCTCGGCAAGGAGATGCGTGCCGTCCACGACCGGATCGCCGCCGTGTCATCGGCGACGGGCTCGGCGCCGCAGGCGTCCGCCTCGTCGCCCTTCGGTGGTGTCGCGGTCACCGTCAACACCATAGCCGCCGGCGTCAGAGGGCTGGCAGGCCGGCTTCGTCGCTCAGCGCGTGACACGTACAGCCCGCAGCCCCGCCGTTGATCGCCTTCCCGGATCGTGGCTGCGCTGGCCACGGCGGGTACGCGTCGAGTGCTCGGCTCTCGCCTGCGCACATCCCGAAACCGAGAAAGGCGGCGCTCGCGGGCGGTGGAAGTATCCGGCGGATTGCGGGCGGACCGCCGTGGAAGTTCGCTGCTCACTCACCGTCGTTGTCGGCTAGAGTTTCGCGCAGGCAACCTCCCCCGCGTCGCCCGGCGACGCCGCGGCGCGACTTTCCACCAGGCGGCCTGAGCCGTCCGGGAACCGCGCAGCAAAGCCTCAAGGCCTTGACATGTTGCCTCATAGTGTGGATTCCCCCTGCCCCCAACCGGGCCCACCCGCATCCACCCACGGCATACGCGCAGCTCAGCGGGCCCCGGCTGGAAAGAGAGCAGGTCCGGCAACAGCTGTGGGAAACCGCATCGCAATTCCCAGGGAACTTCGTCGCGTAGCGGTAGCGCGTGACAATAAGGTTTGGGATGAGCGTAGGAACTGTCGGAGCAACCGAGATTCTGGCGTGGCATTGGAGCTGTGATTTATACCTACGGATCCGGTTCACAGTAATCAACGGATCCACGATTTTAGAATCCAAGAAGTTGTGCCTGCGGATTGAGGAAGCTACAGTGGAGCCATCGCTAGGCGCAGCTAGTGCCTAGAAACGCCGAACCCCGCTACCCGTCTTCGCGGAGGCAGCGGGGCCGACGTTGAGGCAGTGCCTCGGTGCTAGCCGGGGTTGTTGCGAGTGGGCCCTCCAGCGGATTGCCGCCGCTAGGAGGGCCTGCTCACTTCCGGCACGCTTCATAGGCGATCATGACGTTGGCGGCGGCGGAGACCAGGGTCACCGCCTTCCACCGCTTCCGCCAGAACCAAGACAGCGTGCGCTTCACGGCTATCACCTCCTCTCCGTAGAGAGTCGGCGGCCCCCGGCTCGGGCCGGTGAACACCCCGGTTCCCCGGGGCTATGCCGTAGCCTCTTCCCCAAGCGACCTGAATTCCGGTCCCGCGGCGAAGAGGCTATTGCCAGGCTAGCCCTTCGGGCCCGGATATGCCAAACCAGCGAAGGGGAGAAAGCAGCCCTCGTTGAATACATTCAACATACGCCCACGTCGGGTTGACATAGCACGAATATCGGCGGGTGCCGGAAGCACGCTCGACGTTGATCGCCTACGCGCCCTAGTCGGCTCGTGACGCATAGTCAGGCGCGGGCGCAGGGGTACCTGCGGCGCAGTATCGCCGCGGGGACGCCGGTCGTGGTCTCCGTCCCCGGGCCCACGCGATCGGCATGCGCGCGGGAGCGGAGCTGCCGAATTCGCGGCGGAAAGGATGGCGGCCGATGCCCCGGCACCGAACGCCACACGGAGCGCACCGACCGGAGAGGCACTCAACATCGTATCGGCGGACACCGCACCGCCATCCGAAGCAGAGAGCTGCGTCTACGCGCGACCGCGCCGTTCGTGTGCGCGTTCGGCGCGCTGGCGTCGGATCTCGAGCGATCGGCCGAGGTCTGAGTCCGGATCCTCGAGCAGCGCGCGCACGACGTCTTCGGCCGTGCTGGGCCACCGGTCGTAGGCCGTGCCCAGCAGAACCTCCGCGTCTTGCGGCGAGACGGGCAGCGCGGCGTCGGGTTCGATCCGGCGAAGCACGTCGCGCATCGCCTGCTGGGCTTGATCCAGACGCTCGCGGTTCGCGATGCGGTTGGCCAACTCCGCCACCGCGGCCACCGTCGGCGCGTAGCCGAGGTTGAGGAGCACCTCGTGCGTCGCGCGCTCTGCGGGGTCCAGGTCGTGCAAGAGCAGGTGCAGCAGCATCCCCTCGTGCCAGCCGGTGTCGATCGCGGCCGGCACCGGCAGCCCGGCCAGGCTCATCGCCAAGGCGCCCGCGTCGTGGCTGGGTCCGGCCAGGGGGTCGGTGAGCGAACCGATCAGAAGCTGGAGCCTGACGGGCCAGCAGGTACTCCACGACTCGGACTCGCCCTCGTCGAACAGGATCGTCCCGAGGTAGATGCCGATCCAGCCCGCCGACAGCTTGAGGATCGCGTACGCGCAGTCGGGCGCGTCCGGCCGAGGCAGCCACCGCTCAACGCTCACCTCCGGCAGCGCCTCGATCAACGCGCGCGGATCGTCCGCCGCTTCGAGATCCCCGACCGTCAGCGCTCTGATCCTGTCGAGCAGTTCGTCCGCCCAAGCCTCGTCCAGCTCGCCCATACCTGTCATCGTGCCACAGCGCTCGACAACGCACGCTGCAACGAAAACTCGCCTGCCCTGGGTCCATGTCGTTTCCCGATCCTCGATCCCGGCAGGCCAGGCCGAATGCCAGAACGTATCCATGACGATGACAGCCAAGCGGCCACGGCAGTGCCAAGCTCGATGTCGGCCAAGGGGCGCCACCGGTCACATGGTGGCTGGCCGTAGCCTCGGGAGACCAGGGAAGCGAACGCGCATTCCTGGGAACTCTCGGCAACGATTCTTTGACCGCGGGCCAAGCCGCAATTGGTGTCGTAGCCCTGTAGCGGCAGTGTCTGCGGGGGGCGGCATGTCGACACGGACAGCCGCCTATCCGGTTAGTTGTCGCCCGCCGTCCATCGCGAACCTGTCCACGACCAGGAACGCCTTGCCCAGTTCGTTGAGCGCGAGCTCGAGACGGAAGAAGTCGACCTCTCCGGCGCCGTTCCTGTAGGGACGGATTCCCCGCGCGATCAGGGTCTGTCTCCAATCGTCGAAGGTCTCGGTGAAGAACTGGTCGTCCTCGTCCCAGACCGAGCACTCAGCTTCGTACTGGTCGTACTCTGCTTCGTCGTACGTTTCCGCGTGCACATCGGCGTTAGCCCACGCGAACAGCCTCGGTACAGCCTCGGCGTAGTTCGCCGGCCCGACCAGAAAGTGCCAGGTGGCGAGTTCTTCGGGCTCGTTCCCGTCCTCACGGTCGACCCCGATCGAGATCGTGCCGCGTCCCGAGGACTTGTTGATCCATTCCTCGAAGTCGACCAGCAGGCGGCTGCCAGATGCCAGCCTCTCCATCCATGGCTTCGCGAGTCTCAACTCACGCAGCCGCAGCTCGTAAGGGTCGCCTTCTGCTGCTTTCAGGAGTGGACCGACGGCATCCCGGTCGAGCACCTGTGCTGCGGGCACCCGGAGCTTCCAACCGCCCCCCGACGTTTTGACCAGCGTTTCCGGGTTGACCAGCTGCCAGTGGCACTTCTGTGTCCCGGGATGGTAAAGCACGACCGCTACCGGCAGCGAGTGGTTCGTCCAGTACTGGACATGCTCCACGTCCGGCCGAAACCACCAGCCCTCCGGTGCGGTCTCGCCGAACCAGCTTTCGCCGCCCTTGATCTGAAGTGCCAGCAGCCGACCGCGCACGTACTCGCCGTCAACCACCTCGGCGTGGGCATCAATGCCGTAGTCCTCAGTGGACTGGCCGCGAAACAGCCAGCCCAGCTCGTCCTCGACAGCCATTTGGGTGTGCGTGACCGCGGCGCTGCCGACCCGGGCGGAGGCCTTGCGCTTCATTTCCTGTCCCGTCTCCTCAATGGCCGTCGTAGACAAGCCTAGTCGCCGCCCGGTAGCCGCGCCCGTTCAGCAGAGGGCACATCCGACGCCACATCACAAGCAGCACCGTGCTTGGCTCAGACGGATTCTGACGGCGCATCGGACAGGCTTAGCTGCGCGGCGTTCGCGCTGGAGGCGTGCTGACGAGGCGCCAGGTCGGGCATCGGGCCGCACCGGCGGCAGAGCGCACGGCGATGGGTGTTGCAGATTCGGTGACACGCCCGTGCAGATCCAAGGTACTGACTGACTGGGGGCCTTGGGCGGCGCCAACGCCGATGACCGAGGTAACCGTGCCGGTGACGCGGGAGACGTGTTCGGTTCTGCGGCCGCAGCTTCGCCGGGCCTCGGGCCTGTGGGAGGCGCGGCCGGCGATGTACCGGGAGGAGCGCGACTCGGCCGGTTGGCAGAGCGCGTGCCGGATCGCCGCGTGGGCGAAGCCGTTCGAGCCGATCAAGCCGGTCGAAGACGACGACGAGTGGTGGGTCTCGCTCGCCTACCTGACGAGTTGCTACCTGCAACCGCCCCCGGGCGGGGCTCCGAGGCACACGAATCCGCGGTGGCGGGACCGCGTGGATGGTCGCGGACAAGCGGCTGCTACGGCCGGCCGAGCCACCGAGCCGGGCCCCGTCGGAGTTCTGGCGCAAGTCGCTTTCGGCTGCGCTCGCCGAGTTCGCGGCCTCGATTGGCGTGCACCTGTAGCGGCATCCGTCCGATCTCACCCGACCTGCTCCGATTGCCTTCCGCGCGGCTCCGCTCGCCGTGGCCCGTTCGTGAACCCTGGTCCGCTCCGTCGGTCGCGCGGATCGGAACCTCGCCTCGGCCACGGTGCGCCTGCAGTGCGCTTAGCGCGACGGCTTGATCGTCACGTAGAGCGTCGCGAGACCGATGAGGGCCAGCACGACGGTCAGCACGACAGTCAGGACCACCCCGCGGCGGGTCCAGATCAGGATCTGACGGTCGACAGGGTGTGCTACCCGACGGGCCTTCCTACTCGAGGTGGGCCATTCCATCGGTTCGGGAACCTCGGGCCTACGCCCGGAGACGGCATCGAGAGCCTCGGAGAGGTCGGCGGTCGTGACCCTGGCCGCTTGCAGGGCCTCTCCGGCCGCAGACAGGTCGTCGGATGAGCCGTTCATGAGCACGGTATAGCGGGCCGCCCCCTGCCATGGCAAATCAGGAAGGTTCTATACGGCGATCGCATTCCCGGACGTGCCCGGGCTGCGCACCTCCCCGCCATCGTCCTGCCCACTCACGGCCCGACCCTAATAAGCTGTCACACCGGAACGACCACGGTCGGCAGCAGCCGATCGGTCCCGCGTGGGTGGCGATCGGCGCCGGCCGTGAGCGATTGCTGGCGAGCGGACCGGTCCGCAGTGCACTGCGCGGTGTGAGCCCTACGGCGCCGCGGCGCCTGAAAGGTCGCAGACCGGCATGGTGACCTGGGCAAGGTTGTCAGTGCTCTTCAACGTGGAACCAGTGCCGGTATGACTTCTGCACAGAACGAAGTGGCCGACAAGGATCCGTCGCCGACGGCGGGGTGGCGTTCACCCGCCCGGTTGGCCCTGAGCGGGTCGTGGGCATGCGCCGCCGCGGCGTTTGTGCTGATGGCGGGAGAGGCGATCCACGTCGGCCACGGGACCTGGGACACATGGCTCGGGGTAGTCGGCGAGGTGGTCGGGGTGGCGCTGTTCATGAACCTCGTGTCCGCTATCACGGATACGCAACTGGCAGTTGGCGCAGCGGCCGACCATCGGGGCGCCGCACTTCGGACAGAACCCAAGCACCGCGTCGGGCGGACCCAGCAGCGCGGTGAAGTGCGGGTGGCCGAGCCGGCACACCGTCGCACCGCGGTAGCCGGACCACTTGCTGTTGCCCGGCTCGAACAAAGGCCAGTAGGTGGGGTCGACGCCGATGCTGGACTTTGGGCCTGGCCCCTCGGTCGGACACATAGCGCCATTGTAAGAAGCCGATAGAGGAAATCGTTACAACGCCATTCGGCCAGGTTCGCCCTGGTCACGATGGCTAGGCGGCCTCACCGGGCTGCGCTTCGCCGCCTTCACTTCTCGTCGATCGCGGGACGTGGGTAAAGGCGTGCGGTGCGGACGATCTCCTCGGTGGACGATCCGTCGTGTTGTCTGGCACTCCCGCTTCTGCGGGCTGCAAAATTGAAGAAGCCTCGAGGGAAGCTTCCCTTCGAGGCTCAAGTGTGGCGCCGTGGCGCCTGACCCACCGTGGTACTACATGTGGGGTAGACAGTGCGTGCAGTGATGCATGGCGGGACCGATCGTGGCTCCGGCTCCGGCGGCGGCGATTAGGATCTTCGACCAGAGCTTGATCGTACTTCGCCGGGACCTCTTCTCTCGCTTCTTCGACATTTTGGCACCTCCCTCAAGACATCGGAGGGGCGGGCGGGCTTCGTTCCTTTCAAGGAGAGGGCCATCGAGACGATCTTATCGTCGCCCGGTCACGCTACGGAGTCAAGCCATTTGGACAGCAAGCTGGAAAAGTCGCGGCCGACGAGCGGCGAGGCGCTTGGCACTGCCGCAGCAGCGGGTCTCCTGGTCAGGGTGATCGACGATCGGCTGGTGCTGCTGGGTTACCGTCGTGTGGGGCCACACCATCGGATCTATGTCCCAGACGAAGCAGGCCGCGGACAAGTCGGCGGGTCAGGCGTTGATCGTGCCGATCGAGTCCGAGGTACTGGTCACGCGCCTTCGCTCTGGGAAGAGGGCCTAAGGACCCCCGCGGAATCCATCATGCTCGGACCTGGCCATGGTCGGCTCCGCCGCGGGTGAGTAGTGTCCGACTCCGCGCAATTCGCGGATAGTCGCTACGAGAGCCCATTGGTCCGCAAAAGTTACACACAAGCGTAATGATCGCTGACTTTTCTGTGCGGTGTGCAATGATTGCAGTATGAAGAGAGCGGAGGCGCAGGCGGTACTCGGCGAACTGGCGGCGGGCCAGTTCGGCCTGGTCACCAGCGCTCAAGCGCGCGAGTACGGTGTGGACGCGGTTACCGTGCACCGGCTTCAAGCCGCGGGACTGCTCCAGCAAGTCGGGCACGGCGTCTACCAGGTGGCCGGCGCGGTCACCCCCACCCACCTCGAGATCCGTGTCGCCTGGCTGCGGCTGAACCCGCAGCGTCCCGCCTGGGAGCGCGACGGGCGCGGCGAACGTGACGGTGTCGTCTCGCACGCCTCCGCCTGCCTGCTGCACGAGCTCGGAGACATCCCCGCGCCGAAGGTCGAGTTGACCGTGACCGGCAAGCTCCAGGCGCGCGATCGGTGGGTGCGCCTGCGCCGGCACAGCCAGCCGCTGCCCGAGCAGGATGTCACGCTCGTCGACGGGCTCCCGGCGACCACGGTCGAGCGCACGATCCTCGACTTGATAAAGGACGGCGTCGACGCAGGTCATCTAGGCGGCGTGATCGCCGAGGCCGAACGCCGCGGAGCGCTCGATCTGCCCGCGCTAGCCGAGCGCGCCGCGCGTTTCGCGAGCCGCTATTCCATGCCGAAGGCGACGGGCATGGAAGTGCTGACCGGGCTGGCTGCCGCGGCCGGGCAGCGGCTGCAGTCCGAGCAGGCGAGTGAGCTTCTCGGCGAGACCGCGGCCGCGGCCTACACGGCAGGGCAGGTGGACGCGTTCTCCGCGCTGCTCGAGCAGCGGCTACGAGAGGAAGGCTGGCAGGGCGGCGAGGCGCTCTCGCAACTGCTTGCTCCCCTGCGCAACGCACTGGCCCACCCTGTTGGGGGCGAGACGAGCAATCTCGCCGCCGCTCTCGAAACGCTCCTGGAGCCCACGAGGAGCGTGGCCGAACGCCTGGACCCGGCCCAGCTCATCCCTGTGTTCCTCACCCTCCAGCGCCACACCGAGTCGATCGCGCCGTACACCGCCGCGTCCACCTCGTCGCTCGCCTCAGCCTTGCTCAAGTTCGCCGACGCGGTGCGAACGGCATCGATCGCGCATCCCGCCGCCTCGCCGCGCGCTCTCGAGCCGAACCGTAGCGCCCGCCCGGAGATCGATCCTGCGGACTTGGCGGAAGACGACACCGACGAGACAGAAGGGTGAGACAGTAGGCCGATGCGAGACAGGTACCGGACGCCGGCGGCTCTGGATGCGGCGATCAGTGCGAAGGCGAAGCAGGTGGCCGCCGCTGCCGGCACCAGTCCCGGGGACCTCGTGACCGCGTTTCACCTGCAGCGCCTGATGGCCAGGGTCTTTTTTCAGGGCGAGGGCTGGATGCTCAAGGGCGGTCAGAGCCTGCTGGTGCGCTTTCCCCACGCCGCGCGCCTTAGTCGAGACGTCGACCTGTTCCGGCCGGACACCGACGATCTCGAGCAGGCCGTCGAGGAGTTCGGGCTGGCCGTCTCACGCGAGATCGACGACTACTTCCGCTTCACTCGCGAGTCGGTCGCCATCCATGACGGCACCGCCAAGGTGAAGGTGGGAGTGCGCATCGGCGTCCAGCGCAAGCAGCCGTTGGACGTCGACTTGATCGTGCGCAGAACTCCGATCGGTGAGCCGACCCGCGCCGTTTTGACCCCGACCATCCCGGTCGACTGGCCCGATACATGGCCATCCGTAGTTCTATATCCGTTGGTCGATCATCTCGGGGACAAGCTCGCGGCGATCTGGGAGAGGCATCGACGCTATGGCCGGGAATCGGTTGCCTCCACCCGGTTCCGAGACCTGGCTGACGCCTTGCTCATGGCGCAGCAGGCGCAGTTCGACGGCGTGGAGGTCCGCAAGGCCCTGGCGAGCGAGGTGGTCAGGCGCAACGCGCTCGGCGGGGTGGAACTGACACTGCCCGCAGCCTTCGAAGTCCCCGACCAGGTCGTATGGGCTCGCGAATACCCGAAGGCCGCGGCGCAGGTCACGGGGCTGATCGGCTGCCGGAACCTCGCGGAGGCCGAGGCGGCAGCCCACCGGTTCGTCGACCCGCTGCTCGCCGAGCAAGACCCTGGGATCTGGGATCCGGCCGCCGCCGAGTGGAGGCCGCGCCGTCCCTGACGATCCGGAGGCGACGCTCGAGCCGGTGTATCGGGTCGCACGACAGCCGTCGGTTGGCGAGCACCACGTTCGCCGCGTCTACCCCCGTCGGGCTGGTCACCTTCGCCCGCGCCTGCCCGGACCGTTCGATGGCTGACTCCTTCAGAGTGGGATAACTGCCGGTAGGTCGGCTTCGTGTTCGAGGGATTCGAAGCGCTGGGCGTCTTGTGCAGTCAGGAGGGCGAGCGCGGCCGGGCGTGGGACTTCGTCCGAGCGTTCGCTGCGGCTTACGGCCGGGCGCTGGTTTAGGGTGATGGTGTCGATGCCAGCCGATTGCACGCGGTCGAGGACGGCTCGGTTGCCCGATCCCGTGAGCGCTGCGCGAGGCGTACCTCGTGTTCGGGCGACGGCTCGACCTGACAGCTGCTCAGGATCGGCTCATGGTGCCGGAGTGGCTCGAAGTCGACAGCGCCGGCGTCGTGGTGTTCCGGGTCGAGAACCAGCACTGCGCATCGTGGGGAGTTTCGGCGGGATCCGCCAGCTCGGACGATCCGCCCGTCCTGGTGGACGTCGGTGATGGTTGGAGGCCGTACTCGGACCAGCTGACGCTCGCGCTGGTGGAGATGGTGCTTCCGGAGGCGATGTTCTCGGCAGACCAGCGCGCCTGCGACAACCGGGAGTTGGATGAAGTCGCCGATGCAACTCTGATCGACGGGTTTGAGCGGCTTCCGCTGCCTGACTTCCCGTTCTGGGCAGGGCTGGACGAGTCCCCGCTTCGCTGGTTCGCCGGTCCTGACGTACTGCTGCGCGACGATGGCGGCGGGTGGCTGTGGGTGCATGCGCGCACGCCTGAAGCGCTGCAGGTGGTGCGTGAGCGCCTGCCTGGTGGCTGGATGTTTGGAGCCAGCGCCGGGCCGCCGGGCTGCAATCAGCCGGTCGCCAGGACGGTCGCGCAAGTGCCCGCTTCGTGACATACGGCTGAGACTAGGCCGCCCTGGCCGCGGCGCACTGAAACAGCGGCCCGACCTCGAGCCTCACGTCGCTGGCTCCTAGGGATGTGATCCCGAGGTCGCGGGCGGAGTCGTCGAGCGTGCCGAAGACCGGAGAACCGGCGCGTAGCCACTGTGCGAGGGCGCGCTCGCGATGAAGCGGTGATCGAACACGATCCACACGAGATCGGAACGCGCTCCGCCCGGTGCCCCGGCGTCGTGAAGGTCCTAGGCTTATGTCGAGCACGATGAAGATCGAAAAGGCTACGTTAGGTGACTGCTCCATTGGTATGTGCGAAGCCAAGGTGAACGCTGTGCCAGACCTCACGCCGCCCGGCGGCCCCGGCCGCGACCCGGCCCGGCGTGCGCGCATCCTCCAGCGGCTCGATCAGATCGGCCCTGGGCCGAAGGCGAACTACGAGACGCTGTGCGCGCTGCTCGACGCACCGGAGCGGTTCCCGTCCGCGTCCATGTTGATCCATCATATGGTGCGCGAACTCGAAAGCGCGTTGCGCGAGGTCCTGCGCGAGGCCCCGGCCCGGGACGCGCAGGGCGGCGATGAGGGGACCGGGAACGAGAACCACCGCCGAGAGATCGAGGCCATCGCCGCCACGCTGTCTCTGGACGCCGACGTCGTCACCGCCTGGCGCTTCATCGTCGGTCGGCAGCACGGGTGGGCACACCGCCACAACCTGCAAGAACCCGATCCGGTCGACCAGGAGGTGCTCGACCGCGTCACCCGCCTGGAGTGGGTCTTCGACCGCGTGCTCGAGGCCTTGGCCGACCGGTACGGCCTGGTCCACCGTCGGCTCCGCGAGCTCCTCGAGGTGGAGAATCCGACCAAGGAGCACGCGGCCAAGCTGCGCAGGGACTTCCCGCAGGACCCGCTGACCCAGGAGGAGTTCTTCGAGAACGCCGGCCTCGAGTGGCTCGGCCCACTGCACAGCGCCAAGGCGTTCACCAACCCCCCGGACGTCGTAATCGAGGGCGATAAGTACGTCTCCTTCCCGTATTGGCCCGCGATCGCCTACCTGCGGCGCATGGCGCAACTCGTGGGACCGCGCACCGACGCGCCGCGCGAGGAGGAGACGGCAAAGGCCCACTCCACGGCCTGCGCAAAGATCGTCGAGATCGCGAAGGGAGTACCGGCCACGAGCAACCCGCGGATCGGCGCGGAGCTTGCTTTGATCGCCCAGGCCGTAGGGCCTGCCCGCGCCGCCAAGCTCGCACCACGGCTGGTCTCGGCCCTGAACGAGCCGTACGTGATCGCCGTGGACGTGTACGCGGATGTGGCCGCCGCACTGGCCGCCGTCGGCGAGCACGCCGGCGGCAGCCAGATCCTGCGCGCCGTCTTGGCCCTCGGCGCCGCCGGCGAGGACCGCGTGCCGCAGCCGGTCATGGGGGACTGGGAGTTCGCCGAGGTGCTGCGCACCCATCTTCCGGCCCTGACCGACGCGATGGGGGTGAAGGCGCTGGAGATGTTCGCGCGGATGCTGGACGAGGCCGCCGGTGAGGCCGCTCTCGCGCGGATCTGGCTGCCGCGCGTGGCGCAGCCGTCACTGACCGACTCGCTGGCCGACCCGCGGGCACTGCTGGCCGCCGCGGTGCGTGACTGCGCCGAACGGCTCGTCGGCAACCAGATCCCGGCCGAGGATGTGCTGGCGGTGCTGGCGCCGCAGCCGGAGCGCGTGACGGCGCGCATCCGGCTGCACCTTCTCACGCTCCAGGCCGTTGCAGATGCCGTACCTGAGGTGGTGCGCGAGGCGATGGCCGACGGTGCCCTTCTGCACGCCAGCTGGGCCGAACCCGAATACCTCCGTCTCCTGCGCGAGCACGCGCAGCTGCTTACTGAGCAGGAGCGAGCCATGCTGAGGCAAGCGATCGAGACGGGGCCGGATGTGGGCCGTTGGCAGCGCGCCGCCGAGGAGGCGGACGGGCAGCCACTGCCCGAGCGCGTGGTCGCGCTGCGGCAGGCTCAATGGCGGTTGAACCGCTACTCCGCCGCCGAGGCGATCCTCGACGAGCCGGGGCGTGCCGCGCTCGAGCGTCTGGTCGAGGAACACGGCGCCGCCCCCTTCCAGCGCCCCCCGCAGCCCCCGATGATGCTGCCGGTTTCGCCCCCGGTCGCCGACGCCGCACTGGCCGGGACCGCCACCGCGCGCGAACTGGCCGCAGCGGCGCGCGCCGCCGCAGCACCGTCGCAACCGATGGAACTGTTCAACCATGTGTTCACCCTCGGACGGGAGCTGCGCGCCGCCGTCGACGCGAACGCCACCGCCTACAGCCGCGACGCCGTCGAACTTGCGGGGCTGGACCCCTACCTGGTGGCCTGCGCACTCAACGGATTCACCCAAGCTGTCAGCCGCGGCGAGGTGCTGGACTGGAACGCGCTGCTGCAACTGCCGGCAGCAATCGAATCCGACCCGGGCGGTGACGTCGCCCGGGAGGCTGCCTCCTTGCTGCACACCGCCGCCGACCGCGACGCGTTGCCGGCGCAGTGCGCGGCAGCAGCCTGGACGATCCTGCTCGCCGGCCTCGCCCCGGCGGCCGACGCAGAGCCCTCAGAAACGGCGGAGCAGCGACGCGCCCACGCCATCCTCGCGCTCGCCGCCTTCGCGCGCTGGGCGGCGCGCGCCAGCCTCGACAGTCAGGTCCAGGCAGCCTGCGCCGAACTGCTCGCCATCGACCCGGACGAGGTGCCTCACGACGTCGCCGCGGCGTTCGGCAACGTGCTGTGGACACTCGATGTCTTGCATACGCCCGGTATCCGGGAGCGCATGGCCGGGCTCAAGCCGAACACCGCTGCGTTCTGCGGCTACCTCGCCACCACGGTGGCGTCGCCGCTGATGAAGCCCGTCTACCGGAGGGCGCTGGAGGAGGGACTCGCACGCCGCTCCGATCACGATCGCCTCGGCTCCCACCTGGTCGCCCTCTACCAGGCCGGGGAGATCGACCTTGCTCCCGGCGGCCTGGCCGAAGCGTGGTGGCGGCATACGGACACGACCCCGGCCGTCGCCAAGGATCTCGCGCAACTGCTCGTCTTCCCTGAGCCAGGACCTGGAGAGACCGCGGAGAGGTACAACGCGTTCGTGGACTGGCGCCTGGCCGCCCTGGCCCCGTCTGGCGGCGGAACGGTGACGGGGGAGGAGCGTCTGGAACTGCTGATCCTGGCACCGCTGTGTCTGAACACCGCGCCGCCGGGCCAGGGTCTCGCGCGGCTTCGCGCGGTGCTCGAGGTGACCGGCGAACTGCCGACCGACCCGCGCCTGTGGGGCCGACTCGTCGAGGCGATGGCAACCGAGCCGACCGCCGTCCTGCAGTTGCTGGTCGACTGGGCCGTGCGCCTGGATCGCCGCTCGGTCATCCCTGGGCGCCGCGACCAGCAGTTGCGCGCGATCTGGCGCGCCGGCCTGGACGGTGGCGACCCCGCCCAGGCCGCGCTGGCAGAGCGTGCGATCAACCGCGCGGCGAACGCTGGCTTTCGCCAATACCTCTCGCTGCTGCCGACGAGCACCGACTCGGAGCCGTGACGCTGACGAGCCGCGACTCCTTATCGCCAGCCGCACGGTGGGGCGAAACCCCAACCGATGGGCGCAACACGCGGCGACGCCTGCTGCCACGATCTGTACGCGGCCGACGGGCGCGTCGCCGAGCGGACGCTGACCGAGAGCGGCACGTTCGATTTTCGCCCCGTCCCCCATCGCGCGGCTCGAACGGCGCCCGGCCGCCGACAGCTGCCGCTGGTATAACGTCCTGGCCATCTCCTGAATCCGCGGTGCCACCCACCTGCACCGCGTCTGCCTAGATCAGAACGAAGAGGACACCAAACGCGACTTCAACCCCGCGGAACACCAAGGCGTTCCTCGCCGAGAACACATCCTGGCTGCACGTGGAGTTGCTGCCGACGGCCGCGCCCGAGCTCAACCCGGTCGAGCAAGTCTGGGCGTGGATCAAGGGCGGGCCCCTGGCTAACCTCGCCCCACCCGACCTCGACCACCTCACCGACGCCGCCGACAAAGCCCTTATTGAGCTCGGCCACCGATTCCCGCTACTGACCCTGCTCCTGCGCCACACAGAGCTTGCCTGGGCCTGAACACAGAGACAGTCGATCGTCAATCAGAATTAAGCGAGGCCGCGTGACCCGACGCCGAGCACAAGCCGCTGGCTGCGTACATCGCAGCTGACGGGCCAGCGCAGCCGACGACCCCAATGCGGTTCAAGAACGTCGGCGTCAGCCTGTAAGCCGTTCGCAGTCCGAGAGGGGAACGTCACCAGCTTGACGGCTGACGGCTCGACGCTGGCGGACGACCGCAGGAACCGCCGAAAACCAAGATCAAGATCAGTTCGAGTGCCTGTGACTAGGGTTTTCATCAAGGATTCAGCACATCCCGCCCGCCCCTGGTCAGGCCATCTAGTGCGCCAGAGCCCGGAACGCGATCGTCGGTTTCTGGGAACGCCGCAGGTCAGGACCATCTATCGCTGATGTTCACGCAGGCTGGCAGGCTGGGGCTTGCCGTCGCAACGCGCTCGTTCACCAAAGCCTTCGACAGAGCCCGAGTCACTTCTTCGACTCGACGGCCAGACGCCGCAGCGCCCCGGGGCCATGTGAGCCTCGGCAAGGCTGCGACCGACTGGCTGTGTCAACGGCCACGAAGTGACCTTGCTGTGCGGACAGCGGATGGCGAGGCTGGCGGACAGCAGAAGTCCAGGCCTGTGCCCACCGATGTCCCGGTGGGCGGCCGTGGGGTTCCCGCAAGGATGGTCA
>NZ_JAGSOH010000145.1 GCF_018139625.1 Actinospica acidithermotolerans | reverse complement strand
CACCCAGTCTGTCCAGCCGGCCCATTCCGCCCATTCCGCCCAGGCCGCCGCCGCGACGCCGCCGGCCCAGACCGTCCAACCGGCCCATTCCGCCCAGCCGGCCCATTCCGCCCATTCCGCCCAGGCCGTGCCGCCGGGGTCGGCCACGCCTCCCGGCCCGCCCGCGAACTGGACATCGCCCGGGGACGCCGGCTGGCTCGCCGCGCGGGCCCTGGACAACCCGGCCCAGGACGGCGTGACCAGGGCGGGGCTGCCGCGGCGCACCCCGCGGGCCAACCTCGTCCCCGGACGCGCCGGCGGCACCGGAGCCGCCCGCGCCGTGCCCCCGCAGAACCTGCGCCGCGACCCGTCCCCCGGAGGCCGGCCGTGACCCCGCCCCGCCGTCTGCCGAGGAGTGCCGCGTGGAAGAGCTGAGCCAGGCCGCCAAGGACCTGAACTGGCTGATCAATAACTTCGTCGACCAGGTGCCGAAGGTCGCGCACGCCGTCGTGCTCTCCTCGGACGGCCTCGTCTTGGCCTATTCCGAGGGCCTGGCCAGGGACCGCGCCGATCAGCTGTCCGCCGTGGCCTGCGGGCTGGCGAGCCTCACCCAGGGCGCGGCGAAGATCTTCGAGGGCGGCACCGTCACCCAGACGATCGTCGAGATGAAGCGCGGGTTCCTGTTCGTCATGCAGATCAGCGACGGATCCGTCTTCGCGGTGATGGCCGCGCCGGAGTGCGACATGGGCCTCGTCGGGTATCAGATGACCCTGGTCGCCGAACGCACCGGGGACACGCTCACCCCCTCGCTGCGCGAGGAACTGCAGGCGTCGCTGCCGAAGCGATGACCTGTGACTGACGATGCGCGCGAGGCGAGAGGAGACGTACGGTGAACGCAGACGGGTCCTCTCCCTTCGTGCGCCCGTACGCCGTCACCGGCGGCCGCACCGGGTCGTCCGGCCACCTCGCCATCGAGGCGCTGGTCGCGACTACCTCGCGCGGGCGTGACGTGATGCACACCCTCGTTCCCGAGTACGAGGCTGTGTGCCGTATCTGCCGCGAGGTAAGGTCAGTCGCCGAGATCGCCGCTCTGCTGGGCGTGCCGCTCGGTGTGGCCGGAGTAATTGTCGGCGACCTGGCCGAATACGGTCTCGTGGTCGTCGAACCCACCGACGGCGACGCGGTGCCCGACATACAGTTGCTGGAAAGGGTGCTCAGTGGACTCGAGAACCTCTGAGGTGCGCGAGGTGCGCGTCACCTCGGCGAAGATCGTGGTGGCCGGCGGCTTCGGCGTCGGCAAGACCACGTTCGTCGGCGCGGTCTCCGAGATCGACCCGCTCACCACCGAGGCCGTGATGACCGCCGCCAGCCACGGCGTCGACGATCTGACCGTCATCCCGGACAAGATCGCCACCACGGTCGCGATGGACTTCGGCCGGATCAGCCTGGCCCAGGACCTCATCCTGTACCTGTTCGGCACCCCCGGCCAGAACCGCTTCTGGTTCATGTGGGACGACCTGTGCCGCGGCGCCATCGGCGCCGTCGTCCTGGTCGACACCAGGCGCCTCGCCGACTGCTTCTCGGCCATCGACTACTTCGACGACGCCCGCCTGCCCTACGTCATCGGCGTCAACGCCTTCCACGGCCAGCAGCCGCACGCCGTCGAGGACGTCCGCGAGGCCCTCGCCGTCCCCGCCCACGTCCCCGTCCTGCCTTGCGACGCCCGCGACCGCGACTCGGTCAAGGCCGTGCTCATCCAGTTGGTCCGCCACGCGATCAGCAACGTGGCGGTGCAGGCCTGACGGCCGGGTGCGCCTTTCCGCTCGCCGGAACCGTGGCGGGGCTGCGGTAGGATCGCGGCCCGATACGGGTGGCGACGGGTGGGAATGGCGGAAGGCGCGAGAATGTCGGCGGGCGCGGGGAAATCCAGGACGGGTGCGGGCTACGACGGCGCCGGTGACTACACGGGACTCGGCGCGCGGCCGCTGGGACCTCAGGACCCGGCGACGGTCGGCCGCTACCGGATCCACGCGCTGCTCGGCATCGGCGGCATGGGCCGGGTCTACCTCGGCTGGGCGCAGAATCCGGGGTTCGGTCCGTCGCGCGGCGGGGCCTGGGTCGCGGTGAAGGTGATCCGCCCGGACCTGGCCGACAGCCCGGAGTTCCGCCGCCGTTTCGCCCGCGAGCTGGAGACCGTCGGCCGGGTGCGCACGCCGTACGCCGCGGCGCTCGTCCAGGGCGACGCCGAGGCGCAGCAGCCGTGGATGGTCACCGAGTTCGTGCCAGGCGTCGGGCTCGGGGACGCGGTGCAGCCGGGTCGCCCGCTGCCGTCCGCCTCGGTCTGGCGGCTGGCCCACGACCTCGGGAACGCGCTGGTCGCCGTGCACCGGGCGGGGATCGTGCACCGGGACGTGAAGCCCTCCAACGTGATCCTGAACACCGGCGGCGCGAAGATCATCGACTTCGGTGTCGCGCACGCCGCCGACCTGAGCCAGCTCACTGCGACCGGCATGAACGTCGGCACGCCGAGCTACATGGCCCCGGAGCAGGCGAAGACGGGCACCGTTTCCCCGGCCTCCGACATGTTCTCGCTCGGCGTGCTGCTGTACTTCGCGGCGACCGGCAGACTGCCGTTCGGCGAGGGCGGCACGGCGGACGTGCTCTTCCGCGTCGTGTACGAGGAGCCGGATCTCAGCGGCCTGAACGATGTCGAGCCGCAGTTGCGGGACGTCGTGCTGCGCTGCATGGCGAAGGATCCGCTGCAGCGTCCGAACGCCGCCGGCGTGGTGGCGATGGCTCAGGCCGCGGCGGGCACGGGGGCGTGGGCGCCGGACGACGCGGCGCAGTGGCCGGAGTCGCTCGCCGCGCAGATCCACGAGCGGACCCTCGCCGCCGGAAGGACTCTGCCGGACCCGGCGCTCGACGAGCCGACGTACCCGGAGCCGGCGCCCTCGGTCTCGGGGCCGCAGCACTCCCAACCGCAGCCGCACGGGGAGCCGTCGCAGCCGGAACAGCTTTTTGCGGCCCCTCCGCCTCCGCCGATCCTGCCGCCGGTCGACTCCGAGCCGACGGTGTTCACCGGCGGCGCGCCCGGACGGCGTGAGGATGGAGAGGGCAGTCGCAAGCGAAACGGTGCGCTGATCGCGACGTTGGCGGCGATCGTGGTCGTGGCGCTCGGCGTCACGGGCTACCTCGTGCTGCAACCGAGCTCGAAGACCGCGGCCGACGCAGCGAGCACGAGCGGGACGGTCTCGGCCACTTCGTCGGGCGGGATCGCCGGTTCGATTGCGTCTCCGTCGGCGCAGTCTCCGAAGCCTGCGACGGCCACGGCGAGCACATCGGCGACATCCTCCGCCGCGGCTTCCGCGGGGGCCTCGACGTCGGGCGCCGCGACGGGCAGTGCGACGAGCTCGGCGGGCGCCGGGCAGCAGACCACGGCGTCGACCACGACGAGCGCGGCCTCGCCCACGCCCACAGCCTCGGCCTCAGGTACGCCGAACCCGTACACGGCCACTCAGGTCTGCGGCAGCGGGTACAGCGTCGTGACGACGAAGACGCTCGACTCCGGCGGCAAGGTCTACCTGCTCTACAACAACTCGACCGGCTACAACTGCGTGACGATGCTCGCGAAGACCGTGTACGGCAAGGTCGCGATGAGCGCGACGCTCGACGTGCAGGGCGGCACAACGGTCACCGACTCCGGCAGCTACTCGTACTACGCCGGGCCGGTGACCGAGAAGGCGGCGGGCAAGTGCGTCATATTTGGCGGTAGCTACAACGGCCAGTCGTGGACCAGCAGCACGTGGAACTACTGCGGCAGCTGATCGGCCCGCTGCCCGCGCCTCCCGGGACCGGGTTGCGCGAACGGCGGCTGCGAACAGTCGCCGCGAACGGCTGCCGCGAAAGGCTTCTGCTGCATCTCCCGGTCCTCCGCGATCGACGGCGCGCCGACGGCTGACCGTCGCGCGCGATCCGTCTCGCGCGCGACCCGTCTCGCGTGCCGGACCGGCTCAGCGGCCGGTCCGGCTGGTCGTCACCTTCCGGCGACGGCCGAGCCCGCGGCGGGCCAGCGGGCCGATCTCGTACGCGGGCGTGACCAGCACCGCCACGCTGAACAGGACGACCACCCCCAGGCGTATCTGCCCGAGCATGCTCGAGTTCGCGATGAAGATCGGCGTGATGGCGAGGGCGGAGCCGGTGATGATCGTCCACATCGGCCACGGCTTGCGCAGCCCGAGCGTGTCCCACATCAGCGCGCCCAGCAGGACCCCGGACGTGTAGTACGCGTACACGCCGGGGTCCAGCACTATCCGCGCCCCGACGCCGAGCAGGATGATCGCCGGCCAGCGGCGCCGCCACACCGCGATTCCGCCGAGGAAGCAGCCGAGCCCGATCTGCGCCATCCGGTCCCACTTCGGCGTCCCCGCGTCGGCCACGCCGAGCGCGCGCAGCGAGGAGGACGGCTCGTTCGGGATGGTGAACGCGGAGGCCGCCGTCAGCATGTGCGGGTCCGCGATGACGAACGGCAGCCAGGCCACCAGGACGGTCGCGCCGGTCCAGACGGCCACGTGCGTCCGCATGAACGCCGGCACCGTCAGGATCAGCGCCAGGAACACCAGCGCCCAGGGCTTCGAGTCGACCGACAGCCCGAGGCACAGCCCGGCGAGCGTCGGGATGTTCGCGGTCAGCGCCCACACCGCGAGCGTGACGAGCGTCAGGGCCAGCACGTCGTCGAGGTGCCCGATGCCGACGCTCAGATCGGTCCAGCCGATCATGAAGATGCCGCCGCCGAAGAGCATCGTCCGGTCGAGCCGTCTGGTCCGGGTCAGCTCCGGCCGCATCGCCTCGGCGATCCGCTCGAGGCAGTAGAGCACGAGCAGCCCGAGCACGGTCATGAACGCCTCGGCCGCGTGCACCCCCGCGCCGCCGCCGAGCTGCCGCAGTACCTCGGCCAGCGCGAAGGTCACCGGCCCGATCTGCAGCTGCGGGTAGTTCGCGTACAGGTCGAGCCCGCCGGCCGGCTGGCCGGGCTGCGCCCCGTGGAACAGCAGGGTGCTGCCCTGCACGAAGTAGTGCCAGGAGAAGCCGCCGGTGACGCTGAAGTACAGTGCCCAGACCCCGCTCCACACGGCGAGGATCGCGAGGCGGCGCCGCCGGCTGCGGCCGCCCTCCTCCCCGGCTCCGGCGGGCGGCCCGGCCATCGGCTCGGCACCTTCCCCCTCCGGAGCGAGCACCTTCACGGCTTGCGACAAAACTCAGGCTCCGATCCCGATCCATAGCCCACCCAAGGCACGGCCACACTCACATCCGACACTGAGAGAACGCTGAGAGACACGCGGTCGGATGCCGGGTTTTGTCATGAACACGTTACGGTTTCGGGTTCCGAGCTTGACCGCGCTCGGGTCGCGAATCCGCGAGCGCATCGCCGGGAAAGCGCGCAAGTGCCTTGGGGTAATGGACGGTTAAAGCCGCCCCTGCGACGTCAGGCTTTGGTAAAAACCTGATACTCGCTACGGCGCACCGGTCGCCTCGGCCGGCTCGCCCAGCACGGCGGGCGGCTCGCCCGGCACGGTGGCCGGCGCCACGGCGCCGGCGGACCCGTCGGCCGCGGCGACCGGTTCCGCGTCCTCGCCGGAGCCCCGGAACACCCACATCGGGAACGCGAAGTAGTTGGCGATGCCGACGAGCCCGGAGACCAGGACCTTGCCGATCCGGTAGTCGACCCCGATCGCCTGCAGCGCGGGCACCAGCGCCGCCGTGATCAGCAGGCCGATCACGACCACGATGACGTAGCGCACCAGGGCCGTGCGCGGCCGCGCGCCGTTCGAGGCCTGCTCGAACACCCACTGCCGGCTGAGCACGAAGTTCAGCAGCGCGGCCAGCGTGTACGCGAGCGCCGTGGCGACGGCGAGGGGCAGCCGGGCCGGGCCGTGCAGCAGGATCAGGGCGCCCTCGTCCAGCAGGAACGTGCCGAGCCCGACCGCGCAGAAGCGCACTATCTCGAGCAGCCGCTCGCGCGTGGCCCACCCCGTGCCGTCCATGCGTACCCTTTCCCGCGCCGCCGTGCCCTCGTACGGATCCTAGGCGAACCGGGCACTCGGGGCCGCCGTACGGCGCCGACGTTCCCGCTGTTCACCGAGTCGGCCGATCTTCGCGTGACTGCGTTCACGGGAACGTCCGCAGCCGTGCCCGACACTGGAACCAAGCCCCCTGATGCCCTCGCGCACGGGTCCCCCCTCGGCCAGGATCGAGCCACCAGCCATGTCCCTCGCCGCCGCGCCGACGTCGCCCGGCCCGCCGACCTCGTCCCCCAAGCCGCTGCTCGACGCCCCGCAGAACCTCGCCGCCGCGATGGCGATGTGGGTCTTCGTCGTCGGCCCGATGCTCTGCCTCGTCGTGATCGTCCCGCTCGCCTGGGGCTGGGGGCTGACCCCGTTCGACCTCGGCCTGGCCGCCGCGTGCTACGTCGTGTCGGGCCTCGGCGTCACCGTCGGCTACCACCGCTGCTTCACCCACCGCGCCTTCAAGGCCAAGCGCCCGCTGCGGATCGCGCTCGCCGTCGCCGGATCGCTGGCCGTCGAGGGCTCGCCGGTGCAGTGGGTCGCCAACCACCGCCGCCACCACGCGTTCTCCGACCGCGAGGGCGACCCGCACTCGCCGTGGCGGTACGGCACCGACGCGTGGGCGCTGCTCAAAGGCCTGATCCACGCGCACGTCGGCTGGATGCTGCGCCGCCAGCTGAGCAACCGGCCCCGTTTCGCCCCGGACATCATCGAGGACAAGGACCTCAAGCTCGTCGGCCGGCTCTTCGGCCCGCTCACCGCAGTCTCGCTGCTCGGCCCCGCCGCGATCGGCTGGCTGGTGACCGGCACGGGGCAGGGGGCGCTCGAGGCCTTCTTCTGGGCCGGCATCATGCGGATGGCGCTGCTGCACCACATCACCTGGTCGGTGAACTCCGTCTGCCACGTCGTCGGCAAGCGCCCGTTCTCCTGCCGCGACCGCGCCACCAACTTCTGGCCGCTCGCGATCCTGTCCTTCGGCGAGAGCTGGCACAACTCCCACCACGCCGACCCGACCTCCGCCCGGCACGGCGTGCTGCCCGGCCAGATCGACCCGTCCGCCCGCGTCATCTGGCTCTTCGAGCGGCTGCGCTGGGCGCAGGACGTGCACTGGCCGCGCACGGAGCGGCTGGAGGCCAAGCAGCTCCAGGCCTAGAGAAACCCTTTGCCGCGGCCCGGGCGGCTGGGCCATCATCGGGTACCTCGACGAGGGGTGCGCGCATGGAAGCGGCGAACGGGGATGGCGTCAGGGAGGGCCGCCCCGGTGTGGCGGATCCGCGGTTCGGCTGGGGCGCGCTGCGCCCGGCAGGCGCCCGGGCCCTGATCATCGAGCGCTGTCGGCTGCTCGCGCTGTTCGGCCACGCGGGACGCTGGTCGGTCGCCGGCATCGTCGCCTGCGCGGTGGCGCAGGTCGCCGGGACTATCGGCACGGCGCTGACCACCGGCCGGCTCGTCGCGACCACGACGACGGCGCACCGGCCGGCCGACGTCGTACCCGCGCTGCTCGCCACGGTCGGCGTCGTCATCGCGGTCCAGATCGCGATCCTCGCCGGCCGCGCCTGCGAGGTCGTGGCCGCGCGCCGCATCGACGGCGTGATCCGCGCGCGGGTGCGGGCCATCGCGCTGGCCCCGACCGGCATCGCGCACCTCGAAGACCCCGGGTTCCGAGACGACGTCGAGCGGGCCTGCGATCTCGGCCTCGGCTGGCGCACCCGCTCGCCCGGCAACGCGGCGGTCGGCGAGGTCACGCTGCTCACGAACACCGTCGGCGGCCTCGGCGCCGCGGTCGTCCTGGGCCTGCGCTTCCCGCTGCTGGCCCTCGGGCTCACCGCCGCGTCGCTGGTCCTGCGCATGCTGGTGCGCCGGCAGTGGATGTGGCTGAACGGCATGGAGGACTCGCGGGCCTCCGACACGCGCAAGGCCCAGTATTTCGCGCAGCTCGCCTACGAGGCGGCCCCGGCGAAGGAGGTCCGGCTCTTCGGCCTGGCCGACTGGATCCTCGACCGCATGCATCAGGCCTATGTGACGGCGCGGACTCCCGCCTGGGTCGCCCGCGCCTCGGTGCTGGGCCGGCAGGGGGTCACGCTCACGGTCTCGAGCCTCTGCGGCGCCGCCACGATCTGGGTGCTCGGCGACTCCGGCCAGGCCGCCGGGACCGTCGCGCGCTGCGTCTCGGCGGCGTTCGCGGTCATCGGGCTGGCGTTCATGGGGATGGAGGCGTTCGACATCGACTACGGCGTCGTCACGGTGCGCGCACTGGACCGCATCCTCGCGCGCGACGACATGACGCCGCCGGCAGCGCCCCGATCCGAAGCTGCGCAACAGGCCTCGGACACGCCGCCGCACATCCGTTTCGAAGACGTCTCATTCACCTATCCCGGTGCCGCGCATCCGACGATCGACGGCTTGTCGCTGGAGATCCAGCCCGGCGAGACGCTCGCAGTCGTCGGCGTCAACGGAGCCGGCAAGACGACGATGATGAAGCTGCTCGCAGGCCTCTACCAGCCGACCACCGGACGGATCACCGTCGACGGCGTCGACCTCCGCGCCCTGGACGTCGAGCAGTGGCGGCGGCGGATGACGGCGCTGTTCCAGGACTTCGTGCACTACGGGACGTCCGTCGCCGACAACGTCGCGCTCTCCGCCCCCGAGCACGTTGACGACGTCGCAGGCATCGATGACGCGATCGCCGCGGCCGGCGCCGCCGACACCGTCGCCGCGCTACCCGACGGCGTCCGCACGACGCTGTGGAAGGGCGGTACCGGCGCCGTCGACCTGTCCGGCGGCCAGTGGCAGAAGCTTGCGATCGCCCGCGCACTGTTCGCCGTCGCTCACGGACGCCGGTTGCTCGTGCTCGACGAGCCGACGGCTCACCTGGACGTCGAGGCCGAGCAGGAGTTCAACGCGCGCGTGACCGCGCATGCCGCGAACGCGTCCGTCGTGATCATCTCGCACCGGCTGTCCAACGTCCGCGACGCCGACCGCATCGTCGTCCTCGACGACGGCCGGATCACCGAATCCGGCGACCACGAGACGCTGCTGACGAACCAGGACGGCAGCTACGCGCGGCTGTTCCGCCTCCAGGCCGCCCGCTTCACGGAGGCCGCCTCGTGAACCGCACCGGCGATCTCGCGGACCGCCTGGGTATCCTTGCGGGCCGCACCGGCAATGTCGCAAAGCGCCTGGGCACGCTCGTGAACCGCACCGGCAATCTCGCGGGCCGCTTGGATACCCTTGCCGACCGTCTGCGCACTCTGCGACACCTGCTCGCGCTCTCCTGGCGCGTGGACCGGACGGCCACCGCCGTCAACTGGCTCCTCAGGATCCTGGTCGCGGTCACGCCCACCGCCGTGGGCCTCGCCCAGCGCTGGGTGGTCGACGACGCGCGCGTCAACGGCACGTCGTCCGGCCTTGCCGCCTGGTCACGCCTCGGTCCCGCCGTCATCTTCGGCGCTCTCGCCGCGATGATGCTCACCATCGGCGGCCGGATGCAGGGCAACCTGCGGGCCGGCCTGGTCAGCAAGATGGACCTGGAGCTGACCCGCGAGGTGATGGCCGACGTCGCGTCGATTCCCGGCGTCGAGCACCTGGAACGCGCCGACTACCTCAACCGCGTCTTCCTCGCGGTCAAGGGGACGAACGCGCTGGCCGGCTACGCCTGGTCCGTCGTCGAAGGGGCCACAGCCCTGATCAGCCTCACCCTCAGCGGCGTCCTGCTCGCGCAGATCGACCCGCTGCTGCTCGGGCTCGTCGCCACGACAGTGCCGGTCCTAGCCTTCGGCAACCGCGCCCAGGCCTGGTCCCGTGCCGCACACGAGGCCGACGCCGAGATCACCCGGCTCGAACTGCATCTGCACGAGCTCTGCCTGAACCCGAACGCCGCCAAGGAGGTCCGGATCGCCGGATCAGGCCCCGAACTCAGCCGCCGCGCGACCGCCCTGTGGGAGGAGGCGAGCCGGCACCAGCGACGGGCCCACGTGCGAGGCGCGGCGTTGCAGGCGGCGGGCTGGACCCTCTACGTCGCCGGTCTGGGCGCCGGCATCGCGCTCGTCGTACACCGCGTACTGGCCGGGCAGGCGGCGATCGGCGCGCTCGTCATGGTGCTGACACTCGCCGCTCAGCTCCGACTTCAGCTCTTCCTCCTCCAGTCCAGCACCGAGCGCATCGGCGATGCCGGCCAGGTCGCCGAGCACTATGCATGGCTGCGCGACCACGCCGCGACCGCCACGCGTTCCGCGGCCCACCGCCAAGCCCCGCCGTCACGCCTGACCGGCGGAATCACCCTCGACGACGTCGCCTTCACCTACCCGGGAACCACAACCCCCGTCCTGCACTCCATCACCGCGCACTTCCCGCCCGGCAGCGTCATCGGCCTCGTCGGCGTCAACGGCGCCGGGAAGACCACGCTGGTCAAGCTGCTCACCGGCCTCTACCAGCCCACGTCCGGCCGGCTCGAGGTCGACGGAACTCCGCTTTCCGCCATCGCGCCGAAGGCGTGGGCATCAGCCTCCTGCGGCGTCTTCCAGGACTTCGTGAAATTCGAGCTGCCCGCGTACCAGGCCATCGGCGTCGGTGACCTGCCCCGCATCGAGGACCGCGCCGCCGTCGAGGCCGCTGTCGCCCGAGCCGGAGCCGAGGCCACCGTCGCGAGCCTCGGCGACGGCCTCGACTCGCAGCTCGGCAAGATCTTCGGCGGCGCCGAACTCTCGCACGGCCAGTGGCAGCGCCTCGCTTTGGCCCGCGGCCAGATGCGCACCGCGCCCCTGCTGCTCGTCCTCGACGAGCCGACCGCCGCCCTCGATCCGCAGGCCGAACACGAGCTCTTCGAAGCTTTCGCCCGCCAGGCCCGCTCGGCAGCCGCCGCGACCGGAGCGGTCACCGTCCTGGTCTCGCACCGCTTCTCGACCGTCAGCATGGCCGATCACGTCCTCGTCCTCGCCGACGGCACGGTCCTCGAGTCCGGCACCCACGCCCAGCTGATGGCCGCGGGCGGCCGCTACGCCGAGCTCTACGCCGCCCAGGCCGCCGCCTACTTCTGACGGGCAGCGTGACACGGGCAGCCCCCGGCGGCCGCCTTACCCCGCGGCGTCGGGTGGTCCCGGCGGCCGGGACTAGGCCGGCTCGACCTCGGCCTCCCGCCGACCCGCGGCCGTTGCCGCCCGCTCCCGACCCTGCTCGGCGAGCTCCAGCCCGCGGGTCATCCGGTACGCGGCGTACAGCGGGATCGCGCCGAAGACGCCGAACGAGCTGTCCACGGCGATCCACCACAGCGGGATGTGCCGGAGCGGGGCGCAGATCAAGGCGAGCGGGACGACCCCGGCGCACGAGATCAGGCCGAACTTCAGGACCCAGATGTTGCGCACCGGCTCGCGGTACGGCCCCCAGAAAGCGACGGCGATCGCCAGGTGGCCGAACGCGAGCCAGTCGGTGCCGTACGCGATGTAGGGGTGACGCGCGTAGGTGTCCGACAGCCCGGAGCTGACCTCGTCGATCCACGAGGTCAGGAAGGTGACGTGCCGCGCGACCGGCCACGCGGCGCCATGGAGGATGCGGTCGAGTGCGCGGGCCTCGATGCCGAGGGGGAAGGCGGTGACACCGCTGAGGATCAGGCCGACGACGAAAAGGACGATCAGAATGCGGATTCGACGCAGCGTGGCGGAATCGTTCATGGCCTGATGTTAGGAAGCGTGCCCGGCCGCCGCGGCGGCCGGGCACGCTTCCTTCACCGCTCCTTCACACCGAACCACTTCGCGAGCGCGTCCGTCAGCCCGTCCAGGGACGCGCTCCGGCCGACCCACGCGACGTGGCCGTCCGGGCGCACGAGCACCCCGGTGGGCGCGGGGACGGTGCCGAGGACGGGGAGTTCCCATGCGCCGTCGTACGTGGCGTCGACCAGCTGCACGTAGTCGGACCAGGGCGCAAGCGAGTCGTCGCAGGCGCCGGGTGCGGCGAGGTTGATCAGCACCGGGCGCGCGTTGTGCAGCAGGGTGAAGACGCGGAGCTCGCCGATGCGGGTGCTGAGATCGAGGTCGGGCATCCGGCGGCCGAGCAGGGGATGGACGTCGACCGCTGCTTCACCGGATCCACCGGATCCACCGGATTCACCGGATTCACCGGCCTCACCGGATTCACCGGATTCACCGGGTGCCGCACCGGGGCCGTCGAGGACGGCGAAGTCGTACCGGATGTCGAGCCCGCTCACCATGCCCGCGAGGTGCTTGCGCGGTTCCTCCATCTTCAGCAGGTCGCCCATGATGTCGCGCAGCGCGTCGGTGCGGTCGTTGACGCGGGCGAGGGCGATCTGCGCCATCGTGTTGTGCAGCACGCGTGCCGCGACCGGGTGACGCTCGTCGTGGTACGTGTCGAGCAGGCTCTCGTCCGACATTCCGTGCACCACCTGCGCGAGCTTCCAGCCCAGGTTGACCGCGTCTTGCACGCCCACGCCCAGGCCCTGGCCACCCATGGGGGAGTGGATGTGCGCGGAGTCGCCGGCGAGCAGCACGCGCCGGTCGCGGTACGCTTCGGCCTGCCGCGTCGTGTCGCTGAAGCGGGTGATCCACTCGGCGCTGCGCAGGCCGTAGTCCGTCCCGTAGAAGCGGACGATCGCCGCGCGCAGCTGCTCGAGCGTCGGCTCGCCCTCGCCGACGTGGTCCTCGGCCGCCTGCGCGCGGATCGGGCCGTCGGGGTCCGGGCGGGAGAATCCGGCGACGCCGAACTCGTCGCGGCGCATGCCCCACTCCGGCTCCTCGTCGAACTCGGCCGCGGCGATCAGGCCGCTGCCGGTCGCCTCCCAGCCGGGGAAGGCGATTCCGGCCGTCTTGCGCACCACGCTGCGCCCGCCGTCGCAGCCCACGAGGTAGAGCGCCCGCAGCGACTTGCCGTCGGCGAAGTCGACGGTGACGCCGCCCTCGTCCTGGGTGAAGCCGGTCAGCTCGACGCCGCGGTGGGTGGGCACGCCGAGCTCCTCGACCCAGTCGGCGAGGATCCGCTCGATGTGCTTCTGCGGCAGCCCGAGCCCGTGGTTGAACCGGGTCGGGAAGTCGCTGATGTCGAGCCGGATCGTGCCGAAGGCGGTGGTCTGGGCGATCATGCCCGCCGAGACGAACCGGTCGGCGATGCCGCGCTGGTCGAAGACCTCGAGCGTGCGCGCGTGGAAGCCGAGCGCCCGCCAGCCGACGAGCTCCCGGGTCGTGCGCCGCTCCAGCACGGCGACGTCCACCCCGGCGAGCGCCAGTTCGCCCGCCAGCATCAGCCCGGTCGGACCGCCCCCGGCGATCAGTACCGCGTGATCGGTCATATCGGTCGTCTGCATCTTCGAATCCCCGCTCTATCCGTGGAAACGGCCTCGGCCGACGATTGTGCGCCACCCGGGGGGCCTTGCCGCAAGACCCGGGTCGTGCTATAGATTTATAGTGGCGGGAGGTGTGTTCTTCCTTCCCTTATATGCGCAGGTGGGGGCCACGGCGAAGGTCCACCGCGGCCCGGCGCTGCCCGATGACACACAGGCCCTGCCCGATGACACGCAGACGGTCGGCGGCCGACTCACGCGGGCGGCCGGCTCACTTCAGCAGCCGCGAGAGCCTTCGGTCGGCCAGCGGCTTTCCGCCGGTCTGGCAGGTCGGGCAGTACTGCAGCGCCGAGTCGCTGAACGAGACCTCCCGGATCGTGTCCCCGCACACCGGGCACGGCTCGCCCTTGCGGCCGTGCACCCGCAGCCCCGACTTCTTCTCGCTCTTCAGCTCGGTCAGCGGCAGGCCGCGCGATCGCTCCACCGCCTCGGTGAGCGTCGCGACGGCCACCGCGTGCAGGCCGTCCACCTCGGTCGGCGTGAGCCTCGCCGCGATCTTGAACGGCGACATCTTCGCGGCGTGCAGGATCTCGTCGGAGTAGGCGTTTCCGATCCCTGCGATCGTTCCCTGATCACGAAGCACGCCTTTGATCTGCCGACGCTCGGTGCGCAGCAGATCGCGAAGCACCTCCGCGGTGAACTCGGGGGAGAGCGGTTCGATGCCCAGGCTCGCCACGCCGGGCACCTCGGCCGGATCGCGCACCAGCGAGAACGCCAGCCGCTTCTGCGTTCCCGCCTCCGTCACGTCGAAGCCGGCGGACTCCGGCTCCGCCAGCCGCAGCCGCAGCGCCAGCGGGCCCTTGCCGGGACGCACCGGCCCGGACGGCAGTTCGTCCTTCCAGCGGATCCACCCCGCCCGGGCCAGGTGGACGACCAGGTGCAGGTCGCCGACGCGCAGGTCGAGGAACTTCCCGCGCCGGCCCACGCCGTCGAACGTCAGGCCCTCGATCGCCGACAGCGGCGGGTCGTACGTCTTGAGCGCCTGGAACGCGACGGGCGTCGCCGCGGCCACCGTGCGTCCGGCCAGCTTCCCGTCCAGAAAGGCGGCCAGCGCCTCGACCTCGGGCAATTCGGGCATGCGCACCAGTCTGCCACGGCGAAACGCCGTCGCACCTTGAACGGGAGCGTCCTTTTACACTTCCGCCATGACGGACAACTCACGGGTCGTACTCGTGGACATGGACGGTGTGCTCGCCGACTTCGACCGCGCCGTGTACGAGACGCTCATGCCGACGTGCCCCGATATCCGGCTGCCCACCACGTCCCACCGCATCCGCGTGCAGAACCCGCAGTACGACGCCGAGATCCGCGAGGTCACCAGCGCGCCCGGCTTCTTCCGCGACCTCATGCCGATCCGCGGCGCGCTCGAAGGCTGGCAGCGGCTCGTCGACCTCGGCTACCACCCCCGGATCTGCAGCTCGCCGCTGGTCTGGCACGAGGCCTGCGAGCAGGAGAAGCGCGCCTGGCTCACGCAGCACCTCGGCCCCGAGGCCGCCGCCGAGGCCCACATCGTGCAGAACAAGTGCGAGTGCCCCGGCCTCGCGCTCATCGACGACATCCCCGAGCTCACCTGCGGCCCGGCGCCGTGGCCGCACATCGTCTTCGACCACCCCTACAACCGCGGTTCCGCCTCGCCGCACCGCCTCCACGGCTGGCAGGACCCGAACCTCGGGCGCATCCTCGGGAAGCTGATCTCAGCCGAAGACGAGCACCTTCAGCCAGAGAGCCAGCCACACGGCTGAGAGAACGATCCCCGCGACCGCGAGACCCGTTCCCGGCCGCCCGGTCCGCCTGATGCTGCCGAGCGCCCCGAGGCCGAGCCCGAGACCCGCGCACGCGGTGACGAGGAGGAAGCCGAGCAGTCCCAGGATGAGCGAGGCGATAGCCGGCCCGCTGATCCGCCGGTCGGCCGGGTAGGCGTACCCGCCGAGCGGGTTCGGCGGCGGAAAGGGCTTCTTCGGATCGAACCCGAAGTAGTGGCGCGCCGGCGGCGCGAACCGCGGCACGGACCGCGGCTCGGTCTGCGGCTCGGTCGGGTGGTCCGTCACCCGGGATTTGTACCACGGCCGCGCGATGAAACGGCGGTTTCATGATCGCGGGCGATCTGAAACCGCGGTTTCAAGCGCGCGTGATGTGCGGGTAACGCGGCAGGCCTAGCGTGGAGGTCATGGCCTCGACCTCGGGTGATGGAGCGGACGCGCGCGTCTGGCGCGTGCTGGGGGAGCCGCTGGTCGCGGGGGCTGCGGGCGGCTCGGGCGG
>NZ_JAGSOH010000144.1 GCF_018139625.1 Actinospica acidithermotolerans | reverse complement strand
CCCGCGCACCCCCGCCGCCAAACCGGCACCCGCACCCAAGCCCGCGAGCACGGCCAGGCCGAGGCCCGCCGCGAAACCGGCGAGCACGCCCCCGGTAGACCCGAAGGCCCCGATCCGGCGCGCGAACGGGCAGATGTACTACCCGCGCACCCTCGGCGAGCACACCGACGTGCAAGTGCTGCACATGATGCGCGCTTCCGGCATATACACCCTGCTCGAAGGCCCGCCCGGCACCGGCAAGACCTCCCTGGTCGAAGCGGCTTTCCCGGACCTCGAACTGATCGCCGGGGACGGAGACACCCAGGTCGCCGACCTGGTCGGCTCCTATGTGATCGCCGAGGACGGCTCGTACGAATGGAAGGACGGGCCCGCCGTGATCGCGGCGCAGGAAGGGCGCCCGCTGTTCATCGACGACGCCACCCTGATCGCCCCGAAGGTCCTCGCGGTGATCTACCCGCTGATGGACGGGCGGCGCGAGATCGTGCTCAAGGAGCACGGCGGGCGCAAGGTCAAGGCCGCCGACGGGTTCTACGTGATCGCCGGGCACAACCCGCACGTGCACGGCGCGGTGCTCACCGACGCCCTCGCCTCCCGGTTCACCGCCCCGATCCAGGTGAGCACCGACTACGAGCTGGCCGAGCACCTCGGGGTGCACAAGAAGGCCGTGCAGATCGCCCGGAACCTGGCCACCCAGCAGCGCAACGGCGCCTCCGGATGGGCACCGCAGATGCGCGAACTACTGGCCTTCAAGGCGATCGCGACCGCCCTCGGCGAGGACGCCGCCTTCGGCAACATGATCGGCCAAGCCCCGCCGGACGACCGCGACCTGGTCGCCGCCGTGGTCACGAAGATCATCGGACGTCCCGTGGCCCAGCTCGCCCTCGGCAAGCAGGCCAAGTAGATCCCCGCCACCGCGCCCGGACCGGGCGCAGTGCCCGCCACCACGCCCACTGAATCAAGACATGGAAGTAACAGTAGAGACCATGGCGCACATCGAGTACGGCGAGCCCGCGCCCGCCACGCCGCCGAAGAAGACCACACGCAAGCGCCTGGCCGAGGCGGACGCCTGGCTGCGGGTCGGAGCGGGACTGTCCGCCGAGATCGGCCTGATCGCCGACCGCCCGGACCTCGCGGTCGAGGTGCGCCTCGGCGGGACCCGGGTGGGTGCTGCGGCGGCGTTCTACCCGGACCAGGCGCTGATCGAGATCGGCGCGAAGGCGTTCGGGAAGATCGACCCGGACACGATCGATCCGGACGACCCCTTCGACCGGGAGCGCTACCTGCCCGCGTGGGGAGCGCTGACCCACGAGGGCGCGCACGCCAGGCACTCGAAGTGGGTCACCCCGGTCAAGGCGCGCGGCACGGCGCTCGGGGAGGCGGCCGCGATGCTCGAAGAATCGCGCGCCGAGGCCCGGCTGATCGCGGCCAGACCCGGGGACGTGCGCTACCTGCGCGCGTGCGTGGCGGACCTGGTGATGGCCGATTTCCCGGCCACGCTGCCGGACGAGCCCTGGGCGGCGGCGCACGCCGCCGGGCTGATCATGGCCCGGGTCGACGCCGGGATCCTGGAGCGGCGCACCGTCTGGCCGGTCGAGCGCGAAGCGCGCCGGGTCCTCGGCCGCGACACCTACAGCGAGCTGCAGAGGATCTGGAAGAAGGCCTCCACGATCGGCGACGAGGACGCCGAGGGGATGCTCACACTCGCAGCCGCATGGTGCAAGGCCCTGGGCGCTGATGCCGCCGAGCCCGCCCCCGGCTCCGGCGACGGCGAGGAAGCGACGGCGGGGGAGGGCGCTGGAGGCGCGGGTGAGAGCGCGCCGAAGCCGAAGGGGAAGATCGCCGCCGCCGTGCGCCGCGCCACCCGCAAGATCGCCAGGGATGCCGCCGCCGAAGGCCCGGAGATCCCGGTCAGCGCGAAGGGCGAGGAGAGAAAGCACCGCGAGAAGGTGCTGGCGATCTCCCGGCGCGTGTTCCCCGCGACGAGCCCGGATGAGGAGGCCGGCGGCAAGCGCGGCCCGAGCCCGGTGCTCGGCAACCGGATACCGGCTGAGCCGGAACGCGCCGCCGCCGCCCGCCTCGGGCGCGCGCTGCGCAAGGCCGCGGTGCGCGAGCGGATCGAGACCCGCACCACCTCGGTCGCGCCGCCCGGACGGTTGAACCTGCGCGCCGCGATCACCCGCGAGGCCCAGCGCGCTGCCGGGTCGATCCCGACCGCCGAACCATGGAGCGCGACCCATCGCCGCCACGCCCCGAACCCGCCGCTGAAAGTCGGGATCGCAGTCGACGTTTCCGGTTCGATGTCGGCCGCGACCGGGCCGGTCGCCTCGGCCGCCTGGATCTTGTCGCACGCCGCCCGCTACGCGGGGCCTGACAACGCCTCGGCGACCGTCGCGTTCGGCGAGCAGGTCACCGCGATCACCCGCCCCGGCAAACCCCCGGCCCAGGTCCCGCAGTTCCGCGCCGCCTGCAGCACCGAGCGGGTGAGCGAGGCGATCGACGCCCTCGACGGGATCCTCGACCTCTCGAGTCCCGGCGCCGCCCGCCTGCTGGTGATCGTCTCCGACGGAATGTTCGTCGGCTACGGCGAGACGGACGGCGCCCGTGCCCGGGTCGCCCGGTTGACCAAGGCCGGGTGCGCGGTGCTGTGGCTCGACCTGTTCGGCGGATACAGCGATGTCCCACCGGGAGCAACCCGCGTGACGCTGACCCGCCCGGCCGAGGCCGCCGACGCGATCGGCAAGGCCGCGGTCACCGCCCTGGCCGCCGCCCGCTGACCCGCGGACCCTGCGCCCGCCACAGTCGCCGGGCGCAGGGCAACCAACCAACCCACCGCCGAAGCCGTGCGACGCCGCAGACCACGACAAGGAGCCCGCGATGAACACCGCGCCGATCTTCACCACGACGGAACCCAACTGCACCGCTGCCCTAGCGCGAACCCTGCTCGCCGACGGCTGGACCCATGACCGCGACAGCCGCACCGAGCCGGTACAGGACACCGAGATCCACGAACTCGCCAGCCCCGACGGGCGACTGCGCCTGGCCGCCGCCCGGTACGCGGACGGCCGCATGACCGCCCGCCTGTCCGCCCGGCCGGGGTCTAGCGGACCGGTTCACTCACCAGGCTGGGAGGCGGATCTGCACAAAGTGTCGCTCCCGGTCGCCCTCGCCGCCGTGAAGGCCGCCGCCGACCCGGCCGAACCCGACCTCGATGCGGCTACGCAGCACGCGCGCTCGTTCGGCCATCACATCGGTCCCCACCTGGTCGCGGCGCTGCTGACCGCCCGGGGCTGGGAGGTGGAAACCGAACCCGAGGAGGACCGCGACGGCCGGATCACCGAGATCGAGTGGGTCTGGCCGGACGGCCGACGGAGCGTGTGCTGGAGCGTCGACGACCGGCTCGGGACCGCCAGTTGGAGCGTCACCCGCTGGCACTCCGACGGGCGCGCACATCATCCCACTGACACCTACGCCAGCGAGCACACCCCGCCTGCGGTCATCGCCGCCCTCGCCCTGTCCGACTGACCACACCGCCGTGTACACCGGAGCACACCGTGACCGACGAGCACACCCGGACCGGCCCTGGCGCGCCGCCGCCGATCGGTGCGATCAAGGATCCCGAAGCGTACATCGAACTCGACCTCGGCGCAGCGGTACACGCCCGGATCTGGGTCTACACCGCCGCGTCCGCCGCGATCGGGCAACTGCTCGCCTTCGCCACCGCTTCCACCGGCCACGGCCGAACGACGCGGTCGGGACTCGCACCGCAACTCGCGCCACTGATCGATGCCGGTCTGCTGCACCCGGGCCAAGAACTGACCTGGCACCGGCCCCGGCTGAAACGGACCGAGACGGTCACCGTCACCGTCGACGGACGGATCGAGTTGCCGGACGGAACCGTTTGGCCGAGCCCGTTCCAGGCTGCGCACCGCATCGCCGGACACCCCACGGATGGCTGGGTGAGGTTCAAAACCGCGGACGGACGCAGCCTGAAGGATCTCAGGGCATTGCTGGAGACGGGCGAGACCGGCGCCGCCCGCCGCGACGAGCCCGCCCCGTGACCGGCCACCCGCACACCGCGCCCAGGCGCCGCGCTCGATACCGCACCGGTCGGGTTCGCGACCCGCCGAACCTCGCACGAAGGAGCCCCTCGCGATGCCTTTCGATCCCGCCGACTTCCCGCCCGCCACCTTCCACCGGCTGATCGCCGAGGCGATGACCGGACCGGCCTGCTTCACCGCCGCGCTGCACCTGCAGGAGTGGATCAGGGACCTGCTCCACGCCGGATTCGCCCCGGGCGCGCTGCTCGTGCACCCGCCCGCACACGGGCAGCGCGTCTTCGAGGTCGCCGACCTCGCCGGCCTGCTCACCGCCCGCGCCGAGTTCGGCTCGCACTGGCCCACTCGCACCATGCTCGGCCCGACCCGCGGTGAGCGCTGGTGGGCGAGTTGCTCGGGACTGATCCCCACCGCCTCGATCCTCGCTGCAACGGGGCAGCTCGAGGCGAGCGGCCACGATCCCGGAGCCCGGCTGGCAGCGGCCGGATGGATCGAGACCGCGGACGGCGAGGACGGTGTCACCGCGTGGAGCACGCCGGACGCCTTGCGCACCGCGCACCGCGTGGAGGAAGGCCCCGACCACGGCTGGCTGATCCACCGCACCGACCTGCCCGGGCAACCGGTCATCAGCGCCGCGCTGACCACCCCGCCCGGTGTGATCGCCGCCCTCGCCCTGACCGACTAGCACCCCATAAACGCTAAGGACGTTGACATGAGCACCCCCGTGGACATCACGGCTGTGATCGCCCGCCCCAACGGCGCGGGCTGGAGTGGCCGCTACGTGCGCAGCTACGGCGCCCCCACCGACCTCGGGCCCTTGCTGCACCGCCTCGCCCACGACGCCCACGTCGCGAGCGGCCAGTACGGCATCGAGGAGTTGACCCGCACGCTGATCGAGACGCACTACGGCTGGAACCGGATCGAGCCCGACGGCGAGCGGCTCGGCGACTGCCGCTGCCACGAACCGGAGGTGCCGACCCCGTCGTGGCCGGATGACGAGCCGATGCTGCCTGGCCGGTGCGCGACGGCCCGCTACGCCTACATCCTCACCGCCACCGGACTCCAGGTCCTGGTGCGCATCAACGGCGACTGGAACAACCTCGGCCGTGCCGCCTACACCCGCGAGACCGCGCGCGTGCGCTTCGACCTGATGGTCGAACGCGCCCGGCAGTTGAATGCGGCTCACCTGGGGGACACCGACTCCCTGAACTGACCCGACCGGACGACCCGAGCCCGCTGAAAGAAGAAAACCCGATGAGTTCCCTTATTCCGCCTGACGACCTTCCGGTCACGTTGTCCTGGATCACCGCCTCGATCGAGCGCCACGAGCACACCGTGCCGTTCGGCACGCTGCGCACCTACCTCGACCACGCCGAGCGTTCGGGCCGCCCCGGCCACCCGGACTACGCGCGTGACTTCGACCTGCTCAAGGATACCTGGCTCGCCGTGCACGAGCGAGAGATCCTCGACTACCGGCACATCCGCCGCATCACCGGGCACGACCTTGCGCCGCTGGCCCGGTTGGGAGTTTTCACCGTGAGCGTGGACGACGCCGACCCCGGAGAGGAGAAGGAATGCCCGCATACCTACGTGCTGCACGCCCCCGACCTTGAAAGCGCCTGCACGCTCGCGACCGCGCACCACATGGGGCACTTCTCGGCCGACTATCCGCCAGGTAGCACCCCGCCCTCGATCCTTGAGAGCCGGTGGTGGACCTTCCCCGGCGCGCCGAGCTGGCCCGCCGACCTGTCGGGGCGCACCTGGACCGATCTGCGCGGCGAGAGCGAACTGCTCGAGCGCGCCTACCGGACGGGCGCGGGGCGGTGAGCATGATGACGCCGCTGCGCCGCGAGGAGATGAGCGTGGCCATGCATGTCGGGCTCTACGAGGGCGGTGAGGGTGAGCGCCTGCACGGGGTGATCGACCGGCTCGACCGCTACGGCGCGCACATCTGGATCCCCGACGAGCGCTACAGCACGACTCTGCCCAAGAGCGAGCGCGGTTTCCTCACCCGCCTGTCCTACGAGCAGGCCGAGTCCGGGGCGATGTGGAGCGAACCAGTGCTGCCCGAAGAGCTCGACCGGCCCGCCACCGGACGCGACATGCTCGCCTACTGGGCGTGGGCGCGCGAGGCGAAGACCGCCGCGCACGCCACCGCGAAGGCCTACCTCCAGGGCGCGCGCACCGTGCTGAACCACCTGCCCGCGGGCCTGGACACCGAGATTGAGACCCTCGACGTCGAGGCGGTGATCGCCGCGTTCACCGCCGCGAACCACGGCACCCGCGCTCCGTCCACGATCGCTCAGTACACCTCGAGTTTCCGCAAGGCGGTCGCGGGCTTCCTGAGCCAGCGCGGCCACGAGGTGCCCGGCACCGTCCGGCGGCGCATCACCCTGCCCGACGGGCGCGAGGTGACCGTCATCGCACCGGCCGCCGAAACCGGAGCGCCGGTCGGCACCGAGCAGGGCGAGGCACCGTGACCGCGCTGGACGCGGCCAGCGCGATCCCGGAGCCGGGCTGGGCGTTTCGGATCCACACCCTGCACACCTCGGACACCTGCCCGCCGCACCTGACCGGCACCTGGCACCACGGAGGCCAGCAGCCCGAGGACCCGGGCTGCGCACTGTGGCTGATCCTCGCCGACCGCGCCGGCGGCATCGACCTCGCGCTGTTCGCCGACCACGAGCAGATCCCCGGCGCGGTCACGCCGATCGCCCTCCACACCGGCCTGCCACCCGATACCTGGCTCGAGGTCGCCGCCCCAGTGATCGCCGCCCACCCCTACGTGACCTGCGAGCACACCAGCGCCCTGAAACGGCGGCGACGGAGCGACCGGGCCGCCCGCGCAATCCTCGCCTACCTGATCGCCCACAACTAACAAGAGAGCACACCACAACCGTGAACCAGACCCCTGAAACCACAGAGACCGACACCGCGCCCGGCGCGGCGAACAACCCGGTCCCGACCCCGACCGGGCAGGATGCGGCGAGCACGCTGCGGGCGGTGCTGGCGATACCGTTCCACCGCTACGACGACGACCGCTGGGCCGGTCGAATCCTCGAGTACGCCCCGGGACCTGCCGAGACCGTGCGCGCGCTGCGCGAGATCCTCGGCAAACGGCACAAGGGACGCCACCGCGTCCGCGAGGCGATCAGCGAACTGATCTACGACCATCCCGTCGGATGGGAGCGCCTCGGTCCAGACCCGAACGCCCCGGGCGGCGCGAGGCGGGCACGCGAGAGGGCGCCGGGCGCCTGCCGCTGCCACCTTCCCGACGGCACGCCCCGCCCGGGCCTGACCCGCGCCGAGCGTCAGGCGCTTGTCGCTGCGGAGTGGGGTCGGGCGGCGGTGCGCGGCGAGGCGCCGGCACTGGATCCGGGCGGTGACGGCGCTCCTTGGCGGATCTCCGGATCCTCCACGCTTCCCGCGCGTGTCGAGCACGTGTTCCTGCTGGACGGCGATGTGATCGAGGTCTTCGCGCGCGACGACTCCGCGGACCGGAACAACGTCCGCGACGGGCTTTTGCGGGGTTTCTCCCCGGTCGCGCGCGTGCACGCGACCCGCCCGATGGACTGGGCCGAGTTCGGCCCGCGCTTGGATGCGGCCAGCGCCGAGGTGCGCTCGCGCCCGCGCACCGACTGGAACCGCGTGCACGCCGTCGACGCGCTCACCCGCGCCGCGAAGGAGCTCGAATCCGTTCCCGCACACGCCGATCTTCTGCTCTACATGCTGGGCAAGCACACCGGCCAAGAGGGCACGAGGCAGATGGCAGAAGGCGCTCTCGCCGAGGCCGGAGGAGTGCACGGCGCGGAGCTTCCCGCCCTGTTGCTGCGGGCATCGCGCGCCGAGCAGGTACGGCTGCTGCGCGAGGCCGCGCGATTGATGGACCGGCCGGACACCGCGCCCCCTCACCTCGCGCCGCACCCGTCCCGCACGTAGCAGCCGCGAAAGCGGGCCCCAGATCGACCGGCACCGCCCCAGCGCAACCAGCCGACTTGAGCAGCAATACTGAGAATCGCTGGCCACTGCCGTCACTCGTTCGGGTGGCTGGCTTCTCCGTCTTGAATCGGAGAGGCCAGGGACTCCGTTGCCGGCGGGATACCGCACCGCGGGCAGCCGTTCGCGTGGTCGTCCTGGCAGACGTAGCCGATGGCGCCTTCCACGCACCATTCGGCGGCCTCCTCGGACAGCAGGTCGGGCCCGGCATGGAGCAGTCGACGAAATTCCGTGGTGTCCGCAATGTCGGCCGGGCGGTTGGTGAACCACTCGTCGAACCATGGCTTGTCCCGGTGCATGCGCCAGTGCGCGTTCTCCCGGTCGTCGACAGCCGTGAGGAACCGATCGACGATGCGCCCCCAACTCGGCGCTCCGAACCAGCCGTTGTCGAACGCGCAGAAGAATTCGATCAGGGTTCGCAGGCCGAACTCCTTCTCGCGAAGGCGGTACGTTCGACCCCAATCGATCGCGGCCTGTGCCATCTCCGCGAGCTCTTCTCGCGGATCAACCTCGTGCGCCGGGTCGTCAGGGTTGTGGCAGGCCAGCCCGAGATCGAGCACGGACTGCCCGGTCGGTAGAACCCGAGACGGGTTGACGATCGCGAGACCGACAGCGATCCAGTCGACATGGTCGAACGACAGCATCGAGCGCACGATCCGGGTGGTTGCCGCGTTGATCCGCATCATCGTGCCGTCGTGCAGCGGACTCGTCCCGGCATGCCAGTTCTCGACGGGTGTATTGCGCCACAGGGCGAGGGTGATGCGGGTGGCAGCGAGCCACAGCAGCGCGTCGTCGTTAAGGTGCCCGAACCGGTTGGCACACTCTTGGGCGCCGTAGCGGATCAACTCTCGGTGGTTCAGGCGCGGGTGGCTGTCGGACTCTTCAGGTACGTACTCGTAGTCGCCGGCGTACTCGTCGAGGATCTCGATCAACTCGGCTGCGCTGTCAGCCTCGCTGTACTCGGCCGGCCCCTCGATGGTGTACCTGTCGTGGTCCCACGAGACATACACGTCGCCCCAGAGCACGACGTCATCGCACTCGATGGCGTTCTCCGTCACAACCGGCCTGATTGTGATCGGCGCAGTACGCCCGTCGGTTCGTTCGCCGTCCTTCTCGACCGCCCATGCGATGATGGCCCCGAGCGGCTTCGGAAGGAGAGGGCCGATCTTGGTGATGCTGAACGGCTCGTCGTCGTCATCGGTGTCGAACCGGCTGTTGACGAACGCGACCGCCTCGGAGGGCGTGCTGACGATGGACTCGGTACCTGTCTCGTTGTCAACCACTCGCCACAACGCGCTGTTGTTCACGATGCTCTCCGATCGCGGTGAGTGCGCCCGGGGCGGGTGCGATGCGCCGGGTCGCTCGGCACTGACTCCCATTATGGGCTGATCAGCCCGTCTGTAGTCCTGCAGGTGCTTGTCGGCGATTGCAGCCTGCTGGACAGCCCGAGGAAATGGCGGTGATCTGAGACAGCCCCCTGTCGACACATCGTGAGACTCCAGGGAATCATCCAGGTCACAGGGTCGGCGCCTGACGTTGAAGTTGAGAACCTAAAGTCTTTGAGGCTCATCTCGATAGGCGGATGCCCGTTCCAGATGCCGGGCGATGGCGGAGACGCCATCCCGACGGGAACGCCCAGGTGACAGGTGCTCCGTTCGCGGCCCGCCGATGAATGATGCCGTGGATCCGCCACGCGCCGGGGACGGAAGCCCCCACCTCGTGCGTCACGTCCAGGGCGCTGCCGCATATCAGAGGCCTGATGCGGGTCACTTCGGATCGAGAACTTGCACACGTGCAGGATCATCCTCGCCGGCGGATTCATTGCCTGGTCGGCGAGTCGGTGGCGGCGCGCCGGCTATGCCTTTGCCCTCTGCTCGATTACGCGGACGCCGTTGCCGAGTCGGGAGAGCGCCGTGCGGGCGTGTCTGTCCGCGGTCTCGATCGCGGTGCGCATCGCCCGCAGTTCGAATGGTGCGCTGCCGTCGAACACGAACGGCGGGGCGGGGCGGGCCAACAGCGCGAGTATCGCATCCAGTGCCGCGCTGACCGCGTCGTACGGACTCCAGGCGCCGTCTGATTCCAGCGGCGTGTCCAGTGCGGCGAGATCGAGGCGGGTGCGACGGAGCCGGTCTTCCACGGTGCGCGAGAGTAGCCGCAGCGTCACCAGCGTCCTGGCATCGCCGTCGATGCCCATGCTCCCTGTGACGATCATGTTGGCCGCCGTGGCGTAGCCGCTGCTCAGAGCCTCCTGGTCCAGACGGTCGGTGTCGGCGAGCGCGCTCGCCTCGACGAGGAAGAGCAGATGTCCCAGGGCTTCGGCGCGCTGGAACTCGCCCGGGCCCGCGGGCGGGCCCTCGAGTCCCAGGATCTCGAGGCAGGCCAACGCCTGCTCGCGCGTGATGATCGCCCTGCCGGTCTCGTCAGCCATGGCGGTACTCTGCCCAGCCGTGCGGCGCGGCGGACACGGATCCGGTGAATGCGCTCGAACGGGCGACCACGACCCGAACGGTGACTCGACCCGCGGACCTCGAACATCCCGGCGGCTACACTCGCCGGCCGCGCCGAGCGCTGCGGTGGCTTGATGTCTGGTGCTTGACCTTCCTGCGGGGTTCGGCCTGGATGGTTCATCGCGCCCCCGCGCCTGCGGGGCTGCGCGAACTCCCGTGCCGCATCAGCCGAGATCCTGGAGGTCGCCGTGGACGACACCCCGAACCTGGACACCGTCGTGCCCGAGCCTAGGCCAGTGGACCTGTCCGACCCGGACCTGGCAATCCCCGCCGGGGTCGGCGCCGTTCTGATCACCGACGCCGAGGGCGACCGGGGGCGGGTCTCGGGCCGGTGGCTCGCCGAGCCGGACTGGCCGCGGCGCATCGACGGCGACGTGGTCGCGAACCTCGCGGACTGCGCCGCGCACGACAAGCTGCTTGAGGGCCTGCACGTGACCGTCCACCTCGTGCACGACGGGAAGGTCATGCCGCTCGGTACCTGGCACCAGGTGCCGATCTTCGATCTCGCCGCGACGCTGCGCGGCTGCGCGAGCACCGCGACGGCGCTGCACAGCGAACTGGAGGAAGCAGGGATCGAGTGCGCCACCCACCCCGCCGAATAGACCGCAGCCCGATGCGGCAGGCACGCGCGCCGCCGAGGGCGCCGCCCGTCCTCGCGCGCCCTGGGTATTCACGGCCCCCGGGGCGCACTACCCGCGCGCCGCCTGCCGTGCACGTCCGGGCACCGGACGCCGGGCGCGGCTTGACGCACGCGAATGTCTGTGTCTGGATATCGGTCCGACGGCCGTTCACGCCGCGACTTCCCACCACCACCATGCCCCGGAGGCATCGATGACCCCTGCACCCACAACGCCAGCGCCCGTGCTCGTCCCGCCGTACGCGGCCAGCGCCGGAATCCCCGCGCCGGCCCTCGACGCGGCCGGTGCCGCCGGATGGACCAGGTTCGAGGACGAGGTCGCGAACGTGACCTACACGTCCCCGGACGGCCGATGCCGTCTCGAGTTCGGGCCCGAGACCGAACGCTACCGGTATGACGCCGACCGGCTGTGGGTCGCCGAGTACCGGCCCGAACCGGGCGGCGAGCGCGGATGGGCGGCCCATTTCGGCGACGACACGCCCGCCGAGGCGATCGCCGCGTTCGTGCGCGTGCTGACCGATCCCGCCGGGATCCGCGGCGCGGTCCCCGGCTACCTGGCCGGTGCCGCCGAGAACGGCGCGGATGCCGTGTTCGACGCCGCGGAGGCGAACGGCTGGGTGCGCGCCGTGCGCACCGCGACCTACACCGGCACCCACGGTCCGGTGCACCTGTCCTGCAACCCGGCCCCGCCCGAGATCCCGGGGCAGTTCCTGGCCGCAGGTCCGCACTGGCGCGCCACCTTCCCAGAGGGCGTCCACCGGCGCGCGTGGACGGCGGTGTTCACCGCCGAGGTGCCCGGCGAGGCGATCACCGCGTTCCTCGTAACCCTGACCGACCCGGCGGGACTCGACCCCGACCGCGACCAATAGGCGCGCCACGACGGCGGACCGGCCGCGCCGCGGCACCCAACGGCGCTGCGGCACGCGATCCCGCACAGGTCCCGGGGGCGCTGCCTGCCGCAGCCGTCCTCGGACACCGACCCGGTGCCCGCCGCCCGGCGCGCCGCCAGCCGCCGAGAGGCGGCGCCAGAGAAGAAAGAGCCCTGATGCCGACTCGTCGAAGCAGCGCCGGATCCGCTGCGGGCCAGGTGCTGCGCGCCTGGCGGGCCCCGCGCTGGGCGCGCGGATGCGCCGCCGCCATCGCGTTGTGCGCCGTGACCGTGTTCGCGGTCGGTGTTCGCATGATGTGCATCGCCACCGAGCGCGGACCCGGCGCGGTGTGCGGCGCGGCCGGAACCGCTTATCTGGCCGTGTCACTGGCCGCCTACGCCGCCCGCTCCCGCGTCATCCTGACCTTTGACGCGGTGATCGTCGTCAACATGTTCACTACCCGCAGGGTCGAACTCGCGGAGATCACCGGCGTGCTCGGCATGATCCCGTGCCTGGCGATCCTCCGCAGCGGACACGGGCGCCCGGTGTTCGCCGGGGCGGCGCCGCTTTCGCGATGGGGGATCGGTGTCCCGCTCTCGCACTCCGGCGAGATCGCCGAGGCGCTGCTCGCCGCAGCCCGGCGCCGGGGAACCCGCCGGTAGCACCCCGGCGCGTCCCGCCGCACCGCAGGCGCAGTGCCTGCTGAGCCCGGGCGCTGCACCGAACACCACCAGCTCGAGACACGGCTTTCTCACAGCCCTGCGAGATCGCGGCGCGATCCGCGCCGCCGTCCGCCGCACACCCGCGACCAGTAACCGCGCTCGACCGCCGCGCCAAACACACGACACCCGACCACCGCCGCGCCGCACGAAAGATCGCCCCGAATCCCGATGAAGGCACACCCCGCCCCATGACCGCCGCAGTTGGACCGACTCGCCTGATCACCCCCGGCACCGTCACCGCGTTGCACACCGCGCCGCGAAACGACGGGCTGATCGACCTGCGCGCCCTATCCACGAAACCGTTCGGAACCGATCGCATCAGAATCCTGATCACGGCCGTGGGTGCGGCCTGGTGCAGCGAGTTCGACGGCGTCGAGATCGACGACGACGCCCGGTGCGCCCCCGGCTCGCTCATCCTCACATACGGCGTCGGCTCCGCACCCGCCGCCTCCAGCGCCCCAGCCGCCGTCCTGCAACTGGGCGAACCCGACGGCTCGCTGCACGTCGCAGGGATATGGCTGCACCTGGCCGACGGCTGGATCGAGTTCCTGCGCCCCACCGTCTCGCTCACCGCCCGTCTGATCGCCCGCGCCGCGCCCGCCGTTGCAGGAACTGAACCACGCCATGGAGAACTCCCGTGATACCGACCCACGTCCCACCGCCCGCACCCGCGTTACGCCCCGCCCCGTCCGACCGGCAAGGGGGTGGAACGCGATGACCGGCGCCGACCGGCCCGCCCGCGCGATCACGCCGCCGCGCACCTACAAGGGCGTCACCGTCCCGTACATCACCGCATGGAGTCAGGAGGACGTCCCGCTCGATGAGGACACACTGCCCAGGCTCAGGACCGGGCCCGGGATTGCCCCGTACTTGGTCTATGCCAACGAGAACAGCGCGGACCGCGACCGGCACGGCGTGCTGTGGCGGCAGGCGGCCTGGGCTCCGGGTGAAGGCCGCGCGCTGTTCGCCCGCGTGCACGTGACCCGGCAGCGCCGGGTGATGCTGCGCGGCGCCTGCCAGATCTGCACGGCGCCCGCCGCGTTGTGGATGGCCGCCGCGCCCGGTTGGCAGGCCCACCTCGACCAGCGCGGCCCCGACGCCCCGTTTCTGACCGAAGACCCGCCGGTATGCCGCTCGTGCGCCGTGATCGCCGCCGAATCCTGCCCTCGCCTGCGTGGTGACGGGTTCGTCTTCCTCGCCCCGCGCCGCTGGGCGAACGTCGCGGTCCGCGGACAGGTCGCGGACCCGGCCACCGACTCCTTCAGCCCGGCACGGCTGGTCCCGCTGCCCGGAGCAGTCACCACGGGCGGTGCGAGCGACCTGCGCCTGGTGCTGGCCGAGGCACTCGTGACGGGCCTGTTCGAGGTCACCGCTCACACCGATCCGGATCGCGTGGGCGGACTCGGTGAGCGCCTTGATCCGCCCCACCGCATACAGGTGCCGCGATGAGCGAGCCCGACACACCGAACGACTCGCGCGCATCGCAGCACTCGTCGTCACAAGGACGGCTGCCCGATAGCGATAAGCCAGAAGCCGAGACGGCGATGCCCACGTGCCCGAAGTGTCCGGCAGGCGTCGGCGACCTGCACGCCGACTGGTGCACCATCGCCTGGTGCGCGACTGACGGCCGCCAGCGCTACGGCCGGTGCGACGTGTTCCACGGCTGTCACCACGACCCGCGCTACGACTGCCGCACGGCGTGGACCGGCCTGTATCCCGGCTTCGCCGAATGCCGCGCGCTCGGCTGGTTCGCCGTGCTGACCCCGGAAGGCTGGATTCCCGTGAGCCCGGGGACATCGGGCGCGATCGAGGACCTCAACCGGCTCATGAGACACGCCGTCTGGAATCACTGCTCCGGCCGCTACGAGGCAGCTGAGCCGCAGGTCCCACCGGATACACCGCCCGCCACCGGCGCTGCGGCAGATCGTGAGCCGCCGGAACCGCCCGACTGACATTTTGCGGCACGGCGTCGCTGCCTCGGGCCGCGTGACTCGCTCCGCAACCTGACGCCAGAACTCACGCCTGCGAAGCGGAGGACCTCATTGTTGACAGGTCTTGCGAACGGTTCGGTCGGTGCCGCTTCATCTCGGCGAGGTCATCATAGAGTGCGGGCCAATCTGCGTCTGCGGTCAGTGCCGCGGGCGGCAGTCTGTTGGCGATGACGTGGAGTCGGATGGCCAGGTGGTGGTAGCCGATGACTGCGAGCCATCCCGCGCACAGCCGCAGTGGGTGGGCGGTGTCGGGCTGATCGAGGTGGCAGCTCATGGCGGCGGCGCTGGGTGGTGCTTCGGTGCCGGGAATCCCGTTGGTGGCCTCGAGCTTCGCGAAATCGCTGTCGGTGAACTTGCCCAGGTCCGCGTCTCGCCGCCAGGGGCACTCGGTGCACGGGCGGCGGCGGTAGTCGAGCGGCGGGCCGCCGTCCGGTGATGCAGGATCGGGTTCCGTACCGCGCGTCACGCGGATATGTTCGCATGCTTCATCGAGAATCCCCAGTGGTACTCAAGCGCGGAGAGGAAGATCGCAGCGACCCGCTCCTTGCCGCACGGATGCGACACCCTAGCCCGCGAGCGCTACGAGCCCCGATCACCGGAAGTCGCGGCGGCGGACCCTGCTGGGCTGGGCTTCGACGCGCAGCGGGGTGATGCGTCCGGCGACGATGTTGATCGCGCCTTGGCCGTGGTCGGAGCGTTCCAGGCTGCCGGTGATGCGCAGTGCGCCGTGCGCGAGGATGACCTTTTTGTTCGCCTCCCACACGGGCGGTGAGCAGACGATGTTACAGAGCCCTGTCTCGTCTTCGAGGGAGAGGAAGCAGACTCCTCCGGCGGTCGGGGGACGCTGGCGGTGGGTGACGATGCCGGCGATGTGCACGAGTTTGCGGTCGGGCAGGGCGGCGAGTTCGGCGACGGTGATGTAGCCGGCATCGGCGAGCAGGGGGCGCATGTGGCCGATGGGGTGGGAGTCGGG
>NZ_JAGSOH010000143.1 GCF_018139625.1 Actinospica acidithermotolerans | reverse complement strand
AAGCTGCGACACGGAACCGCAGCCGAATCGGCATCTCCGGACCCTGCCGACCTGTATCCCCGAAAATAAGTCCGCCACAGGACCACCCGGCGCGACTTTCGGAGGGCGGAAGATCGGAGGCGCTCCGAACGGCCAAGCGGCCGGCCGACCGAGCGCCTTGCGGCGACGTCCGAGCGATCGAGCAGTCAGCGGCCGTGCGGCGGCGTCCGAGCAAACGAGCAGTCAGCGGCTGTGCGGCGGCTGTGCGGCGGCGGCCGGGCGAACGAGCAGTCAGCGGCTGTGTGGCGGCATCCGGCCGACCGAGCGGCTGTGTGGCGGCGTCCGAGCGATCGAGCAGCCAGCGGCCGTGCGGCGGCGGCCGGGCGAACGAGCAGTCAGCGGCTGTGCGGCGGCTGTGCGGCGGCGGCCGGGCGAACGAGCAGTGAGCGGCTGTGCGGCGGCGGCTGTGCGGCTGGGTGTAAGACGTAGGCAAAGTAGAGCCCTGGTTTCGCAGCGTGCCGGACTGCGTGCCGGTAGGCGGGTCGGTCGCCCCGACCCGCCTACCGGGTTGCTCCGCCCTTACGCCTCGGGAGGGGAGGTGGGGGCGTGGGCGGTTGGTGCGGCCTGGACTAGTTCGGTGAGCACGCCGTGGCAGTCCCGCGGGTGCAGGAACGTGACGAGCGAGCCCATCGAGCCGCGTCGCAGGCCCTCCAGGAGAGGGGTGATACCCGCGGTTTCGGCGTCGGCCACGACCGAGGCCACGTCGGCGGAGCCGAAGGCGATGTGGTGGACGCCTTCGCCGCGCTTCTCGATGAACCGGGCGACCACGCTTTCCGGCCGTATCGGCTCCATCAGCTGCAGGTACGAGGACTCGCCGTCGTCGGTGCGGTTGATCCGCAGCATCGCCTCGTGGATGCCCTGCTCCTCGTTGACCTCTTCGTGGCAGACCTCGAAGCCGAAGGTCCGGCGGTAGAAGTCCACGGTTGTCTCGAGGTCGCGGCAGGCGATGCCTATGTGGTCGATCCGGGTGAGCATGAGCGGTTCTCCCTTCGCCGCGCGGACGCGGGCTAGAGCTCCTGCGGCTTGGCCTTCTTCGGCAGGGCGAACATGATCGCGGTGGTCAGCAGGACGAAGCCGATCACGTAGACCAGACCGATCTGGAAGGAATCGGAGAACGTCTTGGCGTCGACGGTCGCCGCCTCGCCTTCCAGAATCTGCTCCACCTTCGTGGCCGTGGCCGCGGGCAGCTCGCTCGGCGGCGCCTGCTTGCAGCTGGCCGGGGTCACGCTGGAGTCGGTCTCGCTGGCCCGATCCTGCGCGCACTGCTTGTAAGCGGCGATGATCGGGGCGTTCAGCGGCTCGGGCACGCCGGCGGCCGTGAGCTGCTGGGTAATCTGCGGAGTGAGCGAGTCGACGGCTTTTCCGGCCTGTGCGCCCATCGGGGACAGGAAGATCACACCGACGATCGCGATGCCGACGGTCATGCCCATCTGCCACGTCATGTTGATCGCCCCGGACGCCGAACCCGCCGACTCGTTGGGCACGTCGGTGAGCGCGAAGTCCATCAGCGGCGCCACGACGAGGCCCACGCCGAGGCCCATGACGAACAGCGCCGGAATCATCTCCCAGGAGTGGATGCCCGTGCTGTACCGGCCTACGGTCCCGATGAACAGCAGCGCGCCGAGACTCAGCAGGACACCCCCGATGATCAGCGTGAACTTGCCCAGCGCGGGCGCCAGGTACTGCACCGACAGGCCCGCCGCGATGGCCAGGCCGAGCGACCACGGGATGCCGGTCAGGCCCGCGTGCAGCGGGGTCCAGCCAAGGCCGTCCTGCATGTAGAGCGTCCACATCAGGAAGAAGCTGCCGGTTGCCAGGTTGAACACCAGGTTCACGTTGAAGCCGCTGGCGAAGCTGCGCGCACTGAACAGGCTGAGCGGCAGCAGCGGGGAGCCGAGGCGCCGGCCGACCGAGCGGCTGTAGTACACGAAGGCCACCAGCACGACCGCGGATCCGCCGATCATTGCGAAGGTCCAGGCCGGCCAACCCAGGTCGCGTCCCTCGGTGAGCGGGTAGACCAGCAGCAGCACGCCGACCGTGACCAGTGCCATGCCGACGAGGTCGAGCCGCAGTGCCTTCTCCGACTTGGACTCGCGGATGTAGAAGAGCGCCGCGATCACGCCGAGGACGCCGACCGGGATGTTCACCAGGAAGATCGGCCGCCATTCCCACCCGAACAGGTTGTACTGCACCAGCAGCCCGCCGATGATCGGGCCGAACACGGTCGCGGAGCCGGCGATGCCGCCGTACATGCCGAAGACCTTGCCGCGCTCCTCCTTCGGGAAGCTGACGTGGATGATCGCCAGGATCTGCGGCACCATCAGCGCGGCCATCGCACCCTGGAAGATGCGCGCGCCGATCAGGAACTCCGGACTGGTGGCCAGGCCGGACAGCGCCGAGGCGACGGTGAACCCGGCCATGCCGATCACGAAGATCAGCTTGCGGCCGTAGATGTCGCCCAGCCGGCCGCCGGTGATCAGGCCGGCCGCGAAGGCCAGCGAGTAGCCCGCGGCGACCCATTGGATCTCCGAGTACCCGGCGTTCAGGTCGTGCTGGATGCTCGGGATCGCGACGTTGACGATGGTGACGTCGAGCAGGTCCATGAAGGCCGCGACCAGCACGACGGTCAGGGCGAGCCACCGCTTGGGGTCCACCGGCCCGGTTTGCTCGGGCGCGGACACGGTCGGCGCGGACGTTTCGTTCGGCGAAGTCATGTCGCCTTTCCTTCACGTTGCCGGGATGCTATGGTCCGTACAAAGAGTCTTAGCCGGAAGTTTTCTTAGTGACTAAGACATTCGGAGAGTAAGAGGAAGAGTGCACGATGTCAAGCACCCCGGAGGCCGCCACAGGCCGGAAGACCGAGTCCGACCTGCCTGACCTGCCCGCCGGGACGCCGCAGGGCAGCCCGGAGTGGCTGGCGAGCATCCCGCGGCTGGCCACGGCCGGCCAGGGGCTCGCGCTCGCCCTACTCTCCCTGCAGACGGCCACCGCCCGCGCGCTCGGCATCCACCCCACCGACGTCGCGATCATCGCCCACCTGCAGCGGATGCCGGGCGAGCCGCGGCGCACCCCCGGCGACCTGGCCCGGCTGACCGGGCTGACCACCGGCGCGATCACCGGGGTGATCGACCGCCTCGAGCGGGACGGATACGTCCGCCGCGAGCGCGACTCGAACGACCGGCGCAAGATCTTCGTCGAGCTGACCGGCAAGGACATCGAGACCTTCAACGGGGTGTTCGGGCCGATGCTGGCCGAGCTCGACCTGCTCTGCTCCAAGTTCAGCCCCGCCGAGCTCGGCGTGATCATCGACTACCTCGAGGGCGTGCGGTCAGTCATGCAGCACGCGGTCGGCGGGATGCAGGACTCCTGAGCTGGCCTCAGAGGCGGCCGGCCAGTTCGGCCACGCGGCGGCCGAGGTGGCGGGCCGTCTCCGCGTCGGCCTTGGCCACGGCGTCCGGGCCGAGGTCGACCGGCGTCTGCCCGGCGGCGCCCAGTGAGAAGCCCAGCCGGTTGAGGTCATGCTCGGAGCCGCCGGAGCTGTTCCAGCCGGGCGGCAGGTCGAGGTTGAGCCAGTGCATCCCGTGCTGGGCGGCCAGGATCGCGAAGTACTGCAGCGTGTGGAGTTTGTCCCCGCTCATCGCGCCGGACATGGTGAATCCGGCAGCGAGTTTGCCCGACCAATCCCGGCGCAGCCAGCGGGCCGAGGTGGCCTCGGCGAAGGCGTGGAACGCGGCGGACGCCGACCCCATGTAGGTCGGAGCACCGAAGACGACGGCGTCGGCCGCGTCCAGCAGCGTCCACTGCTCGTCGGTGATCCCGTCCACCTCGATCACGGAGACCTGCGAGCCCGCCTCGGCGGCGCCGTCGCGCACCGCCTCGGCGAGCACCGCGGTATGTCCGTAGCCTGAGTGGTAGGCGATCACCACGGACGGAGTCTCGGTCACGCGTCGTCCCCTTCCTGGAGTCTGGGCAGGACGAGTTCGAGCTCTGCGCTCAGGTGCGCGAGATCGTTCTCGTGTCCGTGCGCCTGGATGTGCCCGTCCGGACGGATCAGGTAGAAGCCGACGACGCCGCAGCCGAGCAGCCTGCGGGCGTCTTGACGGCTCATCGGCACCGTGCGCACGGCCGGATGTGCGCCGGCGAACGGGCGGATTCGGTCAAGCCACGCCATCGACGCGGCTCCGGCGGCGGCCCCGGCAACAGTCCCGGAAGCGTCCCCGCCAACAGCCCTGGCGGCGGCCCCGGTAACAGCCCCGGAAGCGTCCCCGCGAACAGCCCTGGCGGCGGCCCCGGTAACAGCCCCGGAAGCGTCCCCGCGAACAGCCCTGGCGGCGTCCCCGGCGACAGCCCTTGAAGCGGCCCTGATGGCACCGCCGGCAACAGCCCTGGTGGCGTCCCCGGCAACAGCCCCGGCGACGGCGACTACGGTCCAGCCTGCCGGCTGCTGCGCCGTGCCGTGGATGCCGAGTGCCACGGCGGCCTCGCGCGGGAAGACCATACCGACCTTGAGATGCCCCGGCACGCGGCGGTTGCGCGCGCACGCGGGACGGCCTGCGGGCGACTGCGTTGCCCGAGTCGGCTGGTAGGTGACGCGGCGGCCGGCCATCACTGGGATCACGTACCGCGGCACGAAGCCGGTGCGCTGCATCAGTCGGAAAGCCGCGTCGCGCAGTGCGATGCGCGGCCTGCTGTTCGCCATCCACGCGCGTGTCTGCCGGTCGGTGTCGGCGATGATCCGGTTCGTCGCCTCGACCCGTTCGGCCGTGTAGTCGGCCAGCAGCGAGACGGGGGACTGGCCGTGCAGGACCGCCGCGAGTTTCCAGGCCAGGTTGTACGCATCCTGGATGCCGTTGTTCATGCCCTGGCCGCCGGCCGGGCTGTGCACGTGCGCCGCGTCGCCGACCAGGAACGCGCGGCCGCGCTGGTACTCGGATGCCTGTCGCGCGTGCACGCGGTAGACCGTCCGCCAGACCGGCTCGGTGATCGTCACGCCGCCGGGACCGCGTTCGTCGAGGACCCGCTGCATGAACGCGACATCGATCTCCTCGCGGTCGCGACGAGGAAGCACCGCCAGGATGCGGAAGACCTCGTCGGGCAGGGGAGCGATCATCAGGCTGCCGGTCGGCCGCTGATAGTAGAGCAGCCGGTTGCGCGGCAGCGTGTTCGGGACTTGCTCGGAGACCCGCGCATCGACGAGTGCGAATGCGAGCTCGTATGTGCTGCCCTGGAATCCGGCGCCGATCAGCCCGCGCACGGTGCTCGACGCGCCGTCCGCGCCGATCACGAACGAAGCGGCCTGCCGCTCGACCGTGCCGCCGGAGTGTTCCAGGATCGAGGTGAGCCGATCGGTCGCCTCGATCCGGCCCGCGCCGTCGAGGTCGTCGAAGCCGAGCAGCCGCACTCCGCGCTCGACCTTGCCGCCGAGTCGATGCAGCCGCTCGGTCAGCAGCCGCTCGGTCTCGTACTGCGGCAGGTGGCGAGGCTGGAGCGGTTCCGGGGCGAGGAACACGGCGAGCGGGTCGCCGCCGGAGTGGTATTCGGCGCCGGTGATCGGGATCGAGGCCTGCTGCAGCTCCTCGTCGATGCCGAGGTCGGCGAGGATGTCCAGGGCGCGCGGCCACAGGGCCAGGGCCCGCGGCACGCGCGTCGGCTCCGGCTCCCGGTCGATCACGCGCACGCGCAGGCCGCGGCGCAGCAGTTCGCACGCAGCGAACAGGCCGACCGGCCCCGCCCCGACGACGAGCACGTCGAGGTCGGGGCGGACAGTGTGGGCATCGTGGTCGCCGGAGTCCGCACTGCTCAGGGCAGTGTCGGGAACGTCGAGGTCTGATCGGCCTGAGCCAGTGGGGTGGCTGGCGAAGTTCGCGCCGCTCGGCGTGATGGCGGGCACGTCGAGGTCGGGTCGGCCTGAGCCAACGGGGTGGCCGCCTGAGTCCGCGCTGCCCGGCGCAATCTCGGGCCCGTCCAGGTCGGGCTGGCTGGCGGCAACGGAGTGGCCGGTGGAGTTCGCGCTGCTCGCCCCGACGACGAGCACGTCGAGGTCGGGGTGGGCAGTGTGAGCAGCGTGGCCGCCGGAGTCCGGGCTGCTCGGCGCAATGTCGGGCACGTCGAGGTCTGATTGGCTTGAGCCAGTGGGGTGGCTGGCGAAGTTCGCGCCGCTCGGCGTGATGGCGGGCACGTCGAGGTCGGGTCGGCCTGCGCCAACGGAGCGGTCGCCGGACTTCGCGCTGCTCGGCCCAATGTCGGGCACGTCGAGGTCTGATTGGCTTGAGCCAACAGGGTGGTCACCTGAGTCCGCGCTGCTCACTACTATGTCGGGCGCGTCGAGGTTGGGTCGGCTGGCGCCGAGGGCGTCGCTGGCGGAGGTCGCGGTGATGTCGTCCACGGCCGGTTACTCGGCTCCGCCGACGCCGACCAGCGAACCGGTGGCCTCGTAGCGCTCGCGCAGTCGGCGGGCGAGCTCGATCCGCTGCACCTTCATCGTCGCGGTGCGCGGCAGGTCGTCCAGCGGCATCTGCACCGGGTCGGCGAGCTGCGGGAATTTCGCCACGGCGCGGCGCCAGCGGTCGAGGTCCAGCGGCTCGTTCATCTTGGTGCACACCACCGGCAGCGGCTCCTGGCGCGGGCCGGGGATGACCACCACCTCGATCAGCTCGTGGAGCTGGCCGAGCACGGCGTCCTCGATCTCGAGCGTGCTGTCCACGTTCTCGATGACGTCCACCGCGCGGTCGAGCACGTGCACGCAGCCGCGGCGGGTGCGGAAGCCGACGTCGCCGGTCCGCCACCAGCGGCCGGTCTCCTCGGCCCGGTAGCGCGCCTCCTCGCCGTAGTAGTCCACGGCGCGACCGTCGGCGCTCGCCTCGATGAAGCCGGGCGTCTTCTTGCTCGGGCGGTTTCCGTTGCGCGGCACGATGCGGATGTGCGTCAGGCCGGGCATCGGGTGGCCGAGGCAGCGGCCGTCGGCGCCCGCCGCGTTCCGCGGGCTGTACCACCGGCCGGTCAGCGGACCGCACTCGCTCTGGCCGTAGATCTGGAAGAACCGGGGCTTGTCCCGCTTCGAGCCGGAGAGCAGCTTGTCGATCGTGCCCGGGTGGATCGCGTCGAACGTGCCGCTGTACAGCTTGACGTTCTGTAGAGGACGCAGCGGGTGGTCGGCCAGCGCCTCCCACTCGACGTACGAGTTCGGGTGCGTCTCGACGATGCCAGGGCGGTGCCGCGCGAACAGCTGGGCCACCTGCTCCGGCTCGCCGTCGGCCATCACGATCGTCGGCATGCCCTTGGGCAGCGCGAGCGCCATGGCCATGAACATCCGCGAGTGCACGAACGAGACGTGCAGCGCGTACGGACCCTGATCGCGGATCAGCTTCGCCAGGATCGCCTGCGGGCGCAGCCGTCCGGCGAGCGAGCGGGGCGTGTGCACGACCAGCTTGGGGATGCCGGTCGTGCCGGAGGTGTGGGTCATCAGCGCTGCGCTGTCGATGTCCGGCGCGGTGAACGCGGGGGCCGGCGAGCCGGCGAGTGCGGCGAGGCCGATGGTCTCGGGGTCCTCGGCCGGCCCGTCGCCGGCCGTGAGCACCCCGGCGGTCAGCCCGTGCACGTCCTGGGCGGCGAGTTCCCCGGTCAGCTTGCCGGCGTCGGTGAGCAGGTACGGCCCGCGCAGCCGGCCGAGCAGCGCGGCGACGGTCTCGCCGGCCAGCGCGGGGGAGAGCATCGCGGGCACGGCGCCGATCCGGGCCGCGGCGACGGCGAGCAGGTAGATGTCGAAGTTGTGCCGCTTGTAGATCGCCACGTGGGTGCCGGGCCGGACTCCGGCCGCCCACAGCCGGCCCGCGAAGTCCTCGACGAGCGCGGCCAGCCCGGCGGTGGTCAGCTCGCGCCCGGCCTCGGGGCAGGCGTCCATGTCGTGGTCCAGCCAGAGCGGCGTGTCGGGGTGGTTGCGCGCGCACGCGGACGGCAGCAGGCCGAGGTGCAGCCCGCGCCTGCCGAGGGGGAGATGGAACATCGGTGCCTCCTCGAGGCCCTAGGAGCGGTCGGAGCGGTCGGGGTTCGGCGCGGTCCGGGGGACCGGTAGACGGTCGAGTAGCAGGTCGGCGTCGTGGGCGGTGAGCCGGATGCCGAATACGTCGCGCAGTGTGCGCAGCAGGGTCGCGTCGCCGAGTTCGGCGCGCTCCTCGGAGCCGTCGGCGCGCCGGGTGGTCAGCTCGCGGTCGACGAGCGTGTGGCGCACGTACGGGCGGCTCTGCATCGCGATCAGCCGGCCGACGAAGGTGGAGCGCGGGTGGGTCGCGGTGAAGTGGTTGGAGACCTCGAAGTCGGGCCGGAAGTGCGTCTCGAACCGCCACGCGTAGAGGTCGAACCAGCCGTCGTGGTGCAGCGACTGGAGCACCCACTGCTCGCCGGCCGCGCGCAGCCGCCACACCCAGCCGCCGGTCTCCAGCACCGCGTCCGGCTCGCACGGGATCGGCTCGAGCGGACCCTCGTCGCCGAAGCCGACGTCCACGAGCCAGCGGACCGAGTCGCTTCCGGCGGCCCGCAGGAACGCGTGCGCCCGGAAGCGCACGGCCGTGCCGCCGCGCCGTACCCGGGCGAGGTGCCGCTCGACGCGGAAGCCGAAGCGCTCCAGGACGGCGGCGAACAGGATGTTGTGCTCGAAGCAGTAGCCGCCGCGCCCGCCGCGCACGAGCTTGTCCTGCAGCGACTCCGTGTCGAGCGGGATCTCCCGACCGAGCGCCACGTCCACGTTCTCGAACGCGATCGCGTGCACGTGCGCCCGGTGCAGCGCGCGCAGCGCCTCCGAGGTCGGGGCGATCGGCCCTGAGTAGCCGATCCTGGCGAGGTAGGCGTCGAGGTCGAGCGCGTCGGCGCCCCAGTCGGGTGCCACGTCGACGGCTGGATGTTCTCGCGTTTCCTGAACGGTCATGACCGGGTGCGCTCCCCACGAATCGGCGGCGGATCGGGCCGCTGGCCAAGCTCGCATCGCGTTCCGCCGCCGGTCAACGGGCCCTGCGACACTCCGTCAGGTCCCGGGCGCGCCGCGACCTGACGGACTCGCAGGCACCTGACAGAGTGCGCCGCCGGATCTTGGCCCGCGGCGGCCGCCCTTCGCAGAATCGCAGCGAAGGGAGGGACGAGATGACCGGATCCGTGGACACCGCGCAGGTCGTGGCCGCCCGCGTCGAGCAGGGCGAGCTCATCGGAGCGCGCGAGGGCGACGTGGCGGTCTTCCGCGGCGTGCCCTATGCCAGAGCACTGCGATTCAGCTCGCCGCGGCCGGCCGAGCCGTGGCGGCGGCGGTCGGCGACGGAGTTCTCCCGCGCGTTCGTGCAGTCGGCGGACCCCGACTCTGCCGAGGACGCCCTCTACGCCAACGTCTGGACGCCGGACACCGTGGCGTCGCTGCCGGTGCTCCTCTACATCCACGGCGGCGGCTGGCAGGTCGGCGCGGGCAGCGTGCCCACCTTCGACGGCGCGCACCTCGCGGCCGCCGGCGGCCTGGTCGTGGTGAACTTCAACTACCGGCTGTCCGGATTCGGCTGGGGCCTGCACGAAGACCTCGCCGACCCGGAGACCGGGCTGTGCGCGAACTGGGGCCTTCAGGACCAGGCGGCGGCGATCAGGTGGGTCGCGGAGAACATCGCGGCTTTCGGCGGCGACCCCGGCAACATCACGCTCTGCGGCACGTCCGCGGGCGGCGGCACCGCCTGGCTGCTCGCTCTCCGCGCCGAGGAGATGGGCATCCGAAGGCTGATCTCGATCAGCGCGGCGCACGCGGCACCGCCCGCCACCTCGCTCACGCCCGAGGACTCGCGGCGTGTCTACGAGTCGATCGCGGCCGAGCTCGGGACGAGCGTCGCAGGACTGCGCGATGTTCCGTACGCGGCCTTCCACACAGCCTGGTTGGCAGCCTTCGCCGGGGATCCGGGTTCGCGGCGGGTGCTCAGTGGGCGCGAGTACCGCGGGCCGATCCGCGACGGCGTGACGATGCCGGAGTTCGCGCACGTCGCGCCCACGCCCTCGATTCCGGTGATGAGCATCCACAACAGCACCGAGGGCTCGTTCTTCACCGACCCGCTCTCGCCCTCTTTCCCGCCCGCACCCCCGGTCCCGGTCGGTGAGGCGCAGCTGGTGCGAGCGGTACGAGGCGTGCTCGGCAAGCTGTCGGCGGACGTTCCAGCGGGCCTCGCCGAGAAGTGCGTGCGCGCCTACCGCGCGGCGGCCGAGGACGAGGGCCTGCCCTCGGATCCGCGCACGCTGTGGACCGAGGTGTGGGGCGACGCGCTCTTCCGGAACCGGATCGTCCGGCTCGCCGAACGGCACGCACGGCTCGGCACGACGCCCGGGTACGTCATGCAGTTCGCACACCCGGTCCGCGCCCCGCACTACGGCACGCCGCACGACGCGACTTCGAAGTTCCTCTTCGGCACGTACAGCCACCCGATGAACGTCGCGCAGTTCGGCGACAGACCGGCCGAGCGGCGGGTCTCGACGCTGTTCATGGCGTACGTCGCCTCGTTCGCCCGCGACGGGGTGCCGCGGGCCGTCGGTGCGCCGCAGTGGCCGGAGTTCTCCGCCAGCCGTCCCAGCACTCTGATTCTCGGCGGTCCGGCCGTCGCCCGCGTCGACGGCGTCCCGAAGCTTCGTCAGCTCGATTTCTGGAGGGAAGTCCCATGACCCAGCAGGTCGCGCTCGTCACCGGCGTCGCCGGAGCGGTGGGCACCGAGATCGCCCGCGGCCTCGGCCGGCTCGGCATCGCCATCGCGGCGGTGGACCGGCACGAGACCCGGCTGCGCGAGAAGGCCGAGAAGCTGACGGCCGACGAGGTGACCGTGCGGGCGTTCCCGGCGGACATCGGCCGGCCTGGACCCGTGCAGTCCGTGGTGGCGAAGATCGAGGACGAGCTCGGCGAGATCGACTTCCTGGTCAACGCCTCCTGCGCGCAGCGGCCCGGGGACGTCGCCGAGTACCGCCACGAGGACTGGATGGAGACCTTCGAGGTCGGCGCGACCAGCGTATTCCTGCTCTCCCAGGCGGTGACCGGCCGGATGGTGCGCCGCCGCCGCGGCTCGGTGGTCACGGTGACGGCGGGCGCCGCCGCCCTGCCCCGCGCGGGCATGGCGGCCTGCTGCGCCGCGACCGCCGCGGCCGCGATGTTCACCCGCAGCCTCGGGCTCGAGGTGGCCGGGTACGGCGTGCGCTGCAACGTCGTCGCCCCCGGCTCGCTCGACACCGTGGCGGCCGGCGTGCCCGGCGCCGCGCCGGCCGGCACGCTGCTCGGCCGGCCCGGAAGTTTCCGGCTCGGCATCCCGCTCGGCCGCACCGCGCATCCCACCGACATCGCCGAACTGGTGTGCTTCCTGCTCTCATCCAAGGGTTCGTATATCAACCTCCAGACCATCGGGGTCGACGGCGGCGCCGCCCTCGGCGCGATCGCCTAGCCACGCCCAGCCCAGCCACGCCCAGCCCAGCCACGCCAAGCCCAGCCACGCCCAGCCCAGCCTCAGCTCCCAGCAGAAAGGCGAGCACGATGACCACGCCACAGACCGCGGCGCCCCCGTCAGTCCCGGCGATCCCGCGGGCGGCCGGCACCGGGGCCGCGACCGTGCCCGAGATCCTGCGCCGCCGCGCCGCCACCCACCCGGAGCGCACCGCGTTCGTCTTCCTCACCGACGGCGAGGAGCCCGGCGAGCAGCTGACCTACGCGCAGCTGCACCGGGAGGCCGCCGAGCGCGCCGAGATGCTGTGCGCGGCCGGGCTGCGCGGGCGCAACGCCGTGATGCTCTACCCGGCCGGCCTCGAGTTCGTGAAAGCCCTGATGGGCTGCATGTACGCCGGGGTGACCGGCGCGCCGGTCCAGGTGCCGTCGCGGGAGAGCGGCTACCGGCGGCTGCGCGGCATCGCCGACGACGCCGGGGCGAGCGCGATCCTCACCGACTCCGAGACCCTGGAGCGGCTGCGCGCGAAGTTCGCCGGCTCCCCGCATCTCGAGGGCCTGACGCTGATCGCCACGGACGCTCCGTCGGCCGCCGTGTCCGACGAGGGCGCCGAACCCGGCCCGGACGACCTCGCGCTGCTGCAGTACACCTCGGGCTCCACCGGCGACCCCAAGGGCGTGATGATCACCCACGCCAATTTCATCGCCAACGCCGAGGAGACCGACGCGCTCTGGCCGTGCGGGGACGGCGCGGTGTTCGTGTCCTGGCTCCCGCACTTCCACGACATGGGCATGCTCTTCGGCATCATCGCGCCGCTGTGGGCCGGCGCGCCGTCCTACCTGATGGCCCCGGCCGCCTTCGTGCGCCGCCCGGGCCGCTGGCCGGAGGCGATGTCCAGGTTCCGCGGCACGCACACGGCCGGGCCGAGCTTCGCCTACGAGCTGTGCGTGCGCGAGGCCGCCGAGATCGGCGTGCCGGGCGAGCTGGACCTGAGCGCCTGGCGGGTCGCGGGCAACGGCGCGGAGCCGGTGCGCTGGCGGGTCGTCGAGGACTTCACCGCCGCCTACGCGCCGGTCGGATTCCGCCCCGAGACGATGTGCCCGGGCTACGGCCTGGCCGAGAACACGCTCAAGGCCAGCGGCAGCCCCACCGACCGGAAGCCGCTGGTGCTCTGGGTCGACCCCGACAAGCTGCGCGAGGGCCGCGTCGTGCACCTGTCCGAGGAGGATCCCGCCGCGCTCGCCCTGGTCGGCAGCGGCGTCCCGGTGGAGGGCACGAGGCTGCGGATCGTCGAGCCGGAGAGCCTGCTCCCGGTGCCCGAGGGCGGCATCGGCGAGATCTGGATCAGCGGGCCGTGCGTGGCCGCGGGCTACCTCGGCCGCGAGAAGGAGAGCGACGAGACCTTCCGCGCCCGGACCGGCGACCGGCAGGGGCCCGGCGCGCCGACCTACCTGCGCACCGGCGACCTCGGCTTCGAGTACGACGGCGAGCTCTTCGTCACCGGCCGCATCAAGGATCTGATCATCCGCAAGGGCCGCAACTTCTACCCGCAGGACATCGAGACCGCGGTCGAGTCGGCCGAGAGCAGGCTCGGCGTGAACTGCTCGGCCGCCTTCTCGGTCGACGACGGGACCGCGGAGCTGCTGGTGGTCGTCGTCGAGGCCGGCGTGCGGACCTTCGCCGGGTACGGCGCCGAGGCGCTGCGCGAGCGGATCCGCGCCGCGGTCTACGAGTCGCAGCGGCTGCACGTGGACGACGTCGTCCTCGTCCGGCGCGGCTCGCTGCCGAAGACCTCCAGCGGCAAGGTGCAGCGCCGCCGCTGCCGCCAGCTCTACCTGGAGGGCGCGCTCGCGCCGATCGCGACCGACGGGACGGACTCATGAACGCGATGCTGCGCACCCCGCCGACCTCGGCCGGGTCCCGGATCCTCGGGGTCGGCGCCTACCGGCCCGCGCGGGTCGTGGACAACGACGAGATCTGCCGGTACATCGACTCCTCCGACGACTGGATCCGGCGCCGCAGCGGCATCGAGGCGCGCCGCTTCGCCGGCCCCGGCGAGTCGGTGATCAGCATGGGCGCGGCCGCCGCGGCGAAGGCGCTGGAGCGCGCCGGGCTCGCCGCCGAGCTCGTCGACACGGTGCTCGTCGCGACGGTCTCCGACCTCGAGCAGTGCCCGGCCGCCGCCCCCCGGGTCGCCTCGGCACTCGGTGCGGGCGGGGCCGCCGCGATGGACGTCGGCGCCGCGTGCGCCGGATTCTGCTACGCGCTGGCCCTGGCCGACTCGCTGATCCGCTCGGGCAACGCCCGGCACGTGGTCGTGGTCGGCTCGGAGAAGATGACCGACATCGTGGACCCGGCCGACCGGGGCACGGCGTTCCTGTTCGGCGACGGCGCCGGCGCGGTGCTCCTCGGCCCGGCGCGGCGGCCCGGGGTGGGCCCGGTCGTCTGGGGCTCGGACGGCGACGGCGCCCGGCTGATCCAGCACAACCACACCTGGGCCGAGCTGCGCGACGACCGCGACCTGCCGTTCCCCACCCTGCGCATGGACGGCACCGAGGTCTTCCGCTGGGCGATGCAGATCGCGCCGAAGGCCAGCCGCGAGGCGATGCAGGCGGCCGGGGTCGGCGCCGAGGACATCGCGGCGTTCATCCCGCACCAGGCCAACGGCCGGATCATCGACGCGGTCGTGAAGGCGATGGGCCTGCCGGACACCGTGATCGTGGCGCGCGAGGTGACCGGCTTCGGCAACACGTCCGCCGCCTCCGTGCCGCTCGCCCTCGAGGATCTGGTCAACCGCGGCGACCTGCCGAGCGGAAGCAAGGCCCTGATGGTCGGATTCGGCGCGGGCCTGGTGTACGCGGCACAGGTGGTCGAGCTGCCGTGACCGTGACCGTGACCACCGAACAGCGGGCCGATCTGGAGACCGGGCGGACCGCGCGCCGGGCCGCCGAGCTGCGCCGGCGGCGCGCCGAGCTGGCCGGGCAGCGCTCTGGCGAGGCCGTCGAGAAGCAGCACGCCAAGGGCAAGGCGACCGCGCTGGAGCGGATCGGCATGCTGCTCGACCCCGGCTCCTTCGTCGAACTCGACGCCCTGGTGCGGCACCGCAGCCACAGCTACGGCATCGAGCGCAGCCGGCCGTTCGGCGACGGCGTGATCACCGGCTACGGCACGGTCGACGGCCGCCGGGTGTGCGTGTTCTCGCAGGATTTCACCGTGCTCGGCGGCAGCCTCGGCGAGGCCTTCGGCGAGAAGGTGCTCAAGCTGATGGACTTCGCCACCCGCACCGGCTGCCCGGTGATCGGTATCAACGACTCCGGCGGCGCGCGGATCCACGAGGGCGTGGTCTCGCTCGCCTACTACGCGGAGCTGGTCCGCCGCGAGGTCGACGCCTCCGGGGTCATCCCGCAGATCTCGATCATGGTCGGGCCCTGCGCGGGCGGCGCGGTCTACGCGCCGGCGATGACGGACCTCGTGGTCATGGTGGATCAGATCTCGCACATGTTCGTCACCGGCCCCGACGTGCTGCGCGCGGTCACCGGCCAGACGGTCAGCACCCAGGAGCTCGGCGGCGCGCACAGCCACAGCACCGTCAGCGGCTGCGCGCACCACCTGGCCGCCGACGAGGCCGAAGCCTTCGAGTACGTGCGGCTGTTCCTGGGCCACCTGCCCTCGAACAACATGGCCGACCCGCCCGAGTACGAGTTCGACCGCCGGCCCGAGCCGACCGCGGAGGACCTCGAGCTCGACGACCTGATCCCGGACCGGGCCACGCAGCCCTACGACATGCTGCGCGCCATCCGCGCGGTCGTGGACGACGGCGAGCTGATCGAGGTGCACGGCGGCTTCGCGGGCAACGTGGTCTGCGGCCTCGCCCGGATCGACGGCCGCAGCGTCGGCGTCGTGGCCAACCAGCCGATGCACCTGGCCGGGGTCATGGACTACGACGGCGCGGAGAAGGCGGCGCGCTTCATCCGGATGTGCGACACCTTCCACGTCCCGATCCTGACGTTCGTGGACGTGCCCGGCTTCCTGACCTCCGTGGACCAGGAGCGCGGCGGCATCATCCGGCGCGGCGCGAAGCTGCTGTACGCGTACTGCGAGGCGACCGTGCCGATGGTCACGGTGATCACCCGCAAGGCCTACGGCGGCGGCTACGGCGTCATGGGCTCCAAGCACCTCGGCGTGGACGTCAACCTCGCCTGGCCCACCGCCGAGATCGCCGTGATGGGCGGCGCGGGCGCGGTCAGCGTGCTGCATCGCCGGGAACTGGCGGCGGCGGCCGACCCCGAGGCGGAGCGCGCCCGGCTGGTCGCCGACTACGAGGAGGCCATGTGCACCCCGTACCTGGCGGCCGAGCGCGGCTACGTGGACGAGGTGATCCTGCCGCACGAGACCAGGCTCCGGGTGGCCGCCGCCTTCGCCGCGCTGCGCGACAAGCGCGCGGTCCGACTCCCTAGAAAGCACGGGAACATACCGCTATGAGTATACGAACACTGGATGGCTTCGAGGTGCGCGGCAATCCGACCGACGAGGAGATGCACGCCGCCGTCACCGCGCTGCTCGCCTCCTTCGCCGCCGCCGGGCAGAACGCCGCGTGCCCCCGCCCCGCGCC
>NZ_JAGSOH010000142.1 GCF_018139625.1 Actinospica acidithermotolerans | reverse complement strand
GGGGAGGGGTGGCCGACGGCGGGGTCGCCGGTGGTGGACATGATCGAGCAGGCCGAGAGCAGCAGCCCGGGGTGCCGGATCAGCATCTCCTGGAGGATCATCCCGCCCATCGAGGCGCCGACCGCGTGCGCGGCCTGGATGCCGAGGGCCTTGAGCAGGCCGGCCGTGTCGTCGGCCAGGTCGGCCAGCAGGTATCTCACCTCGGACGCGTCTCCGCTCATCACCGCGCCCAGGTTCGGTACCGGCGCCGCGTCCATGTGCGTGGACAGGCCCGCGTCGCGGTTGTCGAAGCGGATGACGTGGAAGCCGCGGGCCGCGATCTTCTCGCACAGCTCCGGGTCCCAGCCGGTGAGCTGCATGCTCAAGCCCATGATCAGCAGCATGGCCGGATCTGCGGGCGAGCCGAAGGTGTCGTACTCGATCTCGATCCCGTTGGCGTGGCAGCGAGGCACGGCGGTCTCCCTCGGTCGGCTGGCGAGCGTGGCGGATGGTCGCTGACCTGGGAGGCTACCGCACCCCGGGCGCTCGCGCGCGGCGAAGGCGGAGATCGGGCGCTGGCGGTCACGAGGCCTCCTGCCGGTTCGCGATGAAGGCCGGATTCGCGGCCGAGGCTATCGAGCGCAGCTCCGTGCTGCACGCTGACGGCTGGCATGACATGCATGTCCATGCACGGATTGCGGTGCGGACTAAGGCACCCCGTTCGACCGTCAGATATTCCACAATGGACGGTCTTGACGCCGAGCGCGGGACGCCGCAGACTCCTGACCATGTGGAGCTTGACGCCCGACGAGCAGGCCGTCTCCAAGGCCTTCGAGCAGGAGAGCGAGCGCGTGATCAGCCTCGTGCGCGGCAGCCGCGACCTGCGTGAACCGGTGCCGGGCCTGAAGTGGACCGTCGGCCAGCTCGCGGCGCACCTCACGGCCGTGTACCTGACCTTCGGCGCGACGATGCGCGGCGACTACCAGGACGCGCGGCTGACCACCGCGGTCGCCGCCGCCGTCGCCGCCGTGGTTGCCGCCCCGGACGGCGCCCGCGGACTTCCGGCCACGGTCGCCGCCGCCAACGAGTACGCGATCGAACAGCTCGCCGTAGACAGCCCGGAAGCAGCCGCCGACGGTCTCGCGGTCAACGCCGCGGCCTTGCTGACGGCGCTGGCCGGGCAGGACGATCTCGCGCGGGAGGTCGACACCCCGTGGTACGGCGAGGGCATGACCCGCAGCGTCGGCACGCTCGCGTCCCTGGCCGTGACCGAGTCGCTGGTCCACGGCCGTGATCTGGCCCGCGCCATGCACGCCGACGCGCGCATGTCGCAGGCCTCTGCCGCCGCCGCGACGCCGACCGTGATGAGCGCGATGCTCCCGCTGCTTTTCGACGCGAACCGCGCCAAGGGCCTGGAAGCCGACTACGAGGTGCGGCTGCGCGGGGCGGCCGGCTTCCTCGTGCGGATCGCCGACGGCACAGCAGAATGTTCCGACGCGCTGGAGCGCGGCGAGCGTAAGGTGGACTGCGTGATCTCGCTCGACCCGCGCGCCGCCCTGCTGGTCGGCTTCGGCCGCTGCTCGCTCGCGCGTGCGATCGTCAGCGGCGGCGCCCTCTCCACCGGCCGACGCCCTTGGCTCGGACTGCGCTTCACCACGCTGTTCGCCACGCCGTGAGCGCGGAAATCAACGCGACCGCGGCGTCGCTCCTCGGCTTCCTGCACGACGGTCCAATGACCGGCTGGGACCTGGTCGCCCGCGCGGAACAGACGATCGGACCCTTCTGGTCGCTCACCAAGAGCCAGGTCTACCGCGAACTGGCGTACATGGCCGACCACGGCCTCGTCACCCCCGGCGAGACCGGCCGCCGCGACGCGAAGCCCTACACCGTCACCGATGCGGGCCGCGCCGCGTTCGCCGAGTGGGCCGCGCGCGGACCCGGCGAGGGCACGATCCGCCTGCCGCTGCTGCTGTTCGTCACCCTCGGCCGACATCTCCAGCCGGGCCTGCTCCGCAGCGTCCTGAGCGAGCAGCGAGCGCGGCAGGCGGAACTGCTGAAGCAGTACCTGGGGCTGCGTCAGGTGCTCGGCGAGCGCGAGGACACGGACCCGCACGTGCTCGCCACGCTCGAGTACGGCATCACCGTGGCCCGCGCGACCGTCCGCTGGATCGACCGGCTGCCGCCCGAGGTCGGGGCCCGAGAAACTCCTCACACGCGCCGCTGACAGCGAGCCGTGCCCCGGCGGGCCGGGGCAGGCAGCCCCGACTACGCGTAGTGCCGGTACAGCGCCTTCGCCACGCACGCGGGCTTCGCGCCGCCCTCGATCTCGACGGTGAACGTCAGCGCCATCTGCACGCCGTCGCCGGCCACGTCCTCGACCTCGTCCACGGTGCCGAGCAGGCGGATCTTCGAGCCCACGCGCACGGGCGCCGGGAAGCGCACCTTCTCCAGGCCGTAGTTGACGCTCATCTTCACGCCGCCGACCTCGAGGAGCTCGCCGAACAGCGGAATCAGCAGGGACAGCGTGAGGTAGCCGTGGGCGATCGTGCCGCCGAAGGGCCCGGAGGCCGCGCGCTCGGGGTCCGTGTGGATCCACTGGTGATCGTCGGTGGCGTCGGCGAAAAGGTTCACCCGGTCCTGCGTCACCTCGAACCAGTCGGTCGCGCCGAGGTCGGCCCCGGCCAGGGCCCGCAGCTCGTCGAGGCCGGTGGCGCTGGTCTTCGTCATCTCAGATCTCTCTCTTCTCTCGATTTCCCAGGTCTCAGGTCCCGGGTGTCAGGTCTCAGCTCGGTGAGCCGTCGGCGTTCGCTTCGCGCAGCGCGGACTTGATGACCTTGCCCGCGCCGGTGCGCGGCAGCGCCTCGGTGAAGACCACCGACTTCGGCACCTTGTACTTCGCGAGGCGTTCGGCCGCGAACGCCAGCAGTTCGGCGGCGAATTCCGCTCCCTCGACCGCCGGCTCGCGCACCACCACGACCGCACGGCCGACCTCGCCCCAGCGCTCGTCCGGGACGCCGATCACGGCGCACTCGGCGACCCCCGGATGCTGGTAGAGCACGGACTCGACCTGTGCGGGGGAGACGTTCTCGCCGCCCGAGATGATCAGGTCCTTGATCCGGTCGACGATGCGCACGTAGCCGTCCTCGTCGGTCGCCGCCAGGTCGCCGGAATGCAGCCAGCCGTCGTTCAGCGCGCGGCGCGTCTCGACCGGCCGGCCCCAGTAGCCGAGCATCACGTTCGGCCCCTCGACCTCGATCTCGCCCGGCTCGCCGGGGCCAGCGACGCTGCCGTCGGGCCGCGTCAGCCGCACGTCGGTGAAGAAGTGCGGCACGCCTGCTGTGCCCGCCTTGCTCAGCGCGTGGTCCGCGTCGAGCAGCAGCGTGCCGGGCGACGCCTCGGTCATGCCGTAGCCCTGCACGAAGCTGAGCCCGCGATCGAGGTAGCGCCGCAGCAGCGGCTCCGGCACCGGAGCGCCGCCGCACATCAGGTTCCGTACGCCGCTCAGGTCGGTCTCGTCGAAGCCGGGCGCGTCCGCGAGCCGCTGGTACATCGTCGGCACACCGAACAGCGTGGTCACGCCCTGATGCGAGATCAGCTCCAGCGTCCGCGCCTCGTCGAACGTCTCCTCGAGGATCACGGTGCCGCCCTTGAGGAGCGTCGGCAGGCAGGTCATGTTGAGCGCCGCGGTGTGGAACAGCGGCGCGCTGACCAGGGTGACCTCGTCGTGGCGGAAGTCGGTGTCGACGACCACGTTGAGCGAGTTCCACGTCAGGTTGCCGTGGCTCAGGACCGCGCCCTTGGGCCGGCCGGTCGTGCCCGAGGTGTACATGATCATGCACGGCTCGGACTGCGCCACGGGCTCGTCGATCGGCTCGGCCGGCCCCTGCGCGAGCGTGCGCTCGTACTCCTCGTCGACGGCGATCGACCGCAGGTCCTCCTGGGTCGAGCCCGCCTCCTCGGCGATCCGCGCGTACTGCGCGGTGTGGATCAGGATCCGGGCGCCGCTGTCGGCGAGGCAGTACTCCACCTCGGCCGCCGCGAGCCGCGTGTTTAGCGGCACGAAGACCGCGCCGAGCAGTCCGGCGGCGAACAGCGTCTCGAGGTAGGCGGGGTGGTTCGGCCCGAGGTAGGCGACCGCCTCGCCGCGCTGCAGGCCCGCCGCGCGCAGCCGGGCGGCCAGGCGCAGCGAGCGTTCGCGCAGGTCCAGGTAGCTGAACCGGCGGTCGCGGTGGAGCACGGCGAGGGCGTGCGGGCTCTTGCGCGCCCTGCGCGCGGTCCACGAGCCGATGCCCTGGTTTCGCATAGTCGATGGCTCCTTTGCGCATCGTGCCCGGGAAGGGGGAGGCGGCCTACGCGAGGCCGAGCAGCCTCGCGGCGTTGTCCTTGAGGATCTTCGGGCGGACGGAGTCCTTGATCGGCAGCTTGTCGAAGTCGGCGAGCCAGCGCTCGGGCGTGAGCAGCGGGTAGTCCGTGCCGAACAGCACCTTGTCCTGCAGCAGGCTGTTGGCGTACTGGACGAGCTGCGGCGGGAAGTACTTCGGCGACCAGCCGCTCAGGTCGATGTAGACCTGCGGCTTGTGCGTGGCCACCGACAGCGCCTCGTCCTGCCAGGGGAAGGAGGGGTGCGCCAGGATGATCTTCATGCCGGGGAAGTCGACGGCGACGTCGTCCACGAACATCGGGTTCGAATACTTGAGCCGGATCCCGCCGCCGCCCGGCGCGCCGGCGCCGATGCCGGTCTGCCCGGTGTGGAAGACGGAGATCGCCCCGGCCTCCTCGATCGCCTCGTAGAGCGGGTAGGCCATCCGATCGTTCGGGAAGAACGCCTGCACGTTCGGGTGGAACTTGAAGCCGCGCACGCCGTGCTCCTCGACCAGGCGGCGCACCTGGCGGGCGCCGGCCCTGCCCTTGGCGGGGTCGATCGAGGCGAACGGGATGATCGCGTCGGGGTAGCGCCGAGCGGCCTCGGCGATCTCCTCGTTCGGCACGGCCTCGGTGCCGGTCGCGGACTCGGCGTCCACGGTGAAGACCACCGCCGCCATCTTCAGCGACCGGTAGAGGGCGCCGATCTCGTCCAGCGTCGGCTTGCGGTGCCCGTGGTCGACCTTGAAGTACTCCGCGGAAGCCTCCTCGAGCTCCTTCGACAGCGAGCCCTCGCCTGAGGCCGAGACCTCGGCGTGCGTGTGGACGTCGATCGCGACGAGTTCATCGATGTTCATCGGTACGCTCGCTCACTGCCGCGGGGCGGGGACGCCGACGGTCTCGGGGGAGCGGCCGAGCGTGGAGGGCCACGCGGCGGCGATCTCCTCGGCGCTCCAGCCGCCGTCCGCGAAGCTCACGAGCCGCTCCTGCGGGTGCGACCACAGGGCGAGCCGGTCTCCGCCGATCCCGATCGCCTGGCCGTTGACCTGCGCCGCGGCGTCGGAGGCGAGGAAGACGACGAGCCCGGCGACGTCCTCCACGGTACCGAAGCCCTCTCCCTTGCGCAGCGCGTCCGGCAGCGGGACGCCGTCCTTCTCGAGCGCCTCGACGTGCGGGGCGAAGAAGGGGATCGTCCTGGTCATCGCCGTGGCCGCCGCCGGGATCAGGGCGTTGACGGTGATCTCGTCGCGGGCCAGCTCCATCGCCCAGGTGCGCATCATCCCGACGATCCCGGCCTTGGCGGCGGCGTAGTTCGTCTGGCCGAACGTGCCGCGCTGGCCGGTGGGCGAGCCGGCGACGATGATCCGGCCCCCGCCGCCCTGCTCGCGCATCCGCACCGCGGCCGCGCGCACGCAGGTGAAGGTGCCGCGCAGGTGCACGTTGATGACGGTGTCGAAATCCTCGTCCGTCATCTTCCACAGCACCTTGTCGCGCAGCACGCCCGCGTTGGTGAGCATGATGTCGAGCCCGCCGAAGCCCTCCACCGCCGCGGCCACGAGGGCGTCCGCGGTCTCCGAGCCGCCGACCGGCGCCGCCACGGCCACCGCGCGCCCGCCGGCGTCCGCGATCGACTTCGCCGCCGACTTGGCCGCCTCCGCGTCCACGTCGTTGACGACCACCGCCGCGCCCGCCGCGGCCAGCGCCTTCGCGTAGGCCAGGCCGAGCCCGCGGCCCGAGCCCGTCACCACCGCCGTCTTGCCGGATAGATCCACCGAGGTCATCGGTTCCCTGCCTTCTCTCGCCTCGTCGCGTCCCGCGAAACATTAGGCAAGTTTGCACCTGCCGTCAATGTATCGCCGAATAATAGGCGTCACCAGCGCGGAGCCGGTACGGTGGTGGCGTGGAGACTCCCTCGGAGGACGGCGCTGTCCGTCCGCAGACCCTGATGCTCACCCTGCTGGGCCGCTACCTGCTCGGGCGCGAGGTCGCGGTGTCCGCGTCCAGCGTCATCGAGGTCTTCGCCCGGGTCGGCGTCGGCGAGCACGCGGCGCGCTCCACGCTCACCCGGATGGTCAACCGCGGCCTGCTCGTCCGCCAGCGCCACGGCCGGGCGATGTACTTCGGTCTGACCGGGCGCAGCGAGCGGATCCTGCGGGACGGCGAGGCCCGGCTCTGGAAGCGCGGCGCAGTCAACCGCGACTGGGACGGGGTGTGGACCCTGCTCGGCTTCTCGCTGCCCGAGTCCTGGCAGAAGCAGCGCCACGAGCTGCGCTCCCAGCTGACCTGGGCCGGCTTCGGACCGCTGTTCAACGGCCTGTGGGTGGCCCCGGGCCGGGCGAGCGTCGAGGAGATCGTCGGCGCCCTCGGCCTCGAATCGCACGTCAAGGCCTTCCACGCCTCGACCATCCCCGGCACCGACGTCGACCAGATGATCCGCGAGACCTGGGAGCTCGACGCCATCGCCGCGCCGTACCACGCCTTCGCCGAACGGTGGAAGAACATCGAGGCGGAGCTCGATCAGGGCGCCGACCCGCTCGCCGTCACGCTCGTGATGAACTCCGACTGGCTGCGCGTCATCCGCGACGACCCGCGGCTGCCGGTCGAGCACCTGCCCGCCGACTGGCCCGCCGCCGAGGCCGAGGCGCTGTTCGTGCGCGTGGACCGCCGGCTGAGCGACGAGGCCGCCAAGCTCGCGGAACGCCTCCTCGACGTACGGCCCCTGATCCCCGCCGCCGCATGACCGACGAGAACACCGGCCCGGCCTCCTCCGAGGCCGGGTCCGAGTCCCGCCGCCCCGGTGTCGCGCAACGCCTCCTCGCCCTGCTCGCCGCGTTCGACGCCGAGCATCGAGAGCTGACGCTCACCGCGCTGGCCCGGCGCGCCGACCTGCCCGCCGCCACCGCGCACCGATTGATCGGCCAGCTCACGGCGTGGGGAGCGCTGGAGCAGTCCGAGTCCGGCGCCTACCGCATCGGACTGCGCCTGTGGGAGGTCGCCACGCTCGCTCCGCGCAGCTCGGGCCTGCGCCGTGCCGCGCTGCCGTTCATGGAAGACCTCTACGAGACCACGCACGAGAACGTCCAGCTCGCCGTACGCGACGGCCTCGACACCCTCTACGTCGAGCTGATCTCCGGCCGCTCCGCCGTCGTCGTGCGCACCACGGTCGGCTCGCGCTGGCCGCTGCACGCCACCGGCGTCGGCCTGGTCCTGCTCGCCTTCGCGGAACCCGCCGTCCAGGAACGCGTGGTCGCCGCGCCCCTCCAACGCTTCACGTCCCACACGATCACCGACCCGGCGAAGCTGCGCGCCAAGCTCGCCGAGGTCCGCCGTGCCGACGCCGCCGTGAGCGACCGTCAGATCACCGCCGACGCGGTATCGGTAGCCGCTCCCATCCGCGACGCCTCGGGCAGCGTCGTCGCCGCGCTCTCGCTGGTCGTTCCCTCCACCGCCAACGCCGCCGCCCTGATCCCCGCGATCCGGATGGCCGCGCGAGGCAGCTCCCGCGCACTCGGCTATCTCGGCGGCGGGCACCGCCCGGCCTCCGGCACGGCCCCGTGAGCCCGCGACAACGACCCCGACGTTTCCATTCAGTGGAAACGGCCCTTGTCGCCGCCCCCTGACCGCGCCGAACCTCCTCCATGACGCCCCACACCGAGGTGGGCGCGAGTGAAGGAGTCCCGAAGTGGCCGCACCGAGCATCCCGATCGTCCGCGACCAGTGGTACGTCGCCGCCTACGCCGACGAGGTGACGCGCACGTTCCTGGCTCGGACCATCTGCAACGAGCCCATCGTGTTCTACCGCACCCAGGAGGGCGCGCCCGTCGCGCTCGCCGACCGCTGCGTGCACCGGCGGTTCCCGCTCTCGGAAAGCCGCCTCGACGGCGACAAGATCGTGTGCGGGTACCACGGCTTCACCTACGAGACCGACGGCAGCTGCTCGTTCGTGCCCGGCCAGGACCGCATCCCGCGCACCGCCCGCGTCGCGTCGTTCCCGGTCGTGGAGCAGGACTCGTTCATCTGGGTCTTCATCGGCGACCCGGCGCTCGCCGAGCAGCGCGAGATCCCGCGCGCTCCCTGGCTCAACAAGGACTCCGGCTACATCACGTCCTGCGGCATGGAGCCGATCCGCAGCCGCTACAGCATGCTCGTCGACAACCTGCTCGACCTCTCCCACGAGACCTACCTGCACGCCGGCTACATCGGCACCCCCGAGGTCGCGCAGACCCCGATGACCACCCGCGTCGACGACGACGCCAACATCGTCTACGTCAGCCGCCACATGGACGGCGCCGAGTGCCCGCCCTTCTACGCGCGCTCGACCGGCATCGACGGCCTGATCGACCGCTGGCAGGACATCGAGTACCACGCTCCCTGCCTCTACCTGCTGCACAGCCGCGTCGCCCCGGAAGGCGTCAAGCCCAACGACGACGGCACCGACCCGCAGGGCAACCACCTCGAAGTCACCTACGCGATCACCCCGGAGACCGACAACTCGGTGTTCGACTTCTGGGCCATCTCGCGGGACTTCGCCAAGGACGACGACGAGGTCACCGAGTTCATGCGCAAGAACAACCACACCGTCGTGATGCAGGACGTCGACGCCCTCAACATCCTCGAGGCCGTCATCGACAAGGAGCCCGAGGGCTTCCAGGAGCTCAGCATCAAGATCGACGAAGGCGGCCTCGCCGCCCGCAAGATGCTCAAGCGCATGTCCGAAGCGGCGGGCGCGGCGTGACGGAGTACCTGAAGGTCACCGTCCGCGAGCGCGTCGAGGCGGCCGACGGCGTCGTCGCCCTGACCCTGACGCCCGCGGACGGCGGCCCGCTGCCTGAGTGGACCCCCGGTGCCCACATTGACCTTCAGCTGACCGAGAACCTGACGCGGCAGTACTCGCTGTGCGGCGACCCGGCCGACCGGGAGGCGTGGCGCATCGGCGTACTGCGCGAGGTCGAAGGCCGCGGCGGCTCGGCGCACGTGCACGACGAACTGGCAGTCGGCTCGACCGTCGCGGTCTCCGTCCCCCGCAACAACTTCGAGTTCGCCTCCGCCGACCGGTACCTGTTCGTCGCGGGCGGCATCGGCATCACGCCGCTGCTGCCGATGATCGCCGCGGCCGAGGCCGCCGGCGCCGAATGGACACTGCTCTACGGCGGCCGTACTCGGGCCTCGATGGCGTTCACCGGCGAACTCGCGCACTACGGCGAGAACGTGCGGTTCCACCCGCAGGACGAGCACGGTCTGCTCGATCTCGCCGAATACCTCGGCCAGGTCCGGCAGGGCACCCTGATCTACGCCTGCGGCCCGGAGCCCATGCTCAAGGCCGTCGAGTCGGCGTGCGATCACTGGCCGCCGACCGCCCTGCACGTCGAGCGCTTCGCCCCCGTCGAACTCGCCGCGCCCGTCCGCGGCGACTCCTTCGACGTCGTACTCGCACGCAGCGGCAAGACCGTCACCGTCGACCCCGGCTACTCGATCCTCGAGGCGCTGGAGTTCGCCGGCGTGAACGTCCTGTCGTCCTGCCGCGAAGGCACCTGCGGCACGTGCGAGACCGACGTCCTCGACGGCGAGCCCGACCACCGCGACAGCCTGCTCACCGCCGCCGAGCGCGAGTCCAACGAGACGATGTTCATCTGCGTCTCCCGCTGCCGTGGAGCGCGACTGACCCTCGACCTCTGAGAGGAACGCGGTTAGACTCCCGGCCGGTATCAGAGCTCGTGTCCCGCGATGGAGCGGAGCGCCGAGAATGCGGATCATCGTACTGGTCAAGCCGGGAGCCGAACTCGACGACTCCGACGCCTGCGCGGTCGAGCACGCCTTGAACATCGCGCGGCGCCGGATGGACGTCCAGGTCACGCTGCTCACGGCCGGTTCCGCCGACTGCGTGCGGTCCCTGCGCCGCGCCCTCGCGCTCGGGGCCGACGACGCCGTCCACGTGGCGGACGATCGGATCTCGCCCTACGACGCACTCACGCTCTCCCGCGTCTACGCCGACGTCGCGACCGACCTGGGCTTCGACCTCGTCGTCTGCGGCAAGTCGCCGGACACGCCGAACCTGTCGCTCATCCCCGACCTGGTCGCCGCACGCCTTGAAGCCCCGGTCACCGCCGTCCCCCCGCGCTCCGTCCCGCCGCGGCACCCGTCGTTCCCGGCGATCGCCGAGGCCCGCCAGAAGCTGATCAGCACCCGTATTCTCCCTGCGGACGCCCCCGTAACCGGCGCCGCGATCAAACCGGCGATCACGGTCATAAATCGATCATCGTGCCCGAATACGATCATCTATTCCGACCCTGATCCGCACGCCGCCGCGGTTCGGCTCGTCGACTTTCTCGCCGAACGCCGCCTGGTCTGAAACGCGTGGGAGAACATTGGTCAAGTGTCGCGTTTGACGACCCCGCGCGGCGGACATGTTTCCGCCCATGCCCCTCGTGGACCCGGTCCTGGTCCTCGCGGACGAGGCCGACGACGACGTCGCGCTCGCCCCGGCCACGTGCGAGCTTCTCACGCTCGCGCGCCGCGTCGGCACGCCCGTCCTCGTGCACTGCGATCACCGCCGGGCAGCCGAGGAATTGATCGAGATCGCACACGATCATCTTCCGCGCGCCATTCTGATCACCTCGTCGGCGAGCAATGATCGAATATCCGCCCAGGTCGCCGTTCGGCTCGAATCGGCGATCGTCACCGATGTCACGGATCTCTTCTTCGATCACGATCTCGATCAGATCATCGCGATCTCCGACCGCTCGTTCACCGAGATCCACACGCACACGGCAGTGATCGTGATTCGATCGCGTATCCACGGGCCGCAGCGCGAAATGCTGCTCACGGAGGCGGACGTCGTCGTGGCCGGCGGACGCGGCGTCGGCTCGGCCGAGGGCTTCAGCCTGCTGGCCCGAGTCGCCCGCGCGCTCGGCGGCTGCGTCGGCGCGACCCACACCGCGGGCGAGCTCGGCTGGGCCCCGCGGCACGCCTGCATCAATCTGCCCGGCGCCCAGATCCGGCCCCGCCTCTACCTCGCCGCCGGCGTTTCAGGATCCGTACGCCACTGCTCGGCGATCCGCGGCGCCCGGACCGTCGTCGCCATCGACAGCGACCCGAACGCGCCCATCCTGCGAGAAGCCGACCTCGGCATCGTGGGCGACCTGCACCGGCTGCTTCCCGCCCTGCTCGACGAACTCGCCGCCCGCGCGGCCACGTCGAGGCCCGCATCCACGTCCACCACGCCCGAACCCGCGGAGGCCTAAGTTGCTCGCACGACTCATCATCGGCTTGGCGATGACGGCGGTGGCCTTCGGCCTCGCATCGCGCCGAATACTGCACCTGTACCGCATCGGCCGACTCGGGCAGCCCGCCGATCCGGAGCGCACGAAGGACGCGGGCAGCCGGGCGTGGGCCGTGCTCTCGGAAGTCCTCGCGCAGCGTAAGCTGCTGAAGTGGACCGTCGCCGGCGCCGCGCACGCCGCGGTGTTCTGGGGCTTCCTGATCCTCGGCGCGACCATCCTCGAAGGCTACGGCGCGCTGTTCCAGCGGGACTTCCACATCCCGCTGATCGGCACCGACACGTGGCTCGGCTTCCTCGAAGACCTCTTCATCGTCGCCGTCCTGTGCGGCCTCGTCGTCTTCTCCACGCTCCGGATACGTCAGTCGCCCGAGCGGCTGGGCCGTTCCTCGCGGTTCTCGGGCTCGCATCTCGGCGCGGCCTGGCTCGTGCTGTTCATGATCTTCAACGTGATGTGGACGCTGCTGCTCTACCGCGGCGCGCAGATCAACACCGGCTACTTCCCGTACCGGCACGGCGCGTTCGCGTCCGAGATCGCGGCGCACGTCCTGCACCCGCTCGGCCGCAGCGCGAACGACGTCCTGGAGACGGTCGGCATCCTCGCGTCGCTCGGCGTCGTGCTCGGCTTCCTCGTGCTCGTCGTGAACTCGAAGCACCTGCACATCTTCCTCGCCCCGTTCAACATCGCGTTCTCCCGCCGCCCGCGCGCGCTCGGCGCCCTTCTGCCGGTCTACTCGGCGGGCAGCGAAGTCGACTTCGAGGACCCCGGCGAGGACGACAAGATCGGGCGCGGCGCGATCGAGGACTTCACCTGGAAGGGCCTGCTCGACTTCGCGACGTGCACCGAATGCGGGCGCTGCCAGTCCCAGTGCCCGGCCTGGAACACCGGCAAGCCGCTGAGCCCGAAGCTGCTGATCATGGGCCTGCGCGACCACGCGCTGGCCAAGGCCCCATACCTGCTCGCCGACTCCGACGACGCTCGGGCCGCGCTGCCCGAGGCCGAACGCGCGGAGGGGGAGCGTGCACTCGTCGGGCCGGTCGCGGAGGGCGGAGTCATCGACCCGGACGTGCTCTGGTCCTGCGTGACCTGCGGAGCGTGCGTCGAACAGTGCCCCGTCGACATCGAGCACGTCGACCACATCGTCGACATGCGGCGCTACCAGGTCATGATCGAGTCCGAATTCCCGCACGAGGCGCAGGGCATGCTCCGCAACCTCGAGCGCAAGGGCGACCCCTGGGGCCGCGGCAGCAAGGCGCGTCTCGAATGGACCCAGGGCCTTCCCTTCGACGTGCGCGTCTTCGGCGAGAACGGCGAGGAGACCATCCCCGAGGACGTCGAGTACCTGTTCTGGGTCGGCTGCGCCGGCTCCCTCGACGACAACGCCAAGCGCACCAGCCGCTCCGTCGCCGAGCTCCTGCACGAAGCCGGCGTCGAGTTCATGATCCTCGGCAGCGGCGAGACGTGCACCGGCGACGCCGCGCGCCGCCTCGGCCAGGAGCTGCTGTTCCAGGAACTCGCGAAGCAGAACGTGGAGACGCTCAACGAGGTCGGCGCCAAGAAGATCGTCGTCACCTGCGCGCACTGCTTCAACACGCTCTCGAACGAGTACCCGCAGTTCGGCGGCGACTACGAGGTCGTGCACCACACCGAACTGCTGGCCAAGCTCGTCGCCGAGGGCAAACTGCGCCCGGTCAACGACCTGGACCTGGCCGTCACGTACCACGATCCCTGCTACCTCGGCCGCCACAACCGCGTGTTCAGCCCGCCGCGCGACATCCTCGGCAGCGTCCCCGGCGTGCGCCTGACCGAGATGCCGCGCAACAAGGAGCGCTCGTTCTGCTGCGGCGCCGGCGGCGCGCGGATGTGGATGGAGGAGACCATCGGCTCGCGCATCAACGAGACCAGGACCGACGAGGCCCTCGGCACCGAGCCCGACCTGGTCACCGCCGCGTGCCCCTACTGCATCGTCATGCTCACCGACGGCGTCGCCACCCGCAAGCAGCAGGGCAGGGCGGAGGAGAACGTGCGCGTGACCGACGTCTCCGAGGTCCTGCTCAGATCGATCCGGAAGGCGCCCGCGGACGCCGACGACTGACGGGGACGAGCCGAGGGCGCGTGCAAGGCGCGGGCGCGTGGAGGGCGAGGGCACGTGCAAGGCGAGGCCGCGACCCGACAAGGTGACGGCGTGACGGCGTGATCCGACAGGGTGATGAGCGTGGTCCGGCGAGCCTGGCGGCGTGATCCGACGAGGTGAGCGTGTCCGATGAGCTGACGGCGTTGATCCGACCGGACCACGCCGTCAGGCTCGCCGGACCACCCCCGGCTCACCCCCGGCTCACCCCCGGCTCACCTCATTCGGGCTACAGCTCCCCGTCGGCCATCCGCCACAGCCGCTCGAACACGCCGTCGCCGCTGGACCGGAGCCCGTCGTGCTCGAACTCGTTCGTCACCCAGCGGCGCAGGCCCCTGATGCGCTCGGCGGTCTGCGAGGAGTGCGCCGCATCGACGTACAGGTCCTCCGCGTATACGGCGGCGGCCGCCGGTACCTCATTGGCCGCCAGCACGTCGGCGTCGTACAGCGCCGGCCAGTCCGTGCGCTCGGCCAGCAGGTCCGCGACTTCGCGCAACGGGCGCAGCGCGGGGTCGGTGCGGAAGTGCCACGGGTGGATCGTCTCGCCGGTGAACAGCAGAGGGGCGTCCGCGGCCGTGGCCCGCGCGGGGGAGAAGTCCGGGAACTCGGCGCGCACTCGCTCCGCCGCCCACGCCGTCGGCTTGCCGCCCTGCGCGTAGATCGGCTCGTGCAGCACCGCGTAGATCGGGTGCCCCGCGAAGCTGAGCGCGAGCTGCGCCTCCTCCATGAACGAGTCCGAGAGCGTCTCCGTGCCGCCGATGGACAGCAGTGCGCCTTCCAGCAGGTAGTGCAGCCGCTCGAAGCCGTCGCTCGTGCCCAGCATCAGGCCCAGCGACTGGAAGGCCTCCGGCGTCAGCAGCATCCCGCCCGGCAGCGTGACCTCGTTCTCGGTGAGGTGCCGGGCAATCCGGTGGGCGAGCCCGATGTCCTGCGGGTAGCGGTGGTAGTACGCCTCGTTCTTCCGCAGCATCCGGGGGTACGCGGCACGGTAGACGTCGTCGGCGTGCGCGTCGAGCGAGGGCAGGCCGCCGCAGATCAGCACGCGGCGCAGGCCCTCGGGCGCGATCGAGAGGTACGTCGTCGCGCAGAAGCCGCCGAAGCTCTGCCCGAGCACCGTCCACGGCTCGTCGCCCGAGATCTCCCGGCGGATCAGCTCGCAGTCCCGGACGATCGAGTCGGCCCGGAAGTGCGCCAGGTAGTCAGCCTGCTCGGACGCGTCGCCGCGGGCCGGCAGCGTCTGCCGGTTCACCGGCGTCGAGCGCGCCGTGCCGCGCTGGTCCAGCAGCAGCACCCGGAAATCCTGCACCGCCCGGCCGAGCCAGCCGCCGACCGAGCCGGAGCCGAACGAGCCGGTCGGCCGGGGCGAGCCGAAGCCCGGCCCGCCCTGCAGGAACACCAGCCACGGCCGCCGCTCCCCGCCCGGAGCGCACACCGCGCGGGCGAACACGTCGATCTTCTCGCCGTGCGGCGCCGCGTGATCGAGCGGCAGCGAGAACGTGCGCTCGGTGACGATCAGGCCGGGGAAGCGGTGGGTGGGGGAGGACGGAAGTTCAGGCATGGACCTAGTCTGCCTCAGCCCTCGCCGTGCGCGGCAACCGCCACGTCCTGCCACTCCCGCCACGTGGCCAGCCGCGACGCGTAGTCGGCCTCGGCCGTCTGCAGCGGCGTGCGGCCCAGGAACAGCCGCAGCGGCGGCTCGGCGGCGTCGACCACCTTCAAGATCGCCGCGCTCGACGACGACGGGTTGCCCCGGTTCATCGACCCGCGCCGCTCCCGGTCCGCCGCCCACGCCTGCGCGTACGCCGGGTGCTCCGCGCTGCGCTTCGCCGAGGGCCCGGCCCAGTCCGTGCTGAACCCGCCCGGCTCGATCAGCGTCACCCGGATCCCGAAGCGCGCCACCTCCTGCGCCAGGGCCTGCGAGAAGCCCTCCAGCGCCCACTTCGAGGCGTGATACGCGCCGATCCCCGGGAACGCGCTGATCCCGCCGATGCTGGAGACCTGCAGGATGTGCCCAGAGCCCTGCTCGCGCAGGATCGGAAGGGCGGCCTGCGTCACCCACAGCGCGCCGAACACGTTCGTCTCCAGCTGCGCGCGGATCTCCTGCTCGGTGAGCTCCTCGATCATCCCGAACTGCCCGTAGCCGGCGTTGTTGACCACGACGTCCAGCCGCCCGAAGTGCTCCGCGGCACGCTGCACCGCCGCGAAGTCCCCATCCCGGTCGGTGACGTCCAGCCGCAGCGGCAGGAACGTCTCCGGGTACTGTTTCACCAGCTCGTCCAGCGTCCCCAGCTCACGGGCCGTCCCCGCGACCCGGTCCCCGCGCCCCAGCGCCGCCTGCGCCCACTCGCGCCCGAACCCGCGCGACGTCCCGGTGATGAACCAAACCTTCGACTCCGACATGATCCCAGTCCTCGTCAGCCGTGGTGAACGATGATCACGATTCCCCGCCAGCCTACCCGCCACCCC
>NZ_JAGSOH010000141.1 GCF_018139625.1 Actinospica acidithermotolerans | reverse complement strand
GGATGAGGCGGGCGAGCTCGCCGCCGAGGTTGACGCCGACGGCGAGGCCGAGGCCGGTGGAGGCGGCGGTGAACAGGTGGGCGGCGCCGAAGCCCGTCTGGCCGCGGACGATGAACAGGACGCCGAGGTAGGTCTGGGAGCCGGGGAGCAGGGCGACCAGGCCGGGGATGGTGAAGGGCAGGCCGGAGGTGGCGTGCCTGCGGGCGATGAGCTGGCCGCCGAGGCCGAGCAGGACGCTCGTGGCGGCGACGGCGATGGTGGGGCTGACCCCGCCCTTGAGCAGGCCGGCGTCGCAGATCCAGACGAGGGCGGCGCTGACGGCGGCGTAACCGAGCAGCCGCTGCCGGACCTGCAGGACGACCCCGAAGGTGAGGCCGAGGACGGCGGCGGCAAGGGTCTGGAGCCAGGGCCTGGACGGGATGAGGAGGTTGTCGGCGGGGTTGAGGTCGATGCCGAAGGCGATCCCGCCGCGCAGCACGACGCTGATCCCGCAGACGATGCCCACGATGATGTAGAAGACCTCGATGAGCCGGGCGGCCGAGGTGATGTAGAAGGCGGTGAGCCCGTCCTGGACCGCGGCGACGAGGGCGCGGCCGGGGAGCAGCGCGAACAGGCCGCCGGTGATGACAGCTGAGGAGCGCACCTCGGCGTGCGCCAGGTCGAGGGCGATCGCGGCCGTCGCGGCGGGCATCGCGGCCGCGGCGTACTGGTAGAACTCCGGCAGTCCGCGCACCGCGAGCGCGGACGCCAGCAGGTGGCCGACCAGCGCGCCCAGGCAGGCGCTGAGGAAGACCAGCCAGCTGCCGCCGACGAGCACCGACGCGGCGCCCGCGAGCAGCGCCGTCATCCCGGCGGTCTGCCACTCCGAGTACGTCTGCCGCCGACGGCGGATCTCCAGCAGCCGGCGGTACGCCTCCTCGACGGTCATCCCGCCCTCGCCGATGTCCCGCACTAGGTCGTGCGCGGCTGCCAGCCGCGTGTAGTCCGACCCGCGCCTGCGCACGCCGCGCGAAGCCGTCCACGCCGGATCCGCGAGCGTCGCCTGGTAGGCGATCGTCAGCATCGTGAACGTGACGTTGACGTCGCAGCGCACAAGCCCGTACCCGTGCACCACGGCCAGCATCCCGGCCTCGACGTCCTCCGCTGCCTCGCCGGACGCCAACAGCAGTTCGCCGAGCCGTAGCGCCAGGTCCAGCACGCTCCGGACCCGCGGCGTCTGGTTAGTCCCCGTCGTCTCGACCGGCCCCGCGGCCAGCCCCGCCACCGGCCCCGCGGCCCGCTCCGCCACCGGTCCCGTGACCGGCCCCGCCACCGGCCCCACAGCCGGTCCCTCGTGCATCCCCTCCGGCTGCTCGTCCGGCCGTTCGGACGGATTCGTCCGCAGCAGGGTCCGCATCCGGTCCTGCCAAGCGCGCTCCTGCCCAGCGCTGCCCGGTATGCCACCGTCGCGCGAGTCCTGTTCCACCACGTCATCAGGGTAACGGCGACCTCGAGATGCTCAGGCCAGAAAATCCTCCAGCGTGAACGAGAACGGCTCGGGGAGCGGGATCGGTTCGTCGATCGGCCGACGGGCAGTGACGGTGTAATCAGTCGGTGACGGCTCGCTGAAAAGGACGGTCTCCTTCGCCTTACGGTCGATCAGCAGATACATGGGGACCTTCGCCGCGGCATAGCCGCGACGCTTCGAATCCCGGTCGTTGGACGGATTCGACGAGGTGATCTCGACGACGAGCGTGACCTCGTCCGCGCTCCGCCAGCCGCCGGGCTCGTCCCGCGAAAAATATCCCCGGCGGGCGACGGTCAGGTCCGGCTGGAACCGGCCGAGCGGCGTGAGCAGGCCGGTGTTGCCGGAGACTCGCCAGCCGTGCATGTTGAACTGGTAGGTCGTCTCCGCGAAATAGCCCTCGTGCTCGGCGTTCGGCGGCGGAGTGACGACGATGTCCCCCTCGATGAGCTCTGCCCTGTACCCCGGAGGCAGTTCGAGGGAATCCAGAAGCTTCTCCGGCTCCACGGGTTCGTGCTCGTCGGTCGCGCTGGGTCGTTCCATAAGTACCGCCATAGTGGCCTCCTCCTTTCCAGGCAAGTCCAGCACGTGCCGGGGGCGAAAGGAAGACGTCGTTATTGAATCACTCGATATGAGTATTAAACGGCGCCGTATTGGTGTGCTTAACGGCGCCGCTTTAACTCGTTCGGCTTAGCGGAAGATGCCGGTGTGGCCGAGGGAGTAGCGGCCGGGTTCCGGGTATACGCACAGGCCGTGCGGGCCCTCGCCGACGGGGATGCGGGCGATGAGGTGGCCGTCGACGGTGGAGATGGCGTAGACCTCGGCGTCGTAGCGGCCGGTGAGCCACAGAACCTTGCCGTCGGCGGAGACGCCGCCCATGTCAGGGCTCGCGTGACCCGGGATCTTCCATTTCGCGACGAGCTTGCCGGTGGCGAAGTCGAGCACGCTGATGGAGCCCTCGCCGCGGTTGGTGATGTACAGGCTCTTCGAGTCGCGGCTCACGTAGAGGCCGTGGGCGCCGTTGCCGGTCGGGATGAAGCCGGTGATCTTGAACGTGTCGCCGTTGAGGGTCCAGACGCCGCTGGTCTGCATGTCGGCGACGTACCAGACGCTGCCGTCCGGGGAGATCTTCACGTCCTGCGGCATCGCGCCGTGCTCCATCGCGATGACGCCGATCAGCGTGTGCTTGGCGGTGTCCACCTTCAGCAGATGGCCGCTGAACTCGCAGGAGGCGATGAAGTAGCTGCCGTCCGGCGAGAAGTCGGCGTGGTTGACGCCCTCGCACGGCACGTGCAGCACGGTTTGGATCGCCATCGTGTGCGGGTCGCGGAAGACGAGCTCCTTGTCGGACTCGGCCATCACGACCGCGGACTTGCCGTCCGGGGTGAAGTACAGGTTGTACGGGTCGTGGACCGGGACCGGGGTGCCGAACTGGCCGGTGGCCGGGTTGATCGGCGTGAGCGAGTTGCCCTGGTCGTTGTTCACCCACAGCGTCTTGAGGTCCCAGCTCGGCACGACGTGCTGCGGCTGATCGCCGACCGGTACCGTGCGCACGACCTTGTACGTGGCCGGGTCGATCACCGAGACCGTGTTCGACTCGGTGTTGGGCACGTACACGTAGCTGGGGTCGTTCTTCACCACCGGCGAGAGCTCGTTCGGGCGGTCCGCCGCGTACAGGTCCTCAGGGTCGTAGTCCGGCATCCCGGGCAGCGCTGCGTGCCGCATCTGCACGGTCGCCGAACCCGCCGCGCCGGACGCCGAGGAAGCGGCGGACGACGAGGACGCGGCGGACGCGGCCGTCTGCCGGCCCGACGCGGCGACCTGCGAACTCGGCGTGCCGTGTGCTTCGGAGCCGAACGTGGCCGCGGCGGTCCAGACGAGCGCTACGGTCGCGGCGGCGCCCGCGCCGAAAAGGAGACGACGGCGGGAAGTTGTCTTCACCGGGGCTACCTCTGCATGTATCTCTGCGAATGTACGATTCTAGGAGCTCTGCGTGGTTTGTGAAGATGGCGAAGTACCGGCCACCGGGAACAGTTCTGACGCCGTGACGGCTCGCAGGCCGCGTTGCCGCAGGCCCGTGAGGATCACCGGAAGAGCGGTGACGGTCTCCGGGTGGCCGAGGTGCAGGGACACGACGTCGCCGCCGCGCACCTTGCCGAGCACGTTGTTCACGATCCGGGTGCTGCCGGGGTCGGTGTAGTCCAGCGGGTCCAGGTCGTAGGACAGCAGGGTGCCGTAGCCTGCCCGTTTCGCCGCGGCCAGCACGACCGCGTTCGCGTGCTGCGCCTGGGACTGCCGGAACCAGCGCCCGCGCGAGCCGGTGAGCTGTTCGAGCCGCTGCGCGCAGCGCTCGATCTCGTCGTAGGCCTGGGAAGCGGACATCGCGTCGATGTCGAGGTGGTTCTCGGTGTGGTTGCCGAGCTCGTGCCCGCCTTTGAGGACACGTTCGGCCATTTGGGGGTAGTTCGCGAGCCAGCGGCCCACGGCCAGCACCGTCAGCCGCGCGTCCGCCTTCTCCGCTTCGGCGAGCAGCGCCTCGGCGAGTTCCGCCGTTCCGTCACCGTGGAACGTGAGTGCGACCGCGTCGGTCACCGAGGGGGCCTGGGAGACCTCGGGCTGGGTGAGGGCGACGGGGCTCGCGCCGGGCAGCGCCGCGGAGGCGGAGGACGTCGGCGCGCCCGGCGTCTGAGAAGGGCCCGAGGACGCGCCCGCAGCGGCGGACGCACTCGCCGCGGATGATGCCGAGCGGCCGTCCGAGCCGCCGCAGCCGCCGGCCGCCGCGAGCAGGGGCAGCGGCGCGAGCGCGCGCAGGACGGTCCGCCGCGCCCAGGGACGCGGGTGGGCTTCGTCGGGCGCGGTCACGTGGAGACCATATGCGCCGGATAGTCAGCTTTCCGGTATGCCACTCCGATGAGTGAAACCCTCACTCGATGGGAGCAGTCCGCCTCATGACGATTGGACCGCTCGTGTTCCTGGCGCCGCGCCGGACCCGCTGGCAGGATCACGAAGCATGGGGACTCCGACGTACGCCGACCTCGCCGCCGCCCGGAACTTGCTCACCGACCTGCTCCCGCCGACGCCGTCTTGGCACTACCCGGTCCTCGACGCCGCGGTCGGCGCCGAGGTCTGGATCAAGCACGAGAACGCGCAGCCGGTCGGCGCGTTCAAGGTGCGCGGCGGGCTCACGCTGCTGGCCTCCTTCGACGACGAGCAGCGCGCCAACGGCGTCGTCGCCGCGTCCACCGGAAACCACGCGCAGTCCATCGCGTACGCCGCGGCCCACTTCGGCGCGCCGTGCACGATCGTGATGCCGGAGAACGCGAATCCGATCAAGGCCGCTGCCGTCCGCGCACTCGGCGCCCGGCTCGTGCTCGAAGGCGAACGGTTCGACGACTGCCGCCTCGTCGCCGCGCGGATCGGCGAGGAGACCGGCGCCTACTACGTGGACTCGGGCGACGAGCCGGCGCTGATCGCCGGCGTCGGTACGGCCACGATCGAATTGCTGGAACGCGCCCCCGACATCGCAGCGCTCTTCGTCCCGGTCGGTTCGGGCACCGGCGCCGCCGGTGCGGCCCTCGCAGCCGCCGAGCTCGCCCCGAACTGCCGCGTCATCGGCGTGCAGTCCGCGCAGGCGCCCGCCGCCCACGATTCGTGGCGCGGCGGGGAGCTCGTCGATCGGCCTAATCGTACGATTATCGAGGGTGTTTCCACGGCAAAGCCGTTCGCCCTGCCCCAGCGGATCATGCGCGAACTGCTCCACGACTTCCTGCTCGTCGACGACGCGGACATCCGCGCCGCGCAACGCATGCTGCTGACCTCCGCGCACACGATGGCCGAAGGCGCCGGAGCCGCCGCGCTCGCCGGGCTGTGGTCCGTCCGCGAGCAGTACGCCGGTCGGCGCGTGGCGGTGATCTGCAGCGGCGGCAACGCCAGCGAGGCCGAACTCGCCGACGTGCTGCGCGCCTGACGCCTGCTCAGCGGCGGCCGCCGACCGTCGGAGCGCGCGCCGGCGGTCCGCTCGGCCGCCGCCTACGTGCCGGCGGCCTACGTACGCGCCGCCGTCGTGCGAACCGCCGTCGTGCGAACCGCCGTCGTGCGAACCGCCTACGTGCGAACCGCCGTCGTGCGCGCCGCCGTCGTGCGAACTCCTACGTGCCGACCGCCTTCATTTCCGGCCGCCGTCGCGCCGCCCTCACTTCCCGGCGGCGTCCCCAGCGGCCGCGGCGGACGGGTGCGACTTCCACAGCTCGGGAACGCTCACGCCGACCTCGCCGAGCAGCCGCCGGACCAGCGGCAGCGAGATGCCAACGACGTTCGACGGGTCGCCCACGATCGACTCGACGAACCAGCCGCCGAGCCCGTCGAGCGTGAACGCGCCGGCCACGTGCAGCGGTTCGCCGCTGGCCAGGTAGGCCTCGATCTCCTCGTCGGTGACCTCGGCGAACCGGACCATCGTCGGGTTCACGTCCAGCGCGACCTTCCAGTCGTCCGGATCGGCGCCGCCGCGCGTGTCGACGACGCAGTGGCCGGTCACCAGTACGCCGTCCTTGCCGCGCATCTCGCGCCACCGGGCGCGCGCCTCGTCCACATCGGCGGGCTTGCCCAGCGCCGCGCCGCCGAAGTCGAGCACCGAGTCGCAGCCGATCACGACCGCGCCCGCCCCGACGTTAGCCGCGACGGTCTGGGCCTTCGCGATGGCCAGCTGCAGGGCCAGCTCCGCCGGACTGGCCGCGTTGAACGCGTCCTCGTCCACGCCGCTGACTATCTGCTCCGGCTCCAGGCCGGCCGCCCGCAGCGTGGCGAGACGGGCCGGGGACTGGGACGCGAGGACGAAGCGCACGTGGGTGCTCCCTAGGTGACCTGGACGACGGTTGATGAGGGGTCGTGCAAGGGCGTCAGCGCGGCAGCGCCGACTCCCGCCAGCCTGCGCGCGCGCCGAAGTCGATCCGCGCGGACCGGACGTAGCGCGCACGGTCCGTCCAGGCCGACACGGCTGCGGCCGGGGCCGCGGCGCCGTTCCCGGCGCCCGCGGCGGACCGCGCCGCGAGCACCGCCACCAGCGCGGCGAGTTCCTCGGCCGAGGGCTCGCCGCGTACGATCCGCACCGCCGGCGGCTCGGCGGGGTCGTGAGTCTGAGTCATCACAGCGGAATGTTCCCGTGCTTCTTCGGCGGCAGGCTGGCGCGCTTGGTGCGCAGGGTGCGCAGGGCGCGGGCGACGAAGGCGCGGGTCTGCGCGGGCTCGATCACCGAGTCCACGTAGCCGCGCTCGGCCGCCACGTACGGGTTGAACAGCGTGTCCTCGTACTCGGCGATCAGCTCGGCGCGCTTGGCCTCGACGTCCGCGGCCTCCGCGATCTCCTTGCGGCGCAGGATGTTGACCGCGCCCTGCGCGCCCATCACCGCGATCTGCGCCGTCGGCCAGGCCACGTTGATGTCCGCGCCGAGATGCTTGGAGCCCATGACGTCGTATGCGCCGCCGAAGGCCTTGCGGGTGATGACCGTGACCAGCGGCACGGTCGCCTCGGCGTATGCGTAGAGCAGCTTCGCGCCGCGCCGGATGATGCCGTTCCACTCCTGGTCGGTGCCGGGCAGGAAGCCGGGCACGTCCACGAAGGTGAGCACAGGGACGTTGTAGGCGTCGCAGGTCCGGATGAACCGCGCGGCCTTCTCCGAGGCGTCGATGTCCAGGCAGCCGGCGAACTGCATCGGCTGGTTCGCCACCACGCCGACGCTGCGCCCCTCGATCCGGCCGAAGCCGACGACGATGTTGGGCGCGAACAGCGGCTGGACCTCGAGGAAGTCGCCCTCGTCCAGCACGTGCTCGATGACCGTGTGCATGTCGTACGGCTGGTTGGCCGAGTCCGGGATCAGCGTGTTCAGCTCTTCGTCGGCGGCCAGGTCCTCCTCCGCCTCGAAGACCGGCGGGTCCTCCAGGTTGTTCTGCGGCAGGTAGGACAGCAGCGCCTTGACGTACTCGATGGCGTCCTTCTCGTCGGAGGCCTGGTAGTGCGCGTTGCCCGACTTGGTGTTGTGGGTGTGCGCCCCGCCGAGCTCCTCGAAGCCGACGTCCTCGCCGGTGACGGTCTTGATCACGTCCGGGCCGGTGATGAACATGTGCGAGGTCTGGTCGACCATCACGATGAAGTCCGTCAGCGCCGGCGAGTAGACCGCGCCGCCCGCCGCCGGGCCGACGATCAGCGAGATCTGCGGGATCACGCCGGAGGCGTGCACGTTCCGCTTGAAGATGTCGGCGAAGGCGCCGAGCGCGACGACGCCCTCCTGGATCCGCGCGCCGCCGCCGTCGTTGATGCCGACGAGCGGGCAGCCGATCTTCATCGCCAGGTCCATGACCTTGCAGATCTTCTCGCCGTTGACCTCGCCGAGCGAGCCGCCGAAGATCGTGAAGTCCTGCGAGTACACGCACACCGGGCGCCCGTCCACCGTGCCGTAGCCGGTGATCACGCCGTCGGTGTACGGCCGGTTGTTCTCGATCCCGAAGTTCGTGCTGCGGTGCCGGGCGAACTCGTCCAGTTCCTGGAAGGAGCCCTCGTCGAGCAGCAGCTCGATCCGCTCGCGCGCGGTCAGCTTGCCCTTGGCGTGCTGCTTCTCCACCGCCCGCGCGGACCCGGCGTGAACCGCTTCGTCGAGGCGGGTGCGCAGCTCGGCGAGCTTTCCCGCGGTCGTGTGGATGTCGGTCGTGTCGGTCATGGCGGTTTCTTCTGCTCCCGGGTGGTGTCCATCGGAGAATCCCTGACGGCGTCCGGAGCCAATGTATCCGACAGGCATAGGCTCGTCCCATGGTGTCTGCCTACAACGATCTCGACCGGCCGCCGTTGGACGAGCGCAGCGTGCAGCGGGCGTTGATGACGCCCGGCGGATTCGTCTCCGCGATCCGGGTGCTGCCCAGCGTGGAGTCCACCAACACCGCCCTGCTCGGTGCCGCGGCGGACGGCGCCCCGCACGCCTCGGTGCTCGTCGCCGAGGAGCAGACCGCGGGAAAGGGGCGACTGGGGCGTACCTGGACGGCTCCGGCGCGTTCCGGTCTTTTCGTCTCGATCCTGCTGCGCCCGCAGGCGCCGTCCGCCGCCTGGACCTGGCTGCCGCTGCTCGCCGGCGTCGCGGCGCGCGAGGCGGTGGCCCGCGCCTGCCGGCTGGAGATCGGGCTGAAATGGCCCAACGACCTCGTCGCCGCCTCCGGCGAACTCGCAGATCGGAAACTCGGCGGGATCCTCTGCGAGACCGCGCAGGACGCCTCGGCGCTCGTCGCCGGCATCGGGATCAACGTCACGTTGCGTCAGCACGAACTTCCCGTGCCGCAGGCGGCCTCGCTCGCGCTGGCCGGGGCGGAGTCGACGGACCGCGACACGCTGCTGCGGGCGCTGCTGCGCTCCTTCGGCGACTGGTATACGCGCTGGTCGGAGGCCGATGGGGACGCCGAGGCCGCAGGACTGCGCGACGCCTATCTGCAGGCCTGCGTCACGATCGGCCGCCACGTGCGCGCTGAGCTGCCCGGAGGCCGGTCCGTGACCGGGCGCGCGAGCGGCGTGGACCGCTCGGGCGCACTCCTGGTCACCACCGCTGACCAGGGCGAAACCGCGATCGGCGCGGGCGACGTGGTTCATCTGCGGCCGGAGGCGGGTAACTGAGCATCAGAACCCTTGGGCGGCCGTGGATTTCTGTCGGTGCGACATGTCAGGATGGGGCACCACACGGAACCGAACAGCCGTGGTCACCTAAGGTCACCCTCGATTCGAGGGGGGAGAGGAACGTACGCGATGGGGTACCCGACCCGACTACTGAGCGAGGGCGAGCGGATCGATCTCGAACTGCGCCCGCATTGGAAAGCCCTGGTCCTGCCGGTCATCATGCTGCTCGTCGCGTGCGGAGCCGCCGGATTCCTGCTGACCGTCTCGCCGAGCCCGAGCAAGACGAGCGGTGAGATCAGCTGGATAGCGATCGGCGTCGTCGCGCTCGCCGTGATCCTCTACTTCACCGTGCGGCCGTGGCTGCACTGGCTGTTCAGCAACTACGTCATCACCAACCGCCGACTGATCATCCGGCTCGGCTTCGTCCACCGCGTCGGCCGCGACCTGCCGCTGGAGAAGATCAACGACGTCTCCTTCCGGCACGACTCGATCCTCGACCGGATGCTCGGCTGCGGCACCCTCGTGGTCGAGTCGGCGGGCGAGCACGGACAGGTGCTGCTGAACGACATCCCGCGGGTGGAGGAGACGCAGCGCGAGATAAGCACGCTGATCTCGGGCGACCCGGCCGCCGGAGCGACGGCCCGCGCCTGAGTCCGGGCCCGCGTCCCGGCGCGGCGGTATGCGAGCAGCGGATGAGAGCAGGCGAGTGAGCTAGCGCGACCGGTGGCGGCCGGTCGCGGAAGGCAGGGGCGGGTGGACGGGTACGGCCGTGGCGCTACCGGAGGGCCGCCCAGCGGGCTGCCCGACGGGCCGCCGGCAGGGCCGCCCGAGTCCTGGGGCCACGGCAGCCACGCCGCGCCGATCGGCTCCGCCCAGTCCGCCTGGCGCCGCGCCTCCGAATCCGGTCCGGGCGCGCACGCGGCACCGACGGGCTACGGCCCGGCCGGTGCCGCGGCGGCCCCGGGCGCGCCGCAGCAGTACCCGGTCGCGTACGTCGACTCCGCCGCGAACCTGGCGGTCCGGCTGCGCGCGCTGGCCAAGTTCACCAAGCTGATCGCCGACGCGAGCTCGACGATCGACGTCGCGGAGGCGGCCGCGGCCGAGGCGTACCGCCAACTCGACGCCGCGTCCGTGTCGATCTCCATGTGGGAGCGGGACACCGGCCTGCTCCGGGTGCTGGTCAGCCACGGCGGCCAGCTCGGCGAGGGCGTGTCCGACCGGCCCGCGAACGAGACGTACCCGGTCACCGACTTCCCGACCGTGCTGCTGAGCGAGGACGAGGTCGGGCCGTGGATCCAGACCGCGGAGGCGGGCAGCGGCGACCCGAAGCGGGTCGACCTGATGCGCCGCCGGGGCCTGCGCTGCGCGCTGATCGCCCCGATCGTCTTCGGCGGCCGCGCCTGGGGCGAGCTCTACGCCGCGCGCGCGACACACCAGCCCGACTACAGCGAAGCCGACCTCGACTACGCCGAGGCGCTCTCCACGCAGGTGGCCGCGGGCCTCGCGCGGGCGAGCCAGATGGAGCACATCGAACGGCTCGCGCTCACCGACCAGCTCACCGGCCTCGCCAACCGCCGCGCGTTCGACGCGCGCCTCGACGCGGCGATGGATCGTCATAACACCGACGGCACGGTCGTCTCGCTCGTACTCTGCGACGGCAACGGCCTCAAGCGCATCAACGACACGCACGGCCACGACCACGGCGACGCGCTGCTGGTCGAGCTCGGCGCGTGCGTCTCGGCGGCCGCCTCCCGGCTGCCGCGGGCCCTCGCCGCGCGGCTCGGCGGCGACGAATTCTGCCTGCTGATCGAGGGATTCACCGCGGACGACGCGGTGGCCGCGGCCGAGGACCTGTGCCTGCGCGCGCTGACCGTGCGCGGCGGCGAGGGCATGTCCTGCGGCGTCGCCTCGACCGGCGACCCGATCGGCCGGGTCGCGACGCGCGACGGCCTGTTCCGGCTCGCCGACGCCGCGCAGTACCGCGCCAAGCGCTCCCGCTCGCTCTCCCCGGTCATCGCGGGGCGCGGACAGCCGCCGGACCCCGAGCTGCCGATCCAGCAGCGCGGCGTGCCGGTGGCCGCTGGCCGCGGCCGTGCCTCGGCGCCGATCGAAGCACTGCTCGGCCAGGCGCTCGCCGGCCTCGACAAGCTGCCGCCCAACGCGCAGCGGGCGGACCGGGTCGAGGTGATCGTGGATCAGGTCGCGCGCGGCCTGGACGCGGCGTCCTGGTACATATACCGCCGCGCCACGCAGCAGGGCCCGCTCTACCAGGAGCGCTCGGCCGTCTACCGCGCCGCCTCCGAATCCGGCTCGTACACGATCCCCGGTGCGCTCCCCGAGTCGCACCAGCGCGCGGTCGAGGCCTCGCCGACCGCGCCGCCCCACTGGATCGAGCCGATACCCCGCGTCGCCGAGCAGCTGCGCGGCTTCGGCGCGGTCACTCCCGCAGTGGGTCAGGACTCGAACTGGAACCCCGGAGACCTGGGCATATCCCCGGAGTTCCTGGCGGCGGCCGGCTACACCTCGGCACTGTCGGCCGGCGCGACCGCCGCCGACGGCTCGCAGTGGCTGGTGGCCGTGCTGCTGGACGAGATCTCGCTGTGGGCTCTCCCGGCGCTGCCGCTGCTCCGCGTCCTGCTGGCCACCTCGGTTACGACCTGACGGTGTGGCGGCCTCGGTTACGACCTGATGGTGTGGCGGCTTCAGTTACGACCTGATGGTGTGGCGGCTTCGGTCACTACCTGACGATCCGGCGGCCTCGGTCATGGCCTGACGGTCCGGCGGCCTCGGTCATGGCCTGATGGTGTGGCGGCTTACGGCAGCTTCTTCGCCGAGTCGCAGACCTCCTCGACGAGATCGCCCAGCAGCCGCCCGTCGTTCATCGTGAACTTCACCGACGCGTCGCCGAGCCGGCTCGCCCGGACCCGCTTGAGCAATTCCTCGTATGCCGGGAAGAGCTCCGCGGTGTAGTGCGCGCATTCCGCCTTCGAGATGACCTCGCCGGTAGCGATCGTCCGGTGCAGCCGGCCGGGACCGGTCCCGCACCAGACCGCGAAATACGGCCGGAATTCCTCCTCCGGATCACGCTCGCTGACCACGCGGTGCGTCTGCAGTGCGATCATCCGCCAATAACCCTCGAGGTTACTCGGGGGTCGCAGAACTATACTATTCCTATGACGAACTTCGGAGATGCCCAGGTCAGGCCGCAGAACGCGGGAGCGTATGCGCGAATCTCAGACGACCCGTCAGGGCTAAAGAAGGGGGTGGGTCGTCAGACCGAGGATATGCGCGAGCTCGCAGCGCGGACCGGGTGGAAGATCGGTCGTTTCTACATCGAGAACGACGTGAGTGCGTTCAAGAAGCGGAAGGTCACGCTTCCCGATGGTTCTGTGGTGTGGCGTGTCATCCGGCCCGAGTGGCGCAAGATGCTGGACGACTTCCACAACGGGGTTATAGACGGGCTCATTGTCTACGACCTGGACCGACTCGCGCGGCAACCTCGCGACCTCGAAGACCTCATTGACCTTGTTGAGTACCACGGCCGTCCCGTAGCAGGCGTAACCGGAACCATCGACCTCATGACGTCCGGAGGACGAGCCATGGCCCGTGTACTGCTCGCCATGGCGAACAAGTCCAGCGAGGACACTGCCCGCCGAGTCGCGCGCGAGAGCCTGGCACGGGCCAACGAGGGCAAGACACGAAAGCTTCGGCGCTTCGGCCGCACCATCGACGGAGAGTTGATCGCCGAAGAGGTGGAGGTAATTCGCTGGGCAGCAGGCCGGATCACGGACGGAGCCTCTTGGGCGGGAACGGTCAAGATCTTGGAAGACGGGGATGTTCGGCCGGTTAACGGCGGAACCTGGTCTGTCGCAGCCTTGCGCCGGTACATCCTGCGCCCCACGGTGGCCGGAATCGCCGTCTACAACGGCGGTATGCGAGGTAAGAAGGACGATCGCTCGCTCGTTCAGCAGCTCACGGGAAGCGCGTTGAAGAACGCTGACGGCTCTTACGTGATGACCGACCTTGACCCCATTCTCACTGTCGAGGAGTGGGAAGCGCTCGTGTCCGTCGTCGACGAGTGCCGGAACACGACCCAGTTCACCGGCAAGGGCACGCGGAAGTACCTCCTTTCTGGGCTGCTCCGGTGTGGTCGGGAACGTGAGGACGGGACGATTTGCAATGTGCCTCTCGTTGGCACGTGGGTACGCGACAAGCGGCATGAGCCCTACATCGTCTATCGCTGCCCCGGCCCAGCGCAGCGCGGTTGCGGCAACCTGTCCCGTCACGCAGCCCGCACGGACGAGCTGATCGAAGACCTGTTGTTCGAGTACATCGCGGCGAAGGCCCCTACGGCCAACGCCGTTGCTCCTCAGGCAGCAGGTCCGAGCCAGGACCAGGCGGACCTAGACGCCACGACGCAGCGGCTTGAGAAGCTTCGCGAGGGGTACGCCGCTGGCACCACCAGCGACGAGACGTTCTTTGCGACCGTGCCTCTGCTTGAAGCGAGGATTAAGCAGCTTAAGAAGGCCATCAGCGAATCAGGGCACATCAGCCCCAGAGGCATTCCCATCCGAACCGTGGAGCAGGTTCGGGCGCACTGGGACCGCACGGACGTTGCAGGTAAGCGCGCAATCCTCGGACAGTACCTCACCGCAATCGTCGTCAAGCCGTCTGCGTCCCGAGGCCGCGCGAAGTTCGATCACACGGCTTTCAAACCGGTGTGGATAGACACCGCCGCATAGCCCCAGGCGCGCGAAAGTGCCCCGACTGTCATTCAGACGGCCGGGGCACTCGCCGAGGACTACGCGCGCTTTCGACTGCTTGTCAGGAGCCGCAGCGTCCGCCGCCACGCCTCCACGCTGATCTCCGGTGCCCGCTCCACCTCACGCGCAATCCACTCCTCTCGCGTGATCATGCTTGGCCCGGCATCGGTCCCTTCGGGGCTCAACTCCGCGCGGTTGGCACCGAGCCCACTCACCCTGGCCGAGCGACAAGCAACCGAATGATCTTGGGTTCCGGGTAAGGCCCCTTCGGGACTCAGCGATTCGAGCGCCTGGCCGCCGCTCTGGCGGGGCTGGTCTCGCGGCGATGCTATTAGTCGATCTTGGTTTGGGATAAGGTCGCTGCGCGGCTCACCCTCTTCAGCGCCCGGCCGCCGTCGTGATTCGGCCGGCATTGCGCCGCGATTCGGTTGAAGCTCCAGGTCAGGGGGCTGGTTCACGTGTCACCCCCGACATCGATCCAATCGGGTCGAGGCCCCTTGCGGATCGCTGTTTCCTCCGCGATCCCTTCCGCGATCTCGGCGAGGTCGGGTGCCAGGCCCTTGCCGACGAACTGCCACGAACTCTCGCGCACGACGCCGGTTTTCGGCTCGACCACCCCGGCCAGCTCGCGCCGATACGCCGCCCGCCCTTCGCGCAGCGCCCCGTACGTCGTCGAGTAGACCCGCGATTTCGTGGCGATGTTGCCCCGGAACCCCAGCTGATTCGCCCACATCTGGAGATGCAGGCCCTCGTACTCCGGGACCTCCCCGAGCTCCCACGCCGTACGCATCAACCTGCGCGCATGCCCGCTCAGCGGCGCAGCCTCGATCTGCCCGACGTGCCGCAGCCGGTGCGGCAAGACCATGCCCGCAGGCTCACCCTTCGTGACGTACTTCGCGATGTACGAGCCGACCGCCGTCTCCGACAGCGCGCGCTCATCGCTGCCGGTTCCGGTGATCTCGCGCACGTCCAACTCCCGGCCCAGCGCCAGCGTCCGCCGCCCCCCGCCCGGCCCCGTCAGGTACCGGTGCGTCGACGGCCCCGCCGCCGTGACCGCATCCCGCAACAGTCCGACCGAGGCCCAGACCGGCGGAGCATCGCCCGGACCATCCGGGCCGTCGAAACGGAACACCGCGTGCGCGTGGATACTCCCGCGCCGCTGAAACTCCACCACCTTCGCGAACGACAGGCGCACCAACTTCGGCAACTCGCCCCGCCTGACCCCGGCCCGCTCCGCCGCCGCACGGCCGATCTGCTTGACGAACTGGTTCCACAGCACGCCGAACGACGCATTCCACAGCACCGCGCCCGCGTAGTCGTAGCACTCCGGGCACAACGGCACCCCGACCCGTGGATCGGCCGCACCGTGCGTCGCGGTGCACCACAGCCGATTCCCGTGCGGGCACTGCGGATTCCCGCGCCGCACCCGGCACCGGTCCGAGGCCCTGTGGTTATCCGTCACCCGGTGCACCGGCCCGAAGCTTGGTGCCGTCACCGTCACGAACACCCGAGGGTGGTTCGAGACCGCCGCCGGAACCCCCTTCCCCCCGGACAGGCCCGACTTGACGATCTGGAACGTGTCGCCGTTGTGCAGCAGACTGCACGGCAGGCACACCGACTCGCGCCGGTTGCGACACGCGACCATCAACGTCCCGAACGGCAAGTCGCCCGACCGGAACACGTGCAGCAACTCACCGGTACCTGCGTCGCGCGTAAGCGTGTGGCCCACCAGCATCACCGGCTCAGCGCACCCGCCCAGCCGCTCAAGCGCCCGATACCAGGCCCGGAACTCAGGCCCCACCATCCGCGAAAGATGCGAGATCCGCAGCACCGGCCGCTCACCGTTGCCCAGCATCACCGCGACCACCGCCGCACCATGTGCGCCGTTGACCCCCGCGTGCCCGGGTTGGCCAGCGCGCAGGCCGAACCGCGGCGCACCCCACCCGGCCCGACCTGGACTCGGGGCGCCGCGGTTCGGCCGGCGCGCGGCCCCCTCACGCGCTGTGGGCCACTTCCCGAATCAACCCCGTGCGGCACCGGACCGCCGGGGAGCATGCTCTGATTCCTACTGCACAGCGACAACCGTCACTCTCGTGTGATGACAGGCGGCGCGCCCCCGAGCCGTTCCGGAGTGCGCGCCACCTGTGTTTCATCGAATCCCGACTACCGGGCTACTTCTCGCCCCGGCCCCCGCACGCCCGGCACGCCTTGCGCGTGTGGTGGTTGCCGTTGCCGGACTTGGACCACATGCGGCCCCTGCCCTTGCACGAGCGGCACAGCCGCCGACGGCGCCGAATCTTGCGCTCGGGTTCCTTACCACTCATCGCCCCGCCCTCCACCACGCCCGCTCGTCATCCACAGCCCCGCCCGTCCCGTGGCAGGCCCGGCACTCACGCCAGGCCCGCCGCAGCAGGCTCCACCGC
>NZ_JAGSOH010000140.1 GCF_018139625.1 Actinospica acidithermotolerans | reverse complement strand
ATGATCGTGCGGCGGTCATGGCGGCGGGGAAACGCCCGGTCCCATCCCGAACCCGGAAGCTAAGCCCGCCAGCGCCGATGGTACTGCAAGGGGGACCTTGTGGGAGAGTAGGACGCCGCCGCGCTACTTGTGCAGTACACGATGAGCCCCAGGCCGTGACGGTCTGGGGCTCATCGTGTTTTCCGGGCCCTGGCACGGCGCATACGCTGCGAAGCCCAGTGTGGTCTGCACCCGAGTTTCTCAGGGCACGGTCGTAGTCGGCTTGCCGGTCGACAGTCCCTGGTTGCCGGCCTTGGGGGCCGCCGTCACCGCCATCGGCTCGCATTTTGTTATGGGACCGCGCCCCCTTGGGTCCGTCAACGAACGGCGGGAAACGAAAGTCCCCTGACGAGGGCGGTAGGTGAAAGTCCAGCTCCGCAGTGGGAAATCTGCACGCGAACGATGGTCCCTTCATCGGGCAGTGGGAAAGTCCACACTGACGATGGTCCTGTCAGCGGCGGGATTCGGCGGCGGGAAAACGGAAGTCCCCTCGCGGCCTGGCGGCCGGAGGGGACTTTCGAGGCCTTCGAGAACCCTTCGCGGTGGTTCCGGGGCGGGGCTCAGTCCTCGTCTTCGTCGAGGAGCTCTTCCTCGTCGAGCTCGTCGTCGGCGAAGTCGGCGTCGAAGTTGACGGCGCGGCGGGCGTCGGCGTCCAGCACGCCCCACTCGATGAGCAGGTCGACGAGCACCGAGGGCTGCAGGTCGAAGATGACCGAGAGGGTGCGCAGGTCGTCTTGGCGGATGGAGAGCACCCGGCCGTTGTAGTCGCCGCGCTGGCTCTGGATGGCCGCGACGTAGCGCATCAGCGGGGCGGCCTTGTCCTCGCCCAGGTTCTGCAGCACCTCGAGGTTCAGCATCAGCTTCGGCGGCAGTTCGGCCGCGGCGTTCGGGCTGCCGCCGGGCAGCAGCTCGTGGACCGGGACGCCGTAGAAGTGCGCGAGCTCCGCCAGGCGCTGCACCGTCACGGCACGGTCGCCGCGCTCGTAGGAGCCGACGACGACGGCCTTCCAGCGGCCCTGGGACTTCTGCTCGACGCCGTGCAGCGACAGGCCCTGCTGGGTCCTGATCGCGCGGAGCCGCGCGCCTAGCGCCTTGGCGTACTCGGTAGACATAGGATCTCCCCATCGAAGGCTCTGTGTTTCTCGGTCGACCTTCCCGGCGACCTTGACGGATGTTACGCAGAGTAACTTACCTTCGTCAAGGCAGCAGGTCATGCGATGACCGGCGTTTCTACATCTGGCAGCCTATGTCACGTCTGATGCCGACTCGCACCCGCACCCCCAGGTCGGAGCTCTTCACTCCATGTTCCGACAGGCCAGGGCGTTTGCCCGCCTCGTGCGGGCTTTTTGAGTATTTCAGTCCTTCTCTTGACGCAGAATTGACCCGCTGAACCGGTTGATCCGCTGCTCCTGGTAGGGTGAGTGCGTCCGACGTCCTTTAAGTCCTGTCCCGTGAGGCAGGGAAGGGGGTCTGCTTCGGCATGACCGATGGCACCGAAACCACTGTATCCCCCGCCGCGCCGGCGAGCGCGGCGCAGGCGGCGATGCGCGCCGTTCTCGACGCTTCCGCCGTTTCCCGGGCGCTGACCCGGATAGCCCACGAGATCCTCGAACGCACCCAGGGCGCCGACGACGCGGTGCTTCTGGGCATCCCCACCCGCGGCGCCCATCTGGCGACCCGGCTCGGCGCGCAGATCGCCGCCGTCGAGGGGCTCGAGCTGCCGATCGGCACGCTCGACGTCACGATGTACCGCGACGATCTGCGGCTGCGGCCGGCCCGTGCGATCAAGCGCACGGAGATCCCGAGCGGCGGGATCGACGGCAAGCTCGTGGTCCTCGTCGACGACGTGCTCTTCTCCGGCCGCACGATCCGCGCCGCGCTCGACGCGCTCGGCGACATCGGCCGGCCCCGCGCGGTGCAGCTCGCCGTGCTCGTCGACCGCGGTCACCGGGAGCTGCCGATCCGGGCCGACTACGTGGGCAAGAACCTGCCGACCGCGCAGCGCGAGACCGTCCAGGTCCGGCTGGCCGAGACCGACGGCCAGGACGCTGTGCTGCTCGGGGTGAAGGGAGCCGGAGCCCGATGAAGAGGCACCTGCTGTCCACGGCGGACCTCTCCGCCGACGACGCGACGCTGATCCTGGACACGGCCGCCGAGCTCGCCCGCATCGCCGACCGGCCGATCAAGAAACTGCCGACCCTCCGCGGACGGACCGTGGTGAACCTCTTCTACGAGGACTCCACCCGCACCCGGATCTCCTTCGAGACCGCCGCCAAGCGGCTGAGCGCGGACGTGATCAACTTCTCCGCCAAGGGCTCGAGCGTCTCGAAGGGCGAGTCCCTGAAGGACACCGCGCTCACCCTCGAGGCGATGGGCGCCGACGCCGTGGTCGTCAGGCACTGGGCCTCGGGCGGCGCTTACCGGCTCGCTCACGCCGGCTGGATCCGCAGCGCGGTCGTGAACGCGGGCGACGGGACGCACGAGCACCCGACGCAGGCGCTGCTCGACGCCTACACCCTGCGCAGCAGGCTGGGCAGCCTCGAGGGGCGCCGGATCGGCATCGTCGGCGACGTCCTGCACAGCCGCGTCGCGCGTTCGAACGTGCGGCTGCTGTCCACTCTCGGCGCCGAGGTGACGCTCGTCGCCCCGCCGACGCTGATGCCGTTCGCGGTCGAGGGCTGGCCGTGCTCCTCCTCGTACGACCTCGACCCGGTGCTGCCGAAGCTCGACGCCGTGATGATGCTGCGGGTGCAGCGGGAGCGGATGGACCAGGCGTTCTTCCCGACCGAGCGCGAGTACTCGCGGCGGTACGGGCTGCACGCCCAGCGGATGGCCGCGCTGCCGGAGCACGCCGTCGTGATGCACCCCGGACCGATGAACCGCGGACTGGAGATCTCGGCCGAGGTCGCCGATTCGACCCGGTCCACGATCACCGAGCAGGTCGCGAACGGCGTCTCGGTGCGGATGGCGGTGCTCTACCTGCTGCTCGGCGGCAGCGAACCGGCGATCGGAACCGAGAACGAGGGAGGCGCCAAGTGAGCGAGCTCGCGAGCGAGAAGCCGAGTCCGGCTGCGGACGCGTACACCGAGCGCCAGCGAGGTGGCGGTAGCGGCAACTGGACCATTCGAGGGGCGCGCATCCTCGGCGGGGAGGCCCGGGACCTGTTCATCCGGGACGGCGTGTTCGTCGCCGAGGAGGTCCGCGGCGCCCAGGTGGTGGACGCGGACGGGCTGATCGCGCTGCCGGGCCTCGTCGACCTGCACACGCACCTGCGTGAGCCGGGCCGCGAGGACGCCGAGACGGTGGCCACCGGCAGCCGCGCGGCGGCCGCGGGCGGATACACGGCCGTGCACGCGATGGCGAACACCGACCCGGTCGCGGACACCGCGGGCGTCGTCGAGCAGGTCTGGCGGCTCGGCCGCGAGGCCGGCTACTGCGACGTGCAGCCGGTCGGCGCGGTGACCGTGGGGATCGCCGGCGAGCGGCTCGCCGAGCTCGGTGCGATGGCGGACAGCGCGGCGCGGGTCCGGGTCTTCTCGGACGACGGCCACTGCGTGTCCGACGCCGCGCTGATGCGCCGGGCGCTCGAGTACGTCAAGGCCTTCGGCGGCGTGGTCGCGCAGCACGCGCAGGAGCCGCGGCTGACCGAGGGCGCGCAGATGAACGAGGGCGAGGTCTCCAGCGCCCTCGGCCTGCGCGGCTGGCCCGCGGTCGCCGAGGAGGCCGTCATCGCGCGCGACGTGCTGCTCGCCGCGCACACCGGATCCCGGCTGCACGTCTGCCACCTGTCCACGGCCGGCTCCGTCGAGCTGGTGCGCTGGGCCAAGTCCAAGGGCTACCCGGTCACCGCCGAGGTGACGCCGCACCACCTGCTGCTCACCGACGACCTCGTGCGCGGCTACGACCCCGTCTACAAGGTCAACCCGCCGCTGCGCACCCAGGCCGACGTCGAGGCCGTGCGCGCGGGCCTGGCCGACGGCACGATCGACGTCGTCGCCACCGACCACGCGCCGCACCCGGTCGAGGCCAAGGACTGCGAGTGGGCCGTCGCGGCCATGGGGATGCTCGGCCTCGAGACGGCGCTGTCGGTGGTGCAGCACACAATGGTGGAGACCGGGCTGCTGGACTGGGCCGGGGTCGCCGACCGGATGTCGGTGCGCGCCGCCGCGATCGGATCGCTGGACGGCCACGGCCGGCCGCTGGAGCCGGGCGAGCCCGCCAACCTCGTCCTGCTCGACCCGGCCGCGAGCCGCACGATCGAGCCGGCCGAGCTGCACTCGCGGTCGCGCAACACCCCGTTCGCGGGGCTGAAACTGCCCGGCGCCGTCCGCGCGACGTTCCTGCGCGGCACGGCGACGGTACTCGAAGGAAAGGTGATCGACCGATGACGAGCGAAGCTGTGCTGACTACCATCCAGGCGGCGTCCGGCGAACACAGCGCCCCGGTGACGCAGCTGGCCGCTCGGCTCGGTCTGACGGTGCTGATCCTGGCCGTTTTCGCGGGCATCTGCTGGGGCATGTGGCGCGGCTACCGGCGCCGCGCCGCCCGGCAGGCCGACCTGCCGGCGCCCGCGACCACGGCACCGGTCGCGATCGCCGAGGAGGACGGCATCGAGGGCGTCTACGCCTCCACCACCACGCACGCCGACTGGCTGGACCGGATCGCCGCGCACGACCTCGGGCTGCGCAGCAACGCGAGCGTCGCGGTCGTCGGCGAGGGCGTGTTCTTCGCCCGCGAGGCGGCGTCGGACCTGTTCATCCCGGCCGCGGACGTCGTCGGCGCGGAGCTCGCGCCGGGCATCGCGGGCAAGGTGACCGGCGGCGAGGGCGTGGTCCTGATCACCTGGAAGCTCGGCGAGTACACCCTCGACACCGGCTTCCACCCGCGGGCGAAGGCCGACCGCGAGCGCCTCGTCGAGGCCGTGAACGCGCTGGGGCAGCACAAGAAGGAGGTCGCCGCGTGAGCAGCTACGCAGAGCGGGAGGCGGTGCTCGTCCTGGAGGACGGCCGCTCGTTCCGCGGCGAGGCCTACGGCGCCGTCGGCGAGACCTACGGCGAGGCCGTGTTCTCCACCGGCATGACCGGCTACCAGGAGACGCTGACCGACCCGTCGTACTGCGGGCAGGTCGTCGTGATGACCTTCCCGCACATCGGGAACACCGGCGCGAACGACGAGGACCCGGAGTCGCGTCGTCCCACGACGCAGTCCGGCCGGATCTGGGTGTCCGGCTACGTGGTGCGCGACCCGGCGCGCCGCGCGTCCAACTGGCGTGCGCAGCGCTCGCTGGACGAGGAGCTGCGCAACCAGGGGATCGTCGGGATCAGCGGGATCGACACCCGGGCGCTCACCCGGCACCTGCGCGAGCGCGGCGCGATGCGCGTCGGCATCTTCTCCGGCGCCTCGGCCCAGGCCGACCCGGCCGCGCTGCTGCAGCGCGTGAAGGCCAGCCCCGAGATGGTCGGCGCGGACTTCACCGGCGAGGTGAGCACGCCTGACCCGTACGTCGTCGAGCCGATCGGCGAGCACCGCCACACCGTCGTCTCGCTCGACCTCGGCATCAAGTCGATGACCCCGCACCGCATGGCCGAGCGCGGAATCCGCTCGCACGTGATGCCCGGGAGCGCGACGCTGGAGCAGATCCTCGCGGTCGCCCCCGACGGCGTGTTCCTCTCCAACGGCCCCGGCGACCCGGCTACGCAGGACGAGGTCGTCGCCGTGGTGCGCGGGCTGCTGGAGCGCAGGATCCCGGTGTTCGGCATCTGCTTCGGCAACCAGATCCTCGGCCGCGCGCTCGGCTTCGGCACCTACAAGCTCAAGTACGGCCACCGCGGCATCAACCAGCCGGTCCAGGACCGGAGCACCGGCAAGGTCGAGGTCACCGCGCACAACCACGGCTTCGCCGTGGACGCGCCGACCGACCGCGTCTCCGAGACCCCGTTCGGCCGCGTCGAGGTCAGCCACGTGAACCTCAACGACGACGTGGTGGAGGGCCTCGCCTGCCTCGACGTGCCGGCCTTCTCCGTGCAGTACCACCCCGAGGCGGCCGCCGGGCCGCACGACGCGGCGTACCTGTTCGACAGGTTCGTCGATCTGATGGCGGACCAGAAGAAGGGCGGGGCCTGATGCCCAGGCGGGAAGACCTCAAGTCGGTGCTGGTCATCGGCTCCGGGCCGATCGTGATCGGCCAGGCCTGCGAGTTCGACTACTCCGGCACCCAGGCCTGCCGGGTGCTCAAGGCCGAGGGCCTGCGCGTGGTGCTGGTCAACTCCAACCCGGCCACGATCATGACCGACCCCGAGTTCGCCGACGCCACCTACGTCGAGCCGATCACCCCCGAGTTCGTCGAGAAGATCATCGCGAAGGAGCGGCCGGACGCGCTGCTGCCCACGCTCGGCGGCCAGACCGCGCTGAACACGGCCGTGGCGCTGGCCAAGTCCGGCGTGCTCGCCAAGTACGACGTCGAACTCATCGGCGCCGACATCGACGCGATCGAGCGCGGCGAGGACCGGGACAAGTTCAAGCGGATCGTCGACCAGATCGGCGCCGAGTCCGCGCGCTCGGTGATCTGCCACTCCATGGAGGACTGCCTGGCCGGCGTCGAGGAGCTCGGCGGCTACCCGGTCGTGGTCCGGCCCTCGTTCACCATGGGCGGCGCCGGCTCCGGTTTCGCGCACGACGAGGCGGACCTGCGGCGCATCGCGGGCACCGGCCTGCAGCTCTCGCCGACCACCGAGGTACTCCTGGAGGAGTCCATCCTCGGCTGGAAGGAGTACGAGCTCGAGCTGATGCGCGACCGCAAGGACAACGTCGTGGTCGTCTGCTCGATCGAGAACTTCGACCCGATGGGCGTGCACACCGGCGACTCGATCACCGTCGCGCCCTCGATGACGCTGACCGACCGCGAGTACCAGAAGCTGCGCGACATCGGCATCGCGATCATCCGCGCGGTCGGCGTGGACACCGGCGGCTGCAACATCCAGTTCGCGGTCAACCCGGAAGACGGCCGGATCATCGTCATCGAGATGAACCCGCGCGTCTCGCGCTCCTCGGCCCTCGCCTCCAAGGCCACCGGCTTCCCGATCGCGAAGATCGCGGCGCGGCTGGCCGTCGGCTACACGCTGGACGAGATCCCGAACGACATCACCCGCGAGACTCCCGCGTCCTTCGAGCCGACGCTGGACTACGTCGTGGTCAAGGTGCCGCGCTTCGCCTTCGAGAAGTTCCCGCACGCCGACGCCACGCTGACCACGACCATGAAGTCGGTCGGCGAGGCCATGGCGATCGGCCGCAACTTCCCCGAGGCGCTGCAGAAGGCGCTGCGCTCGCTGGAGAAGAAGGGCTCCGAGTTCTCCTTCGCCGGAGAGCCGGGGGACAAGTCCGAGCTGCTGGCCAAGGCCGCGATCCCGACCGACGGCCGGATCAACACCGCGATGCAGGCGCTGCGCGCCGGCGCGAGCCTGGAAGAGGTCTTCGACTCCACGAAGATCGACCCCTGGTTCATCGACCAGATGCAGCTGATCCACGAGGTCGCCCAGGACCTCGCCGCGGCCGCGGACCTCTCGCCCGCGATCCTGCGCCGGGCCAAGCGCTACGGCTTCTCCGACGCGCAGATCGGCGCCATCCGCAGCATGGACGAGGCCGTGGTCCGCGCGGTCCGGCACGCGCTCGGCATCCGGCCGGTCTACAAGACCGTCGACACCTGCGCCGCCGAGTTCGCCGCCGCGACCCCGTACCACTACTCGTCCTACGACGAGGAGACCGAGGTCGCGCCGCGCGAGCGGCCCGCGGTGCTGATCCTCGGCTCCGGCCCGAACCGCATCGGCCAGGGCGTCGAGTTCGACTACTCCTGCGTGCACGCGTCCTTCGCGCTGCGCGAGGCCGGGTACGAGACCGTGATGGTCAACTGCAACCCGGAGACCGTCTCGACCGACTACGACACCTCCGACCGGCTGTACTTCGAGCCGCTCACCCTCGAGGACGTGCTCGAGGTCTACCACGCCGAATCGCAGGCCGGGCCGGTCGCCGGCGTGGTCGTGCAGCTCGGCGGGCAGACCCCGCTCGGCCTCGCGCAGCGGCTCAAGGACGCCGGCGTGCCGATCGTCGGCACCAGCCCGGAGGCCATCCACCTCGCCGAGGAGCGCGGCGCCTTCGGCCGGGTGCTCGACGAGGCGGGCCTGAACGCGCCGAAGCACGGTACCGCCTTCTCCTTCCACGAGGCCAAGGCCATCGCGGACGAGATCGGCTACCCGGTGCTGGTCCGGCCGAGCTACGTGCTCGGCGGCCGCGGCATGGAGATCGTCTACGACGAGCCCTCGCTCGCCTCCTACCTGGAGCGGCACGCGGGCCTGATCTCCGAGCACCCGGTGCTGGTCGACCGCTTCCTCGACGACGCCATCGAGATCGACGTCGACGCGCTCTACGACGGCACCGACCTGTTCCTCGGCGGCGTCATGGAGCACATCGAGGAGGCCGGCATCCACTCCGGCGACTCGGCCTGCGCGCTGCCGCCGATCACCCTCGGCGGCGCCGACCTCAAGCGGCTGCGCACCTCCACCGAGGCGATCGCGCGCGGCGTGGGCGTGCGCGGCCTGATCAACATCCAGTTCGCGCTCGCCGGGGACATCCTCTACGTCCTCGAGGCGAACCCGCGGGCCTCGCGCACCGTCCCGTTCGTCTCCAAGGCCACGGCCGTCCCGCTCGCCAAGGCCGCCGCGCGGATCTCGCTCGGCGCGACCATCGCCGAGCTGCGCGCCGAGGGACTGCTGCCGGCCAAGGGCGACGGCGGCACGCTGCCGTTCGACGCGCCGATCGCGGTGAAGGAGGCCGTGATGCCGTGGAGCCGCTTCCGCACCCCGGACGGCCAGGGCGTGGACGTGGTGCTCGGCCCGGAGATGAAGTCCACCGGCGAGGTCATGGGCATCGACGCCGACTTCGGCACCGCCTTCTCCAAGTCGCAGGCCGGGGCGTACGGCGCGCTGCCCACCAAGGGCCGGGTCTTCGTCTCGGTGGCCAACCGGGACAAGCGCTCGATGATCTTCCCGGTGAAGGTGCTGGCCGACCTCGGCTTCGAGATCCTGGCCACCGAGGGCACCGCCGAGGTGCTGCGCCGCAACGGCATCCGCGCCTCGGTCGTGCGCAAGCAGCACGAGGGCGTCGGCCCGGCCGGCGAGCCCACGGTCGTGCAGCGGATCATGGACGGCGACGTCGACCTGATCATCAACACCCCGTACGGCGTCGGGCCGCGGCTCGACGGCTACGAGATCCGCACCGCCGCGATCTCCACCGGCAAGCCGTGCATCACCACGGTCCAGGGGCTCGGCGCCGCGGTCCAGGGCATCGAGGCCATGCTGCGCGGCGACATCGGCGTCGGCTCGCTCCAGGAGCATGCGGACCGGCTGCGCGCGCGCCGCGACGAGGCGGTCTGATGGCCCGGGTCTGCCAGGCCCCGTTCCGCCTCGTGCGCGGTCGGGGCATGGACCCGGAGCGAGCGGACGACCTGGGCTGCGAGGCGGGCTGATGTTCTATCGACTGCTGTTCCGCAGCGTGTTTCAGGGCATGGACCCGGAACGCGCGCACCACCTCGGCTTCGGCGCGATCCGCGCCGCGGCCGGGGTGCCCGGCGGGTCCGCGGCGCTGCGCTCGGTCTTCGCGGCCGAGGACCCCGGGCTGCGGGTCAAGGCGCTCGGCCTGGAGTTCCCCGGGCCGTTCGGCCTGGCCGCCGGGTTCGACAAGAACGCGGTCGGGATCGACGCGCTGGCCGCGCTCGGTTTCTCCTTCGTCGAGGTCGGCACGGTCACCGGCCGCCCGCAGCCCGGCAACCCGGCGCCGCGGATGTTCCGGCTGGTCAGGGACCGTTGCCTGATCAACCGGATGGGCTTCAACAACGACGGCGCCGACGCGGTGGCCGCCCGGCTCGCGCGCCGCGCCGCGGCGCTCGAGAGAAACCCTGGAAAGTTTCCACCGGTGATCCTCGGCGTCAACATCGGCAAGACGAAGGTCGTGCCGGAGGACGAGGCCGTCGCCGACTACGTCTACTCGGCGGCGAAGCTGGCGCCCTACGCGGACTACCTCACCGTCAACGTCTCGTCGCCGAACACCCCCGGACTGCGCAACCTGCAGGCCGTCGAGGTGCTCCGGCCGCTGCTGCTGGCGGTGCGCGAGGCGGCCGACGCGGCGGCGGACCGGCGGGTGCCGCTGCTGGTGAAGATCGCGCCCGACCTGGCGAACGAGGACGTCGACGCCGTCGCCGACCTCGCCGTCGAGATCGGCCTGGACGGGATCATCGCCACCAACACCACCGTCGCGCGGCACGGCCTGCTCACCCCGGAGTCCGAGGTCGCGGCGTACGGCGCCGGCGGCCTGTCCGGGCCGGTGCTGCGCCCGCGCGCGATCGACGTGCTCACCCGGCTGCGCGGCCGCGTCGGCCCCGGGATGACGATCATCGGCGTCGGCGGCATCACCACCGCCGCGGACGCGCAGGAGTTCCTGGACGCCGGGGCGACCCTGCTGCAGGGCTTCACCGGATTCATCTACGAGGGCCCGCTCTGGGCCCGTCGCGTCCAGCACGGTCTGAGGCTGAAGGAGCTGCAGAAATGACCGACGCCCTCGAGCCCTTCGGCGCCCGGCTGCGCACGTCGATGGACGAGCGCGGGCCGCTGTGCGTGGGCATCGACCCGCACGCGGCGCTGCTGGGCTCCTGGAGCCTGCCCGACTCGGTCGCCGGCCTGGAGCGCTTCGCGCTGACGGTCGTCGAGGCGCTGGCCGAGCGGGTCGCGGTGCTCAAACCGCAGTCCTCGTTCTTCGAGCGCTTCGGGTCGGCGGGCATCGCCGTGCTGGAGCGCACGATCGCCGAGGCGCGTGCCGCCGGGGCGCTGGTGGTCCTGGACGTCAAGCGCGGCGACATCGGCTCGACGGTCGAGGCGTATGCCGACGCCTACCTGGACCCGGACTCCTCGCTGTTCGCGGACGCGGTCACGGTCTCGCCCTACCTGGGCTTCGGCGCACTGGAGCCCTTCCTCGAGCGGGCCGAGCAGCACGGCTGCGGCGTGTTCGTGCTGGCCTTCACCTCCAACCCGGAGGGCGCGACCGTGCAGCGCGCGGTCACCGCGGACGGCGAGACCGTCGGGGCGGCGATCCTCGCGCAGGCCGCCGCGCGCAACGGCGGCGCCGAGCCGATGGGGCCGGTCGGCGCCGTCGTCGGGGCCACGCTGACCGATCCGATCCCGTTCGACCTTGCCGCGCTCAACGGACCGCTGCTCGCGCCCGGCCTCGGCGCCCAGGGCGGCACCCCGGAGGGCCTGCGGGCGGTGTTCGGCGACGCGCTGGCGAACGTGGTGCCGTCGATGTCCCGCGAGATCCTGCGCAACGGGCCGGACGTGCCGGTGCTCAGGCGCGTGGCGCGCCAGGCCGCGCACGACTGCCGCACGGCGCTCGGATACCCGTCCGCCGGATTCTGAGCGCCCGGCGGCCTTCCGCGGTGATCCGTGACGAATCCGTGAAAGTGTGAAAAGAAAAACGGATTCTTTCGCATTTCCCTGATGCGTCTCCGGCGTGCCCGGACGCGGGTCGTCAACGGTTGGACCTTGAGTCAGCCACATGATCGATGAGGCGAAACCGCTCGTCGCCGCGGGGGTTCCGGTACCCCGCGGGGTCCGCCCCCGGGCGCTCCGGGGGCCCGTCGGGGGCGGGTGCGGACGCTTTGTCGGAATAATCTGGCCACGAATAATTCGGACATAGAACCCTAATTCCGGTCGTTTTCGCGCCGTTCGCGGGATGAATAGCGGGATCCGTCGCACACAGCGCGCCGGACTCGGGTACGCTCCGGTTTAATCGCAGACCAGCGGGGGTGTCACCTTGCAACCCCTGCTCGAAGCGACTAGGTTCCGGCAACGGACCACCGAGCCGACCGGCCGGGCGAAACGTCACACCCGAGCATTCGGGACCGTGTCGTTCCGGCGGGCCGACTCACCCCCACAATCCATTTCGACGTCATTGAGGTGAATTGGCGTGGCTCTCCCGCCCCTCACTCCCGAACAGCGCCAGGCTGCCCTCGAAAAGGCCGCCGCGGCCCGCCGCGAGCGTGCCGAGGTGAAGAACCGCCTCAAGCACTCCGGCGCCTCCCTGTCCGAGGTCGTCCAGGAAGGCCAGAAGAACCCGGTCATCGGCAAGATGCGGGTCTCGGCCCTCCTCGAGTCCCTGCCCGGCGTCGGCAAGGTCCGCGCCAAGCAGATCATGGAGCGGCTCTCGATCTCCGAGAACCGTCGCGTCGGCGGCCTCGGCGCCAACCAGATCGCCGCGCTCGAGCGCGAGTTCGGCACCGCGAAGTAACCCCCGGCGGTAAATCCGCCGGGTAGCGAACAGGCACGGTCGGCGGGGCCTGGAAAGGCGCAGGCGCGCGTTCAGACCCCGCGGGTCACGGGGCACGGGGCTACGGACTCCAGGTCCCGGCGGTGGCGTGTCGGCCGGTCCGCCGTTCCGACGGCGAACCGGCGATACGCTAGGCTCAGGTCGTGTGACGACCTCGATCGATTCCCCGCGCCCCGAGCCCGGCCACGGCGCGGAACGGCCCCGGCTGGTGGTGCTCTCCGGGCCCTCCGCCGTCGGCAAGAGCACGGTGGTCGCGCACATGCGCGCCCAGCACCCCGAGGTCTGGCTCTCCGTCTCGGCCACCACGCGGCACCCGCGTCCCGGCGAGATCGACGGCAAGCACTACCGCTTCGTCGACCAGCCCCAGTTCGACAAGCTCATCGCGAACGACGAGCTGCTCGAGTGGGCCGAGTTCGCGGGCAACCGCTACGGCACGCCGCGCCAGGCCGTGCTCGACAAGCTCGCCGCCGGCGAGCCCACCCTGCTCGAGATCGACGTGCAGGGCGCCCGCCAGGTGCGCAAGGCGATGCCCGACGCCCTGCTGGTCTTCCTCGCCCCGCCGAGCTGGGACGAACTGGTCCGCCGGCTGGTCGGCCGCGGCACCGAGACCGAGGAGGTGCGCGAGCGCCGGCTCGCCGCCGCCCGCGAGGAGCTCGCCTCCGAGAGCGAGTTCGACGTCACCCTGGTGAACACCACGGTCGAGGACGTGGCGCGCGAACTGTTAACCTTGATGGGTGTCGGTTGAGCGCGGCGGCCCGCGTTCCCGGCCCTTGCACCAGCTGAGAGGTAGCGAAGCGTGAGCATGACCGAGCCTCGATGGACGCAGTGCATTATCAACCCGATCGACGATCTGGAGTGCATCGAATGTCGATGACCGAGCCCGAGGGCATTATCAACCCGCCGATCGACGAGCTGCTCGAGGCGACCGACTCCAAGTACAGCCTGGTGATCTACGCGGCCAAGCGCGCCCGTCAGATCAACGCGTACTACTCGCAGCTCGGCGAGGGCCTGCTCGAGTACGTCGGCCCGCTGGTCGACACGCACGTGCACGAGAAGCCGCTGTCGATCGCGCTGCGCGAGATCAACGCCGGCCTGCTCACGGCCGAGCCGATCGAGCCGACCACCCCGGTCCCGCCGAACCAGGCCCTGTAGGCCCAGCACCGACCTTCCCACCAGCGAGCCGACGATGGCAGCCGAAGCGCGTTCGACGACGTCCGCGCGTCCCCGGGTGGTCCTGGGCGTGGGCGGCGGGATCGCCGCGTACAAGGCCTGCGAGCTGCTGCGGCGGCTGGCCGAGTCCGGCCACGACGTCACCGTGGTGCCCACCGCGAGCGCACTGCGCTTCGTGGGCGCGCCCACCTGGGAGGCGCTGTCCGGGCACCCGGTCTCCGCCGAGGTGTGGGAGTCCGTCTCCGAGGTGCCGCACGTGCGCCTCGGCCAGCAGGCCGACCTGGTCGTCGTCGCGCCGGCCACGGCGGACCTGCTCGCCCGCGCCGCGCACGGCCTGGCCGACGACCTGCTGACCAACACCCTGCTCACCGCCCGCTGCCCGGTGCTGTTCGCCCCCGCGATGCACACCGAGATGTGGCAGCACCCGGCGACCCGGGAGAACGTGGCCGCCCTGCGCCGCCGCGGCGCCGTCGTGCTCGACCCCGCGGTCGGCCGGCTGACCGGAGCCGACTCGGGTCCGGGCCGGCTGCCCGAGCCGCAGGAGATCTTCGAGGCGGCACTGGGCCTGCTGCGCCGCGGCTGCGCCGCCCCCGACCTCGCCGGACTGCGCGTGCTGATCACCGCGGGCGGCACCCGGGAGCCGCTGGACCCGGTCCGCTACCTGGGCAACCGCTCCTCCGGGATGCAGGGCTACGCGCTGGCCCGGGCCGCCGTGGCCCGCGGCGCCGAGGTCACCCTGATCGCCGCGAACGTCGCGCTGCCCGACCCGGCCGGGGTCAAGATGCTGCGCGCGGGCACGGCGCTGGAGCTGCGCGACGAGGTGCGCGCCGCCGCCGCGGAAGCCGACGTCGTGGTGATGAGCGCGGCGGTGGCCGACTTCCGCCCCGCCGACTACGCCGACGCGAAGATCAAGAAGGCCGACGACAGCTCCGCGCCGGAGCTGCGGCTGGTGCAGAACCCGCACATCCTGCGCGAGATCGGGCACGAGCGGCTGCGCCCCGGCCAGACCGTCGTCGGTTTCGCCGCCGAGACCGGGGACGCCGAGCACTCCGCGCTCGAGCTCGGCCGCCGCAAGCTGGCGAAGTACGGCGTCGACCTGCTGGTGGTCAACGAGGTCGGCGTGGACAAGGTCTTCGGCCGCCCGGAGACCGAGGCGGTGATCCTGGACGCGGCCGGGGACGAGGCGGCCGTGCCGCCCGGGCCGAAGTCCGCGCTGGCCGAGGAGATCTGGAACCGGGTCGCCGCTTGGCGGGCCCGCGGCTGACCCCGCCGATCCGGCCGGCCCGCGCCGCTGCGGGGCACTGCGGGCGAGCGCGGGGGCGGACCGAAGATGCCGACGTCGCTGTCGTCGATCGCCGGGCCGGTCCCAGGCGGCCACGCGGATGGACCGGACGTGGCGCATGCGTCGCTCACAGGTCGATACTGCTGGGCATGCCCGGGGTAACGGCGGTTAGACTGGCTCCCGTCGAGTCAGCAGCCGCTGCATGAAGGAGTAGCCCCCGTGGTCCGTCCGTACACCGATCGCCGCCTGTTCACCTCGGAGTCCGTGACCGAGGGCCACCCCGACAAGATCGCCGACCAGATCAGCGACACGATCCTGGACGCGATGCTGGCCCAGGACCCGACCTCCCGGGTCGCCGTCGAGACGCTGATCACCACCGGCCAGGTGCACGTGGCCGGCGAGGTCACCACCGGCGGCTGGGTGGACATCCCGCACCTGGTGCGCGAGCGCATCCTGGAGATCGGCTACGACTCCTCGAAGAAGGGCTTCGACGGCGCCTCCTGCGGCGTGTCGATCTCCATCGGCTCGCAGTCCCCGGACATCGCGCAGGGCGTGGACGCCGCCTACGAGACCCGCCTCGGGGGCGAGCTGGACGAGCTCGACCGGCAGGGCGCCGGCGACCAGGGCCTGATGTTCGGCTACGCGTGCTCCGACACGCCCGAGCTGATGCCGCTGCCGATCGCCCTCGCGCACCGGCTGGCCCGCCGCCTGGCCCAGGTCCGCAAGGACGGCCAGGTCGCCTACCTGCGCCCGGACGGCAAGACCCAGGTCACCATCGAGTACGACGGCGACAAGCCGGTCCGCCTCGACACCGTGGTCGTCTCCACCCAGCACGCCTCGGACATCGACCTCGAGACGCTGCTCGCCCCGGACATCAAGGAGTACGTCGTCGACCCCGAGCTCGCCACGCTCGACATCGAGACCGAGGGCTACCGCCTGCTGGTCAACCCCACCGGCCGCTTCGAGATCGGCGGCCCGATGGGCGACGCCGGCCTGACCGGCCGCAAGATCATCGTCGACACCTACGGCGGAATGGCCCGCCACGGCGGCGGCGCCTTCTCCGGCAAGGACCCGTCCAAGGTGGACCGCTCGGCCGCGTACGCGATGCGCTGGGTCGCCAAGAACGTCGTCGCCGCGGGGCTGGCCCGCCGCTGCGAGGTGCAGGTCGCCTACGCGATCGGCAAGGCCGAGCCGGTGGGCCTGTTCGTGGAGACCTTCGGCACCGAGACCGTCCCGGTGGACCGGATCCAGGCCGCCGTCGGCAAGGTCTTCGACCTGCGCCCCGCGGCGATCATCCGCGACCTGGACCTCAAGCGCCCCATCTACGCGGAGACCGCGCGCTACGGCCACTTCGGCCGCGAGCTGCCGGAGTTCACCTGGGAGCGCACCGACCGCGTCGACGCCCTGAAGGCCGCGGTCGCCTAAGCAGCCCAGAGAGCTCGCCCGCCGCCGGAGGAAGCCCCGGCGGCGGGCGAGCTTTCTTGGGAGGTTCGGAGGGGATCTCGGCACCCGGCCCCGGCTGCGCACGCCGAGCGCAGCACCAACCGTCTGAAACTCCACTGCTGCGCCTGCACGGGCTCGCCGAGCCTGCACGGACTCGCCCGAGCCTGCACGGGCTCGCCGAGCCTGCACGGACTCGCCCGAGCCTGCACGGACTCGCCCGAGCCTGCACGGACTCGCCCGAGCCTGCACGGGCCCGCTGTGCCCGCACGGGCCCGCCGAGCCCGCACGAGCCCGCTGCGCCCGCCCGAGCCCGCCGAGCCTGTACGGGCCTTCCGAGCCTGCC